>NZ_MSMP01000014.1 GCF_001936575.1 Tenacibaculum agarivorans
AATAATATTTTACAAAAAGATGCTAACTCAAAAGTTAGCATCTTTTTTGTTGAAATAAGCAAAAACTTGTTCATTACGATTCTTTATAGTAACTTCACTTTACAATTGTAGTTAAAGTATTAACCCCCATAGTAAGAAATGGCATATTCTGCAACAGTAGAGGAAGAAAATAAAGAGATAGCAAATCGATACAAAGATTTACTAAAAGGGACATATCAAACATTATCTGAAGAAGATAAAAAATTGATTCGTAAAGCCTTTGAGGTTGCTGTTGAAGCACATTCGAAACAAAGAAGAAAATCAGGAGAACCATACATCTTCCACCCTATTGCTGTTGCCAAAATTGTTGCTTACGAAATTGGTTTAGGTGCTACATCTATTGCTGCGGCTCTTTTACATGATGTTGTAGAAGATACACATTACACCATAGAGGATATGGAGCAATTGTTTGGAGAAACTGTTGCTCGTATTGTGAGTGGATTAACTAAAATCTCCATTTTAAATAAAAGTCAAGACGCCTCTATACAGGCCGAAAACTTTAGAAAAATGCTACTTACTTTACACGATGATGTTCGTGTAATTCTAATCAAAATAGCTGACCGTTTGCATAATATGCAAACTATGGATGCAATGCCTCCACATAAGCAAGTTAAAATTGCTTCGGAAACCTTATATATTTATGCTCCTTTGGCACATCGATTAGGTCTGTACAATATAAAAACCGAACTTGAAGATTTAGGATTAAAATATACTGAGCCAGAAGTTTATAAAGATATACTTCTAAAAATTAAAGATAGTAAAGAAGAGCAACAACAATATATAGACCTTTTTAATTCAAAAATTCAAGAAGCATTAGATAAAGAAGGTTTTAAATATGAAATTAAAGGTAGATTTAAGTCTATTTTCTCCATCAGAAGAAAAATGCGCAAGCAAAATGTTTCTTTTGATGAAGTATACGACAAATTTGCTATTCGAATAATTTATACACCAACATCTAATGATGAAAAATTTGATGCTTGGAAAATCTATTCTATTGTTACCGATTTTTACAAACCTAATCCTGCAAGATTACGAGATTGGATTACCCAACCAAAATCTACTGGATATGAAGCATTACATATCACTGTAATTGGTCCAGAAGCTAAGTGGGTCGAAGTGCAAGTTAGATCACAGCGAATGGATGAGATAGCCGAGAAAGGTTATGCAGCTCATTTTAAGTATAAACAAGGTAATGTAAATGAAAATGGACTAGAAGGTTGGTTAAACAAATTAAAGGAAACTTTAGAAAACAATAATACACTTAATGCTGTTGATTTTGTTGAAGATTTTAAACTCAATCTATACGCAAAAGAAATCTATGTATTTACACCTAAAGGAGATTTAAAATCACTGCCTAAAGGTGCTTCAGCATTAGATTTTGCTTTCGCTATTCATACTGATGTTGGATTAAAATGTAGAGGAGCAAAAGTAAACGGCAAATTAGTTCCATTAAGTCACGAATTAAAAAGTGGAGATCAGGTTGACATTTTAACAACATCGGCAAATAAACCTAATGCTAGATGGTTAGATTTTGTAATAACAGCCAGAGCAAGAGCTAAAATAAAATCAGCATTAAAAGCTGATGAAAAGAAAATAGCAGAAGAAGGAAAAGCTATTTTAGTACGTAAGCTTAGACATCTTAAAATTAATTATGATGAAAAGCTAATACATGAAATCTCTAGTTATTTCAATTTAAAAACTAGCTTTGATCTTTTCTATCGTATTGGAAATGGTGCTATTGATAACTCACAATTAAAAGAGTTTGTAGCACAAAGATCTAGTCCGATAATGAGCTTTTTAAAAAATCCTTTCAAACGAAATGCTTATAAGGATATTACTGATGATGAAGAAGTAACTAATAAATATGATGCATTAGTATTTGGACAAGATGAAGAAAAACTAGAATATACACTGTCTGTATGTTGCAATCCTATTGCTGGAGATGAAGTTTTTGGTTTTGTAACCATTAATGATGGAATTAAAGTACATAAAACCAATTGTCCTAACGCCATTTCTCTTCAATCTAACTTTGCTTATAGAATTATTAAAGCGAAGTGGATTGATTCTACTAAACAAGAATTTTCTGCTATATTAAAAATTAGTGGAGTAGATAATAAAGGAATTGTAAATAATATTACCAAAATCATTTCCAATACTATGAATGTGTACATTAATAGTATTAATATATCTGGTAATGCTGGTGTTTTCGAAGGAAAAATCTCATTGACTGTAAAAAATAGAAATCAACTTACCAAACTTATCAACCACATAAAAAAAGTAGAAGGTGTACAAAAAGTATCTCGTGTTAATACTTTGTAGATATCTTCCTGAAAAGCCTATTTTTTTATCAATAAATAACCGTAAATTTGCATTTGGTTAAATAGTTAAATATATGAGTAACTCGGCTGAAAATCAAGAAATCGTAAAAAAAGTATTCACTTCATTTTTAGAAGAAAATAAGCATCGTAAAACTCCTGAACGTTATGCTATTTTACAAGAAATATATGATGCCGATGAGCATTTTGATATTGAATCATTATATATCAAAATGAAAAATAAAAACTATCGTGTTAGTAGAGCAACGCTATACAACACTATGGATCTATTGTTAGACTGTGGATTGGTACGTAAACATCAATTTGATGGACAATCTATGGCTCGATACGAAAAAAGTTACTTCGACAAAAACCATGATCATGTAATTTTAACAGATACTGGTGAAGTAAAAGAATTTTGTGATCCAAGAATTCAAATCATAAAACAAACTATAGAAGAAGTTTTTGATATTGATATTCACAACCACTCGTTATACTTCTACGGAACAAAAAAAGAATCTAAATAGAACTTTAAATACACACATAACAACACACTAATATAATGGCAGTAGATTTATTACTAGGCTTGCAATGGGGAGATGAAGGAAAAGGAAAAATTGTTGATGTTCTTACTCAAAATTATGATATCATAGCAAGGTTTCAAGGAGGTCCAAATGCAGGACACACCTTAGTTTTTGATGGAAATAAATATGTTTTACATACTATTCCTTCAGGAATTTTCCATAAAACAGCATTAAATGTAGTTGGTAACGGCGTAGTTATCGATCCTGTAATTTTCAAAAAAGAACTAGAAAATTTAGATAACCACAATATTAATTATACTGACAAACTTTTAATTTCTAGAAAAGCACATTTAATACTTCCAACGCACCGATTATTAGATGCAGCCTCTGAAACTTCTAAAGGAAAAGCTAAAATTGGTTCTACCTTAAAAGGAATTGGTCCTACATATATGGACAAAACTGGTAGAAATGGTATGCGTGTTGGTGATCTAGAGCTAGACAACTGGAAAGAAAAATATAAATCATTAACTGAAAAGCATATCAAAATGCTAGACTTTTTTGAAGTTGATATTCAGTATGATTTAGACGAATTAGAAGAAGAATTTTGTAGAGGTATTGATAAATTAAAAACATTACAGTTTATAGATTCTGAAGAGTTTTTAAATACTGCTATAAAAGATGGTAAAAAAATATTAGCAGAAGGAGCTCAGGGCTCTTTATTAGATATTGATTTTGGAACTTATCCATTTGTTACTTCAAGTAATACAACTGCTGCTGGTGCATGTACTGGTTTAGGTGTAGCTCCTAATAGAATTAAAGAAGTATTTGGAATTTTTAAAGCCTATACAACAAGAGTAGGCTCTGGTCCTTTCCCAACCGAGCTTTTTGATGAAGTTGGAGAAACAATGGGAAGAGTTGGTCATGAATTTGGTGCAACTACTGGTAGGCCTAGACGTTGTGGATGGTTAGACTTGGTTGCTTTAAAATATGCAGTTCAAGTTAATGGAGTAACACAATTAATGATGATGAAAGGTGATGTTCTTTCTGGTTTTGATACACTTAAGGTATGTACTTCATACAAATACAAAGGTGAAGAAATCAAACACCTTCCTTATAATATAGAACCTGAAAATGTAGAACCTATTTATTCTGAATTTAAAGGTTGGGAAGCTGACTTAACAGGAATGACCGATGAGAAATCTATGCCTGAAAACTTAGTCAATTATATCAATTTTATTGAGAAGGAAACTGGAGTACCGATTAAAATTGTTTCTGTAGGTCCAGATAGAAAACAAACTATTGTAAGATAGATTATTCAAAAAAAGAGTTCTTTTCAGAACTCTTTTTTTTATATTATAATACTACATCTTGAGCATAACTTTCACATTGATGTAATGTTTCTAAAACATCTTCTAAAGTAGTTCTTGGATTGATCAAGCACATTCTCAACACTACCTGTTTATTTAATATAGTAGTTACAAAAACAGCTTCTCGAGACTCCATTACTTTTTTGGAAATTTCTTGATTGATTTTATCAATTACTTCTTCTGAATACTCCTTATCAATAGGATTATATCTAAAGTTTATAACAGCTAATGTCGCTGGAGAAACAACTTCCCACACCCTACTGCTTCTCAAATACCCTTCAACTTGTTCAGTCAATTCAATATTATACGTAATTGCTTTTCTAAACGCTTGTAGACCGTAGGTTTTAATAGACATATAAAACTTTAATGCGCGTAATCTTCTAGTTAATTGCACTCCATAATCATAAAAATTAATTTCAGATTCGTTTCCTTCTATATCTCTTAAATACTCAGGTTTTTCACTAAATGTACTACTTAACCAAGAAGCATCTTTAACCAACAGACATCCTATTTCATACGGCTGAAAAAACCATTTATGTGGATCTACTGTAAGCGAATCAGCTCTTTCAATACCTCGTAACATACGTTTACCTTTTTCAGCAAGTATAGCAGCTCCACCATACGCTCCGTCAATGTGCAACCAAATATTTTCGGTTTCGCATATATCTGCTATTTCATCTAAAGGATCAACAGTCCCAGTATTCGTAGTACCTGCATTCGCAATAAAACAAAAAGGTTGTAGTCCTTCAAGTTTATCCTTAGCTATGGCATTTTTAAGCTTATTCACTCCTAATCTAAATTCAAAATCAGTAGGAATAATTCGAATTTGCTCCTTCTTAAATCCTAACACTCTTATCGCTTTTATATTCGATGAATGTGCTTGATCAGAAAGGTAAATCACCACTTTAGAAAAATCATCTCCACACTTTTTTCTTCTAGCAGTTACTAAAGCTGTTAAATTTGCCATAGATCCTCCACTGGTAAAGATTCCTCCTCCCTTTTTAACGGGAAAATCATACATTTTCAACAACCAATTGATCGTTACAATTTCTAATTCTGCCGCTGCAGAAGACACCAACCATCCTCCTGAAAAAATATTAAATCCTGTAGCTAAGGAATCAGACATAGTACTAATAAAATTACTAGGCCCTGGTACAAATGAATAAAATTTTGGATGTGAAGCAATAGTACTATTAGGTACTACATTTTGCATTACAAAATCTAAAATTTCATTAGCATCTGTGGCTTCTTCTGGTGCTTCTTGTAGAAATATAGCATCCAATTCTTTACGACTTTTAAATTCAGGAACAGGCTTTTTATGTCCCATATCATTCCAATGTTCTGCAATAATATCTACAATTTTATATCCGTAAGACTTCATCTCTTCTAAAGATAGATCGAAGTAATTTTCCATGTTTGTCATTAATTTAGTGCAAAATTATACTTCTTTTAACGAATAGAAATAGTATTTGAAACTAATTTTATAACATCATTTAGAAATTTGGCATGTTCTTTTCTTTATTTTTGTGCATTAAATTCAAAAATTTTGAAGAGATTACTTTTTTTTATTTCATTTATAGTATCAATTACTAGTTTTTCACAAGAAAAGAAAAATAAGAAAATCAAAATCTTATCTTCTCAAATCTCCACTTTTGATGAAGGCAAATATCCTGGTGCAACTATACTTATAGGAAATGTTAAAGTTGCACATGAAGGTGCTACATTAGATTGTAAACGCGCGCTACTTTATAGAGAAGACAACATTTTTAAAGCTATTGGTGAAGTCGTTATTGAACAAGGTGATAGTATTATTCAATATTCTGATTTTGCTAATTATGATGCCAATACTAAAATTGCTAAATCTTGGGGAAATGTAGAAGTAAACGACAAAGAAATGACGTTAAAAACAGATACGTTATACTTCAACAGAACTGAACAAATTCTATTTTATCCAGCTAAAGGAACCATTAGAGATCAAAAAAACACGTTAAAAAGCTATAAAGGAACCTATTACTTAGAAGATAAAAAGTTTACGGCTAAAAACAATGTTAATGTGATTAATCCTGATAATGAACTGAATTCTGATCATTTGGATTATTACACCAATACAAATCTAGCGTACGTTTATGGTCCTTCTACTATTTTTAACTTTAAAGATAGTACCAAAGTTTATGCAGAGAGAGGCTTTTTTGATACCGATAGAGATGTCTCATATTTTGTAAAAAATGCAAAACTCTATTTAAAAGATAGAACCATTAATGCAGATAGTTTGTATTATGACAAAAGAAAAGGATTTGCTTCTGCTAATAATAGAATAAAAGTTATTGATACAGTTCAGGATATGGTTATTAAAGGGAATTATGCTGAGCTTTTTGAAGATAAAGATTCTATGTTTATCATTAAAAAACCTGTAGCCATTTCAATTTTAGAAAAGGATTCTTTATACATACATGGCGATACTATTCTTGTTACAGGCAAAAAGGAAAACCGAATATTGAGAACCTATCATAATGTAAAAATATTCAAATCAAATCTGCAAGGTAAATGTGATTCAATTCATTCTAGTCAAGCTATTGGATTAACAAGAATGTTTAGAAATCCTATTCTTTGGTCTGGAAAAAGTCAAATTACTGGAGATAGTATTCAATTTACTAATCATAAAGAAACAAATCAATTAGATTCTTTACGCGTCTTACAAAATGGTTTTATCATACAAAATGACTCTATAGATCCTAGTAATTTTGACCAAATTAAAGGAAGAAATATCTACGGAAAATTTGAAGATAATAATTTAAGAACGCTGTTAGTTAAGGGAAATGCAGAATCTTTATATTATAATAGAAATGAAGAAACCTTAGAATTAGAAACCATTACTAAAGAAATTTCTAGTGATATTGAGTTTTTACTAGAAGATAATGAAATTGTAGAAACAAAATATTTTAAAACTACTGAAGGGAAAACTTTTCCTCCTTCTGAATTTCCTGAAAAAGACAAACGTTTTCCTGGTTTTCTGTGGAGAGAAGAAGAACAACCTAAGGTTATGGAAGATATCTTTATAAAAGATAATGCTACTGCTGAAAAAGAAACTGTAGAAAAAACAAACCCCGATGTAGAAAAAGCTAAGAAGCAGCTATTTCAGGAAAATGAGAAACGAGACTTAAAACGTTCTAAAGAATTAGAATTAAAAGAAATACAATTAAAGGAAGAGGAATAAAATTTATATGAATTATTGAATGTATTCAATTTTTTAAACAATTCAATAATCAAAAAGATGTTAAACAAATGAAAAATGAATTCTTAACATACCAAGCACAAACCTCTCCTCACCCACTTTGTATAGAAATTTCTCACGCTAAGGGTTCTTATATTTATAGTACTGAAGGTAAAGAATATTTAGATTTTGTAGCTGGTGTTTCTGCTAATAGTCTAGGGCATAATAATCTTAAGGTTAATGAAGCCATAAAACAGCAAATAGATGCGTATACTCATGTAATGGTTTATGGAGAATTTATTCAGAAACCACAATTAGAGTTATGCAAAGCTTTAACTAAAACTTTACCAACACATTTAAATTGTGTGTATTTAGTAAACTCTGGGACTGAAGCTACTGAAGGTGCACTAAAACTGGCTAAACGCTTTACTAATAGAACTGAAATTATCGCTGCAAAAAACGCCTATCATGGTAATACTGCTGGTGCGATGAGTGTTTGCGGTGCTGAATCACAAAACAGCGCTTTCAGACCTTTAATTCCAGGCACAAAATTCATTCAATTTAACACAGAAGATGATATCCAAAAAATTACTACAAAAACTGCTGCTGTAATTCTAGAAACCATACAGGGAGGAGCTGGATTCATTGAACCTAAAAACAATTTTCTAAAAAAAATAAAAACCAAGTGTGAAGAAGTTGGCGCTTTGTTGATTTTAGATGAAATTCAAACAGGAGTTGGTAGAACTGGAACATTCTGGGGCTTTGAAAATTATAATGTTACTCCTGATATCATTATTACAGGAAAAGGTCTCGGTGGAGGAATGCCTATTGGTGCATTTATTGCTTCTAAACAACACATAGATTGTTTGAAAGATAATCCTAAATTAGGACATATTACTACTTTCGGTGGACACCCTGTAATTGCTGCAGCGGGTTTAGCTACTATAAATGAAATTAGCACTTCCAATATTATGGAAGAAGCATTGAGAAAAGAAACCATTTTTCGAACACACTTAACACATCCTCTTATTAAAGAAATTAGAGGAAAAGGATTAATGTTAGCTTTAATTGTTGAGACTCCTGAAATTACAAATGAGGTAATTTTACAGTGTTTTGAAGAAGGACTTATCTTATTTTGGTTACTTTATGAAAAGAAAGCCATTCGAATAACCCCGCCTCTAACAATCTCAGATGAAGAGATTATTAAAGGTTGTAAAATTTTAACAAATATTTTATGCAATATAAAAATCTCTTGATCGTTTTATTAATACTTCTATAGTTGATTGGGGATTTTATTAACTATTGAATCGGTTGAGAGTGATTTCTCAACCGGTTTTTTTTTACATAGGTTAAAAACCTTTCACTAAACCCAAGCAAATCAAGGATAAACAATTTTTGCCTAAACAAGTTAATTTGTTTAATTTGTAACGCACAAATTTAGATTTATATGTCGATTGAAATTACGCGTCTTTTTGATTTTCCATATTATCAATTGGAAAAATACAATCTTGAAAAATCATTAACTACTAAGTACAACGGAGAATGGAAATCTACGTCTACAAAAGAGTATTTAGCAAAAGCTAATGCTATTAGTAGAGGATTACTAAGATTAGGAGTACAACCCAATGATAAAATAGCAATTATATCTACAAATAATTGCACAGAATGGAATATCTGTGATATTGGAATTTTACAGGTAGGAGCACAAAACGTTCCTATATATCCTACAATTTCGAAAGAAGATTACGAGTATGTTTTAAACCATTCTGAATCTACCTATTGTTTTGTTTCTGATGAAATGATTTTAGAAAAACTAAATCAAATAAAAGGAAATACAAAACTTAAAGAAGTTTTTACTTTTAAAGATATCGCTGGAGAAAAAAGCTGGGATGAAGTTTTAGAGCTTGGTAAGGATGAAAGTAATCAAAATGAAGTTGAGGAAAGAAAAGCCGCTGTAAAATCTGAAGATTTAGCTACTTTAATCTATACTTCAGGTACCACAGGTAGACCAAAAGGAGTTATGCTTTCTCATCATAATATTGTTTCTAATGTTTTATCTAGTGCCGCTAGAGTACCTTTAGATGCAGGTTATGGTAGAAGTTTAAGTTTTTTACCTGTGTGTCATATATTTGAACGTATGATCCTCTATTTATATCAATACTGTGGTATTTCTATTTACTTTGCTGAAGCTATAGATAAATTGAGTGAAAATGCACAAGAAATTAAGCCTAATGTAATGACTGCAGTACCTAGGCTTTATGAAAAAATTTACGATAAAATTTATGCAAAAGGTACCGAGTTATCTGGTGTTAAAAAAGCATTGTTTTTCTGGGCTATCAAATTAGGTTTAAAATATCAACCTTATGGTAAAAATGGATGGTGGTATGAGAAACAATTATCAATTGCCAGAAAACTAATCTTCTCTAAATGGCAAGCTGCTTTAGGAGGTGAACTTAAAATTATGGTTTCTGGTAGTGCTGCATTACAACCAAGATTGGCTCAAGTTTTTGCTGCCGCTGGAATGCCAGTAATGGAAGGTTATGGTTTAACTGAAACTTCACCAGTAATTTCAGTAAATGATTTAAGGAATAATGGTTTTAAAATAGGTACTGTAGGTAGGATCATAGATGGCGTAGAAGTTAAAATTTCTGAAGAAGATGAAATTTTGGTGAAAGGTCCTAATGTAATGATGGGATACTACAAAGATCCTGAAAAAACAGCACAAGTTTTAAAAGATGGTTACTTTCACACAGGTGATAAAGGTAAAGTTGAAAATGGCTTTTTAAGTATTACTGGAAGAATTAAAGAAATGTTTAAAACTTCTGGTGGTAAATATGTAATTCCTACACTTTTAGAAGATAAATTAAAACAATCTCGATTTATAGAGCAAGTAATGGTTGTAGGTGAAGGAGAAAAAATGCCAACAGCATTAATACAACCTAATTTTGATTTCCTTAAAGAATGGGCTTCTCGTAATGACATGAACATCTCGGATCAAAAAGATTTAGTGGCTAACGAAAAGGTTATCGCTAGAATTCAAGAAGAATTAGACGATTGCAACTGTCATTTTGGGAAATGGGAGCAAATAAAACGTTTTGAACTAACTCCTGATCAGTGGACCATTGATGGTGGACATCTAACTCCAACCATGAAAATGAAGCGAAAAATTATTAAAGAAATTTATACAGATCTGTACGAAAAAATGTACGATAGAGCTTAAAATAAAAAAAGATGATCTTACAAGATCATCTTTTTTTATTTATAGACATTTAATTAACTAATGTATTTTTTAATTTAATATTCTTCAAAAGTAAATTCGGTTAGTTTTTTTTCAGAAGTTAATTTAATTATGAGTACCATAGAAGCATTATCAAACTCCAATAGGTAGCAAAACCCTCTTTCTCCTTCTATCATAAACTCAGAAGAATGAATACTTCCTAGTTCATTATGGTAATTTTCAATGTTTTTCTCTAACGTGGTAACAGCTAAATTCGATTGTAATTCAGAGGAAAATAAGCCATGAATACTTTTTGCTTTCTTGGTATTGATATAATTAATAATAGTTTCTACTAATTTAGTGTAATCGTCTTCAGTTTGTGCAAAAGAAAATTGAAAAGAACATAACATTACAATTACACAGATAATTTTTTTCATGTACTATGAAATTTGGGGTTAATAATTGGGGTTTATTAAAAGATTATAATCTCACACAAATATAGGAGCTAACTTCCTGATAACAAAACCAAAAGATAGCCTAACTAGACTAAGAAACAAAAACCTTGCCGAATAGTTATTCTTCAGCTTTTTTTACATAAAAATTTCTATTAATTTCTATAACTGAACTTTTTCCTGTAGATAATTTCATTTCTTGCCAAGAATCAGACGGGTAAAGTAATACTTCTTTGGTATTTATTTTTAATGCAATTGGCATAGTAAACCCTTTAATTACATTAGTCCATTTATACTTTAACTTTCCTTGTTCTATTTTATAATCAAACACTGGAATATCAATTGTTCTCAAATATTGATCGAAAACTTTTGAAAAATCTATTCCTGATTTTTGATTGATATACTCTTCTATCTCTTTAGTCGTTACGGTTTTATGAAAAAATGTTTCATTTAAACCTCTTAAAATAGCTCTCCATTTGGTATCATCATCAATTATTGTTCGTATGGTATGTAACATGTTTGCTCCTTTAAAATACATATCACCAGAACCTTCAGAATTCACATTATACACTCCTATAATTGGTTTATCATTAGCTATTAATGCTCTAGTACCTATAACGTAATCTTCTCCTGCTTTTTTCCCATAATAATACTCTAAGAAAAGACTCTCTGAATAAGACGTAAAACTCTCATGAACCCACATATCTGCAATATCTTTGTTAGTAATGCTATTTGCAAACCATTCATGACCAGATTCATGAACAATAATGAAATCGAATTTTAATCCCCAGCCTGTTTGAGATAAATCTCTCCCTGCATATCCTTTTACATATTGATTTCCATAGGTTACAGAACTTTGATGCTCCATTCCTAAATAAGGAACTTCAACAAGTTTAAAACTGTCTTCATAAAAAGGGTATTTTCCAAACCAATGCTCCAAAGCTTCTATAGTACGTGGTGCATCTTTAAAATGGATTTGTGCTTTTTCCATATTATCTTTTAATACATAATAATCCATATCTAGCTTTCCTCCTTCTCCATCATATTTTTCTGAAAATTGTACATAATCACCAATATTTACATTTACACCATAATTATTAATAGGATTACTTACAAACCAATGATAAGTTTTACTATCATCTTTATGTTCATCAATCTTACGTAATCTTCCGTTTGCAACTCCTACTAAACCTTTTGGTACTTTTATACTTATAGCCATACTATCCACTTCGTCATACATATGATCTTTATTTGGCCACCAAACACTAGCTCCCAAACCTTGACAAGATGTAGCTACAAAATCTTTTCCATTTTTATCTTTTTTCCACGAAAAACCACCGTCCCAAGGTGCATTTTTTGCTTCTTTAGGATGTCCTTCATAAAAAACTGTAATTGCATTTGTATTTCCTTTTAGTTGTTTTTTTTGTAGGCGAATATAATGTGCATATCCTTCGGATGAAAACTCCAATTCTTTATCATCTTGAATAATCTTAGTTATTTTCAATGGAGATTGTAAATCGATTTGTAGAATATTAGACGACTTTAAAACTTCATATTGAATTGTGTTCTCCCCTTTTATAAATTTTTGTTGAGGATCTACAGCCACATCTAAATGATAGTATTTTAAATCCCACCAAATACGTTCTGGAGTAATACTACCTCTTAGTGTATCTTGTTTAGTGAATGTATTTCCATCTTTAAATAGCCCTTCTTGTGCTGTAAGATCAGTAGAGAATAAATAGATAAGTAAAAATAAAATTGTTATGATTTGTTTCATTATATACATAAAGCTTTTGCTAACGCGAATATATCGATTCTTAACATAGAATAGTAATCACAAAGCATGCCTTTCTATTCAAAGGATATAATTAAGCATAAAAAATACCTGATGATCTTTTCCTAAAAGCCCCAGCTTCTAACTTTAAATCCTAGTATTAGAAATTAAACATTGTTAAATGATCAGAGATAATTGTTTATTTAAAAATCAACACTTGTTATCAGAATACTTGAAAAGATTATAATTATTTTAAAAAGGATTCAATATTTTTGGTGTATCAAATTAACAAACAAATTCAATGAAAAATACTGCTTTAACACATGTTCACGAAGCTCTAGGAGCTAAAATGGTTCCTTTTGCAGGATATAATATGCCAGTACAATATGAAGGTGTAAATATTGAACATGAAACTGTTAGAAAAGGTGTTGGAGTTTTTGACGTAAGCCACATGGGGGAGTTTTTCCTTAAAGGTGAAAATGCTCTAGCATTAATTCAAAAGATAACTACAAATGATGCGTCTAAGTTAGTTCCTGGAAAAGCTCAATATACATGTATGCCTAATGCAGATGGAGGAATTGTTGATGATTTAATTATCTATATGATTGCTGAAAATGAGTATATGCTTGTTGTAAATGCTTCTAACATAGAAAAAGACTGGAATTGGATCTCACAACATAACGACTTACAAGTTGATATGGAAAATAGATCAGAAAACTGGTCATTATTAGCTATTCAGGGTCCAAAAGCCGCTGAAGCAATGCAATCATTAACTAAAGTTGATTTATCTACTATTAAGTTTTACACCTTTGAAATTACTGATTTTGCTGGTATTCCAGATGTAGTAGTTTCTGCTACAGGATATACTGGTTCTGGTGGATTCGAAGTATATGTTAAAAATGAAGATGTAGAAGCTTTATGGAAAAAAGTTTTTGAAGCTGGTGCTGATTGGGGAATTAAACCTATTGGATTAGCTGCTCGTGATACATTACGTCTAGAAATGGGCTACTGTTTATACGGTAATGATATTACGGATACTACTTCTCCTATTGAAGCTGGTTTGAGCTGGATTACTAAATTCTCTAAGGATTTTGTAAATGCTGAAGCTTTAAAAGCCCAAAAAGAAAATGGAGTTTCTAGAAAATTAGTTGCTTTTGAGTTAACTGAACGTGGAATTCCTCGTAAAGACTACGAAATTGTAAGTCCTTCTGGTGAAGTTATCGGACAAGTGACTTCTGGAACTATGAGTCCAAGTTTAGGAAAAGGAATTGGTTTAGGATATGTAACTATTGAAAATTCTAAAGTAGATTCTGACATTTTAATACAAATCAGAAAGAAACAAGTTCCTGCTAAAGTAGTGAAGTTACCTTTCTATAAAGGATAAGTAAAGGATATTTATAAAACACAAGACCTCACAAGTTTTAGAAACCTGTGAGGTCTATTTAGTTTATACAATTTTAAAGTAGATTTTCAGCATTAAACTGCTCAGGTTTTGCTCCTTGTATATCTTTATAGAAATTCAAAAAGTGTGTAAAATCAGCTTCTTTATCGTCGGTAGTGTAAAAGGGTTCTGCTACTTTAATCGTTTTGTTTCCGAAGTCAAAAGCAAACATAACAATAGGTACGTTTGCCCCTTTAGCAATATAATAAAATCCTGTCTTCCATTTCTTCGCTAGTTTTCTAGTTCCTTCAGGAGATATTCCTAATCTAAATTCTTCTTTTTCATTGTAAATCTGCACCACAGAATCTACAAAATTATTACTCTTTGTACGATCAACAGGTGTACCGCCCAACCATCTATAAATAAACCCGAATGGAGGTTTAAATAACGAAGCTTTACCAACAAAATCTATAGGAATTTGTATAACATTTCTTGTTAAAATAGCTATTGGGAAATCTTTCCAACTGGTATGTGGAGCACCTATTAAAACATACTTTTTTATATCGCCTCTAAAGCTTCCTTCAATCTTCCATCCTAAAATTTTATGAAAAATAAATTTAGAAATTACATGTA
Organism: Tenacibaculum agarivorans; assembly: GCF_001936575.1. GTDB lineage: Bacteria > Bacteroidota > Bacteroidia > Flavobacteriales > Flavobacteriaceae > Polaribacter > Polaribacter agarivorans. The sequence goes on from NZ_MSMP01000014.1 coordinate 14,914, forward strand.
TCATTAATTGATTTTAAAACGGTAAATTTAAGGCTTAAATTTTTTATGCAGATGAACGAACAGCTTTTATATATTTTAATAACTGGTTTTGTAGGAGTTATCATAGGTTATTTAGTAGGTTTTATTATTCAAAAAAGTAAAACTTCAATACTAGAAAAAGACAATTCTAGCCTTCAAGAGCGAAATTCAATGCTTTTAGAAAACAAAACTACTATTGAAAATAGCATAACTGAATTGAAAGAAGAATTAAAAACTGTTCAAACTGAAAAAGATACTTTAAAAGAAAGAAATCAATCTTTGTCAGAGTACAAATCTTCTGCTGAAAAAAATACTGAGGAATTGAAAAGCGAGTTGAAGTTTTTGCAAACGGAAAAAGAAAGTTTAATTAAAGTCAATACTCGTCAAGATGTAGATTTAAAGAATCTACAACATAAACTCGCAGAACAAAAAGGAGAAATTGAAGGTTTACAAGAAAAATTCACCAAAGAATTTGAAAATCTAGCAAATAAAATCTTAGAAGAAAAATCGAATAAGTTTACGGTTCAAAATAAAGAAAATATTAAGAATATTCTAAATCCTTTAGAAAAGAAGATTAAAGACTTTGAGGAAAAAGTAGATAAAACACATAAAGAAAGTATCGATTACCATTCTGCTTTACGTCAACAAATCCTAGGGTTAAAAGAATTAAATGCTCAAATGAGTAAGGAAACCTTGAATTTAACTAGAGCGTTAAAAGGTGATAGTAAAACTCAAGGAAACTGGGGTGAATTGGTTTTAGAACGTGTTTTAGAAAAATCTGGTTTAGAAAAAGATCGGGAATATTTTGTACAGCAATCGTTTACTAATGAGGAAGGAAAACGTATTCTACCTGATGTGGTGATTCATCTTCCTGATAATAAAAAGATGGTGATCGATAGTAAAGTATCGTTAACAGCATATGAAAAATATGTAAATACTGATGATGAAACAGAAAAAACAGCCTACGTAAAAGAACATTTAATGTCATTAAAGAGACATGTTGAACAACTTTCGGATAAGAAATATGAAGATATTTATAAAATAGAATCTCCTGATTTTGTTTTACTATTTGTTCCTATTGAACCTGCCTTTGCCGTAGCTTTAAATGAAGATAATACATTATACAACAAAGCATTTGAACGAAATATTGTTATTGTTACACCTACTACGCTATTGGCTACATTACGTACTATTGATACGATGTGGAATAATGAAAAACAACAACGTAATGCCTTAGAAATTGCTAGACAAGCAGGTGCGTTGTACGATAAGTTTGAAGGATTATTAAAAGATTTAATCAACATTGGTAAAAAAATAGATGCTACTAAAAGTGATTATAGCGCTGCTATGAATAAACTAGTAGATGGTAGAGGGAATCTAATCACTAGTGTTGAAAAACTAAAGAAAATGGGAGCCAAAGCTAAAAAAGCACTTCCTGATAGTATTATTGAAAGAGCTAGTGAAGAGAGCTAATCAAAAAATTGAAATGGAAATACAAAAGTTAAAAATAGGATACTTATTTGATTATAAAAATCAGACTTGGAAAGTTACTGATATTTATAAAATCAATTGGGATGATGGTTCTAAAACTACTGAATATAAAGTAAAGGATAAAAACGGGATTGTTCGCTATCTAATGGTAGAATTGGTTAGAAAACAAAGGCCTAATTATACATTCTGGGAAAAATTACATGATATTGATCACTTTTTAGCGCAAATCAATCAAACCGAAAGTGATTATGTTGCTATCAACAATGCAAAATTTCCTAAGCAATTTTATTATAAAAACGTTGAGTATAATTTTGACGAACGTTGCGATGGTACCTGCTATTATGACTCTGAATCAGAACGTGTAAATTCTTTAGATTATACAAACTCACGTGACGATCGTTTTTTTTCAATTCAATTATGGGATGATGAAATTGAGATTTGTACTGGAAAAACCATCTCTAAAAGTGAAATTAAGAATATCCAAGAACGAAAAATAGCAATAGGAGACTCTATCAGTGTTTTCTTTTCTAAATATTTTGTAGGGATTATTTTTATTTCTTTTATGCTGCTAACATTCGCATTGCAAAAATGCTCTAAAAGTACTTGGAATGGAAATAGAGATCCAAATGATTCTACAAAAGTGCATAGAAGTACGAACAATTATTATAGAGGGAGAAGTTCTAGAGGTTACGGAAAATAAAAATTATGGAAGAAAATACACTTATTTGGTTAGCTAAAACAGTAACATACGTTACCCTTTTTTATATTTCATTCATCATTTCTAAGTTATTTTTCAAATTAAAAAATAGAAAAATAAACATTGAAAAGGAATTAACACTGAAAGACAATGTGGCTTTTGCCGTAACTGCTACAGGGTATTTTATAGGAACTTTGATCATCTTTGTAGGAGTTTTACATGGTGAATCTCATGGACTTGTAAAGGATAGTATTTTAATATTTTTCTATTCTCTTTTTGGAAATATACTTTTAATATGTTCTTCAGTTATTAACGAAAAAATTGTTTTTGGTAAAAAATTCAGGTTCTACAAAGAAATTATAAGAGATGAAAACTTAGGAACTGGATTTATTGAAGCTGCTAATTTTATTGGTTCTGGATTAATTGTTTATGGTGCTATTTCTGGTAGAAATATTAACTTATTCCCAGAAAATGGAGAAATTGGTCATTACTTTTCTGACTTCTTAAGTCTGTTGTTTTTCTGGTTATTAGGTCAAATTGTATTGTATATTTTTTTAAAAATATACCGTAATTTAGTTAAATATGATTTCATCAAAGAAGTCCAAAAAGACAATAACGCTATAGGAATTGTATATGCCAGTATTTTTATTGCTATATCTTTCTTATACTCTTTTGCCTCTAGAGGAGATATTGAATCTTGGGAAATCGCTTTGGAAGACATAGCTTACCATTTAGGATTAGCTATAATTCTATTGCCACTTACAAGACTTTTTGTAGAAAAAGTGATACTTCCTAAAAGTAATCTTACTGAAGAAATTATACATCAAGAGATTCCAAATAAAGGAGCGGCCTTAATTGAAGCTTTCGCATACATAGGTAGTGCTATAATTATAAGTTATTGTATGTAAAATGGCTTCTATAAAAGTTAAACGAAGAATCTTATTTCTTGCCTTATTTGCTACAGGGTTATCCGGTATTGTTGCTGAATATTGTTTTGCTACGCTATCTACTTATTTTATTGGTGACTCTGTAAAGCAGTGGTCTATTGTAATCTCATTAATGTTATTTAGTATGGGATTAGGAAGTAGAATTACCAAATCTTTTGATGGAAACGTGTTTAAACTTTTCATCTTCACAGAGTTTTCTCTCTCGTTGCTAGTATCATTTTCTGCTGTTACAACGTATTATTTAGCTACACAGTTAGAATATGTTTCTATATACATTTATACTATGGCTATTCTAACAGGAATGTTAATTGGAATGGAACTTCCTTTAGCCATGCGATTAAATAACGATTTTCAATCTTTAAAGCTCAATGTGGCTAACATTTTAGAAAAAGATTATTACGGTAGCTTAATTGGTGGATTATTCTTTGTTTTTATTGGTCTCCCCTATCTTGGGCTCACGCATACACCTTTTATTCTAGGTTTTATCAATTTATTTGTTGCCATTCTCTTGCTTATATTTTTTAAAAATAAGTTGAATCGAAAAGAGAAAAACATATTGTTTTCTATTGCTGGAGGTTTAATTATCGTACTAATTACAGGAAATGTTTTTGCAGAAAAAATTATTTTACACGGCGAACAGAGCAAGTATAAAGACAAAATTGTTTTTCAAGAACAATCTATATATCAAAAGATTGTGGTTACCAAATGGAAGAATGATTATTGGCTCTATTTAAATGATAATTTACAATTTTCAACTTTTGATGAACCCATGTATCATGAAGTTTTGGTACATCCAGTCATGCATATTTTAGATAAGCCTAAAAATATATTAATTCTAGGTGGTGGTGACGGTTGTGCTGCTAGAGAATTATTAAAATATCCATCCATTCAAAAAATAACATTGGTCGACTTAGATAAAAAGCTTACTGATCTTTTTATTCATCAACCTGAATTGGCTGAAATCAATAAAAACTCATTAACTCATGATAAAGTAGACGTTATAAATCAAGATGGGTTTAAATATGTTTCCGAAACAACTGAGTTTTTTGATCTAATTCTTATCGATTTACCTGATCCAAGAAATGTAGAATTGTCACATTTATATTCAAAAGAATTTTATGAATTATGCCATTTGAAATTAACTCCAAATGGAGGATTAATCACTCAAGCTGGAAGTCCATATTACACTCCTTATGCCTACAGGTGTATTGAGAAAACCCTAAAAAAATCTAATTATAGTGTACTAGCTTTACACAATCAAGTACTTTCTATGGGAGAATGGGGTTGGATTTTGGGAAGTAAAAAACAACTTTCTAAACAGGAAATGCTTACCAAACTGAAATTAATAGACACAAACATCATTGAAACTAAATGGTTGAATACAGAAGCTATTCAATTAATTACTTCTTTTGGAAAAGATTTTTTTAGAAAGAAAAAATTAGATTCTATACAAGTAAATCAGATTAGTAATCCTGTGCTATATGATTACTATAATAAAGGAAATTGGGACATCTACTAACTATGGAAAATAACAACGAAAAATATATTGCTTTACAAGCAGAAATGTTTCATTATGATGTTTGGATACCTACAATAGATCCAGAAAAATTAAAACATAAAATATCTATCTTATTAACTGAGTGTGATTTCAACATTGTAAATTTTGTAGAGCATAACTTTCCTGTTAAAGGATACACAGCTGTCTGGTTATTAGCAGAAAGTCATTTAGCTATCCATACTTTTCCTGACCAAGAAAAGACTTTTTTACAAATAAGTAGCTGCAATAAAATAAAGTTAGAATTACTAAAACAAAAGATAAAAAGTGTAATTCAACCTTCTTAAAATTGCCAATTTCAAAATCTAAACCGTTATAGTAATACAATAATTATAGTTTTCATTAGTTAAAATTGAAATTTCAGTAAAACCAACTCCACTAAATCGATTTATTTATCAACACGAAAACGTTTTAGTACTATTTCTACTTTTTATTATTAACAGTTTCGTAATAAATTCGTTCAATAATTAATTAATTACTTTTTTCAAACCCTTTAAATAGAAAATTTAATAATTGAGTTTTCTAACCTTTAAGTTTATAGCTATAAAGAGTTAAACCTTTTAAATCCTTTAACAAAACAAACCAATGAAAAAAACCTTAACAATAATGAAACTGTTCTTGATGCTTCTATTATTTCAAGGATTACACGCTCAAGATGAGGATGTAATGTTTCAGGCATTCGATTGGAATGTACAAAATCAACCTGCTGGTCAAACATGGTATAATATAGTTACACAAAGTAGGAATGAATTAAATAGTGCTGGTGTAGATTTAATTTGGTTACCGCCAGTAAGTGACTCTGCAGCACCTCAAGGTTATTTACCTAGAGAGTTGTATAATTTTAATAGTGCCTATGGATCTGAAGCCCAATTAAGAAACCTAATCAATCAATACCACGGTTTAGGCATAAAAATTATTGGGGATATAGTTATCAATCACAGAGTAGGTACTAATGATGCAGTTACGTTTACTAATCCTGCTTGGCCTACTACTTTTATTACGGCAGATGATGAGGGAAGAAACTTTGTAAATTTCCCAGTAGAATTTAGTATAAACTCTGATTATTTTCCAGGTACAGCTTTAAAGGCTGATGGATCTAATGGAACTTATGGACCTGCTAGGGATTTAGATCATAGAAATCCTGCTGTTAGACAGGAAATTAAAAACTGGATGAACTTTTTAAAAAATGATCTAGGATTTGATGGTTGGAGATATGATTTTGTGCATGGATATGATCCTATTTACAACAAGGAATATAATGATGCTACTCAGCCTTATTTTGCTGTAGGTGAGTTATTAGAAAGTAGTAGAGTTCAAACTAATAACTGGGTAAACTTTACACAACAATCATCATCAGCTTTTGATTTTAATACTAAAGTTACATTACAAAACGCTATTCGTGACAATAATATGTCTTACTTAAGAGATGGACAAGGAAGACCTTCTGGTATGATTGGAATTAATCCAGGAAAATCGGTTACCTTTTTAGATAATCATGATACTGGCTTTGCGCAACAATGCTGTGGATCTAATTATGTTTTCCCAGGTGGTGAAACAAATTTAAGAAAAGGATATGCTTATATTTTAACGCATCCAGGTAATCCAATGATCTTTTGGACACACTACTTCGATGCAGGTAATGGCGTTAGACAAGCGATTAAAGACCTTATTGCAATTAGAAAAGATGTAAGAATTTTTGCTAGCTCTTCTATTAATATTGCTGAAGCTAGAAATGATGTTTATGCTGCTTACATTGATGGTAGAAATGGAACTATTGCCATGAAACTTGGTGGTGGTAATTGGTCTCCTCAAGGTTCTGGATGGACCTTAAGAACTTCTGGCACAGACTATGCTGTTTGGACTCAAGGTGGGAATACGAATCCTCCTCCTCCTCCAACTCCTGCTGAACCATTTACGGTAAATTTTAAAAAGCCTAATAGCTGGAGTAATAATGTAAATGTATACTTATTTGATGCATCTACAAATTCAATTATTCCTGGGACCTCAGGTTGGCCAGGGCAATCTATGACTAATATATCTGGAACTCCTTGGTATTCTTATCAAGTTAATCCTCCTTCTACTATATCTGCTCAAAACATCAGAGTCATTTTTAATGATGGAAATAATCAAACTGATGATTTATCAAGAAGTACAGATGGTTGGTACGATAATGGAACTTGGTCAGATAATTGTCCTTCAGATTGTAACGGTAGTACAAACCCACCAAATTCAAGTACTCAATTCACTGTAAACTTTAAAAAGCCTAATGGATGGGGAAATGCTGTAAATGTATACTTTTTTGATAATGCAGCTAATGCAACTATAGCAGGCACTTCAGGATGGCCAGGACAATCCATGACTAATATTTCTGGAACTCCTTGGTATTCTTATCAAGTTACTATTCCTTCTGGAACTTCTTTAAATAACGTTAGATTAATTTTTAATGATGGTAACAATCAAACAGATGATTTAGCAAGAAGTTCTGATGGTTGGTATGATAATGGAACTTGGACTAGCTCTTGTCCTTCAGATTGTAGTGGTAGTAGTACTACACCTCCTAGCAATAGTGGAGTTACATTTAACTTTTTAAGAACTTCGTCTTGGGGAAATACAGTAAACGTATACTTATATAATACAGCTACAAATTCAACTTTAGCAGGAACTGCTGGTTGGCCAGGACAACAGATGAATAATCAAGGTGCTAGTTCATGGTCATTTTTAACATTTGCTATTCCTAATGGTGTTTCTACCAACAATATTGGAGTAGTATTTAATAATGGAAATGGACAACAAACAGTAGACTTATCTAGAGGTACTTCAGGCTGGTTTAGAATAACTGGTAGTTCTAATGGAAAAGCTACAGGTACTTGGACTAATAACTGTACAACACAATGTACTTCTTCTAGAAATATTGCTATTCAATCAGATTCTTCTGAAAAATTTATTGAAAATAGTGATAATGTTACCATAGCTCCTAATCCAATAATTGATAATGGAGTTTTACACATAAATACTTCTCAAAGAGGAACTTTAGAAGTGTCTCTAATCAATTTATTAGGACAATCGAGCCTTATTTTTAAAGGTAAAAAAGATCCAGGAAGTCATAAAATTCCTGTTGATAGCAATAATTTCAGTAGAAATGGCGTTTACTTCATCAGTACGAAATTGAATGGTGTAAATATATCAAGTCCAATAAAAGTACTAAAAAGATAGCATGATAGTTTTTTTATGCTAGTAATCCCCTAAAGAAAAATCGGTTGTTTATAATTAATTAACAACCGATTTTTATATATAATTAATCTGTATTTTCTTTACGATAATGAAAGAGTTTACTACTACATCACAAATAATCTTCTGTAATGCATTAAATCATGAACTTTAGTTCCAATTTCTTTCAACTTCTCGTCGTTATCTGCATTCTGAATTGCTTCATCTATTAAATCCACAATAACAGTCATATCTTCTTCAACCAATCCTCTAGTAGTAACTGCTGGTGTTCCTACTCTAATTCCAGAAGTAACAAATGGTGATTCAGTATCAAAAGGTACCATGTTTTTATTTACTGTAATTTCTGCTTTACCTAAAGCTAATTCTGCATCTTTTCCAGTAATCCCTTTATTTCTAAGATCAATTAACATCATATGATTGTCTGTTCCTCCAGAAATAATATGATATCCTTTAGCTACAAATGCCTCAGCCATTGCTTTTGCATTTTCTCTAACTTGAACTTGGTAATCTAAAAACTCATCTGTTAATGCTTCTCCGAAAGCAACTGCTTTAGCAGCAATTACATGCTCTAAAGGCCCTCCTTGGTTTCCTGGAAAAACAGCTCCATTTAATAAAGAAGACATTTTCTTCAGTTTTCCACTTTTTAACGTTAATCCAAATGGGTTTTCAAAATCTTTCCCCATCATAATCATTCCTCCTCTAGGACCTCTTAGTGTTTTATGCGTAGTTGTAGTTACAATATGGCAATGAGGTAACGGATCATTTAAAATTCCTTTAGCTATTAATCCTGCAGGGTGAGAAATATCTGCCATTAATATAGCTCCAACGCTATTTGCTATCTCTCTGAACTTTTTAAAGTCCATATCTCTAGAATATGCAGATGCTCCAGCTATAATTAACTTTGGTTTGTGCTCTTCTGCTTGCGCTTTAATCTGATCATAATCTAACATACCTGTTTCTTTATCTACTCCATAAAAAACAGGGTTGTATAATTTACCTGAAAAGTTTACTGGTGAACCATGTGTTAGGTGACCTCCATGCGATAAATCAAAACCTAAAATAGTATCTCCTGGCTGTAAACATGCTGCAAAAACTGCTGTATTTGCTTGACTTCCTGAGTGAGGCTGAACGTTCACATATTCAGCTCCAAAAAGCTCTTTAGCTCTATCTATAGCAATTTGCTCTACCACATCAACTACTTCACATCCTCCGTAATAACGTTTTCCTGGATATCCTTCAGCGTATTTGTTGGTTAAAACTGAGCCTTGCGCTCTCATTACATATTCACTTGTAAAATTTTCAGAAGCTATCAGCTCTAAACCATTTAGCTGACGCTCTTTCTCCTCTTGAATTAAATCAAATATTTGATGATCAAACTGCATTTTATATGTCTTTATTTTTAGTGTTTGTCCTAAATGAACTTGGTAACATACTAGGTATTAACTTGAAGAACAAAAATAACCATAAAGTTCCAGCTGGTAACATAAAAATTAAAAAAGCGGGAATTAGTTTTAACAAACTTTTAGTTTGACTTTTTACTTTTTGTTGTTCTTCGCTATTAAGCTTTTTGTAAAATGATTTTTTTACTAAAGAAAATAGCTCTTTAGTTCTATTAAACTCAAGTATAAAACATGATTTATAAAATAGAAATCGCTGTTTTATAACATGAAATTTAATCATTATAATTTCCTACGTTTTTTCTCTATTTTTAATAAATTCAATTCTCTAGAAGTTTGTCCTTCAACAGAAGTATTTTCTTCAGCTCTACGAATTAAATATGGCATTACATCTCTAACTGGTCCAAAAGGAACATACTTTACTACGTTATATCCTTCTTTGGCTAGATTAAAACTAATATGATCACTCATTCCATATAGTTGGCCAAACCACATACGCTTGTCCTCTTTAACAACTATTAGTTTATTTATCTATTGTTATTCTTCCACTTATGATGGCTTTACCCGCTTCTCCAACATATTCTAAATCTTTAAATTCAACAACCCATCTATTCTTATTTATTTTAAGATTGAAAGTCTGTTCGCTTTCGTTAAAAAAATAAGGATTTCCTACATCAAAACTTGAAAAAGATTTATTACCACCAACACCACCAAAAATAAACGTAGGGTATATACCACTTTTTATATTTTCTACTTTATCTTCTGATATTGTAAAGTCTATACCAAGGCGATTGGGATTATAACCTCCAAAATTTGCTATTAATGAATTGTTAGGGTCTTCTATTATTAGCTGAATACTATGTTCTAAATTAAAAGTCGAATTCACAACTCTCTTTGTGATTTTTAATTCAGAATCTCCATTATTTATTATTTCTCTTGTATCTCCATTAATTGTTAAATAAGTTTCAGGTAAATTATTCTCTTCATCATCATTTGAACAACTAGATACAATAATCGTGATTAATAAAATTGATAATAATTTAAATATTTTCATTGTATGTTTTTAATAACAGTTCGTTTTTTATTCTTTTTCTGTTTATTTTGAATGAATTCTGGCTAACGTCTAATTATTTTATAAAAGTTCTTCAATAATTATCATAAGTTTCATTTTCTTCTATATTAATGTATATATAATATTAATATTTTTTGAAAATTATGAAGTATGGCACATGACAACATTATAGTTTTCTACGTTTTTTCTCTATTTTTATTAAATTCAATTCTCTAGAAGTTTGTCCTTCTACAGAAGTATTTTCTTCAGCTCTACGAATTAAATATGGCATTACATCTCTAACTGGTCCAAAAGGAACATACTTTGCTACGTTATATCCTTCTTTGGCTAGATTAAAACTAATATGATCACTCATTCCATATAGTTGGCCAAACCACATACGCTTGTCCTCTTTAACGATATTATATTTCTCTGCCAATTGCATTAAAAGATAAGAACTCTTTTCGTTATGGGTTCCTGCAAACAAAGCCATATTTTTATGCTCCATCATATAAAGAATAGCCTCATCATAATTTTCATCTGTCTTTTCTTTATTCTTACAAATTGGTGAAGGATAACCCATTTCTTCTGCTCTTTCTCTTTCTTTCTCCATGTAAGCACCTCTAACTACTTTCATTCCAATGTGAAAGCCTTTCTGATGGGCTCTTTGATGCAGTAATTTCAAATACTCCATACGATCATGTCTATACATTTGTAGTGTATTAAAAACAATCGCTTTTTCTTTATTATACGTTTCCATCAACTCTTCTACTAAATCATCAGCTGCATCTTGCATCCAGCTTTCTTCTGCATCTATTAATAAAGGAACATCTTTATCAAAAGCAATCTTACAAACTTTATGGAAACGTTTTTTTACTCGCTTCCACTCTTCTTGCTCTTCAGAAGTTAGTTCTTTTTGTTCTCCTATTTTCTGATACAAGCCAAATCTTCCAAAACCTGTAGGTTTAAAAACTGCAAATGGAATAGATTTTTTTTCTTCAGAGAAATTGATAATATTTATAATAGTTTCTACTGCACTATCAAAACTTTCTTCTTCTTCTTTACCTTCAACCGAATAATCTAACACACTATGAACGTGAGCTTGGTTGTACATCTTTTCTATATTCGGAATACAATCTTCTTCTGTAATTCCTCCACAAAAATGATCGAAAACTGTTGATCGAATTAAACCTTCAACTGGTAAATGTGCCTTTAATGCAAAATTGGTAACTGCTGTTCCAATTTTTACCATAGGCTGACTTTGTATTAAGCGAAATAAAAAGTAAGCTCTTTCTAACTCAGAATCAGACTTTAACTTAAAAGCGACTTCTGTATTTTCAAAAAGTTTCATACGTAGTATTAACCCGTTTATATTGTTAGCGCAAATATAGAAGAGAACATTTAAATATTTTAATATTTTCTCTTTATTTTGCACGATATTTTAAGAATCCATGAATACAATTCAAGCCACAACTTATCCTATATATTTCAATGAAGTAGCTTATCAAGAAATCAACCATTTTTTAGCTCAAAAAAACTACTCTTCTCTATTTATTTTAGTAGATACAAATACATTAAGAGATTGTTATCCTAGATTTATTCAGCTACTAGAAACTAATTTAAAAATTGAAGTTATAGAAATTGATGCCGGTGAAATTCATAAAAATTTGGAAACTTGTTTTGGAGTTTGGAACGCCATGACTGAACTTGGTGCTGATAGAAAGAGTTTACTAATTACTTTAGGTGGTGGTGTTGTTACTGATTTGGGTGGTTTTGTAGCTTCAACTTTTAAACGAGGAATTGATTTTATTAATATCCCTACTACCTTACTTTCTATGGTAGACGCTTCTGTAGGAGGAAAAACAGGGGTTGATTTAGGGGTGCTGAAAAACCAGATTGGTGTATTTGCTAATCCTCAAATGGTATTGATTGATCCTGAATACTTACATACTTTAGATCCTAGGGAAATTCGTTCAGGAACGGCAGAAATTATAAAATATGGAATGACTCATGATATTCATTTATTCAATGAAATAAAGGACAATCCTGAGTTAAATATTGTAGACTTAATTCACAGATCTATTGAAATAAAAAATGAAGTGGTTACTGAAGATCCTAAAGAAAAAGGATTAAGAAAAGTACTAAACTGGGGACATACAATTGGTCATGCCATTGAATCTTATTTCTTAGATACTGACCATAAAGAAAACTTAACACATGGAGAAGCTATAGCAATAGGTATGGCTTGCGAAGCTTATTTATCTTCTAAGATTTTAAATTTTCCAATGGAAAAAGTCGAAGAGATAAAAGAAGCTATCATCAAAATTTATGGAAAAGTAAATATTTTGCCAGAAGATATTCAACCTATTATGGATTTATTAATTCACGATAAAAAGAATGAAGCTGGAGTAGTAAAATTTGTACTTTTAAACGATTATGAAAATTTTGAATTAAGCTGTGAAGCATCTGATAGCTTAATTTTGGATAGTATTCAATTCTATAACGTATAAAACTCAACGTATCTCTAACAAAACGATTAATGTATAAAAGAATCCTAAAATTAACAGCAAATTACATCATATGGTTTTTTGTTACTGTTAGTATAGGAATGATAGGAGTTTGGTTAAATATTGGAGCTCCTGTAAAAGAGGATACTGGAAGCTTTTTTTCTAAATTAAATGACCTAGTGGTTCATTTTGTTGTTTTTTACATTGGTTTTATAAGAGGAGTACTAGGTTTTCTTATTTTTTTACTTTTTGACATAAAATACTTAAGACACCACAATACTAATTCAAAAAGAACTCTATTCCGAATATTAACTATCCTACTAATTACGATTGGAGTAGCTATTATTCACGATATTTTAGAATACAAATTGGACTGGATTTAGGGTTTTATACTATTATATAACTAAGTTATAAAGATTCGTATTTTTTTATAAACTTCCTGTTCATTTTTTTGCTTGTCCAAAAAAACGAACCAAAAAAACGACACTTCTTCAATGAATTTTTTAGCATAGCTAAAAACCAAATTTCACTTCTAAAATCTCTCCAAGGCTTCGAGACTTCTTAACGAAATGAAATTTTATTCTGCGAAGAAGCTTCAAAAGCTCTGCTTTTAATCGGTTTATAATAGATTCTGTTATTTAAAATTCGTAATTAATAAATCGTTTTTTTAGTAACATATCATTACAACCGTTTTACAAAATTTTTGTCAGGTATCTAGAGCTGACAAAAAATTTGTCTTTACGAACTAAACGAAGTGTAGTGAAGTAATCTTTATATTGTTAGGTAGAAATCATGATTTTCAACATAAAAACATCACGGGGTTTTTAAAACCTGGTGGTTCTGAAAATTAATCGATTTCAAAAACTTTAAAAACAAGCCTGATATATATTTACATATTCTGGTAGAATCTTTTCTATTGAGAATTGTTTCGTATGTTGTTTAGCATTTTGCTTAAACTGTAATAACTGAGCATCACTTTCAAGAATTGTTAAAACATTTTTCGCCATATCTTCTATGTCTCCCAAATTGCTTAAGAAACCTGTTTCACCATGTACATTTACCTCTGGTAATCCTCCAGAATTTGTAGAAATAACAGCAGTATTAGCAGCCATAGCTTCTAATGCAGCCAAACCAAAACTCTCAGCCTCAGATGGTAATAAAAAGATATCAGAGTAACATAGCAATTTAGGCACCTCATTACTGTTTCCTAAAAATATAATCTTATCACTAATGCCTAACTCACGAGCCAAGGATTCTGCTTTAACACGTTCTGGTCCGTCTCCAACCATTAACAGTTTGGCAGGTAATTTTTGTTGCACCTTATCAAATACTTTCACTACATCCAAAACTCTTTTTACAGGTCTAAAATTACTAACATGCGTTAGAATTCTTTCATCTTCATTAGCTACAGCACTTCTCAAACATTCTTGTTGATCTGCCATTTCATATTTAGCAATGTCTATAAAATTATACACTACTTTAATATCTTTTTTAATATTAAATAATCGTAAGGTATCTTCTCGTAAACTATTAGATACGGCAGTTACTTCATCAGACTGATTAATACTAAACTCTACAGCTTTTTTATATGATGGATGACTTCCTACTAGTGTTATATCTGTTCCGTGTAAGGTAGTTACTACTTTTACGCGTATTCCTTCATCTTTTAGCATTTTTTTTGCCATATAAGCAGCATAAGCATGCGGAATCGCATAATGTACGTGTAATACATCTAAAGAGAATTCTTTTACAACTTCCACCATTTTACTAGATAATGCCAATTCATAAGGCTGATACTGAAATAACGGATATTCCTCTAACGCAACTTCATGAAAATGCAAATTGTGTGAAATAAAGTCTAAACGAACAGGTTGATTGTATGTTATAAAATGAACTTCATGGCCTTTATCTGCAAGTGCCATTCCTAATTCAGTTGCCATTACGCCACTTCCTCCAAATGTTGGATAACATACAATTCCGATTTTCATTCTCTATTAATTTCGATTGTTGATTCTAGTGTAAAAATACACTTTTGAATCTGCTGTAGTGTTAAGATTTATTAAAAAAGAAACGCTGTCATTTTCATGACAGCGTTTATAAAATCATATCGTGTTGATTAATAATCTCCTAAGGTTGCAGGATTCTGTTCTAACGCTGAAGCCAATTGTTCATCATTAGGTGCTTTACCGTGCCATGCATGCGTGTGCATCATAAAATCTACTCCATTCCCCATTTCTGTATATAATAAAATACAAACTGGTTTTCCTTTACCTGTTTTTGATTTTGCTTCTTGTAAACCAGTTAAAATAGCCTCTACATTATTTCCTTCTTTAACTTCTAAAACATCCCAGCCAAAAGCTTCAAATTTAGCTTTTAAACTTCCCATAGCTAAAACCTCATCAGTAGTTCCGTCTATTTGTTTTTCGTTAACATCTACAGTAGAAATTAAGTTATCTACTTTTTTAGCAGCTGCATACATTGCTGCTTCCCAAATTTGTCCTTCTTGTAACTCTCCATCACCATGCAAAGAAAACACTAACTTATCATCTCCATTTAATTTCTTAGCTTCTGCTGTTCCAATAGCTACACTCATTCCTTGACCTAAAGAACCAGAAGCTATTCTGATACCTGGTAAATGTTCATGAGTTGTTGGGTGACCTTGTAAACGAGAATCTAATTTTCTAAATGTAGCTAACTCTTCTACAGGGAAGAAACCACTACGAGATAATACACTATAGAATACTGGAGAAATATGTCCGTTAGATAAAAAGAATATATCTTCATTTTTACCATCCATATTAAAATCTGTTGAATACTCCATAACTTCCTGATATAGGCAGCTAATAAACTCAGCACATCCTAAAGATCCACCAGGGTGACCCGAATTTACGGCATGTACCATGCGAAGTATGTCTCTACGAACTTGTTGTGTAAAATCTTGAAGTTGTTGTGTTGTTGGCATTATAAATAATTTTATGCCAGCAAAAGTAAGAGATTAAAAATAGAAAGGCAATAGTTATAAAACAAAAAGGGTTCGCATAGCTTAGTATTTTAAATTTTCTTTCTCGTTACATTTCCCCGACTTTCGACCTGTTATCTTTCTCTCGAACCCTTTATACTTCAAAGAAAACACGAATCTCTGGGGTATCCAATTTTTAGTAGTCTAGATTTATAAAATCAGACTCCTAAAACATCTAAACTCTTGTTTATTAAAAAATTACAATTTCACTATTTTTGCGTTAAAATGCAGAAAATCACATGAATTTCACAAAGTTTAGCATCTCCCTTTTACTGCTTACAGGTTTGATAATTCCATCATACAGTCAAAATGTACATAAGGATACCTTATTAAGTAAAACCTATGATAAATTAGAAAACTTATTTTACGATAATTTTAATGATAGTATTGCAGCAAAAAAGTATGCTAAGGCTTATTTTAAAAAAGCTAAAAAGGAGAATAATTTTTTGAGGATGGAAACTGGAAAGTATTTTTTAGCTCAACTAAAAGATAACTTTATTATTTACTACCATTTTTGTGATTCTTTAATCAAAAAAAGTAAAGAGAAGAAAGATTTTGAAATGGAAATGAAAATAAGAATTAGCAAAGCTATATCCTATCATCATTATAATTTACCTGAAAAATCTCTTAATGAGTTTTTAATTATTAATGATATTTTAAAGCTTCATAAAAATGATAGTATTGAATGTTTAAAAAACATATATCTAGGGTTAGCTAAAAAAAGAGATAATAAAATCTCTGAATCTTTAAAACTATATAATAAGGCGTATACTTACATCGATACTTTAGATTTGAAAAAATTAAATGATACATTTTTAAGTTTACCAAGTTTAATAGCCAACTTATATAAAGACTTAGGACAATATGATTCAGCAACATATTATTTAGATAAGGCAGAGAGTGTTTATAAAAAATATGGGGATAATGACATGTTAGGAAATTTGCCTTACTCAAGAGGCAAGTTAGAGTATCACAAAAAAGATTATAAAAAGGCTATAAAATATTTTGAAGAATTTACTAAAAAAGGTTTAGAGGATCTTAATTTTAGATTATTGATTTCTACTTATTCAATGCTTGGAGATAGTTACCACAATATAAATCAAGATTTAAAATCTGATTTATGTCATAAAAAAGCCGACTCGTTAAATGATGTTTATAAAATGTTTAACCCAAAAATAGAAAAAACTTATAATTTTTTCATCAAAAAAAGTAAACAACAAAACAATCTTACTGAGCAATTAAAATATATAAATAAGTTAATTAATTTTAAAGACTATCGATCAAATCAAAAAAAAGAAATCACTAAATCATTAACCGAAGACTATGACAAACCCAAACTCATCGCAGAAAAAAATGCGGTTATCGCTAAATTAGAACGCAAAGCACAAAAAGATAAATACTACAAAATCTTTTTTGGTTTTATCATTCTACTTATTCTTGGTTTATTAGCATTTCAGATTCAAAGAAAGTATAGCTATAAACAGCGGTTTTTACAATTAATGAATCAAGATAAAACTATAGAAACTACTGTTAAAAACACAAAATCTGCAGTAAACCATACGAAAGAAGTAAGCGGATTACCGAAAGAAATTGTCAATAATCTACTTGAGAAATTAATCGATTTTGAAAAGAATTTATCGTATTTGAATCCTCAGGTAAGTTTAAAACATGTAGCTGATCAGTTAGAAACTAATTCTAGTTATTTATCGAAAGTGATCAATCAACATAAAAACCAAACCTTTAGCAATTACATTAGTCAATTGAGAATTAATTATGTGGTTAATGAATTAAAAAACAACTCCAAAATGAGAAAGTATACCGTGAAAGCCATTGCTGAGGAAGTAGGCTTTAAGAATACGGAATCTTTTTCTAAAGCTTTCTATAAGTTCACCAATGTAAAACCTTCTTATTTTATAAAAGAGTTGAAGAAGCTAGAAGCTAGAAGTTGATTTCGACAAGCTCAATCACCAGTAAAAATATACAGTTTATTCCGGATTATTTATCTCTAAACGATCAATACTATCTAGAAATGAATACAACAATAATTGATAATTGAAACTTACGTTTTCTGTTTTTTCTTTTTAGCTGCTGGGAATAACACGTTGTTTAGTATCAATCGATATCCTGGAGAGGTAGGATGTAAATCTAATTCAGTTTTTGGATCTCCTACCCTATGCTGATAATCCTCAGGATCGTGTCCTCCATAAAAAGTGAACAGTCCTTTTCCTTTAGTTCCGTGAATGTAACGTGCCTCTCCATTGGTTTTACTTTCACCTAAAATCATTACAGTAGACTTCACAGCTTTTCGCTCGAACGAAGTAGTTTGTCCCATAAAGCCTTTTACTAATTGCGTATGATTTTGACACAGCATCGTAGGTACTTGGTCCCATTTAGCAGAAAACTCTTTTAACACAAAGTAATCCGTTTCTTTATTTATTCTTCGCTTTCGCGTCATATCAATAGAAGAAAACTCATACGTCGTAGGATTACGAATCAATTCAAAATTCTTGAATGCAAATGTATTGTTAAAGTTTATTTTAGCCTGATAATTCGGTTCTGAAGCATCTCCATCAAACATTGCTTCACAAATATCTACTCCATCCGCTGCTAAGGCAATATCAAAGCTATCTGTAGCCGAACACATGGCGAACATAAAACCACCACCAATTACAAAATCTCTAATTTTTTTAGCTACTGCACCTTTGGCTTGAGATACTTTTGCATAACCTAATTTTTTAGCTAAAGCTTCAGCATCTTTCTTTTGTTGAATATACCAAGGAGCGGCTCTAAATGCTCCATAAAACCGTCCATATTGTCCTGTAAAGTCTTCATGATGTAAGTGTAACCATTCATACAATAATAGTTTATCTGATAGTACTTCTTCATCATACACTACATCAAACGGAATTTCTGCATGTGTTAACACCATAGTTACTGCATCATCCCAAGGCATTTTATCTTTTGGAGAATACACGGCTATTTTAGGTGCTTTTTCTAAAGTTACCGCTTCTTGATTCATACTTGGTGAAGAGATTTCTTCTAAGATTAACTGTGCTTTAGCATCTGAAATTACTTGATATGAAACCCCTCTAACCTTACACTCATTCACTACTGCATCATTATTCTCAATTAAGAAAGCTCCTCCATCATAATTCAATAACCATTTTGCTTTTAATCCATTTTGTAATCCATAGTATACAATACCATACGCTTTTAAATGTGCTTTCTGATTATCATGACTCATTGGTAAATACACAAAAGATGCCCAAGCAGATTTTGCTAAAAATGTAAAGAAGAGTACTATATAAACATGTTTTTTAAACATCGACTAACTATTGTGTTATTTCTAAAGTAAGTAAAATATCGTTAATTTTAACTTCTCTATTTCTATTAATGTTTGTGATTTTTCCAGAATAAAAAGATTCGAAATCTAAAGAATACGTATCTGTTTCTATTTCACATAAGATATCTCCTTTACGAATAAAATCTCCTACTTTATAATTGTACTTTAAAATTTTGATTTCTTTAGCTTCAGATAGAAATTCTGGTACTCCTATTTCTACTAAATTAATTTTTACAACATTGAATTGTTTGTCTTCATTACTTCGATTACTTACAGGAGTATCAACATTGACATTTTTTGTTTGCTCTTTTTTTACAAATATTTTCTCAAAAAATCTTTTCATTCTAAAACTAAAATACACAATTACAATGAAGCAACTGTGTATTTCTATGATTTTATCATTTATTTAATATCATTTCGCTTCAAGATATAAAAATGAAATAGTAATCATTCTTGATTATTTATCTTAAAACTAAACTATTTTTTTACCTAAAAAGGAACATCATCATTAAAATCGTTTTGTGAAGTGTCTGCAGGTCCAAATGCATCTTCAGCAGACGGTAGTGCTCCAGACTCAAATGTATTCATACTCGATTGGAATTCACTACTAAATCCTTCTTCCAAATCTGAGAATTTTGCTAAGTGTCCTGTAAATTTCAAACGAATATTATCTAACCCACCATTACGGTGTTTTGCTACAATAAATTCTCCTTGTCCCTCACATGGCGAATGGTCATCATCATCCCATTCTGTCATTCCATAATACTCTGGACGGAAAATGAACGATACAATATCTGCATCCTGCTCAATCGCTCCAGATTCACGAAGATCGGATAGTAACGGACGCTTACTTCCTCCACGAGTTTCTACCGAACGTGATAACTGTGATAATGCGATTACTGGTACATCTAATTCTTTAGCTAATGCTTTTAAGTTACGTGAAATCATCGAAATTTCTTGCTCACGGTTTCCTCCCGCTCCACCTGCAGTCATTAACTGTAAATAATCAATAATTAAGATCTTTACATCGTGCTGAGAAACTAAACGACGTGCTTTTGCACGTAAGTCGAAAATAGATAATGCTGGAGTATCATCAATAAAAATAGGAGCATCAGAAAGTTTTTTAACTTTTACGTTCAATTGTTCCCATTCATGCGGTTCTAGATTTCCTTTACGTAGTTTTTCTGAAGTCAATCCCGTTTCAGAAGAAATCATACGCGTAATTAACTGTACCGATGACATCTCTAAAGAAAATAATGCTACAGCATGATTAAAATCTATTGCCATATTTTTTGCCATAGAGATTACGAAAGCCGTTTTTCCCATACCAGGACGTGCAGCAATAATGATTAAATCCGTAGGTTGCCATCCAGAAGTAAGCGCATCTAACTTTGTAAAACCAGTAGCTAAACCACTCATTCCTTCTTTATTAGAGATCTCTTGAATTTTAGTAATGGCTTGTTGTACTAAAGATTGTGCGTTTTCTGCTCCTTTTTTAAGATTTCCTTGTGTTACTTCAAATAATTTTCCTTCGGCATCATCTAATAAATCGAAAACATCTGTAGTTTCATCATAAGCATTCTCAATAATCTCAGAAGAAATTGAAATTAGTTTTCGTTGTATAAATTTTTCTAATATAATTCTTGAGTGAAACTCTATGTGTGCTGAAGATGCTACTTTTTGCGTTAGCCCTATGATGTAAAAATCTCCACCTGCAATGTCTAACTTTCCATCTTTTCGTAACTGATTGGAAACCGTTAATAAATCAATCGGTTCTGAATTTTGAAATAATGCATAAACAGCAGCATATATTTCTTGGTGTCTTCTATCATAAAAAGCTTCAGGATGTAAAATATCTATAACCTCATCAATACCCTTCTTATCCGTCATCATAGCCCCCAAAACAGCTTCCTCAAGATCTATTGCCTGTGGTGGAATTTTACCCTTCTCTAGATTTACAACTCTAGATCGGTCTGCTCTACCTGCCCTTAAACTTTGTCTTTTCTCCATGGTGGCAAAAGTAATTTTTTACGTTCATATTGTTCCTAGCTTATGTTAATTTTCTTTTTTCACAAATTATGTAAACAAAATTGTTACTAACTTGTTGATAACCTTCAATGTTTTATATTTTTGGGGGAATGAAACTATATAAAAAACACGTTTTTTTAGCAATTTTATTGCCTCTACAAATTCTTTTTGTCCAATTTTTAAGCAAAAAACCTGAATTTATAGAAAAATATTACGCTAATGGAATTTATCCATATATATCTAGGTTTTTCAGATTCATTTTAGGATGGATACCTTTCTCCTTTGGAGATATTTTAGGGCTTTTTTTAATTGGTTTGTTTGTATTTGAGATTTACAAGCTCTTTAAAAATAGATTTCGTACCATTATACCAAAACTTCTACAATTTACAGCTTTTTTATCCCTACTTTATTTTTGTTTTTATTTGTTTTGGGCATTAAATTATTTTAGAGAACCTTTAGCTAAAAGTTTACAGTTATCCCAATCTAAATACACTACAGAACAATTGGTGTATACTACAAAAAAAACAATACAAGAACTTAATCGAATACACTATAATATTACGGCTAATGATACTTTGAAGATTCATGTTCCTTACAGTACAAAAGAAATATATACTAAAGTTCCTTTAGCGTATCAAAATCTTGCTGAGCATTATCCACAATTATCTTATAAAACAACTTCTTTGAAAAGTTCTGCCGTAAGTCTTTTTCAATCTTACAATGGTACTTCAGGTTATTTAAACCCGATTACAGGAGAAGCACAGGTAAATGCTATGATTCCTAAAGCTGGATTTCCAGCCACAGCTTGTCATGAAGTAGCACATCAAATTGGTTGGTCTGCTGAAAATGATGCTAACTTCATAGGTTTTTTAACCTGTATTTATAGTGATGATGTGTATTTCAACTATTCTGGATACAGGATGGCTTTTCGATATTGTATGCGAGAAGTGCGAAAAAGAGACAAAGAATTGTACAAAGAACTATGGAAAACCGTACATAAAGGAATTTCTAAAGAATTAAAAGACAACTACAATTTCTGGAAGAAATATGAAAATCCTATAGAGCCTTATATTAAGAAAGGATATAACTCCTATTTGAAAGCGAATAATCAATCAAAAGGGATAGATTCTTATAGCTATGTTGTAGATTTGCTTATTGCTTATTTTGAACAACAAAAATCATGAAATACATACTATTATTTTTTTCAATTGCTACATTAATTTCTTGTAATTCTAATCAATTAGCTAAAGATTTTAATTGTGAAACCTCTGGTTTTTCTAATCTAGAATCTGTAGAAGACATCAAAAAGAAGTTTCGTGTAGAATTACCTAAACATTGGAAAACAAAATTATATTATGATGATGGGGTATCTTCTATTTATTCTGCCGATACTACTATTAGTTTATCAAAAACTATAGTAATGGATGTCTCATTTATTAATAATACTTCAGAAATTGATTATAATTTTATCGCCAAAGTTAAAAGTGATAACACACAACAAGAATTAACTGAATTACATTCAAAAAAAGTAAAATTTCTTCGTAATAGTGGATATTATAATTTAGCTAAAGGAAAGCGTGGTAAGTATGATTATCACCTTTTAAATGTATTTAGCAAAACTAAAACTGGGTTTATACATGCCAAAACAGAAATTTATGGTGATTCATTAGTTGATGAACGCCTATGTAAATCTATCCTTCTTTTACATAAAATTGATGTAAACTAACTCTTGCAAATTAAAAACAAAACATACTTACATGAATAAACAACATATTATAGATCGTTTTATCAGCTATGTAACCATTGATACGGAATCTGATCCAAATAATCCAGATTTTCCAAGTACAGAAAAACAATGGAATTTAGCTCGATTGCTAGAAGAAGAACTTAAACAAATAGGATTGGAAGATGTTGAATTAGATGAAAATTGTTATCTAATGGCAACACTCCCTAGTAATTTAGATTATGAAGTACCTACCATTGGGTTCATTTCTCATATAGATACCAGTCCAGATTTTACTGGAGCAAATGTAAAACCTCAAATTCATGAGAATTATGATGGAAAAGATATCATTTTAAACGCAACTGAAAACATTATACTTTCTCCTTCTTATTTTGATGATTTATTACAGTACAAAGGTCAAACTATAATTACTACAGATGGTACTACGCTTTTGGGTGCTGATGACAAAGCTGGGGTAACTGAGATAGTATCTGCAATGGAATACTTAATTCAACATCCAGAAATTAAACATGGTAAAATCAGAATTTGCTTCACCCCTGATGAAGAAGTTGGAAAAGGTGCGCATAAATTTGATGTTGAAAAATTTGGAGCACAATGGGCGTATACTATGGATGGTAGTCAAGTTGGAGAGTTAGAGTATGAAAATTTTAACGCCGCTGGTGCTGTAGTAACTATACAAGGTAAAATTGTTCATCCTGGTTATGCTAAAGGAAAAATGGTTAATGCCATGACAATTGCCAGTAAATTTATAAATGCACTGCCTGAAAAAGAAGTTCCTGAGCATACTACCGGATATGAAGGTTTCTTCCATTTACATACCATGGAAGGTAAAGTTGAAAAAGCAATACTACGATATATCATTAGAGATCATGATATGGAGTTGTTTCAACAAAGAAAACAATTAATGCTCGATACTGCACAGAAAATAAATACTGAGATTGGTAAAGAAGCTATACAAATAGAAATTAAAGACCAATATTATAATATGAGAGAAAAGGTTGAACCTGTAATGCATATTGTTGATATTGCCGAAGAAGTTATGAAAGATTTACATATTACTCCTTTGATAAAACCGATTAGAGGTGGTACTGATGGTTCTCAACTTTCTTACAAAGGACTACCTTGTCCAAATATTTTTGCTGGAGGACATAATTTTCATGGGAGATATGAATATGTACCTGTAGAATCAATTCTAAAAGCTACTGAAGTTATTGTTGGTATTGCTCAGAAAGTCAGCGAAAAATTTCAATAATACTTTACATACCTATATAAAAGTAAGAACTCCGGTAGAGAACTACCGGAGTCTTAATTAACCTCCTATTAAAATCAAATATATGAAAACACTCCCTATCAATATTGATTTCAACGCACAAATATAAGGCTATTTTACTTGTCCATACAAGGATTTTCACTCTTTTTAACATTAAAAGTGTAAATTTTCACATAATGTAATATTTATGTTATTTTCGAGTAAGCTTTTTTTTCTTCATCTATGTTATATATACATTTGAATTTTAAAATAAAAAAACATGGATAACAACTTACTTTTAGATTTAGCTAAAAAATATGATAGCCCTTTGTATGTGTATGATACTGATAAAATTAAACACCAATATAAACGTATCACTAAGGCTTTTTCTAAGGTAAAAAACGTTAAAATAAACTATGCTACTAAGGCTTTATCTAATGTAAATGTCCTTAAAGTTTTCAATCAATTAGGTAGCGGATTAGATACCGTTTCAATTCAAGAAGTTAAACTAGGTTTATTAGCAGGTTTTGAACCTAAAGACATTATATACACCCCAAATGGCGTTTCTTTAAAAGAAATTGAGGATGTTGCTAAGTTAGGAGTGCAAATTAATATAGATAATTTATCTATTCTAGAATTGTTTGGTCAAAAACATCCCAATATTCCAGTTTGTATTCGTATCAATCCACACGTTATGGCTGGAGGAAATTCTAAAATTTCTGTAGGACATATCGATTCTAAATTTGGAATTTCTATCCATCAAGTTCCACATATAAAACGAGTAGTCGAAAATACAGGAATGCATATCAATGGAATCCATATGCATACAGGTTCAGATATTTTAGATGTAGATACTTTTTTAATGGCTACGGAAATTTTATTTGGTGTTGCCAAACAATTTGATGAAATACAATTTATAGACTTCGGAAGTGGATTTAAAGTGCCATATAAAGAAGGTGACATTTCAACCAACATTGAAGATTTAGGTAAACATTTATCTAAGAGATTCAATGAGTTTTGTAAAGAATATGGTAAAGACTTGACGTTAATGTTTGAGCCTGGAAAGTTTCTAGTAAGTGAAGCTGGTTATTTTTTAGCAACAGTAAATGTAATAAAACAAACTACTTCTACTGTATTTGCAGGAATCGATAGTGGTTTAAATCACTTGATTCGTCCTATGTTTTATAACTCTTACCATCGTATTGAAAACTTATCTAACCCTAAAGGAAGAGAACGTTTTTATAGTATTGTAGGCTACATTTGCGAAACAGATACTTTTGGTACTAATAGAAGAATTAATGAAATTAGAGAAGAAGATATTCTTTGCTTCTACAATGCTGGTGCCTACTGTTTTTCAATGGCTTCTAATTATAACTCTAGATACAGGCCTGCTGAAGTTATGATTCATGACGGAAAAGATTACCTGATTAGAAAACGAGAAACGTTTGAAGATATCATGAGAAATCAAGAAATAATGATTTAAAAAAAGAAACTCCGACATATGTCGGAGTTTTATGTTTTATATAATTAATAATCCCCTAAAAAAATTATATAAAAGTATGTATAACAAATATCACCTAACTATTTCTCTAATCAAAGGGAAAAACCCTGTTTTTTAATAAGTTAAAAAACAGGGTTTTTCCCTTTATGATATATGTTTTACGTTATTAGTTAAAATATATAACGTAAACCTAACTGCATTTGCCAACGAGAATTTAAACTAGAGTCAAATCCAAAAGTCTCTTGTAGAGATGGATCGAAAGTAAAAGTAGGTACTCCACTAGCATCAATACTATCTACAGAAATTGGAGATAAATTATTCGATTGTTGAACTACACCCCACTCTGAGTTTAATAAATTACCAAAATTCAAAATATCTATACTAAATTGAATTGTATTTTGCTTTCCATCTGCAACATCAAAGTTAAAATCTTGAAGTAATTTCACATCCCATCTACTTCTCCAAGGTGCTAAAGCCCCATAACGATCCATATAGTTTCCTCTATTTGCACTTAAGTATTCATCTTGTTGAATATAAGCTTCAAAAGCTTCCGCTTGTCCTGTACCACTAAATTGCATTTGTTGCACTTCTGCAGCAGTTGGAATGTATAGTAGGTCATTATTTTGGAAAGAAGAATCACCATTAATATTTCCTCCGTATGTATAATTAAACCTTCCTCCTTGTGCATATTCAAAGAATGTAGAAATAGTAGTTGCAAATTTTTCTCCACCATAGTTGAACTTTTTAGAAGCTACACCTATTACTCTGTGCGTATCTCCATATCTAGAGTATGATAATACATCATTGTTTGCATTTCCTACTACAGGATTAAAATCAAAGGCATCTCCAGTAATTTCTGCTTCAATAGAGTTTACATCTTTAGCATTTAAATAGTTATACGCTAAACTTGTATATAAACCATTATCAAATGTTTTTTGAAGTTTTACAGAAGCATTCCAAATTCTACCTTTGTCAGAGTTTGTAAATACATACGCATTATTACTTAAGAAATCTCCAGAAGTATATACTGGACGATTATCTCCAGGAGCGTTTAATGTTCCTGAAGGATTACGTAATCCCCAATTTTGCACATGTGCTCCATTAATATCTTTAGTGTAAGAAGCATCTAAAGTTACAATAATGTCGTTTTCTAATCTGTAATCTAATCCTAAACTTGTTCTCCAAACTTGTGGCCATTTAAAATTAGGATCTACAATTTGATAGAAAAAGAAATCTAATCCTTGTACTTGGTTTCCTAACCAAACGAAAGGAAAACGTCCTGTAAATATACCTGTTCCTCCTCTTACTTGAGTAGTATTATCTCCTTTCACATCCCAATTGAATCCTAATCTTGGTGAAATTAAGAAGTCATTATCTGGTAATGTTCTAGAATCTAACTTCGTTAACTCCCCAGTATTAGGATTAAAGTAATCATTGTCAGGTTGGAATGTAAAAGGCTTTCTAGCTATATTTTCGTCAATTTTTTGTTGTGTATCAAAATACAATGGCTTATCAAATCTAATTCCATAAGTTAATTTGAAATTATCAGTAATACTCCACTCATCTTGTAAATATAAAGCTAACTGTCCTACATTAGTTTCTGCCAAGGCCCATCCTTCCCCTAATGGAAGTGAATTATTTGTTGCTGCAATTGATTGTGCATTTGCAATAGCTGCTGCTAGAGTACCATCATTAACATCTGTTAAAAACGCAGCTAAGTCAGGATATGCTGCAAAAGCACCTACTTCTTGTACAAAATCTCCATTTTCATCATATCCATAAGCACCAAGGTTGAATGAATTATCAAATTCAAACTTTTCAAAAGAAATACCTGCTGTTAGTGTATGATCTCCAAGAAAAATATTGGTGTTATTTGTAAATTGAATAACTTTCTGATCTAACTTATTATTAATTGAAAACGGCTCGTGCCCCGCTATTATATAATTGTTTCTGTTTCCATCTTGAATAGTGATTGCTGGAATTGGTGTAGATAGAGCATCTCTAAAATCATCAAATTGAGTAAATCCTGCCTGAAATTTATTAGTTACATTTTGTGAAAATGTAGAGTTAACTTCTAATTGAAATGAATGAATGTTATTGTTGATTTCATAACCTGAATTTTCAAATTGTAAAGTCTGAAAACTTGGACCTCTTCTTCCTAATGCTGTTGGATGAGCTGGTTTTTCTTTAGCTGCAGTTAAAAAATTATAGATTAATGCTAATCTATGATTTTCATTAATATTTAAATCGAATTTAATAATACCTTTTGTAGATTTAGAATCATAATTAAACCCTTGAAAAGCTCCTGTATTATATCCTAAAGTTGCTAAGGCATCACTTACTGTTTGTAAGTCACTAGCTAAAACTCTTGATTCATTAATAGCTCCACTACCTGTATTAGGCACCCATCCTGCAGTACCTAAATCTGATCTATCATCTCTTTCGAAATTAGCAAAAAAGAATAGTTTATTCTTTACAATAGGTCCACCAATACTAAATCCGTATTGAGTTTGACTTAAATCTGCCTTAATTACATCTTGCCCATTGATACTCCCACCTGTTAAATCTTGATTTCTAAAAAAACCGTAAGCTGTTCCATGGAATTCGTTAGTACCACTTTTTGTTACTGCATTTACAGAAGCTCCTGTAAAACCAGATTGTGTAACATCATAAGGAGCTATAGAAACTGAAATTTGCTCTATGGCATCTAAAGAAATAGGTTGTGCATCTGTTTGTCCACCTGGTGTTGGAGCATCTAATCCGAATGGATTATTAAAAATAGAACCGTCTAATGAAAAGTTATTAAACTGATCATTTCTACCTCCAAAAGAATTACCACTTGCAGTAGGTTCTAAACGTGTAAAATCTGAAGCAGATCTCGAGATAGTTGGTAATGTTTTTAATTGAATTGAACTTACACTTGTTTGTGCTCCTGTTCTGTCACTATTAAACACTTTACTTTTAGAAGCTGAAATTACAACTTCTTCTAATGTTTCACCATCTTCAGATAAAGCTGCATTGATATTTGTAGTTTTTCCTAATGTTAAAAAAACATTTTCAACTACTTGATCTTTAAAACCAATATAAGATACCGTTACTTTATAAGGTCCCCCAACTCTTAAGTTAGGTACTGTATAACTACCATTATCTTGCGCTACAGCACCAGATATTGTACCAGAAGGTACGTGCAAAATAACAATATTAGCGCCAAATAAAGGCTCGCCAGCTTTATCACTTACTACACCTTTAATTTTTGATGTGGTAACTTGTGCGTTTATTGTACTTATTACTAAAAAAAGTAAGGACAAAAAATAAATTTTCCTCATTATAAAGATTTTTTGATTTCGATTAATGCTCTAATATTTCACACAAAATTAACAAAAAAAGCACGCTCATAAAGAGCGTGCTTAACTTTTTTTTAACGAGTAATTAACTGATTTTTTACTTTTCAGCTACTACTTCAAATATAATGTCTGCAACTACAGATCTGTGTAAACGTACAGAAGCGTTATACTTCCCTAATCTTTTTACGTTACCTCCAGTTACTTTAATATATTTTTTCTCGATTTCAGTACCTTGCTTAGCTAAAGCTTGAGCTACATCTGCATTGTTAACTGAACCGAATAATTTATCTCCAGATCCTACTTTAGAAGCGATCTTTAATTCATATCCCTTAACAGTTTCTGCTAATTTGTTAGCATCTTCTACTAATTTAGCTTCTTTAAATGCACGTTGCTTTAAATTTTCTGCTAATACTTTTTTAGCTGATGAAGTAGCTAAAATTGCATATCCTTGTGGAATTAGGTAGTTACGACCATAACCATTTTTAACAGTTACAACATCGTCTTTAAAACCTAAATTGTCTACGTCTTTTTTTAATATCAATTCCATGTTCTACTTCTTTTTTATTTTAACATATCACCAACATATGGCATTAAAGCTAAGTGACGAGCTCTTTTGATTGCTTGAGCCACTTTACGTTGATATTTTAATGAAGTTCCTGTTAAACGTCTCGGTAAAATTTTACCTTGTTCGTTTACTAAATACATTAAGAAATCTGCATCTTTGTAATCGATGTACTTAATACCATTCTTTTTGAAACGACAGTATTTAGCTTCTTTTTTTGTCTCTATATCAAGCGGAGTTAAGTAACGTACTTCTCCTTGCTTGTTTCCTTTTGCTTGTTGTTCAATTGATGACATAACTGATTACTTTTTTGCAGATTTAACACGTACTCTTCTCTTCTCAGCCCAAGCTGCTGCATGCTTGTCTAACTTTACAGTTAAATAACGCATAATGCTATCGTCACGTCTAAACTCTAATTCAAACGGAGCAATAACTTCTCCAGCTACTTTGTACTCGAATAAGTGATAAAAACCACTTTTCTTCTTTTGGATAGGATAAGCTAATTTCTTTAAGCCCCAATCCTCTTTGTGGATCATTTCTGCTCCTTTAGAAACCAAATAGTCCTCAAACTTTTTTACTGCTTCCTTTATCTGTCCTTCAGATAAAACGGGATTCAATATGAAAACAGTTTCGTAATGATTCATAATTATTAAATTTATTTTTAAGCGTGCAAATATACATAATTTTTCATAGATAACACAACTTAAACAAACATATTTCATTTTGTTATCTTGCGGTAAATAAAATGTAAAATTAATGGAAATACCTCAAATCCCAGAATTAATACACTACGCTATTCCTGTTTTTGTGATTACTGTTGTTGTTGAAGCTATACTAACTGTAAAAGTAAAACTTGAACATTATGAATTTAAAGACGCTCTCACCTCAATTGGAATGGGACTTGGTAATGTTTTTATTGGTTTATTTACCAAAGGATTGATTTTAGCTGTATTTTTATTTTTATACAAATATCGATTTTTCACTATTCCTTTTACTTGGTGGACATGGCTGGTATTACTTTTTGCTGAAGATTTAGTATATTATTGGAATCATCGAATTGCTCATGAAAGTCGATTATTTTGGGCTAGTCATGTAGTACATCACTCTTCACAAAAGTATAATTTAAGTACAGCGTTACGTCAAACTTGGACTGGAAGTTTTTATACATTCATATTTTGGTTACCATTAATTTTGATTGGGTTTCACCCTATTATGGTAATTACACAAATGAGTATTAGCTTACTTTATCAATATTGGATTCATACAGAAATCATTCAAAAATTACCAAAATGGTTTGAGGCTGTTTTCAATACTCCTAGTCATCACAGAGTACATCATGCAACAAATCCGCAATATTTAGATAGAAATCATGCAGGCATTTTTATTATTTGGGATAAACTATTTGGAACTTTCGAACCTGAAGTAGAGCAACCTGTTTATGGATTGGTTAAAAACATCAATACTTATAACCCTATAAAGATTGCTTTTTTAGAATGGTATAATATGTTTACTGATGTTTTTACTAGTAAAACCTCAGTAGGTAAAAAACTTAAATACCTTATAAAGCCTCCTGGATGGAAACACGATGGAACTGGAGTTCTTTCAGAAGACTTGCGAAAGGAATGGGAACAAAATCAAAAAAGAGAACATTAAGTGTTCTCTCTTTTTTTAATTAATATCAAAACGTACTCCTAATGAAAAATTTCTTATATCTGTATTTTTAAAGAGTGGGTTTAAATCGTATTTAGCATACAACCCTATTCCTTTATAAGCTAGGAAACCACTCACCCCATAATTGAAAACATTTGTATTGAAATCGTTTTTTTGTACTTCTTCAACTGTTACCCCTTGTGGGTCTACAAATTCTAAATACTGACGAGTACCTAACTTAAATCCAAAGAAGCCTCCTAGTCCAATACGAACATCTTTATGGGTTTTATCTACTACCTCTCCATCTGGATACTTTTTGTTTTTAGTAAAGTCAAATTCTAAATGCATTGGAAAAATCATTTGTACGTGTCTTAATCTACTTTCAGATAATGTATTTGTATCCACTACTAGATCTGTTTGATCTCCATTAACAAAATGATACCTATTATTATCTGCCCTTAAGTTATTCCACAGAAAAGAAATACCATATTTAAAATATGTTTTTGAAGGTTCTTTAGAAAAACGAGTTTTCCATGTAAATCCTAATTCATAAAAGCGTGATCGCCAAAACTCATAATTAGAATCATTTAATGAACCTAAATCATTATTTACAAGAACATTATTTACTCCTAAAGCAAAAACAAATTGTGTGGTCGTACGTTTATTTCTCCTTTTTCTTTTTCTAATTTCATCATCATCGTCATGATCAAAAAGTTTAAATTTAAAGGTTTTATCTCCTATTGTAAACACATCATACTCGTCATCTTTACTACTTGCGATCTTTCCATTTGTTTTATCCTGAACTAATTGCTGTAACTTTTGTTCTTCTACACTAACTAATTCTTCAATTCTTTCTGCATGATAAGCTGCTGCTTCTTTTTTAAGCTTTTCTGCTTCAACATCAGTTATTTTTTTCTTTTCTAATTTTAGATTTATTTCCTTTACTTTATTTTTCAAAGAATCTTTTTGAGACTTAGTAATTTCATCAATTTTTTCTGAAATATGTTCTACTTCTCTTTCAAAAGTTCTTTTTTGAGATTGGACAATAGTAGTGCTCAGAAGCACTAATAAAATTAGTATTCTTTTCATGATTGATTATATCTTAAAATTTAACTTAAAATTTTTAGGTCTCTCCTAGTCTATTTATTTCTATCTGCTATAGCAACGATTATGTTTGAAATTTTTACTCCTAAATTTTCTTTAAAACTTCCCTGAATTTCTTCGTCTTCTATTAAAGACTCTACTTCAGCCAATATTGTTTCAGGGTTCACCTTTACATTAGATATTTTTAGTTGTTTTTTTATACTATCTAATACATCTCCTCTAGTTAACTCTAACTTAGCATAGTACTTTTTCACCTCCTCAGGGGTATGAGTAACCGCATACAATAGGTCTTCACTGTTTACATGAATACGTTTCTCTTTAATTTTAGATTCAGTAAGTGTTTTTTCAATAGTTTTATTGTTTACTATTATTTCTGGAGTACTCTCGTAAACTACTTTCTTTGCGTCTAAAACTGGTTTCTCATTGATTCTAGCCTCTATTTTTTTTGTTGCATATTTATTTTCTTTCGTATCTATTGATACTATTTCGTTTTTTTCAGGTATTTCCTGTTCAAGAGTAGTATCTTTAAAATTATTAGTTTCTTTTGAAAGTATATCCTTTTGAACTTCTTCTAAAACAATTACTTCATTTTCTAACTCTTCTACTCCATTAATATTTATATTAAAAAAAACACCAATAATTAGACTAACACTAGCTGCTACGGTAAGAGTTTTGTATAGAAGTAACTTTTTAGACTTTACCTTAGATTCTTCCAATGAGTTTTCTAAACGTTCCCAAGCAGAAGGAGAAGGTTTTAACTCTCTACTTTCTAACTTTTGTTTTATAATATTATCTATCTCATTTCCTTCCATTACTCACTTCATTTATTTTAATATAATTAGATTGTAACCACTTGCGCGCTTTAAACAATTGTGATTTTGATGTACTTTCTGAAATACCAAGTTTCTTAGCTATTTCTGAATGCTTATAACCTTCAATGGCATATAAATTAAAAACCATTTTATAACCTTCAGGGAGCCTATCTATTAAGTTTTGAATGTCTTCTACAGATGTATTTTCTAGATTTTCAATAGCAAGATCAGAAAAAACATATTCTTCATCTGTAAATTGAATTGGATTCTTTTTTCTTAGATAACTGATACATGTATTCACCATTATCTTTCTTATCCAACCCTCAAAACTTCCTTGATGATTATAGGTATTTATTTTAGTGAAGACTTTTAAAAAACCGGATAACATTAATTCTTCAGCATGATACATATCTTTCACATATTGTCTACATACATTAAGCATCTTAGGTGAAAAAATTTCAAATAACTCTTTTTGAGCTGCTCTGTTTTGTTGCGCTGCTTTTTTAATTAAGTTCTTTTGTGATATATGTAAAGGTATGATTCGCAATTGCTAATTCGTTTTTTTACGTCTTACAAATATAAAGACGGTATTTTTCAAAAAAGGGTTGCCTAGGTAATTAAAAAAAGAAAAACCTCCTAAATCGGATTAGAAGGTTTAAGCTACATACACTGATGTAATTATCGGGGGAAAGAAATATTTTTTTGTTTCTATCTGCTTACATTGTAAATATACAATTTTGTTTAACTTAATAAAAGGGAAAAACACCTTTTAAAACATAAAAAACCAGCAATAACAGCCCTTTAAGTGGTTTTATGAATTTAGAAAAAAGTTAAACAAAAAACAATCTTCAAAACACAAAATACTTTAAAAATTCACTACAAAGGCATAATTTTGTTTAACGTTTAAAAGAAAGCAATTAAAAAAACGCACTAATTTTTTTTAAAATACTTAGAGATTTAGTATTCTATTTACTCTTTTTAATTCCTTTTTAAATATATTTTCTGTCACTTCCATAGTATAAAAAGGTGCCATTTCTTTTACTATTTTTTTGTTCTTAGTGGCGTTTAATAATTCAGGAAAAGCGTGTTCTAAAACTTCAAGCATAATAGAAGTAGCTGTTGAAGCTCCTGGTGAGGCTCCTAATAAACATGTAATACTACCATCTTTACTACTCACAACCTCTGTTCCGAACTGAAGTTTCCCTCCTTTATATTCATCTTTTTTAATGATTTGTACTCTTTGCCCTGCTTTAACCACATCCCAATCTTCACTTTTAGCATTTTTCATGAACTTTCTTAACGCATTCATTCGATCTTCTTTATCCATTAACACTTGATGTATTAAATATTTTGTTAAGGGTAAATTATGCCAAAATGCTCCTAACATTGGTGAAATGTTATCAAATTCTATAGACTTAAGTAGATCTAAATTAGATCCTTCTTTTAAAAACTTTGGACTAAACCCTGCAAAAGGACCAAAGAGTAATGCTTTTTTACCATCTATGTATCTTGTATCTAAATGTGGAGTAGACATTGGAGGATCGCCGATACCTGCTTTACTATATACTTTGGCATTATGCTGTGCTATAATCTCATCATTATTACAAACTAACCATTCTCCACTAACAGGAAAGCCTCCATAGCCTTCTTTTTCTTCTATTTCTACTTTTTGTAACAATAACAAACTTCCTCCTCCCGCTCCAATGAACACATGTTTTCCATCTATATTATGTTTAGTACCTGTTTGGGTATGCTTCATTTCAACAGTCCATTCTATATCATTATCAGGATCTATATCTGAAACTTCATAATTACAATGCACAGGCGTATCAAACTCTTCTTCAAGAATTTTAAACAATTTTTTAGTTAGTTTTCCATAATTAACTTCCGTTCCTCTATCTATTCGAGAAGCAGCCATTACTTCACCTTTTTCTCTACCTTCTGTAATTAATGGAAACCATGCTTTCATCTCTTCTACATCTGTAGTGAATTCAATAGTATCAAACATAAAATGCTTTTGAAAAGCCTTAAAACGTTTTTCTAAATACTCACTATTTTCTTTTCCTGTAACCCAACTATGATGTTTTACTGGCATCACAAAATCATTAGGATTATCTATATACCCTTTCTCTATTAAAAAAGCCCAAAATTGTTTAGAAATTTCATATTGAGTACATATCTTCTCTGCTTTTTCAGTTTCTACAGTACCATCTTCTTTTTCTGGGCAATAATTTAGTTCGCAAAGGGCTGAATGACCTGTTCCTGCATTATTCCAAGCCGCAGAACTTTCTAAAGCTACGTTATCTAATCGTTCGAGAATTAATATACGCATATTAGGATTTAACAATTTTGCCATTAAAGCTAAATTTGCACTCATTATCCCTCCTCCTACGCAAATTAAATCGTATTCTTTTTCGAAATTCATTGATTTTAATTTAGATTTGAAGTAAATATATTTAGAATTAATTCTTTTAAAGAAAATTGTTATGATAAAAAATACAGATCACTGCGCTTTATGTGATCTTAGTGAAGCACATTTAAAACTGGGATTAATTTGCTCTTTAACTAATAATCTTCCTATTTTTCATAAGAGTTGTTCTCCCATTATATTGAGTAATAGATTACAGGAAAAACTTTTTGAATTAGATCGACAGACAGAAGAGTTAAGTCTTATCAAATTTCAAGTATTACGCAATTTGTTCTTATATCCATTATTTGGTATAGGCATTTTAATTGGAGATTATTTTTTCTATTTAAAATACATTAAACCTTATGGGATACTTAATACAGAAATGGGAATGTATTATAGTCCTTCAGCTTTCTTAATTTTTACTATTCTACTTATTTCTGGATTAGGGTTTTTCGGAAAAGCAATTGGTCCTTTCTTACATTATAAGGAAGATAAAAGAGCGAATGAACTAGAAATTGAAAAAGTGTACAAAGTATTACAACTTTATCCAGTTAAAAACACCTTTAATACGCATCAATATCTAAAATAAACCGGATTGGACGAAACTCTTTTACTGCTTCAAATGATGTTTTAATTCTTTGAATTTGTTCTTTAGTTTTCACCAAAGATTGTTTCGGTGGAATTTTAATCATTAAATTTTTGATGTACTGATTTCGTATTCTAGATACGGCTGGTGCTGTTGGTCCTAAAACATTTTCTCTAAATACGTTTTGTAATGCTTTAACCAACCAATTAATTCCTTCGTCTACCTTAACATAATCTTTATGTTTTAATGTAATTTTAATCACTCTATAATAGGGAGGATAAAAATACTGCCATCTATCTTGGAGTTGTTCTTTATACATTTCTCCATAATTATTAGTAGAAACTTGCTGCAGTATTTGATGATACGGATTATAAGTTTGTATAGCTACCATTCCTTGCTTTTTAGATCTACCTGCTCTTCCTGATACTTGTACCATAAGTTGAAAAGCTCTTTCATGTGCCCTAAAATCTGGAAAATTCAACATCGTATCTGCACTTAAAATCCCAACTAAGGAAACATTCTCAAAATCTAATCCTTTTGATAACATTTGAGTCCCTACTAAAACATCTATTTCTTGTGATTCAAAAGCCTCAATAATTTTCTGATATCCATACTTACCCCTAGTAGTATCAGAATCCATTCTTCCAATAGTATGATTAGGAAATAGCTCTTTCAACTCTAACTCTATCTGCTCCGTACCAAACCCTTTAGTATCTAATGAAGTGCTACCACAAGCTCCGCAACTATTAGGCATTGCTCTTTGATAATTACAATAATGACATTTTAATTCATTTCTATATTTATGATACGTTAAGCTTACATCACAATTTGGACATTGAGGAGAATGTCCACAAGTTGAACATTCTACAATAGGTGAAAATCCACGACGATTTTGAAATAAAATCACTTGTTCTTTTTCCTCTAAAGCTTCATCAATTAATTTGATTAAACGATTAGAAAAATGCCCCGTCATTTCTCTTTTCTTTCTTTTTTCTTTTATATCTATGAGTTCAATCTTCGGCATTTGTACGTTACCATGCCTTCTGGTTAAATTCACCAAACCATATTTTTGTTGATCTGCATTGAATTTAGACTCTAGTGAAGGTGTTGCTGAACCTAATAAGATTTTTGCATTGTGAATCTTTCCTAATACTACTGCTGCATCTCTTGCATTATATCTTGGTGATGGCTCAAATTGCTTGTAGGAAACTTCATGCTCCTCATCCACTACAATTAATCCTAGATTAGAAAAGGGAAGAAAAACAGCAGAACGTGCTCCTAGAATAATTTGGGCTTTTGATTTTGATTCTAAAACATTATTCCAAACTTCCACCCTTTCATTAACAGAATATTTAGAGTGAAAAACAGAAATTTGATTTCCAAAATAATTTTGAAGTCGGGTAATAATTTGTGTAGTTAACGCAATTTCAGGCAGCAAAAACAACACTTGTTTTCCTGTAGCTAATACTTCCTTTATTAATTTAGTATATACTTCTGTTTTTCCAGAACTTGTAACACCATGTAATAGCGTTATATCTTTCGTTTCAAATTCTTTTTTGAGTTCTGAAAGTGCTTTTACTTGATGTTCATTTAAGTTTTTTAACGGATTTTCTTCTCCTTTATATTCAACTCTATCTGTTTGAATTTGATAAAACTCAAAGATATTTTTATCTACTAACGATTTTAATATTTGAGAAGAAACCTTAGCTTTTTCCTGTAATGTTTTCGCTTTTATTGGCTTTTTTTCTGTTTTTAATTGAAAAAAAGTCAATACGGCATCTCTTTGTTTTTTAGCTCTGGATAATTCAGTTAATAAACTTTGTAATCCTGCTTCTTGTCTGTAATTTTCATGTAAACGAACATACTTAACCAGCTTAGGTTTATACGTTTCGTATATTTCTTCTTTAATATATAAAACCGACTTATCAATTAACTGATTAATAACAGGAAAAACTTTTTTCTTATCTAAAATAGCAGTTACTTCATGGAGCGTGAGTTGTGATTGTCTTTGTAACGCTTCATATAATAAGAACTCTTCATCATTTAAAATTTCAACATTGGTAAAACTAGTATTCTTATGAATTATCGTTTCACTTTCTAATAAAAAAGCTGAAGGTACAGCTGCTCTATACACCTCTCCAATAGCACACATATAATAATTAGCTATCCATTCCCAATGCTTGAGTTGTTTTGAATGTACTATCGGTGTTTCATCTAAAATTTGATGAATCTCTTTTGGTTCGTAAAGTTCAGGTGGATTTTGGTGAATAGTAAAAACTAATGCCGAATACATTTTTGATTTACCAAAAGAAACAGCCACTCTCATTCCTATCTGTAAGAAATCAGCTTCTTCTTTGGTTACCGAATAGGTAAAAGTTTTAGCTATCGGTATAGGTAATATGACATCTATAAAATAAATACGAGAATACTTTTTTGCTACATCAAAACTAAACAAAAATCACTACATTGTTAACATAATTGTGATAAGATTATGACAGCAAATCAATGGAAACAACAAGGTAAATTCATTAATATATTTGATAATCAAGTTTTTGTAATCGACAAAGGCAAAACCAATAAAAAAACTATGGTTATTTTACATGGTTACCCAACTTCTTCTTTTGATTATTATAAAGTTTTAGACACTCTAACTAAAGAATATAGAGTTATTATTCATGATCATTTAGGTTTTGGTTTCTCCGATAAGCCTAAAAATTATTCTTATTCTCTTATTGAACAGGCTGATATAGCTTTAGCCTTATGGAAAAAATTAGATATTACTGAATTTACTTTACTTGCACATGATTATGGTACAAGTGTGGCTACTGAAATTATAGCCAGACATCATATGAAACAAATTGATGTTAATATTAATGAATTGATACTCTGTAATGGGAGCATGCATATTGAATTGTCTCAATTACGATTGATTCAAAAACTACTCAAAAATAAGATGACAGGGAAGCATGTAGCTAAACTCACTAATGAATTCATTTTTTCTAAAAATATTAGAAATGTTTATTTTGATAAGAATAAAGTAACCAATGAAGAACTTAAAGATATGTGGCAACAGTTGATCTACAATGATGGAAAAGCTGTGATCCATAAGTTGTCTAATTATATTAACGAACGTTATTACTTTTGGTATAGATGGATTGGAGCCTTAAAAGAAACAGAGATTAAAACTAAAATAGTTTGGCCTAAGAATGATCCTGTAGCTGTATATGCTATGGCAGAATTACTAACTCAGGAAATTAAAAATAATACGCTATACACCTTAGAAAATTCTGGCCATTTTCCCATGTTGGAAAACCCTAAGGAGTGGAGTGATTTGGTTTTAAGGGTAAAATAAATTTGCTACAAATTTAATTTATATAGTTACATTTGCGCCAAAGCTGTGAAAAAATAAAAAAATTGGCTTATTACTATTAGTAACTTTAATACATATTTAAATTATGGAAAAGAACGAAAGATTACACTTTTGCAAAAAGTGTTTGAACAAACAATTGAATCTACAAACGGGCATTCTCTGTGGACTTACTGAAAAAAAACCTAATTTCATCGGTGAATGTAAAGACTTTGAGTTAGATGAAACATACATTGAAAGTTTAGACAATGAAGAGCCTGTTGAACATAGTGATGTTTTATCTAAACTATCTGAAAAAGATCTTCAAAAGTTTAAACTTGAACAAAATTATAATTCAGCTCTGATTACTGGAATAGCATCTGGTTTAGTAGGCGCTATTTTATGGGCTTTTATCACTGTAATTACGAATTATCAAATAGGCTATATGGCCATTGCCATTGGTTTTATGATAGGATTAACCATGAGACATTTTGGTAAAGGCGTAGATCAAATTTTTGAAATAACAGGTGGAATTATAGCTATTACAAGTTGCTTATTAGGTAATTTTTTAACTACTCTGGGTATAATTGCAAATGCTGAGAATATGAGCTTCTTTGAAGTAGCCGCACAATTCGATTACAGCCAAACTATATCAATTATAACAGCAACGTTTAGTCCTATGGATATCGTATTCTATGGAATCGCTGCTTATACCGCATATAATTATGCTTTCAGAGCATTTACTGAACAGGAATTAGCACAACTTGAAAACTAAAATTAGAAAGGCTGTCTGAAAAGGTGTTTTCAAACGTCATTACGAAAAATTTAATTTTGAAGTAATCTTATTATTAGCAACTTAAATTTAAAAGATTCCTTCATTTTATTCGGAATGACGACTTTTCAGATAGCTTATTTAAATTTTAACTAATTTTACTCCAAATACCACTTGTACGTTGTAATTGGGTTAGTCTTTTTAGTATTGCGGCGTTTTGTTTTCCAGATAAACTTGGATCTTCATTTAATAGTTTTATTGCACATTGCCTAGCCTTAAATAAAATAGGACTGTCTTTTACTACATCAGCAATTTTCAAATTCAATACTCCGCTTTGTTGAGTTCCCATAATATTTCCTGGACCTCTAAGTTTTAAATCTACTTCCGCTATTTTAAAACCATCAGAAGTTTCCACCATAGTTTTAATTCTAGTTTTTGCATCTGATGATAACTTTACTCCTGTAAGCAAAATACAATAACTCTGTTCTGCTCCTCTTCCTACTCTACCTCGTAACTGATGTAATTGACTTAATCCAAATCGTTCTGAACTTTCTATAACCATTACGGAGGCATTGGGAACATTAACACCAACTTCTATTACTGTAGTGGCTACCATAATTTGTGTTTCTTTTCTTAAGAAACGTTCCATTTCATAATCTTTATCCGCTGGCTTCATTTTTCCGTGTACAATACTAATTTGATACTCAGGAGCTGGAAATTCTCTTACAATACTTTCATAACCATCCATTAAATCCTTATAATCCATAGCTTGAGATTCTTGAATTAAAGGATACACTACATACACTTGTCTTCCTTTTGTAATTTCGTCTTTTAAAAATCGAAATACTCCTAACCTATGACTATCATATCGATGCACTGTTTTTACTGCTTTTCTACCGGGAGGTAGTTCATCAATAACAGAAATATCCAAATCTCCATAT
The DNA here is from genome assembly GCF_001936575.1 of Tenacibaculum agarivorans. Classification (GTDB taxonomy): domain Bacteria; phylum Bacteroidota; class Bacteroidia; order Flavobacteriales; family Flavobacteriaceae; genus Polaribacter; species Polaribacter agarivorans. The sequence goes on from NZ_MSMP01000014.1 coordinate 56,216, forward strand.
ACAGACATTGCTAACGTTCTTGGAATTGGCGTAGCTGTCATTACCAACACATGAGGTGGAATAGCCCCTCCAACCTCCCCAGAAGGGAGGCTTTTTAAGTGATCAGCTATTTGCTGTATTACATTTTCTATATTTCCAAGAACTTCCTCATTTGTAAATCGAATCACTTTATACCCAAATTCATTTAAAATTTGAGTTCTCATTTCATCAACTTCTATTTGATTTGGATTATTATGATATCCTCCATCTACCTCAATGATTAATTTCTTTTCCAAACAGATAAAATCAACAATAAACTCATCAATTATATGTTGTCTTCTAAATTTAGAACCTAGTTGTTTTGTTCGTAAACTTTCCCATAAAGCTTTCTCAGCATCTGTAGTATTTCTTTTTCTTTCTTTCTGAAATTCTTTAAGTAATCCATAAGTTGAAGGACGAGCAGTCATGTACTTTTTTCGTATCTCTTCAACTCCCTCCCTTTGGGTGGGCTGGGATGGGCTTTTCTTCCATAATTTACTTCGTTGTGCAACACCAAATCTATGTTGCTCGTCTATTATGGCTAATCCCAACTTTTTAAATTGGACTTTATCCTCTAAAATCGCATGAGTCCCAATCAAAATATGTAGGCTTCCATCTTCCAAACCTTTATGTATTTCTCTTCTTTTTTTAGTTTTAGTAGACCCTGTCAATAATTCAACTCGAATATTGGTATTGGATAATAACTCTACAATTCCATTATAATGTTGATTAGCTAATATTTCTGTAGGTGCCATAATAGTAGCTTGGTATCCATTATCTATTGCTAACAACATGACTAACAAACCTACTATTGTCTTTCCCGAACCTACATCACCTTGTAATAAACGGTTCATTTGGGCTCCAGAACCTACATCTTTTCGTATTTCTTTTAATACCCTCTTCTGTGCATTTGTTAATTCAAAAGGAAGATTATTATTATAAAAATTAGTAAACTGTTCTCCTACACTTTCAAAAATAAACCCTTTGATTTTAGATTTATTGATCATTTTTTTGACTAAAAGTTGTAATTGAATGTAAAAAAGTTCTTCAAATTTTAATCGGTGTTGTGCTTGTGCTAATAACTCTTGACTTTTTGGGAAATGAATATTTAAAATGGATTCTTTCTTATGTAATAATTGATATTCTTGCCTAAAATCATTCGAAAAAGTTTCTTCAATAGCTTCAAAGGATTGTTGTAATAAATTTTGCATCATACCACGCATGATCTTATTACTCACACCTTTGTTGGACAATTTTTCTGTTGAAGGATATACAGGTTGCATTGCCATTTGTAACTTACTCTTATATTCTGCTACTGACTCCATCTCTGGATGTGGCATACTTGCTGTGCCTTTGAACCAATTTAATTTTCCATAAATAACATAAGGCACATTAATCTTTAAACTGTCTTTAATCCATTTTACACCTTTAAACCAAACCAACTCCATGCTTCCTGTAGCATCTACAAAATTAGCTACTAGCCTACTTCCTCTTTTTTGTTTAACCGTCTTAACCCCTGTTATTTTCCCTACAATTTGTACTTCAGCTGTATTCTGTTGCAATTGGTTTATCGTATAAAACTGAGTTTTATCAATATAACGATATGGAAACAAATGTAATAAGTCATTACAGGTCTTTATTCCTAACTCAGTATAGAGTAATTCAGCTCTAGCTACACTTACCCCTTTTATGTATGTAACAGGTTGATTTAAATTCATTATTAACGAAAATACAAAAAGCCAATAAATCGTAGTATATTTGCACCCTTAATTATAACAAATGAGACTCCATAGAAATTTAGTTTTTACCGTTATTGATAGCCTTAGAGATATTTTTAACGAAAGTGTATATGCTGATAAAGCTGTAGAAACTGCTTTACGAAGAGATAAACGTTGGGGAGCTCGCGATCGTAAATTTGTAGCAGAAACCATTTATGAAATTGTTCGTTGGAAACGTTTGTATGCAGAAATAGCGAATGTTAAAGAACCTTTTTCTCGACAAGATTTATGGCGTTTATTTTCTGTTTGGTGCGTGTTAAGAGGAATTAAACTACCTGATTGGAATCAAATTGAACCTACTCCAACACGAAGAATTAAAGGAAAGTTTGATGAACTTTCTAAAATTAGAAAATTTAGAGAATCTATTCCTGATTGGATTGATGAAATAGGTGTTCAAGAATTAGGTGAAACTGTTTGGACCAAAGAGATTGCTGCTTTAAATAAACAAGCTGATGTTATTTTAAGAACAAATACTTTAAACACAACAAAAGAAGCCTTACAAAAGCGTTTAAGAACCGAAGAAATAGATACTGAACCTATTAAAGGACATCCTGATGCTTTAAAATTGGTAGAACGTGCTAATGTGTTTAAAACTGAAAGTTTTAAGAAAGGTTTATTTGAAGTACAAGATGCTTCTTCTCAATTAGTTGCTGCTTATTTAGATGTTCAACCTGGTATGAAAGTCGTGGACACTTGTGCAGGTGCAGGTGGAAAAACATTACACCTTGCCTCTTTACTAAAAAATAAAGGGCAAATCATCGCCATGGATATTTATGAGAGTAAGCTTAAAAAATTAAAAGTCAGAGCTCGTAGAAATGGAGCTCACAATATAGACACAAGAGTAATTGACTCTACCAAAGCTATTAAAAAACTTTATGGTAAAGCGGACAGAGTTTTAATTGATGCTCCTTGCTCTGGATTGGGTGTTATTAGACGTAACCCTGATAGCAAATGGAAATTACAACCCGAATTTTTAGATAACATTAAAAATGTACAGCTAGATGTATTACAAAGTTATTCTAAAATGGTAAAGTCTGGAGGAAAGTTAGTATATGCAACATGTTCTGTTCTTCCTTCAGAAAATCAACAACAAGTAGAATTCTTCTTAGCATCTGATGCTGGAGCAGATTTCACTTTTGTTTCGGATAAAAAAGTACTGTCTCACGAATCTGGTTTTGACGGTTTTTATATGGCCTTATTAGAAAAAAAATAAATACAATGAAAAAAATATTTCTTTTAGCTTCATTTCTTCAAGTTTTATCTGTCTTTGCGCAACAAAGTTATTATGATGATGTTGATTTGACTAAAACAGGACTAGATCTAAAAAGCGAATTAGCTACTAAAATTATAGCTACTCATACCAATTTCTTATCCTACACACCGGGTGTATGGGAAGCTTCTAGAAAAACAGATGTCAATCCGAATAATGCTAGTGAAGTAGTATTGATTTATGGATACAGTTCTTCTGGTAAAACGGCAAGAACTAGAGGTATAAATAATAATGGTGGAGATTCTGGAGAATGGAACAGAGAACACGTATACCCTAGAAGTTTGGGGAATCCAAAATTAGAGACTCGTACTGGAGATGCTGGTACAGATGCTCACAGCTTACGTCCTTCTGATGTAGATTACAATAGAGATAGAGGAAATCTGCGTTTTGCTGATGGCTCGGGAAATTCAGGAAGCACATCTGGCGGATGGTACCCTGGAGATGAATGGAAAGGTGACGTTGCAAGAATGATGATGTATATGTATTTACGTTATGGAAACCGTTGTTTACCTTCTGTTGTTGGAGTTGGTAGTTCTGCTGCTACTCCTGACGATATGATTGATTTATTTTTAGAATGGAATGCAGAAGATCCTGTTTCTGAAATTGAAGATAATAGAAATTCGTATCATGAAAATACAGCGAATACTTACGCACAAGGAAACAGAAACCCTTTTATAGACAATCCTAATTTAGCTACAAAAATTTGGGATGGTCCAGTAGCTCAGGATCGTTGGGCAACTGCAAGTATAGAAGATGAAAACATCTTAAGTCAAACAAAAGTATTCCCAACTGTTAATGGAGGTATTGTCGTTTCTTCAGCAAAAGCTATTACAAAAATAGCAGTATACTCTATTTTAGGTAAAAAGATATTTAGTGTAAACAACCCTACTTTTACTAATAATAAGTTTACTATTGAAAATTTAGATCAAGGAATATATATCACTCAGATTTTTAGTAATGCGAAGTCTATTACTAAAAAAGTACTAGTTCAGTAAACTAAACACAATTAAAAAAGCTCGAGATATTAAACCTCGAGCTTTTCAATCAACTATCAAAAACTAACTAATCACTAACTTCTAATAAGAAGTACTAATCACCTAAAAGACGATTAAAATGCAATTCAGTTACGCTTTTGAAATTGAATTAACGTTATTTTAAGAATTACTCTTATTGATTTCCTAAAATTATAGGCATTCCGCTCTTACCTGCACCAATTAATACTACTTTACTGTTAGGTGATTCCGATAATTTTAAAGTAGCCTCAATACCTTTTTCTTGTAAAATTTTATCTGTTAAAGAAGCACTTAATATTTTATTTGCTGCTGCTTTACCTTCAGCATCAATTTTTTGACGTTCTGCCTCTTTTTTAGCTTTAGCTAATCTAAATTCGTACTCAAGAGCCTCTTGCTCCTGCCTTAATTTTCTTTCAATGGCATCTTTAATTGTTTTTGGCAACTGTACGTCTTCTACTAATACTTTATTAACCTTTATGTATTGATTTTCTAGTTCCTTGCCTACTTCTTCTAAAATCTCTTTCTCAATTACATCTCTTTTACTAGAATATAATTGTTCTGGTGTATAACGTCCCACCACACTTCTAGCTGCTGCATTAATAGCTGGATCAAGAATATCATTTACATAATTTCTTCCTTTCGTTTTATGTAAATAACCTAATTTATCAAATTCTGGTCTATACCATACGGTTCCATTAACCGTTACTTCTAATCCATTTACTGATAAAACTTTCATTACATCAGAAATAGACTGCTGTTTTACATTGTAAACAAATACATCATTCCAAGGTGCAATGATATGGAATCCTTCACCTAGTGGTTTTTGATCTGGATCTACTCCTCCGAAAAACTTCCAAACTACTCCAGCTTCACCACTTTTTATGGTTTCAGTAGATTTTGCTATGAAAATTATTAGCGCAAATGCAATCGGTATTAATAAAATCCCTCTTTTTGGGAAATTTAAATTGGGTTGTTGTCTGCTCATAATTGAAATTTTAATTTTTATCTAATCGATCTTTTACATATTCTATTTCTGTTTTTCCATGAGGTTTAGGTTTTCCCTCATCGTCTAAACTCACCATTATAATTCTATCTATAGTAATAATATCTTTTCTGGTCAATTTATTTCTAACCTTACAGCTTAAGGTTATTGAAGTTCTCCCAAATTTCACTACATCTATACCTATTTCAATAATATCGCCTTCTTTTGCTGAGTTGATAAAATCTATCTCAGACATAAATTTGGTTACTGTCTTTGGTATCTCTAACTGAATAATAGCATATAATGCTACTTCTTCATCTATCCATTGTAATAATCTTCCTCCGAACAACGTTCCATTCGGATTTAAATCTTCGGGCTTAACCCATTTTCTTGTATGAAATCTCATTTTCTTATTGTTCTATGTTTTGTGCATCAAAACCTTGCAATTCATTGGCTGTAAACACTGTAGTTATTTGGATTGGATTACAGCAAATTTCACAATCTTCAATATATGTTTCAGATAAACTCGTATCTAATAACATCGAAATTTGCTCCCAACAATACGGACATTGAAAAAAATGTTCTAGCATTATATTTTACCAAAGTATTTTCTTAAAAACCATTCTAGGGCTAGTAAACCAACTACTGTAAATAGTATCCATTTCCAATGAATTAAGTCTTGTTTCTTTGTATTTGATTTCTGTACAGTAAAAAATCGTTCGTCTTTTATTAAGTTTTCAAAAAGGGTATTCTCTTGATTTTTAAAGAATAATTTTCCTTCTGTTCGATTAGCTAACTTTTCTAGTTTTTTATAATTCGCACTAGAAAATTGTTGTTCTACTTCAAAATCTGCTACCTTAAATGTTCCTGATTTTGAAATGCTTTGTCCTTCAACTATTACTCTATATTCATAATTTCCAGAATCTAGTCCCTCTAAATTAAGCTGATATGAAGTATTTACCAACGAAAAAGGATAAACTTTTTGTATACCTGTATCAGTATTTTTTAGGCGAAGTTCTAAAGATGCTCTAGCATCAAACTTATAGTTTTTGTCTAAGTACAATGCTGATATCCCAATATTTTCATTAGCTAGGTATAAACTTTCTAGCTTTACATCTAATCGTTTTCTTTTTTTGCTAGATGATAAATACTGAGTTAAATTTCCTATAAATTCATCAAAACTTTCAAAAGAGTTCTCCTTAACATAACTTGAGGCTCTCCATTTCCAAATACCTTCACCAAAAATTACCGCATATTTACTTTCTCCTTTTTCAAATGTTGACAGCAAAGGATCTGTAGTACTAATCCCTTTTAGATTTTGATATAACAAAGACTGGTGCTCTGTTGTAGTAACCTTACCAAACTTATCTTTAAGAGGAGGAAAACCATCGAAACCAATATCTTTTTGTAAATATGTTAAAAAATTTGAATTGTATATAGGTCTATAATTTTCAGATTGCTGAATAAATATTTTACTAAAACCTAAATCTAAAGAATTGATAAATCTCCAATCTGTTTTAGCTCCTGTTATGATGATAAAATTTGATGTTCGTTCTGTTAATAATGATTTAAAATATTGATTAGGTTGGTAGAAAACTACAAATTGATATTCATTAATATTTCCTTTGAAAGCGTTTATTTGTGCTAAATCTACTTTACGCTGCTTATTTGTTTCTATTGATTTTTTTAAGGCTCCTAAATCTGGATGTACTATGGAAGATACTATCAATACTTTTGCCTGTTCATCAATCACTTCTACAATAAAATTCTTTGTATTATTTCTAATATTCTTCTCTCCTTCTAACTTGGTTAAAGAAGCGCTGTAATAATGAACTCCTTCTTTATCTGAAGTTAAATTAGCAGTAACCGTTGCTGATTTATTCTCTGGAGATAATTTTATATTCTTACTAAAAACTTTTTTTCCATTTTTATAGATGGAAAACTCTGAATTAATTTGAGTTCTACCTTCATAATTAATAAAAGCTTCCACAGGAAACTTATTATTTAAATAACTATATTTATTTACGTTTAACTGTGATATCTTAATATCCTTATACTGAATTGTATCACCAACTACCAAAGGAAAAACTGCTTGTTTAGAATTTAAAAACTCATAATCTTCTCCTAGCGTCTGATTTCCATCGGTTAACAAAACCATTCCTCCTAAATTCTTCTTATGTAGATTATTTATAGATGAAATTGCCTTACTAATATCTGTTTTACTGTCAGTAAAAGAAAAACTATCTAATTGTTGAATCTGTGTTCCAAATCCGTATACATCAAGTTCGAATTTATCACTAAGTTGTTTATTACTTTTAATTTTGGTAATAAAATCTGTAATAAATTGCTCCTCTTTAAAGAAACTTGTAGACTTTGAATTATCTATTAAAACTGAAAGTTTAGGTTTAATATTGGTCGTTTCTTCAAGAATAATTTGTGGATTTATAAATAATAGGAACAATAAAAAAATACTCACTGCTCTCAAAAAAAAGAGTATAATATGATTTTTTGGAGCTTTTTTGATTTTAAAAAAATATTGAAAAAAACTAATTCCTACACTCAATAGTAGTGTTAATAGTATATAAAGTAACGTTGTAATTGACACATTTATCGTTTTGAAACGTGAAGATATAAATAACGTTTAAAATTCTTTTTATTTATCGTTTTTTTTCTAACATGATTTAAATCATATTTTATGAAAGTATTGGTATATAGCTTTGTAGTAAAATTATTTATCATGATTACAACAAAAGACACAACCGTTACCAATTATAATTACAACACTAATACATCAATTATTAGCTTTATTAATGATAAAATCAAAAAAGCTGAAAAAAACAGCATCGGAATTACCGTTTTAATTGTAATGATTAGTACCATGATTGCTTCTGTTTCTGCAGGTTTAGCTATACACAATCAAATAAGTTACTTTATAGTTGCTTTTACTTTGGTAACAGCAATGGGAACTAATGCTGCCGCTTTTAGTCAAAGTGGATTTAAATATGTGGCTTGGGCTGGTTTGTTGAGTATTGTAGGAAATACTTTACTAATTATTTATCAAATGTTTCTACTCCTTATTTTTTAGGTTTATGTGCATACAATTTAAAGAAGAGCATTGAAGCTATATTTCGTGCTCTTTCTTTTGCTTGATTTGCTTTTTCTCCTACGAATAATTCATCAATAGTAGTAAACCATAACTGTAACCACCTACCAAAATGTTCTTGTTGTATAGAGTAATTCGACTTTTGATCCACATTTTGATGCACTTGTATCGGATTTCCTTTAAATTTTCTTGTAAAAAAGAGATTAGTCTCCCAAAAATCGGTTAGATGTTCAATATGTATATCCCATTCTTCCTCTGGTACAGCATTTAAGAAAAAATGACCTATTACAGTATCGTTTTTAATTTTATTGTAAAATGATGAAACTAATACAGAAATATCCTGTCTACTTTCTATTTCTTTTTTATTCATTCTAGGAAATATATTAACGAAGTAAAATTATATCTTTAATTATAATTTATCTTATGATTTAAATCATATACACATGATACCAGAAAAAATTTTAATTCAATATGGAGCTATCATAAAATCTTATGATAAAGATGAGTTTATTTTTTCTGAAGGAGAATTTGCTAAAAATTACTATCAAATCCAAAAAGGGATTATCAAGATGAGTAATTTTAATGATGAAGCTAAGGAATTTATTCAAGGAATTTTCTATAAACAACAAAGTTTCGGAGAACCTCCCCTATTTATTGATGTTGCTTACCCTGCTAATGCTATAGCGATAGCTGAAAGCACTGTTTATATACTACCTAAAGAACGGTTTTACAATTTAATTGAACACAATAAAGAACTTCACTTTAGTATTACAAAAAGTTTAGCTAAAAGATTATACTACAAAGCTATTATAGCTTCTGAAATTTCTAGTCAAGAGCCTACACATAGAATCTTACGTTTTTTTGATTATTTAAAAGATGATACACCACAAAAAACAGCTCCTTTTGAATTAAAAATACCATATACTCGTCAACAAATTTCAGATATATTAGGTTTACGAGTAGAAACTGTAATACGTGCAATTAAACAACTTGAGAAACAGGGAGAGGTTGTTATTAATCGAAGAAAAGTATATCGGTAAAATTACTTTTTAAATCACTAAAATATCCACTTAGTATTTTCTATTTTTGTCGTTTCAACACAACAACCTAATATGAGTTTAACTACATTAAATGCCATCTCACCTATTGATGGACGATATAGAAATAAAGTAGATCAATTAAAAAATTATTTTTCTGAAGAAGCTTTAATACGGTACAGAGTAAAAGTTGAAATTGAATATTTTATTGCTTTATGTGAGATTCCTCTTCCACAATTAGAAGACATCAATACCAGTCTTTATGAAGATTTAAGAAAAATATATACTGAGTTTTCTACAGAAGATGCCTTAAAAATTAAAGAAATTGAGAGTGTAACCAATCATGATGTAAAAGCTGTTGAATATTTTATCAAAGAAAAATTTGACGCGTTAAACTTAGAACAATATAAAGAGTTTATTCACTTTGGTTTAACTTCTCAAGATATCAATAACACTGCAATACCTTTATCTATAAAGGAAGCTATAGAAGAAGTATATTATCCTACTTTAGATGAATTAACATCTAAATTAGCTGATTTATCCGAAGAATGGGAAAACATACCTATGTTAGCTAGAACTCATGGACAACCTGCCTCTCCTACTCGATTAGGAAAAGAGTTGTTTGTTTTTGTAGAGCGTATTAATCAACAAATATTATTTTTACAACATATTCCAAATGCTGCCAAATTTGGAGGAGCAACTGGAAATTATAATGCACATAAAGTAGCATATCCTACTATTGACTGGAAATCATTTGGAACTTTTTTTGTAGAAGAAGTTTTAGAATTACATCATTCATTTCCTACTACTCAAATAGAACATTATGATCACATGGCTAGTTTATTTGATGCCATGAAACGAGTAAATACTATTTTGATCGATCTAGATAGAGATATTTGGACATACATTTCTATGGATTACTTTAAACAAAAAATTAAAAAAGGTGAAGTAGGTTCTTCTGCAATGCCACATAAAGTAAACCCAATAGATTTTGAAAATTCTGAAGGAAATTTAGGTATAGCTAATGCTATTTTTGAGCATTTAGCTGCTAAACTACCTGTGTCTCGTATGCAAAGAGATTTAACAGATAGTACTGTTTTACGTAATGTTGGAGTACCTTTTGGGCATACCTTAATAGCTTTTAAAGCCACTTTAAAAGGGCTAAATAAATTGTTATTAAACCAACAAAAGTTTGAAGATGATTTAGAAAATAATTGGGCAGTAGCCGCAGAAGCAATTCAAACTATATTAAGAAGAGAAGGCTATCCTAATCCATATGAAGCTTTAAAAGGTTTAACACGAACTAATGAAAAAATTACTCAAAAATCTATAGCTGAGTTTATTGATACATTAGATGTTTCTTCAGAAATTAAAAGTGAATTAAAGCAAATTACACCGTCTAACTATACTGGTATCTAATGAAATCTATATATCTATTCTTTTTACTATCTATTGTATTGAGCTCTTGTAAAGTAGAAACCAAAGGTAATCCTGATCGTTTTAAATATGGAACTTTTGAAATTCCTGCGATAAATAACTACAGTAAAACTATAATTGTACGAAAAGATAGCTTACAAATAGAATATTATTCTAAAAAAACTATCGTTTCTACAGATAGTACTGTAGTAGAAAAAGAAGTAAAAAGAATAGATACTTTATTTATTGAATGGAAAAATAACTTCGCATATACTTTGCGAATGAAAAACCCTAAAACAGAAGCTGAAAAAGACCCTATTTTTGTTCAAATCAATAAAGTTACAGATTCTTCTTATAGCTTTGTATCAAGAGTAGGATATACCAATTTTAAACCTAAGGGAACTGTATACATAAGTAAAGCTCCAAATGAAAACTAACTTTTTTATTGGATTTTATCAAAAAATCTAGTTAATTTGCTTCTTAATGAATCTTTTTAAGAAATATATAACTTTAGCTGTAATGCTAATTTTATTACTGGGTCCATCAGTAATTCAATTGGTACATACTTTTGATGACCATCATCATGAAGCCGAAGTTTGTACATCTAAAAACGATCAACACTTTCATGAATATGAAGTAGAATGTGAAATATGTACATTCCATTTCAATAGTTTTACATTAAATGAAATACCTCTTCTTGTTTTAACCTCAACAGAAGAAGTTATATTTTCTAATAGCCTTTATAATTCGTTTAAAGGTTCTTTTATCTTATCTTTTTTATTAAGAGGTCCTCCTTCATTTTAGTGTAATTATTCGTATTAGCAAATAATTTCAACCTAAACAATCATAATGAACTTTAAGCACAAAGCTTTGGTCATATTATTGGTATTATTAGTAAATCCAATAATAGGTCAAAATTGTACATATACTTTTTCTGGACTCGTAGAAGATTTTCATGATAAATCACCTATAGTGGATGCCACGATATACATAAAAAATTTAAATAAATACACTACAACTAACCTTGATGGGAAGTTTTCAATAACTAATCTTTGCCAAGGTAAGTTAGTTATAGAGGTATCACATGTAGCTTGTGATACTCAGACTATTGAAGTAAATCTTGATAAAGACGTATATCAAATTATAGATTTAGAGCATCATATTGAAGAACTTAAGGAAGTTCAAATTCAATCATTAACTGGTGTAAAAACAAAAACGTCTCAAGAAACTTTAATAAAAACTAAAACTTTAGATAGATATAGTGATGTTAATTTAGGAGATGCTTTAAAAGAAGTATCTGGTGTGTCATCCATAAATACTGGTAATAGCATAGTAAAACCTATAATAAATGGTTTACATAGTAGCCGAATTTTAATTTCTGTAAATAATGTACGATTGCAAGATCAAGATTGGGGAGTAGAGCATGCTCCAAATGTTGATATAAATTCAGCAGGAAGTATTTCAGTTATTAAAGGCGCAAGTGCCCTAGAATATGGTGGAGATGCAATTGGTGGCGTAGTTATTATTAATCCACCTAAAGTAATTCTAAAAGATTCTTTATACGGTAAGACTATCATTTCTCAACAAACTAATGGTAGATTATCTTCTATAAGTACAAGTGCAAGTAAAGGTTATAAAAAAGGCTGGTTTGTGAATGGACAAGCTTCTTTTAAAAGAGCAGGTGATTTTGAGGCTCCTAATTATAATCTTACCAATACTGGTATAAAGTCCTATGGTTTTACCATTAATGGTGGTTTTAAACAATTTGATAAAGGTTTTGATATCTATTATAGCAATTTATCTAATGAAATTGGAATTTTAAGAGCGTCACATTTAGGAAATACCGAAGATTTAGATCGGGCTATTGAAAGTGATGTTCCTTTAATTATTAATGATTTCAGCTACGATATTAATAACCCTAAACAAGATATTACTCATCATTTAATTAGAACAAAAGTATATAAACGCTTAAAAGGTTTAGGAAAATTATCATTTCAATATGATTATCAGCACAATCAACGATTAGAGTTTGATATAAGACGTGGCGGAAGAAGCGATAAAGCTGCTACAGATTTAACCTTACAAACGCACACACTTAAAGCTGACATGAAATTTGATGCTAATCCGAACAGAATATTCAAAATTGGGATTTCTGGCGGATACCAAAATAATTTTCCAGAGTTAACTGGAGTAAGAAGACTAATACCCGACTATGATATGTATAATATGGGAGTTTATACTATATCTGAATTGATATTTTTTAATGGTTTAATATTTTCGGCGGGTATTAGATACGACTTTAATCACATAAATGCGAAGAAGTTTTACATAAAAACGCGATGGAATTCACTGAATTACGATCAAGATTTTAGTAATATAATCATAGAAGACACAGGAAGACAATTTTTAACAAACCCGGTATTTAATTATAATAATATCTCTTCATCTTTAGGTTTGTCTTATAAATTGAATCCAGAACATTCTATTCTTTTCAATTATGGATTATCTAATAGAGCTCCTAATCCTTCAGAGCTGTTTAGTGATGGTTTACACCATTCAGCTTCAAGATTGGAATTTGGAAATCTTCGTATCCAGCCAGAACAATCCCATCGAATTTCTACAACGTATAAATATACAAATGATAAATTTAATATCGCAATTGAAGGTTTTTATAACTTAATTAATGATTTTATTTATATAGAGCCTACTGATGTAGCTACTACACTTAGAGGTTCTTTTGTAGAATGGGAATACAATCAAACTAATGCAAATTTATTTGGTGTAGATATTGATGCTACGTATAAAATAAATAATAATGTTACGTTTTCAAACAAAACATCATTACTAAAAGGTAGAGATTTATCTGAAGGGGATGCATTAATCAACATGCCTCCTTTTTACACAATAAATAAATTACAATTTCAAAAAGAAACATGGAATAATTTTTATGTTACTTTAGAAAGTGAATATAATGCTGCTCAAAATGAATTTCCTGATGATGACTTTTTTATTACTATCCCCACTACAGGAGAAAATAAAAAAGTAAGAATCAGTCAACCTCCTAACGCATATCACTTATTAAACTTGTCTACAGGATTTGATTTTAATATGTCTCAGACAAAAATTGATGTAAATTTTTCAGTAGATAATGTATTAAACACATCCTATCGAAATTATTTAAACAGACAACGATTTTTTGCTGATGAACTTGGCAGAAACTTTAGAATTCAATTGAAAATTAATTATTAATCCTAATAAATATTTATAACCATGAAGTCAATTAAATTATTAGCCTTATTATTTATCTCAACTCTAGTATTCACAGGATGTTCTGATGATGAAAATCCTGTTGAAGAAAATGAAGAAGAGGTAATCACTACTATGACGGTTACTTTAGTACCACAAGGAGGTGGAACTACGGTAACACTTGTAAGTAGAGATTTAGACGGTGAAGGTGGAGAAGATTCTGACATTACAGGAGGTACTTTAGTAGCTAATAAAGTTTACGATGCTACTATAAAGTTAGAAAATGAAACTGAAACTCCAGCAGAAAACATCACTGATGAAGTAGCAGAAGAAGATGAAGAACACCAATTCTTTTACCAAGCTGCAACTGCATTAAATGCTACATTTGCATATACTGGAGCAAATGATGAGAATGGAAATCCTGTTGGAATTACGTTTACTGTTACTACTGGTGATGCTAGTACTGGTAATATGACAATTACTTTACGTCACGAGCCAAAAAAACCAAACGATGGTACTCTTGCTGATGCTGGTGGAGAAACTGATATTTCAGTTCCATTCCCAATTACAATTAGTGCAGCTACAATCGCTAAATAATTTGTATTTGTATAAATTATAAAAAAGAGCTCTTTACAGAGCTCTTTTTTTATGAAACGTATTTTGTCTTTTTTAATGTATTTAAGACTAGTAATGAGCCCAAAAAGAAAATTGCTAATGACAATACACTCCATTGCATAGAGTTTGTAACAGCAAATAAAAATCCATATACAAAAGTTCCCATAACAATAGCTATCTTTTCAGTTACATCATAAAAACTAAAGTATGTGGTATGATCTTCTGTGTCTGGTAATAATTTAGAATAAGTTGAACGTGTTAAAGATTGAACTGCTCCTAATACAAATCCTAACAACCCTCCTAGACTATAAAAATAATAAGATACGTTTGGTATTCCTTTATGTAACGAGAATGCGCATATACAAACCACCATCCAAATTAGTATAGTAATTTTTAATGCTTTAAAGTTCCCAACACGCTCAGAAAGCGATGCAAAAAACCTAGCTCCAAAAATGGCCACAAATTGAATCAATAAAATAGTAATAATCATATCAGTACTTTTTAACTCTAACTCATTAGAACCAAAAAAAGCAGCCATTACAATAATAGTTTGTACACCTACACTACATAAAAAGAAAGCTATTAAAAAACCTTTTAAGGTAGGATAACTCTTAATCTCTTTATACACTTGTTTTAGCTCTTTATAACCTTTCCATGTATAATCTCTACTGATTTTTCTTTTTAACTTATTTCCTGGTAGTCTTCTTAAGGCTACTTGCGCAAATCCTAACCACCAAATTCCTACTAAAATAAAAGAAACCCGTGTAGCTATTCCTTCAGATGATAATCCAAACATTTCTGGCATCATAATTAATGCCAAGCAAATAATCAATAAAATCATTGAGCCTACATACCCATAAATAAATCCTTTTGCACTGGCATCATCTTGTTGTTCTGGAGTTGCAATTTCTGGTAAGTATGCATTATAAAAAACGATACTTGACCAAAAACCAATACTCGCCAAAATAGAAAAAATAAGCCCTAACCAAGTAGTATCTATATCTTTAAAAAAGTACAAACTCATTACTGACATACTCCCCAGTATACAGAAAAAATTCAGAAACTTTTTCTTATTTCCTGTATAATCAGCGATACCGGATAAAATAGGAGACATAAAAGCAACTACTAAAAAAGAGAAAGACATTACATAACCATACAAACTTTCAGGATGCTCCCAATCTATTCCTAAAAATCGAACAATTTTTCCTTCTGTGACTCCTTCAAAATATAAAGGAAATACAGCAGTAGAAATGACTAATGAGTATACCGAGTTTGCCCAATCGTAAAAAGCCCAAGATTTTATGACTTTCTTATCACCAATTTTAGTATTCATGTGTTTGTTATATTAAAAAACCGTTCCTTAAGGGAACGGTTTGCAATATAAGTAAAAGTAATTTCTTATTTCCTTGCTGTACCTTGAGTTTGTTTATTAAACTTTGCTGCTAACAATCTTGCTTCAGGTAAATAGTTTTGTAAATCTGTAATTCTAGTTGCGTTATGTGGATGCGTGCTTAAAAATTCAGGTGGTGCTTTTCTCCCACTCTTTTCTGCATTTTGACTCATACGTTTCCAAACATTTACTGCTTCTTCTCCTTTGTAACCAGCCATTAACATAAACACTAATCCTAATCTATCTGCTTCTGTTTCATGTGTCCTACTAAACTTTAACATTCCTAAACTAGAACCAACACCATAGGCCATATTCCATAATTGTGCATTTTTACTATTTGCTGTTCCTACAGCTACTGCTACCCCTCCTAACTGTTGCATTTGTGCAGAAGACATACGCTCTTGACCGTGCTTTGCGAAAGCATGTGCAACTTCGTGTCCCATTACCGCCGCTACTCCATCAGTATTTGCACAAATAGGCATAATTCCAGTATAAAAGACTACTTTACCTCCTGGCATACACCAAGCATTCACTGTATTATCATTAATCAAATTAAACTCCCACTTATATGAGTTTGCCTCTTTGGTCATACCATTAGCTCTCATAAAACGATCCACAGCACCCGCAATATTTTTTCCAATATCTTTTAATTCTCTAGACTTTGGTGTATTATTAATCAACTTGGCTTTATTTTCTTTTAAAAATCCGCTATATTGTTGAAAACTCATAGGTAAAATCTGAGCGTCACTTACAAAATTAATACGTTTTCTCCCTGTAATTGGCACCGTACTACATTGTATTAGAAATATTGATACGGTTAATAATGCAAAAATTCTCTTCATCTTTATTGATTTTTCTATGTTATTCTCATTAAAATTAGACGCTAAAATATAGTAAAAGTCACTTTGTATGTATTTAAAAATACAAATTCTATCTTTACTGTGAAAATTTAACCTAATGATGAAGACTTCACCTGAAAGAATTTTACCTCAAAGTATGCCTATTCCAAATAAGATAAAAATGCTTGGAAGACTTATTCAATTCTTTTCTCCTAGTTTGGCTACTAAGTTCGCTATTAAACTATTTTCTACACCATTTAAATTCCCTTTACCTAAAAGAGAAAAAACCATGTGGGAGAGTGCGCAAAAAAGCAGATTAAAAATACCATCTATCCAGAAAGAAATTGATGTTTTATCTTATGGTTATTCTCCCAAAAAGGTACTATTAGTACATGGTTGGTGTGGAAGAAGCACACAACTTTTTATGATTGCTGATAAGTTATTAGAAAAGGGATATATGGTCATTTCTTTTGATGCTCCTGCTCATGGAAATTCTGAGGGCAAAACTACACTAATGCCAGAATTTCTAGAATCTATATATGAAATAGATAAGCAATATGGACCTTTCGAAGCTGCTGTAGGACATTCTTTAGGTGGAATGTGCTTATATTCAGCATACAGTGAAGGCATTAAGTTCAATAAAATTGTATCTATCGGTTCAGGTGATACCATAAGTGAGATTTTACACAATTTCACTAATAACCTTTCATTAAAACCCAAAATAGCGAAAAAAATGAAAAAATATTATGACCAACAATTTGGTCGTGATATTGATTTAAATGCTAGTTCTACTATGGCAAAAAATGTTGATATTCCTGCTTTGGTTGTTCATGACGCGTTAGATAGTGATGTTTTTGTAAGTTCTGCGTATGCAATACGTCAAAATTTGCAACAAGGTACGCTACTTATCACTAATGGATTTAGTCATACTAAAATTTTACGTGATACAAAAACCATGAACAGAGTTGTTAAATTTATTACTACATAACATGAAGAAAATAGTAATCATTTTTTTAGGAATTGTCTTAGTTTCTTGTCAATCTATAGCTCAAAAAAAAGAAACTTCTAAAAAGAAATATGCCATTGAAAAAACTAAAGAAGAATGGAAAAAGGCGTTAACACCTATGCAATTTTATGTGTTAAGACAAGCAGGTACAGAAAGACCAAATACCAGTGAGTATACGTATTTTAAAGAAAAAGGTACTTTTGTTTGTGCTGGATGTGAAGTTCCATTATATAATTCTGATAGAAAGTTCAATTCTGGTACTGGGTGGCCATCATTTGATAAAGCCATAGAAAAAAATATAGAAACTGATACTGATTATAAAATCGGTTATGCAAGAACAGAATTAAAATGCAATAATTGTGGTGGACATTTAGGACATCGATTTAATGATGGGCCTAGAGAAACGACTGGTATACGAGATTGTATTAATGGTGTCGCTTTAAAGTTTATACCTCGTAAAAAATAACGTATCTTAAGAGTTGATTCTTCAACTCTTTTTTTATGGCTGATTCTTATCTTACTAGTACAATTAAACAATTTGAATATTATAAGTTATTGGGTGAAAAAACTTTTACACAACTCAATGAAGAGGAGTTTTTCCGGCATTATACCAATGAAAGTAATTCAATAGCAATTATAGTAAAGCATATTTCTGGGAATATGCTATCTAGATGGACTAATTTTTTAACAGAAGATGGAGAGAAAGAATGGCGTAATAGAGACCAAGAATTTATAAACTCTTTTACTTCTAAAAATGAAGTCATTAATTATTGGGAAAAAGGATGGAATTGCCTGTTTGAAGCTATTATACCTTTAACAAAGAATGACTTAGAAAAAATCGTTTATATTAGAAATCACGGCCATACTGTAGTTGAAGCAATCAACCGTCAGTTATGTCATTATTCTTATCATATTGGTCAACTTGTTTTCTTAGGGAAAATGATTAAAGATAAAGAATGGCAAACATTATCCGTTGCAAAAGGTGGTTCCAAAGCTTATAATCAATCTAAATTTTCAAAAGAAAAATCAAGAAAACATTTTACTGATGATTTATAACCATTTGAGTAGTTGCTCTTTCACAAAGAGATGAATAAATGATATTAACTTCAGATCTATCACTCTTATTATTAAGCTTATCTAATAAAATTTTAGCAGTAGTTCTTCCTACTCTTTTCCCATGTTGGTCTATAGTACTTAAACTAGGATTTAAATGCTCAGAGATTTTTGTTCCAGCATAACCAATCATCAATAATTTTCTTTCCTCAAATAATTTTTCTCTACTTGCAACTCTAAATGCAGCTAATGAGGCTTCTTCATCTAAAGCTATAATACCATTTATGCTTTTGGTAGCTATTAAATCTTCTAGTTCACGTTCTATAAAATCATCTTTTCCTTCAATAATCATGGGGTCATGAGTATCATTAATCGCATCAATATACCCTTTAATTCTAGATTTACCTGTACTTAAATTGTTATTTCTAGACACTAAAGCCACTTTTGTAGCTCCTTTGAATTTTAAGTGTTTAACTGCTTTTAAAACAGCTTCGTAATCATCTACTAATACTTTATCACATTCTATTGTATTTTCAACACGATCAAACATTAATAACTTAATATCCTCTGGAATATTAGTTAAATGGTCAAAATCTTGACGTAATTGAGTTTCCTCAGATACAGCTAAAATAATACCATCAACCAAACCATTCACTAATGTTTCAATTGCTTTAACTTCTTTTTCGTATGATTCATTAGTAACACTAATTACAATATTATAATTTGTATTCGCGATCACACTTTCTATACCTCTTAATGCTCTAACTAAAAAAAAGTCTTTAATACTAGGCAACACTACTCCAATAGTAAATGTTTTACCTGATTTTAAGTTTAAAGCTGCTCTATTAGGTCTGTAATTAAACTCTTTTGCAGCAGCTTCTACTTTTCTTTTAGTAGATTCACTTATTTCATAACTGTCATTTAACGCTTTTGAAACCGTTGATGCAGATACTCCTAGCTTTTTTGCTAACTCTTTAAGTGTGATACTTTTTTTCATTGTGTATAGGAATTTCAACGGTAAAAATACAAGAAAAATTCATACTACTTCAAATCAAAAAATAATAATACATATAGTTAATTGACTTAAAAATAACTTTAGCTACTATCAATAACATTAAGCTAATCTTTTCGTAAACTCCTTACAACGATTTGATAATTTACTCAAAGTAGTTTTACTACAACCTAAGCAACCTATTAATTTTAACCCATAAATCTATGAAACTTTACTACCGAAGTATTTCAACTAAAAAACTTATTACTAAAGGATTGTCAATAAGTTTAGGGATTTTATCTGTTAATACTATAACAGCACAAGATTCCGATTTATACAAACAACAGAAAGAAAAAGTACTTTCGTTTGATGCTAAAAAAGACAAAAATTTCAACGAAAAAAAGTATGTTAAAGCTGCTAAAAAATCTTCTTTTTTATCCAAAGATATTTTAGTGTCAAGAGCCATACTGCCAGCTGCAAGTTTTTCTGAAGGACCAACTTCAGGACAATATATTGGTTCTAATTTGATTAATGAACAACCTGTTCCCTTTATCAATAAGCAACCAATACAAGGAGTTTCATCTGTATTAAATAATTATGATGGAACATTTACTGTATTATCTGACAATGGATTTGGAAGTATTGAAAATTCTGCAGATTATAATCTACGTTTATATAAAATAAAACCTAAGTTTAAAGGCATTTTTGGCTTTGGTAAAGGAACAATTGATGTTTTAGATTTTATTGAGTTAAAAGATCCTAATAGATTAATTCCTTTTGCCATAGTAAATCATTTTTCAAATGAAAGAATATTAACTGGTGCTGATTTTGATATTGAATCTATTCAACGTACCCCAAATGGAGACTACTGGATTGGTGAAGAATTTGGTCCTTTCTTACTTCATTTTAACCGTCATGGAGTTTTAATTGATCCTCCATTTGCTTTACCTGATTTTGAGACACCTGGTAAAGAATTAAGAGCTCCACAAAATCCTTTTAGCGAAGAATCTAGTGCTTTACGAGTAATGAATGCTATGCGTGCTCATGCTCAAAAATACGGTAGCAAAGCTCCAGTAATGTCTCCTTGGTTTGTAATGCTAGATGATAATAATCCTAATACTACTGTTGGAAGTAGAAATGATGCTTCAAATGGTTTACAAACTGCTTCTAGCGAATTATTTAATGTATCTTCTTTAAACCGTGCTGGTCATGATGTAGTAGTATATACTGTAAATGACCTAGAAAACATGAAATTACTATTAGAACTAGGAGTACAAGGAATTATTTCCGATCGTCCAGATTTATTATTACAAGCTGTAGAGAACTTTGTAGAAAAGAATAGTAATGTAGACTTTTTAGATGCAGATGGATTAATTGACGTTACAAAATTTGATGCCCAAGGACACAGAGGTGCTAGAAATCTTCGTCCAGAAAATACGTTACCTTCTATGGAAGCAGCCTTAGATTATTTAATGCCTACATTAGAAACTGATACTGGAATCACATTGGACGACGTTCCTGTTTTAGATCATGATCCACATATTGAAGCAGCTAAAACAAGAAAAGCTGATGGAACTCCATATAATTTTGAAGATGAAGTTTTAGTAAAAGACTTAACATTAAAAGAAATTCAAAATACATTTATTGCTGATAAAATTTTAAGTGGAAGACCTGCTCAAACCAATGATTTAGCTTTATCTCCTGTATCTGTTGCTTTTGCTCAACAAAATGATTTTATTGATCCCTATATCATGCCATCATTACAACAACTTTTTGATTTTGTAGCTTTTTATATTGAATATTATAAAAATGGAGCTGGAAAAAACACCCCTGAAGCAACTAAACGTTGGAAAAATGCAGCAAAAGTTCGTTTCAATATTGAAACTAAAATAAATCCGAGAACAGATACTGATGATCGTGGTGATGTTTTTGCTGAAAGAACAGTTTCTCCTGAAAACTTTACTAAAGCTGTTGCTGATGTTATTGTTACTAATAATTTACAAGACAGAGCAGAAATTCAAAGTTTTGATTTCAGAACACTTTTACAAGCTCACAAATTATATCCAGCGATAAGAACTGTTTGTTTATTTGGAGATTTCCCAAAAATTGGGAATGCTGGTGATGGTACAAATCTTCAAGATCAAAATGGTGAAAATACTCCATGGTTAGCAGGTTTATACTGGCCTTATCGTGAAACAAAACAAAAAAATTCTTTTAGAGTACCTAGAAGCGGAGGATTTGAAGGAATGGCATTATCTACTAATAAAAGAAAATTATTACCATTGCTAGAGAAACCGTTAGTTGGATCTACAAAAAAGGAGTTGTTAATTCATGAATTTAATATTAGATCTAAATCCTATACAGGAAAACAATTCAAATATCCTTTAAACGAAAAAGCATCTGCTATTGGAGATTTTGTAATGTTCAATAAAAAAAGAGGATTAATTATTGAACGAGATGGTTCACAAGGTGATTTAAATGGATTTAAAGCTATTTACGAAGTAGAATTAAAACCTAACAAGCAAAAAGTAAGAAAAAAACTAAATGTAGACTTATTAGATATTAATGACTTTAGTGGTATTTCTTCAACACAAGCTTTACCTGGTGATGTAGGAATTGGAAAAGATTTTGGTTTTCCTTTTGTAACAATTGAAAGTGTTGTAATATTAAATCCTTTCTTAATTGGTGTTTTAAACGATAATAATTACCCCTTTAGTGTTGGAAGACATGTAGGTACTGGATTACCAGATGATAATGAATTTATTTTAGTTTGGTTAGATGAACCTTTAGGGAGAAAATGGAAAAAAAATGACAAGAAAGAATACGAAACATTAACAAAATCAGTAACTGTTTATCCTAATACATTTACAGATGAAGTTACTATTTCTAATAATTCTCAACAAGAAAACAGTACTACAATTACTATTTATGATATTTCAGGTAAAGTTGTAAAACACTTAGTAGATCATAAGGAAAGTAGTAATGGATTCCAATATACTTGGGATGGAAAAACAGATAATGGAATTGAAGTGAATTCAGGAATTTATATTGCTATTATAGATGTAAATGGTGAATTGATTAAAAAGAAATTAATAAAAGAATAATTTAACTCGTGTTGTGTATTTGGAATAAAATTCTGTCAATTCGAGTGATTTTTTAGAATGAAATGAAGAAAAATTGTATCGAGAATAAGAATTTTAACTTCGAAATAGTTCTCGATATACTTTTTCGTACCTCAAAAGCACTCGAACTGACAATTTAGGATTGTCTAAATTTATAAATACGCAACGAGTTAGTTTAGTATTCTACTAAATTAATATAACAGCTCAGTGTTTCTGGGCTGTTTTTTATTTTTTGTTAATTAATAGTAAACTGAGTTTAATTAATATTGAACTCAAATTGTAAAATATCATGTAATTTTAAACACTAAATAGAAACTTAATGAATTACATTTTTACTTCGGAACGATTAGGGTTTCGTAATTGGCAACTTGATGATATTGATGCTTTATTTGAAATGAATTCAAATGAAGAAGTTATGCGCTACTTCCCTACTACATCAACAAAAAGTCAATGCGAAGATTTCATTACTAGAATGCAAAATCAATTTCAAAAAAACAACTTTTGTTACTTTGCTGTGGAAGTACTAGATAACAATGAATTTATAGGTTTTATTGGGCTTTGTGAACAAACTTATGAGATTGATTTTAATCCTTCTATTGATATTGGATGGCGTTTACTCCCTAAATTTTGGGGTAAAGGATATGCTACAGAAGGTGCAAAACAGTGTTTACACTATGCTTTTAATACTTTAAAATTAGATGAAATTGTATCTGTTGCTCCGCTAATCAACCTTCCTTCCATAACAGTAATGGAAAAAATAGGAATGCAAAAGGTAAAAACGTTTGATCATCCTTTGTTAGCAGATGATCCAGATTTAAGAACTTGTATTTTGTATTCAATTCCCAATTCATTTTTGTAAATTGACCAAAACCAAAGTAAATGGACAAAACACAAATCAATAAATTACTAGAAGAAAAACATCAAAAATTATACAATTGGCTAGATACTAAAGAAGGTGACTTTTGGGCACAAGGACCAGAAAACAAGTGGACCATTGGGCAGCATATAGCACATTTAGCTGATGCTAATAAAAGAATACAAACAGCACTAAGTATTCCTTCTTTTATATTAAAAGCCAAATTTGGTAAGGCGAATAGGCCAGTAAGATCTATTGAGGAAATTATAAAACGTTACAACGAAAAGTTGGCTGCTAATCAAGAAAAAGCTAAAGAATTCAATAAAAACATTGCTGTTCCTAATAAAGAAGAATTTGAGGCTTCATTAAAAGTACTGAAGGAAAGTACTAAAAGAATGATGGCAAAAACACTAAAATTCTCTGATAAAAAACTAGATAATGTAATTCTTCCGCATCCATTACTTGGAAAAATGCCTCTACGTGAAATTATTATGTGGACAGCTTATCATACAGAACACCATACTAAAGATTTAATTGAAAACTACTCCTGAAATACCTATATTTGTGCCTCTAAAAATGTAGCAGAAATTCATGTTTAATAATTTAAGTGAAAAATTAGATAAGGCGTTACACTCGCTAAAAGGACACGGAAAGATTAATGAAGTAAACGTTGCTGAAACGTTAAAAGAAGTAAGACGTGCCTTATTAGATGCCGATGTTAACTTTAAAATAGCAAAGCAATTTACCAATACTGTTAAGGAAAAAGCCATGGGAGAAAACGTATTAACTACGTTAAATCCAGGACAATTAATGGTAAAAATTGTAAAAGATGAGTTAACTGAATTAATGGGTGGAGATACTGTAGGAATTAACTTAGGTGGTTCTCCTACTGTAATTTTAATGTCTGGTTTACAAGGTTCAGGTAAAACTACCTTTTCCGGTAAACTTGCAAACTTCCTTAAAACCAAGAAAACAAAACAAGTTTTATTAGTAGGTTGTGACGTATATCGTCCTGCCGCTATTAATCAGCTACAAGTTGTTGGAGAACAAATTGGTGTAGAAGTATATGCTGAGGAAGGAAATCAAAATCCTGTTGAGATTTCTCAAAATGCTATCAAGCATGCAAAAGCTAACGGTAAAAATGTGGTGATTATTGATACCGCTGGTCGTTTAGCCGTAGATGAAGAGATGATGACAGAAATCTCAAACATTCATAAGGCTATCAATCCGCAAGAAACCCTATTTGTAGTAGATTCTATGACGGGTCAGGATGCTGTAAATACAGCAAAAGCCTTTAATGATGTTTTGAATTTTGATGGTGTTGTATTGACCAAATTAGATGGTGATACACGAGGTGGTGCTGCGTTATCGATTAAATCTGTAGTAAATAAACCAATTAAGTTTATCGGTACAGGTGAAAAAATGGATGCTATAGATGTATTCCATCCAGATCGTATGGCGGATCGTATTTTAGGAATGGGAGACGTTGTATCGTTAGTGGAACGTGCTCAAGAACAATACGATGAAGCTGAAGCGAGAAAACTACAAAAGAAGATTGCAAAAAATCAATTTGGTTTTGACGATTTCTTAAATCAAATTCAGCAGATAAAGAAAATGGGAAGCATGAAAGACTTAGTTGGAATGATTCCTGGTGCTGGTAAAGCTTTAAAAGATGTAGATATTGATGACGATGCATTTAAAGGAATTGAAGCTATTATTTTTTCTATGACTCCTGATGAAAGAAGTAAACCATCTATTATAAATGCCAGTAGAAAAAAGAGAATTGCTAAAGGGTCTGGAACTTCTGTACAAGAAGTAAATCAGTTGATGAAGCAATTTGATCAAATGAGTAAAATGATGAAAATGATGCAAGGTGGTGGCGGAAAACGAATGATGCAAATGATGCGAGGAATGCGTTAACAGTGATCAATTAGCAGTTATCAATTAACAATTATCATTGATCAATGAATTAAAAATATTTGGTGGTTTCGACTTGGCTCAGCCACCTTTTTTGGTTAAAAACTACAAATACAACAACACACAACATAACAACATGATTTTATTAGACGGAAAAAAAACTTCTGCAGACATTAAAGAAGAAATTGCTTTAGAAGTTGGAGAGTTAAAGAGAAATGAGAAAAAAGCTCCACATTTAGCTGCAATTATTGTAGGTAATGATGGCGCAAGCTTAACGTATGTGAATGCAAAGGTAAAGGCATGTGAGCGTGTAGGCTTTGAATCTACTTTAATTCAATTACCTGAAGAAACTACAGAAGAAGAGTTATTAAATGAAATTGAAATTTTAAATGTAGATAATGATATTGATGGTTTTATAGTACAATTACCTTTACCAAAACATATAGATGAACAAAAAGTATTATTAGCTGTAGACCCTGAGAAAGATGTAGATGGTTTTCATCCTGAAAACGTGGGTAAAATGGCTTTAAATTTACCAACATTTATCTCTGCTACCCCATTTGGAATTTTAGAGCTATTAGAGCGTTATGAAGTAGAAACTTCTGGAAAAAATGTGGTGGTTTTAGGTCGTAGCCATATTGTAGGTAGCCCAATGAGTATTTTATTATCTCAAAAAAGAAAAGTAGGTAATGCTACCGTTACGTTAACACACAGTAGAACTCAAAATTTAGAAGCAATTACTAAAGAAGCAGATATAATAGTAGCTGCTATTGGAATTCCTGAATTCTTAAAAGCTGATATGGTAAAAAAAGGTGTAGTAGTCATTGATGTTGGAATTACCAGAGTTGCTGATCCATCTAAAAAGAGTGGATTTAGATTAGTAGGTGATGTTGCTTTTGAAGAAGTAGCTGAAAAATCATCATACATTACTCCTGTACCAGGTGGTGTAGGACCTATGACCATAGCAATGTTACTTAAAAATACATTGATTGCTAATAAACGTAGGAATAGTTAATAGCTTAAAATTAAGCTATTCTTTTTTAGAAAATTAAAACCACAACATTTGAATGTTGTGGTTTCTTTGTATTAGATTGTATATTTAAAATCTTAAATTTTATCACCTTTAAGTGACCACTTGTATCCTCTACTCACAGTAGATGCAAATTTTCGTTGTGTAATTCTTAATTGAATAATGGGCTTTTGACCTTGATTACTTTTTACAGTTAGCAACGAACAATATGCACTATTTGCATTGGTTTGTTTTTTAAAATCCTCTGTACTTTTTTCAATTACTGTACGTATTACATCAAAATTTATTTCCTTATTTGAAAATAAGAATGGCTTATATGTATTGTAACTGTTAGCTATTTTTTGATTTGAAATATCTCCAATAGTTATATCTACATTATTATTGGTGAGCGTACCTGAACTAGACAAATAATATTCTACAATACGGTCTTTATTATCACCTTTTACAAAATCCATTGATATACTACTTGATAAATCTGCTGTTTGAGGGTGAATAGATGCACTATACGAAAACTCCATCACTTCGATAGCATCTTCTAGGTTTGAGTAATGAGAATAAATATACTTTGTTAGATTAGCGTATCCTTTATCATTTTCTAACAAATCTCCTGGTAAATCTGTAGTATTAATACCACCTCCACAAGAGGTTAAAAAAAGTAATAGATTAATAATGATAATTTTTGTTAATTTCATAATGTTGCTTTTTATTAGATCGTTAATAGTATTTATAAAAAAACGCGAATACTATACCTGTAAAAATTTAAGTATTACTTAGAATACTAAAACTCTGAGTAAAAGTATCTATCAGTAATAGAAGTAAGCTATAATCTTTGTGTAGTATAGGTTTTTATTCGTGGAGTATATCTTTTTCTTTGTGAACTAAATTATTTCACTTCTTATCTAAAGAATTTTTACTAGCTCTTTTAGTTTACTATAAAATACCATCAAAAAACAACGAGTATACTTTACTTTTTGATGGAAAAATTTCATCTATTTAATCGGAACAGTTGTAATACTCTTTCCATTTGTTCCAAATTTGAGAGTCATCATATGGATTACAAACAAAATGATATTCAGGTCCAGCAAAACCTCCATTTATTTTTCTTTTGTTGATTATTTGATTATGTTTTTCCTAAATTTACAATTAGTGTTTTCATAAGTTTATATAAATTATTAAGGTTAATTAAATATTTGGAGCCTATTCTAATTATAGGATAAAATACTATCAATTCAACATTAGCCTTTAAATATATTTTTTCATACTAAAAGAACACTATTACCAATATCTTTTTCATTGTTTTTCAATACATTGCACATAAACAACTCTCTATTATTTATTATTAAAAATAAGTAGTCTTTTAATAAACTATAGCTCCTAAACATAAAATTAAAAGAGCCTGAACATACATCCAGGCTCTTTATTTTTAGAAAAAAAATTGAGAAAAATAAAATTTTACCACCACCAAGAAGAAGAATTAATATCATCTCCTCCCATAGCGTTAGATGCAGCGTCGTAGTTTACTTTATTTACAGACTGTTCAAGACTTGGATACCTTAAACGTACTGGTACTTTATTTCCATTTAAATTCCCTGGCCCTGCTTGAATAAAGCTTGGCTTTCCTGTTCTTTTCCAATCAAACCATGGTTCTATTCCTGTATGATATAAAGCCAACCACTTTTGCTCATATAATCTATCAGTAGCAACGTCGTAAGGAACTGTGGTCGTTAAAAAATCGGATGGTATGGTTACTTTCCATTGCTCAAATGAAGCTGTAACAGCTGTATCATAATAACCTTTAGCAGTACCAGTGATATATCCTTTTTCACTTGCTTCTGCTAAAAGAAAATTAACTTCACTATAAGTCATAAAGATTCCTTGAATTAGCGTTGCACTTTCATAAAATGCTGTTGATCTTCTACTGAAATCGCCAGGTCTTCCTATATCACTCAGTGCTTGTCCTGGTGCAACTCCCAAAGTTCTATCATTTGTTCCTGCTTTAGGACTCACCCACAATTCTAATCTAGGATCGTTATTAGCATTTAATAAGTTAATAAAGTGCGTAGTAGGAATTAACAAATAGTAATCATAATCTCTACCTCCTCCTGGTAAAGCAACTTGAGATACATTTGGTAACGAACCACTAAACTCATAAATGGCATTATCACTATTAGATTCGAAAATTGGATATTTTGAAGGGTTACTAACTATACTATTTATATCATTAGCTACATTTTGTACATCACTTATTCTCATTAACAATCGTAAACGTAATGAATTGGCAAATTTTTTCCATTGTAACATGTTTCCGTTGTATAATAGATCTCCATTAATAGTTTCTGACATACTAATAATGGTATTTGCTGTTTCTAACTTATCGAAAATACGTGTATAAATATCTTGTTGTGCATCGTACACAGGTGTAATAATACCTTCCTTTGTTCTATTGGCTTCAGACATTGGGATATCTCCATAAGTATCTGTAATTACACTGTAGATGTATGATTCTAAAATTAATGCTACTGCTTCATAGTTTGCGTTACCGTTCTCTTGAGCAATCTCTTTTATATCTTTAACATTTTGTAAGATTGCATACATTGGTGACCAAAAACGATCATCAGATTGCCATCTGTAGATATCTAAATCATTAAATTCATATCTTGCTCCATATTGACCTATTATATCTCCGAATCCATGTGTTTCATTAACCATTATATTGGTCAAATCGAAAATAGCTGTTGGCAGTAGTAACGCTTCACTTGCATTTTCTGGATTGTTTGGATTGGTATTTATTGCATCAAAATCTTCTGTACATGCACTAAAAACTAATAGTGCCATGAATAAATATAGTATTTGTTTCATTTTTTAAATGCTTATAATTTCATATTAATTTTAAAACCGTAGCTTCTAGTTGATGGTAATTGTGTTACTTCAAATCCTGGTAATAACGTTCCTCCGTTTAAACCTTGTGCTTCAGGATCTATGTTTGGAACATCTGTCCATAAAAATAAATTTGATCCTACTAAACTGATCGATAATCCTTGTAATCTTAATTTTTCCAATACGACTGGTGAGAATTTATACCCTAAACTTAATTGTCTTAATTTTACAAAAGATGCATCAAAAATATTTGCTTCTGCATTACTTCTAGGTACTGCATATGCCCAAGTTTCTGCTGTTACTTCTTGTGTATTTGGCACAAAACCTCCACTTCCATCTCTTACTACACCTTCACCAACTATACCATCTCTCCATGATAATGTATTGGCTAAAATTCCACTCTCTCTACCAATAGCATTGGTATAAGAGTAAATTTCTCCTCCTTCTCTAATATCAAATTGTGCTGAAATATTGAATCCTTTGTAATCGAAGCTTGTTCCTAAACCTAAAGTCCAATCAGGATTATAGTTTCCTACTTTTCTTCTATTTCCTGTTAATGGAAGACCATTTTCGTATATAATATCTCCATTATCATTTCTTATGTAACTATCTCCATAAATATCTCCCATTTGTCCACCAGGTCTTGCTTCTACTGTTACGCCATCAGGACCTTGACCAATGATAAATGTGTCTAAATTAGGAAGTAAAGAAACTACTTCACTAGTATTCTTCGTGAAGTTTGTGTTGATACTCCAATCAATATGTTCTGTTTTTATAGGTTTGATACCTAATGCTAATTCAATACCTGAGTTTTTAATTTCTCCTGCGTTTGCTACAATAGAACTAAATCCATTTGCTCCAGAAATTCCAACATTTAAGATTTGATCTCTAGATGTAGATGTATAATATGTCGCATCTAGGGAAATTCTATTTTTTAAGAAGATACTCTCTATACCAAATTCTGTTGAAATTGTTCTTTCTGGTTTTAAATCGGCGTTTAATAATTGAGAAGGGTTCGTTAATGTACCTCCTAATGTTCCAAACTCATAAGCCGTAACTAAGTTATAAGGATCTGTATCCTTTCCAACTTCCGCAACATTAAAACGTAACTTTAAAAAGTCGATAGCTTCTGGTAATTCAAATGCTGATGACGGAATAAAAGCCAATGATGCTGCAGGGTAGAAATATGAATTATTATTAGATGGTAATGTTGATGACCAATCGTTTCTTACTGATACATCTACATATAAATAGTCTTTATAACCTACATTAGTAAAAGCGTACACACTATTTATTCGTTTCTTAAATACATTATTTCTTACTACTGGAGTTACATTAATGTTTTGTGCATTATATAAACCAGGAATTGAAAGCCCATTCCCTTGTAAGAAATCTTCCTTAATTTCTTGATCAAATCTATTTGCTCCTATAGATGTAGACATACTAAAATTTTCTCCAAAATCTTTTTTATATGTAAGTAAGAAATCAGCATTAATTTCTGAAAAATCAATTTCTTGTTGTCTGTACATTCCATTTGGATTTCTTACAGCTCCAATTGATCTTCTTGACCATCTAAAATCATTGGATTGATCTATACCTATTCTACCTAATAAACTCAAATTTTCATTGAACTCATAATTTAAGCTTACGTTTCCTACAAATCTATCTTTATTAAAAGCATTGATATTTTCATTTACAATAAACCATGGATTGTCTCCCCAAGTAAATAATCTTCTCTGCTCTTGATTCTCTACATTCCAATAATCTCTTAACTCATCTAAATCTACATTAATATAGTTCCAAAGTAAGGTATACATAATCCCTTGGTTTCCATATCCAGCTACAGTTAAGTTATCTGAACCTCTTGTTATATAATTAGCTCTTACATTAACTTTTAACTTATCACTTAATTGATACCCTCCATTAATTCTAAAGCTATTCCCTCTTAAATTCGTATTCGGTACAATTCCTTCATTGTACGTGTTACCATAACTGAACAAAAAATCTCCTTTTTCATTTGCTCCACTTAAGGTAACCGTGTTATTTAAATTAATCCCATTTCTAAAAAAATCATTTAGATCATAACGATTTATAAAAGGTCTATCTACTGGTTCACCTAAGGCTAATTCATGTGAAATAACTGCACCATTTAAAGCTGGTCCAAAGTTAGTTCCAAAGTTAGATGCATAGGCTCCTGCCCAACCTCCACCAAATTGAGTTTGTAATTCAGGTAAGCGTAACGCTTCACTAAACATGGTAGATGATGAAATTTCAACCCCTAATCCTTCTTGAAGTTGTTTTCCTTTTTTAGTAGTTATTACAACTACACCATTTGCGGCTCTAGATCCATAAAGAGCTGAAGCTGCTGCTCCTTTTAATACAGTTACAGATTCAAAGTCATCTGCATTTAATTCTGATAAACCATTACCGTAATCCGTTGGTAAATCTGCTTGATCAGTTGTGTTTCCACCTACACCAAATATTCTATTGTTTACAGGTACTCCATCTAAAATGAATAAAGGTTGATTACTATTAATATTTAATGAATTTTCTCCACGAATTACTACACGAGCAGAACTAGCTACGCCATTATTAACTCCAGTTACTTGCAAACCTGCAACTTTACCCGCTAAAGAGTTTAATACATTAGTTGTTTTTACTTTTGTTAGTTCATTAGCCTTAAGCTCTGTTGCAGCATATCCTAAAGCTTTCTTTTCTTTTTTAATTCCTAAAGAGGTTACAATTACTTCTTCTAATTGAGCACTATCCTCTTCCATCACAATTCTTAAAGAATTCTGACTATTAAAAATAAACTCTTGATTTTTAAACCCAACAAAAGAAAACTCCATAATTTCGCCTTTGTTTACAGCGATTATAAAGTTTCCATCAAAATCTGTTGATGTACCTTTTGTCGTATTTTTTATTACAATATTTACTCCTGGCAGTGGTTGTCCTGTAGTATCCACTACTACCCCACTAATCTTTTCTTGTGCATGTAATAGCGACACAAGAAATACTAATAAAATTGTTATACGTCCCTTCATTTTTAGATGTATTAGTTTCTATTGATTAATTATTTTTTCCTTCAATTAATGGTGTAAAATTATAGAATCATCAAAATAGATTGAACGACCGTTCAATTAAAAAATAGTTACTATTGAGTTAAGGGAACTTGGCTAAATATGAACAGAATGTTAACTCAAAAATGATTGAATTATAATTATATATTTGTTCGGAATTACAAAAACATGGGTAGAAAAAATATATCAGATCAACGTAAAAAAGAGATTGTAATTGCTTTTTATGAAGTATCCAAAAGTATAGGATTAGAAAATGTTTCTATCGCTAACTTAGCTAATCATATGGGTATTAGTAAAGGTTTAGTAATGCATTATTATCAAAACAAAGAACATATCTTAGAAGATCTAAGCAACTATATTTTAGAAGCTTATATAACATTTATAAATAATAGTACTCCAGATAAAATTGAATCTAAAGTAGCTTTAGAAAATTTTATCCAAAAAATGTTTACTCGTGAATGGAGTGAATATGTTGATGATGGTGTATTTTATAGTTTATATGCCTTGATTTATAGAGATAAAAAGATTAGTAATAGTTTTAAACGTTTTAGTAATTCTTTACGACAAGTTCTGAAATCAAAATTGTTGAGTGCTAAAGAACATAGTGTTATTACGAACTCAAATATTGATGAATTAAATGAAATTATATTTGCAATGATTGATGGAGGGTATTTTTATTTAGGTACACAAATCAATGATATGGAAGCCTATAAAAAACAGTCATTAATTTATAGCAATCATGTAATTAGCCTACTACAATTTTCATAGCATTTTTTTCTTGTAAATTTTTAGTACTGTAAATACTGCAATTAATCCCCAGATACCATTAACAACTATGGTTGGATTATCTTTTATAGCAATTGCATTTAATACCAAACACAAAGCTCCTAAAAAGTTTAACCAATGGTATACTGTTTTTTTGGCACTCAATATTTCTAAACTCAATAATAAATAAGCTGTAACAAAAAAAACAACACCTAACCAACCTATAATTGTAAAGTAATCCATTTAATGAAATTTTCATGTAAATAAAAAGAGAAAGTACCAAAAAGCACTTTCTCAAATTTATTTAAATGTTAAGAATTTTAGCGTATTCTTTTTCTAATTTCAGATAAATTATCATCAATTAGTAATTTTCCGTCTCTAAACACTTCTCTTAATTCTCCTTTTTGCTCTTCTTCCCAAGAAACTTGATCTACTAATGTATAGACTCCGTCTTCTTTTTCAATTTTAATCAATCCTTTTGCTGACTTCTTAGTTCCATCATCTGTGATTGGATCTTTATAGATTTCTCTACCTTCACCATTAACTTCTCCATAAGTTGCTTTCATAGCAAAACCAAAAGTATCTCTTGTATTGTATTGATAAGTGAAAGAACCGATCCCTAAAACTACATTGGTAGATGCAAATCCTTTTTGTTTTAATCGCTCACAGATTTGAGTAGCTCTTTCTAACGTAATGCTATCTCCATAAATAGCTCCTATATGCGGATCTAGCTCTTTATAACCTTTATCATTAGTTACACCTCCAAAAATCTCCCAAAGTAACTCTACAACACCTTTCTGTTCTACTTCTGAAGCACCATTTGGATTTCCACAAATTATATCTACAGGGTCTCCACTGTCAGGACGAATTACGACTTTACCATCTCTTGCTAATACTTCTTCTTTTAAATTAGGTAGATATTCCGTGAGTACTTTCCATAAATCCCAAGTATCTGAAACAATAGATACAATTCCGTTAGGATATACTTCAGTAATTAAACGTTTAAATGTTTCTTCTTCTCCTATATTGGTTCCCATACACATTACTGAATGCTCTGTTGCAGCTACAGAACCACCTATTAATTCTGTATCAGAATTAGTATTGTAATATTGTTCTAGAAAATCAATAGCTGGTATAGTATCTGTTCCAGTAAAACTCAATAAGTGTCCTGATGCTGATAATACTGCTGCTTCTAAGCCTGCCATTCCCCTCATAGAGAAATCGTGACCTTGCCAATCTACAAATTCAGGAATTGAAGATGTTTCTGCAGCATAGGTATCCAAAATTTTTCTGTACTGCTTGGCTATTGTTGCTGAATTACAAGGCAACCAAATAGTTGTCGACAATAAGGTTTCAAAATAGTTTGTTAACCAAAAGAATTCTGGCAATGTATTGTACATTGTAAACATTGGAACTCTAATAGGTACAGCAACTCCTTCTGGTAATGCTTTTATCACTATGGGTAAAAAACCTAAATCGTGTAAAGCTGCAATATGCTCTACACCTACTTGATTTTCTCCTAAATAATTATTGATTCTTCTTGCGTATTTCTTTACAATTTCATCTTTAGGCTTTTGAAAGAAATTCTGGCTGAATTCTTCTATTACATATTTTTTAATGAAATATTGTAAACCAAAAAATACCACTTCATTTACTCCTTCTATTCTACTTTTTCTTGGCGTCCAATTAGAATATACCAAAGTAGTATTGTCTGGATATTGCCTTCTGTGGTCAACTTTATAACCGTCTGTATATAATAATGGATTTATCATAGTTAAATTATTTTGCGTAAATACAACACAAATATATATTATATTTTCATTTTACACAAATTATTTGCGTAATATTTACACAAATTTAAAATTTATCAAATTTTTATATAAAGGAACATCATATTTTTCACAAAGTACATGAACATATCTACTTTTATAAAAGCTATCTGGACAAATAACAATCAACTTTTCTGATTTAGCATATAGCCCTAATTCAACTAGTGAAATTGGAGATGTAGCTTCTGGTAAGAGATTTAAAATGATTTTATCAGCAAATTCTAAAGCATTTAATTCCCAAAGTATGTGGTTTTTCATCGCCTTATCAGTGAGCTGATCATGCTTTGTATTTGTGGGATCTAAAAAATGAATTTTCCGTGTATTCTTTTGAATTATAGAAAATCTCCAAGGTTTAGCTGTAGTGTAATCGATACTCCCTGCTAAAAAATAGTATTGATATCCTTCTTCTTTAATTGGAAGTTCATCTTTACTTGTGTATATCATAATGTGAATTTTAGATCAAAATTCTTGTCAGTTCTAATGAGTTTATTGAGTAATAATTTCGATATCATTAGCATGTTTATTTGTCATTGCGAAGAAGTACAACGGATGAAGCAATCTTTATCTTAAAAAACGAGGTTTTCGTCCTTAAATTAACAGATTACTTCTTCACTTCACTATGTTTCGTTCATCGTAATGACCGCTTAAATTTGATATCATAAAAATTCGTTTCACAAAATTTTTGTCGGGGGCACTTAGTGACATTAAATGAAATTAAGGATATTATAAGTCATTAACTTAATTGATCTCTCACTTCCATTAATGCATATCCTAGTAAATTATGTCCTCTCCATAAATTGGGATTCAATGCTTTTTCATTGGACTGCCCCATACCTATTCCCCAAATGCGATCCCTTGGACTTGCTTCAACAATAATTCGATTGTTCGTTTTTAGTAAAAAAGATTTTAGTTTTTCATCTTGAGAAAATTTAGCCAAGTTTCCTTTTACTACAACTTGAAATTTATGTTCATCCCATATTTTAGGATTAAAGTTTTGAACTTTTCGCCCTAACTTTTTTGCTTCATGTGGGGGTTCAACTTCCAAAATTTGAGCTAATATTTCTTCATCTTTAAATAACCTAGCTTTTTCTGCCATCATATAATGTTCTGCAGTTTTGTAATTAACTTCATTAATTAAGAACTCCTACTCCCACCATTGACTGAAACAACTTTTTCCTATACTTCCATCTTTATTCGGTTGATGTCCCCAAAAGAATAAAAACTTTAGTGTTTCTCCTTTATTAAATCGTTCTTGTATCATAACATTAGAATATTTCATAACATTTTTTATTGATTAAACATTCTCCTCTACAATTATATGTGGAGCTTCGTTTCTTCCTCTTTCTATTGGATATAACAAGTACACAGGTTCACTTTGAATAAAATCTTTAGTTTCTATGTTTAGGGCTGTTAAGCATCCTTTAAACGCAGCTCCAGTATCTACATTCCATACATTCTCTCCATTCATAGGCTCAAATTCATTGTATCGTGTAGTAGGTGTATGTCCGATATAAATTTCATTAAACAATAATAATCGTTTAGGATATAACAACGAATCTTTCTGAATTTGTTTGTCCATAGCTACAGCCATTTCCCATAAAGTTCTGTCCCAATTAAAATTAGAGGAATATACTTCTTTTTGAGGACCATGCATAGATGAGAATCCTGCATGAATAAACAAACGATTTTGATTGTCCACATAAAATAAATCCATGCGTTCAATAAAATTCAAGTGTTCTTTCTTTCGAGCATCTGAGTACCCTTCATAACTTTGAATTGTCATTTTTCCCCCATGAAATAGCCAAGAGTCTGGAGCTAATCCTTGTCGCAACCAATTTTCACAATATTCATCATGATTTCCTTTAATGAAAATACAATTGTGTTGATGTTGAAAATCCATCAAAAAATCAATTACTTGTGCTGATTCACTCCAACCGTCTACATAGTCTCCTAAAAAAATAAGGGTATCTTTTTTGGTAAGTTTTAGTTTCGTTAATAATTGTTGTAACGCTTTTAATCCGCCATGTATATCGCCTATTGTAAATATTCTCATAATATTTTCTTATTCTTTAAACTTAATAAAAGTAACAGGAACACGCTCAGTTAACCAAACTCCATTCTTAGATTTATAGAATTCATAACCTTTCCTAAACATTTCTCCTGAATTGATTGTTAGAATAATAGGTTTTCCTCTCCTACTTCCTACTTTAGTCGCCGTTTCTATATCTTGACTTAAATGTACGTGTTGTCTGTTCATTTTTTGCAATCCTTTTTCTTGAATTGCCCCTAAAAATTTGTCAACTGTTCCGTGATACAATACTTCAGGGGGTTGAACAGCTTCAAGTTCTAAATCAATTGTTTTTAATGAATGTCCCTGATTTGCTCTTATCTTAGTTTTATCTTCATTAAAACTAAAACGTTGTTTGTCATTCGTTACTACTACTTCTTCTAATTCTTGTATCGAAAAGTGCTTTCTTTTTCTCTTTGACTTTTCTATAAGCTCATCTACATCAGCCCAACCTTTTTCATCTAATGTTAAACTAATAGTTTCCGGTTGATGACGTAAGAGTAGACTTAAAAATTTACTTAGTTTTCTTTTATCTTTTTCGTTCATGTTTACTTAATAGTTTATTTTCTGCCATTCCGAATGAATCTTTTTATTAAAAAAACAGGTTACCTTACTTCTCCTTCGATAAACTCAGGGTGCGCTTCGATAAACTCAGGATACGCTTGGATATTCAGGGTCCGTTCGTAATGACTTTATTTTTATTTATTCAAATCATAGACTACCGTTTGTATTTGATTCTTTAACAAACTATTTTCTAAAATAGGCACTATGTTTTCCCATTTTCCTCCGGCTAATCCACAACCTATTCTTGGCATATGTACTGAAGCATTTATCAATACAGCTTTCTCTGTTACAGTAGCTAAACCGTGTTCAATGGCTTTATAGCGTATGGGTGGATTACCATTTTCATCTTTTCTGATTTTGTGCTGACCTATTACATTGGCTACCCACAGCTCTTCTTCAACTTGTATAAATTGAACGGCTCCTAATTCAAATCCTTCTTTAGATTTGTACCAAATTCTATACTTATTTTCTGGTAATTTCCATCGTTTAGAAATTGCTAAAACAAATCCTTTTCCCCAAGCTCCAATATCATTACAGATATGAACTAAAATTTTATTTCCTTCCCCCACCGGTTGCGTAGCATCTCCTTTTCTATATTGTATTGTACTCATTTCGATTTGATATTAACTCCATGTTCTGGAATGTAAAATATCCTTTTTCATTTGTCCCACAGGAACACAATGCACAGGTATTTTTATATTATAATACTTCTTTAATCTAAAAATTGATTCATCTATTTGTTGTTGATTGTACCTAGAAGAAAAATGTCCTATAATTAATTGCTCTATATTAATATTAGCTACCATTTCCATAACTTCTTCTAATGAACTATGTTTATTCTTGTTATTTCCACTAACTAATTCTTCTTTAGTCAAAAAAGTAGCTTCGTGAATTAAAACTTTACAATTATCATATTTTGAATAGTCATAGACTGGTGTATCACCTGAATAGATTAGTATCGTTTTTCTTATTTGCTCTTGAATGAAATTATCTCCTTTCTCTTTTTTAATAGCTATCAATGCTGCAGACGATAAATTTCTAAATTCTGACTTGAGCTTATTTTTGGTTTCCTCTACTTTATATGATAAACTTTTCAATTGACCTTCAACATCTATATGTTGATTCTCAAAACAAGTTACTTCATAATTTGGTTTGATCGGAATAACTTGTTCGTTATCTAACGGTTTCCATTGTGTTCCAAAAGTATGTGGATCAAATTTAGATGTAAATTCAGCTAAAAAAGGAAATGAACCTGAATCTTTCGGATAGTAGATAATTGGTTTTCTATGTGCAAATAACTGATTGTACTGTAATAATCCAGCTAAATGGTCACGATCTGCATTAGAAATAAATACATGTTTAATCTTACCACATTTCCCCATCAAATTGGAAGTAAGTCCGTCTCCAGCATCAAAAAGTAAACCTAACTCTTCAATGAAGTACCAAGTAGCAAATAATGCAGTTGAATAGGCATTTATAGTTAGTTTCATCTCTTCTAAATTTTTGTTATCACGAATAAAATGAAGTAACTTTTTTATTAATGAATGGATTACTTCGTGCTGCCTTCGACTTGGCTCAGACAACTAGTCGCGATGACATTTATTTTTTAATAATCTCTTTATATATTTTATAGTTTTCTTCATCAAAACACACAAAAATTACTTTTTCTAATACAGGATTTTCTTTTACAGCTTGGATAGCAATTTTAGCTGCCAAATCTTTTGGAAAACGATAAATTCCTGTACTGATATTCGGAAAAGCAATACTTTCTAAATTATTTTCTTTAGCTAATTGTAGACTATTTCGATAACAATTAGATAATAACTCTTTTTCCAATGTTAGTCTATCTCCTCCATTATATACAGGACCTACTGTATGAATCACCTTTTTTGCTGGTAAATTTCCAGCTGTAGTAATTACAACTTCTCCTACATTACATTTTCCCTGTGCATTTCTGATGTGTTGACAAGCTTCTAAAATAGCTTTTCCCCCAGCTCTATGAATTGCACCATCTACTCCACTACCTCCTAACAAACTAGAATTTGCAGCATTTACAATGACATCTATCTCTATCTTGGTAATATCTCCTTGGACAACTTCTATGTTCATTTTTCATAAATTTTTTCGATAGTTTCACATAATTCTTCAATACTTTTCTTTTCATATGAAGTAAAAGCTTTTCCTATATAAACTTTTACAACTTCTATTTCTCCTATAATAGCTTCATTAAAATTTGCTAAATCTTGAGCGGGTACCCAAAGCTCATTATGAATTTTACCTCCAACGTTTTCAACTTTATACTTTTGAAATTCTTCTTCGGTTACCTTAAATTTTGTCACAAAACCTAAATAATTACCAAAAGAATCAGTAGTATTCCATTTACTTGCAATTTCTGATGCGTACTCTTCATTCAACACTGGGTAAAAAATAGGTTGCCATTCTAATCTTGGTGGAAACTTTTTAAATCTACTTTCTGCTATTAATATGAGCTCCTTTTCTCCGACTGGCCTATATAATGGTATTGTTTTCATTTTTCTAAACTTTTTAAAAATCGATGTGATAAATTTTTGATATCATTAACCCTAGCTAGCTTATTTATCCATTCTACTGGAACTTTTTCTACACCATAATATAATCCAGCTATCCCACCTACAACCGTAGCAGTAGTATCCGTATCTTCTCCTAAATTAATTGCTTTAAATACTGCAGTTAAGTAAGAAGGATATTTTAATAAACACCAAAAACTTGCTTCTAAAGTATGAATAACATAACCTGTTGATTTTATATCATCTATTTCATAATTAGATATATCGTCAAAAATAATTCTCTCAAAATGTTTCGTTTCTCTCTTAGATATATTAGTTTCTTCAAAAAACTTTCTAATTACTTTTCTTACTTTTTCATAAGAATCTCTGATGGATAATCCTTCTAAAATATGTTCTGCTAATTTCAAATAAACCAAACATGAAATTGCAGAACGAATATGTCCATGAGTTAATGATGATACTTCTCTTATTATTTGGAATTGTTCTTGTATTGATTTACCTCTTATATGAAAAATTAAAGGTAGAATTCTCATTAAAGATCCATTTCCATTGGTATATTCATCATCTTCATACATTAATAACTTAAGAGATTCATCGTCTTTATTACTAATTATTCTGTACAATCTATCTATAGCTCTTGTGGTTTGTATACCAATATCAAAGACATCTCCGTGCGGTGTCCATATTTCTTCAGATTTCCACTGTATAAATTTTATAGCAATATCTTTTAAGTTATAACCGGACACCAAACTTTCAGCTAAACAAAATGTAAGCGAACTGTCATCACTCCAAGTTCCTTCTTCCTGATTGTAAGTACCATACCCCAGCATAGAGTCCACAGGATTTTCATTTAACTTTTCTCTTGATGTAAACTCTACAGGAACTCCCAATGCATCCGCAAGAGACAATCCTAAAAACATAGCTTCTATTTTCTTTTTCATTATTGTTCATTTTAATTATTGAAACTCATTCTTAAATGCACTTAAAAACTTTTCATTTTTTGAATAGATTGCAAACACCACCTTTTTAAATCTATTTTTAAACTTATTATCAAAATGCTCTTTAAATAATTTTGCAATGTCATTTGGTTCATTTTGAAAAACACCACAGCCCCAAGCTCCTAAGATTAATGTTTGATGTCCTTTAGCGTAACTTAAGCTTAATAGTTTTTCCATACGTTTACTCATGATCTGAGGAACGCTTTCAACCTTATTTTTTTCGTTTCGATTTACAACTCCAAAATTTACTGCTGGTGAAGTAATAAAACTACACAACTTATATTCAGATAATAATTCTGTCTTATGATTTCTAAAAACAGGTACATTGGGACTATAAATCATATGATCTGTATATATACATGATTTCATTCTTCTATGCATTTCATAAAACTCAAATACACTCATTTGAGATTCATGTAACCCAGAAGATAATGCTAAACTTTCCTCCTGTGCCAGTGAACCATTTAGAAATCCCCCTCCTGGATTTTTTGCCGAAGCAAAATTCAAACACATTACATTATCATCAATCCTCATTCTTAAAATAGCACTTATAGAATCTTCATTAGTGACTTGAAAATCTGTTTTAAATTCATTATCAAATACTAATTCATTAGCTAATTTTTCTAGTTCTCCTGATGTATAATGTATAGTATTATCAATAGATTTTCCAACCACATCTTTTAACTCTATGCGATTATTGTTAGTATCAAAATAAAACCCTTGTTCTATTATCTTTATTGTTTCTTCTGCTTTTACTTTTCTTTCTGCTCTATTCATTTTTCTTTTTTAGTTTAATTAATCTTTGCTAATAAATTTACATATATGATAATATCTTCAACTCTTATAAAATATAGATTGAACTGATATACATTTTTAAATTATTGTATCTGTATATCAAATAATATCTTCCAATTTAATCTGCTCAACTGCTTCAACATCTTTAAAACTGTTTGTTGTATATATTTCTGTAAAATGTTGTTTCAAATTTTCAGTTCCTTTACTAAATATACCATGACTTACAGCTAGGTATAAATCACCTGCATTTTTCTTTTTCAACTCGTCTGCCAATCCCATAAACGTTCCTCCTCCATCACAAATATCATCTACTATCAAACAATGCTTACCTTCTAAATCTTCCTCATATACTTTAAACCCTTCTAACTTCCCATTGGTAACATTTCTCTTTTTAGAACATTCAACCACAGCAATTCCCCCTAAATATTCCGACACTTTATAAATCTTTTTCAAAGCTCCTCCGTCAGGAGAAATTAATAACACATCTTCACCTATATTTTCGATTACTTTTTTGATGAAATTGTAGTTAGTTATTACTTCACAATTTTCTAAAACAGCAGAAGTAACTTCAGAATGTGGATCAAAAATCATCACTTTATTTAAGTTTAGGCTATTCAATAATTCTGCATATACTTTTACAGTTAGAGGTTCTCCTGGCACCATAACCCTATCTTGCCTTGCCCCTGGAAAATATGGTATCAACAATTCTATTTCTTTTATTCCACAACGTTTTATAGCATCTACAGCACACACCAAGACTCCAAAGTCATTAAAAGAACAAATTCGAGTTGTTATGGTAACCTTTGATACACTTGACAAATCAGTTTTTATCTTAATATGAGGTTCACCTCCTGAAAAAATAAAAGATTCAAATTCTACTTGATTATCTCCTAACGGCTTGAATGTATGGTCTAGATTTAAAATCATTTTTGTGTAATTTTTACGCAAAATTAAAACATAAAAACAGATTGACAAAATATTTTGTGTAAAAATTACACTATCTTAATTTCAAAATGAAATCCTTCCTTAAGTAACTGATTATATTTCTTATGATTAAATTTGAAGAGTTTTGCAGGTCTACCGCTACCTTGTTGATAAATTTTATCCGTTTCTTCTACGATTTCAAAACTTAATATTTTTTTCCTGAAGTTTCTACGATCTATTCTTTGCTCTAAAATAGTAGTATACAGATTTTCTAAGTCTGAAAATGGAAATTCCTTATTTAAAAGATCAAAGCCAATAGGTTGATATTGTAATTTTCCTTTAAGTCGTTCTTTCGCTATATTTAAGATTGTTTGGTGATCAAAAGCTAATTCTGGTAAGTTATTTACATCAAACCATTGAGCTTCTGCTGCATCAGTATCAGCTTTTATCTTAAAATGATTAGGCCTTACTAAACCAAAGTAGCTTATAGATACTACCCTATTTCTTGGATCCCTATTAGGTTTTCCAAAAGTGTACAATTGCTCTAAATAATCAATTTTCACACCTGTTTCTTCTTTCAACTCTCTGGTTACCGCAGTTTCTAAAGATTCATCATCCCGTACCAAACCACCAGGTAACGCCCAACTATCTTTATACGGTGCTACTCCTCTTTTTATGAGTAAAACAGAGAGTTGTTTTTCATCATATCCAAAAACAACGGCATCTACAGCGACTTTAATATTCTGAATTGCAGGCATTATTTGTGTTTATTTTACACAAAACTACAAATATTTATGATAAAATATGAGTATCTAAACTAGTATTTGGTGTTAATTCCACCGCTTCTTTATCTTTTCTAAACAATCTTGCTGTTAAATTTCCTTTTACTCTAATAGTGTTTCCTGATACTTCTAACCAACTCCCCTCTCGTAAACCTAATACTGGAATTTGATTGAACACATGATATTCTTTAATTCTAGTCTCTCTAGTTTCACCCATATGTGTTGAAGTAGGATCAGGATCTAAATAATGTGCATTGATATTAAAAGGAATTAACCCCATAGTATTAAAACTTGGCGGATAAACAATAGGCATATCATTGGTATTCATCATAGTTACTCCACAGATATTACTTCCAGCACTTGTTCCTAAATAAGGAGTACCGTTTTCAACAACCTCTTTTAAAATAGTAATTACTCTTGTTTTATATAATTGATTTACCAATTCAAAGGTATTTCCGCCACCTGTAAAAATAGCTTCTGCGTTTTCCACTGCTTCTATAGGATTTTCAAATTCATGAATTCCAACTACTTCTTTATTAATTTTCCCAAATGCCTCTTTAGCTTTATTTGTATAGTTATCATATGAAATCCCACTAGGTCTAGCATAGGGTATGAATAAAATAGTATTCGCTTCCTTAAAAAAAGAAACTAATTCTGGTAATAAACATTCTAAATAACTACTACCATGTACAGTAGATGTACTCGCAATGATGAGTTTTTTCAATTTTACGTTATTAAAAATTATAGGCAAATCTAACAAAAGCAGTATATTGTCACATAAA
Source organism: Tenacibaculum agarivorans (assembly GCF_001936575.1). GTDB lineage: Bacteria > Bacteroidota > Bacteroidia > Flavobacteriales > Flavobacteriaceae > Polaribacter > Polaribacter agarivorans. The sequence goes on from NZ_MSMP01000014.1 coordinate 100,908, forward strand.
TTTTAAAATTAAATTATGAAAAAATTAATTTTACTCTTTCTTTCTATTTCATTATTAATAGCTTGTTCAGATGATCAAGATGGAGTTACAGATATTTCTAATGATGACATCGTTGGTACTTGGAACATTACTAAATCTGAGTTCAGTGGTACAGCAACAGCTACAGTACAAGGAATTCCAGTTACTGGAAGTGCCAAAGGAACTGGTAAAGATTATGATTTAGCACTTACATTTAAAGAAAATCCGAATGAGTTTAGTTTTGAAGGTACTTTTACTTCCGTAGTTGAAGTTTCTATTCAAGGGCAAACTCAAATAGTAGAAAGAGAATTGAATTCTTTAGGTGAAGTTACTGTAGGAACATGGAAAATAGAAAACAATCAATTATTTTTTGAAAATGGTGGTGTTACAAGCGAAGCACTTCCTATTGAGTCTATCAGTTCAAACAAAATTGTAGTAAAAATTGATATTGATCAAACTTTTACATCTCCACAAGATATTCCTGTTACCGTAAAAGGTATTGGAACTGTTATTTTGGAAAAATAAAACTCAGCTCTATATACATACACAAGCTCACTTTAACAGTGAGCTTTTTTTTGTTTAACAGTTTTTTACATTCACTTTAAAACTTTTTAAGAAGAATAGTTCCTTTATTTGTATCATAACTAACTCTATGATAAGACTTTTACTATTTCTCTTCTTACTATGTATCTCCTGTCTCTCTAATGCTCAAGGGCATCGAAAAGAAATTGGCGGTAGCATTTCCGATAAATTAGGTTATGTAATTAATGCACATATAATTAATACTTCAGCAAAACTTGGAGCTTTTTCTAATGATAATGGAGAATTTATTATTAAAGCTAAAATTGGTGATGAAATTCAAATTACTTCAATTCAACATCATACCTTGAATGTCATTGTAACCGAACATGACATAAAAACTAATCGATTAGATTTTAAAATACACCTTAAAGAATATGTTTTAGAAGAAGTTGAGGTAAAAAAAACAGATTTATCCGGTGTATTATCGGCAGACGCAGGAAATATAAGAAAAAGTGATCGTGAAAAAGTAATGGATAATTTGGGATTTGATCCTCATCCTAAAAGATTAACTAAAATAGAAAGGGAAATAAAAACAGCTTATGCAGGAGGTATACAATTAGGATTAGGCGCTTTAGTTTCACTCGATTATTTGATAAACTCTGTATCTGGTAGAATAGATATGCTAGAAAAGCAAAAAAAACTGTTAGATAATGAAGAAAGACTTGTGTACTTAAAAGACATTCATAAAAATTATATAACTGGTCAGTTAAAAATTGATTCTACCGATGTTTCTCGCTTTCTTTATTTCTGCCATCTTGATAAAAACTTTGATCTTGTTTATTATCAAACTGAATTTGAAATGATGAATTTCCTAGAAAAACAAGCACAGTTATTTAAAGCTCTAAAAGAAAAAGAGGCCAATGGAAAAAAGTAAAATTATTTTTTTAAGTGTGCTGCTTTTCTCATTTACCATATTTGCTCAGAAAAGAATTAGTATTGAGGGACATATAAATGATAAAATTGGAAAAGTTACTGATGTACATATTATAAACAAGAATACTACTAGAGGTACTATATCCAATACAGAAGGAATTTTCTCTATTGTAGTTAAAGAAAATGATAGTTTAAAAATATCTTCAATACAACATTACACCAGAAAAATTAAAGTAACCAAAGAACATATACAAACTCAACGTATAAACATTACATTAAAATTGAAAAATTATGTTTTAGAAGAAGTTGAAATTGAAAATAGAGATCTATTTGAAATTTATAAGAGTACAATAAATACTACTTTAGAAGACATTGCTATAGTAAAAGCTAGAGGTGCTTTAGATTTTTCCAATGTAAAAGTTGAAGCTAATAAAGATTATAATAAATCAGATGAAATTCATGAAAAACTAAATAATGTAGTAGATCCTACTAAACAATTTGAAGGTTTAAATCTCTTTAAACTCTTCACTCCTTTTAAAAGTATACTTAAGAATAATAAAGTTAAAAAAGAACTAACATTTAAGGAACGTTTTCCTAAGCTTTTAAAGTCAAAACTAGGAGAAGATTTTTTTCATAAAAAATTAAAAATCCCACAAAATAAATATCACCATTTTTTATTGTACTGTGAACCTTTAAATATCCAAAAATTATTTAAAGAAGATCGAATACTAGAATTAATCCAACTTTTTCTCGATGAAGAAGAAAAATACTTAAAGACATTAAAAAACACTGAGAAATAAATCTCAGTGTTTCCGTTTGGTTGATTTAAAAATTAAAATTACTATTATCTTCTAACAGCAATTCTATCTCTATTTGAATCTTTATCAGATCTTACTAAACCACCTGATCTTACACCTCCAGATAATAATAATCCAGTAACGTGAGGAGCAGCCATAGAAGTTCCGCTAATATTTTGGTATCCTCCACCAATCCATGTAGACCAGATAGAAGTTCCTGGTGCAGCATAATCTACTGGAGAACCAAAGTTAGACGTTCTTGCAATTCTTTCATTGATATCCATATTAGAGATTGTGTATACATTAGTAGCATTTACTCTCGCTGGAGAATAGAATCTTGAATCGTCGTTAGAGTTTCCTGCAGCTAAAACTACTCTAATTCCTCTACTAGCAACTCTACGAACTGCATTATCAGTAGCTGAATCTGTAAATCTACTACGTGGACCTAAACTCATATTAACAACATCTCCGCTTCTACCGTTAGCAGCAACGTAATCTAAAGCTTGAACAGTCCAAGAAAATTGTCCAGTTCCATTTCCAGCTAATACTTTTAAAGCAATTAAATCAGCACCTGGCGCTACTCCAATAACTCCAAAGTTATTACGTAAAGCTCCAACAGTTCCTGCAACGTGAGTACCGTGACCATTTCTATCGTTTGCAGAACTAGCATCAGCTCCTGAAGTAACAAAAGTTCTACTTCTACCGGTATTTACTCTTAAATCTGGGTGATCTAAATCAATACCTGTGTCAATAATCCAAGCACTTCTGTTAATTGGATTAGCTGGACCACCAACTCTATCAATACCCCAAGGGAAGAAATCTCTAGAAGCTAACTCAGTATTTTCTTCAACAGTTTCTTTTGCTGGAGATAAAGAAATTAAGTGATCATTTTCAATAAAATCTACCCTAGGGTCTTTAGATAATGCTTCGTACTGCTCTTTACTTAAGTTAGCTACGAAACCTTGTAAAGCATAACCAAAAGTTGCTTTGATATCCTCTTTGTTTGTGATGATACCTTTAAAGTTAGTAGCAACTTCTTTGTTTAATGCTTTCATTGATGTTTCATAAGCCTCTTTTGTACCTCTGGCAGCAGGTTCACTTAAATTACCGTCTTTAAGCACTACAATGTACTGACCTTCGATAACATCTGAAGTATTATCAACAGCCTGATCTGGATTAATTGTGTCATTAACACTTTCAGAATCATTGTTACAACCAACAAATAGACCTGTAGCGATTGCTAAGACAGCAATCTTTAGTTTTGCGTTTTTCATTTTAATAAAAGGTTTTTAAATTATTTTCAACAAAACTAACGTTTTTAACAATAAAAAACTATAATCCTCAATCATATTACTGTTTTGTTTAAAATTCAACAATTTTAAATAAAATTAATTGAACTATTATCTTTACTGAGATTAGGAGTATTAAACACTATATTTTTTGTTAATTTTACCGTATAAAAATGTTAAAAAAATATCTTTTTTTAACTTAATTTTAACATTTAAAAACGCAACTATATCGATTATAAAATGAGTTATTTGTTTAATCTTAAGCATATACTAATGATGAAATTTCAAAAAATAATTTATTGTTTACTTATTCTTATTTCTTTTTCATTTAAAAGTTATTTACATGAATATTACATAGCATTAACGGAAATAGAATATAATAGTAAAAATAAATCAGTAGAAATGATTATGAATGTCTTTGTTGATAACATTGAAGAAGCAATCAATAAAGAGTTTAATGCCGATATGCAATTGACTACTAAAAAAGAAGTTAAAAATGCGGATGACCTTTTTCATCAGTACTTAAAAAAGCATTTTAAAATTTATATAAATGGTAAGCAGTATGATTACAAATTTATAGGAAAAGAGTACGAAAGAAATTTAGTTTACTTCTATTTAGAAATCGAAAACGTTAAAAATATTTCAACTTTAAAAATTGAAAATGACGTATTAACAAAAGACTTCCCAGATCAACAAAATTTAATAAAAGCAACTATCAACAAAAAGAGAGAAGTTAAGTTTCTGACTAAAAAAAATAATAAATGTTTGTTAAATTTTTGACGCAATCATCTTCTTAACCTTAAATTTACCTGCAAATCAACTGAAAATATACACAATGAAAAAATACTTTTATTCATTTTTTCTAGTTTCATTGGCTTTTACCATTTCAATTCAAAGTCAAAATAAGCAAAGAAAAACTCAAAAGGGACATATTAATGAGAACAAGTTCAAACAACTTGAAGATCTTTTAGCTACTCCTAATGATAAACATACAGCTTCTGGTGCTCCTGGAAAAAATTATACTCAACAAAAGGTTGACTATTCAATGGACATCTTGCTAGATGATGAAAAACAAAGAATTACAGGTAGTGAACAAATTGTATATCACAATAACTCTGAAGATGAACTTCCGTATTTATGGGTTCAATTAGACCAAAATATGAGGGCTGCAGACTCTAAAACTCCTGATATAACAACAAGTAAAGTTCCAAAAAATATAGATCAAAAAACGTTTAATCGTTTATTCTCTGAGAAGCCTTTTGATGGTGGATTTAAAATAACTAGTGTTACCAATGCAGATGGTAGTAATTTACCATATATCATCAACCAAACTATGATGCGCATTAACTTACCAAAGCCTTTGGCTCCTGGTAATACATTTACTTTTAATATCAAATGGTGGTATAATATTAATAATCACAGAGTTCAAAGAGGTCGATCTGGATATGAACATTTTCCTGAAGACAATAATAATAACTATGTAATTGCGCAATTCTATCCAAGATTATGTGTATATGATAATGTAGAAGGATGGCAAAATGATCAATTTTGGGGTCGTAGTGAATTTGCTTTAGAATTCGGTGATTTCGATGTGAATATTACTGTACCAGCAGATCATATTTTAGGAGCTACTGGAGTTTTACAAAACGAAAGTGAAGTATTAACAAAAAAACAGCAAGAAAGATTAGCAAAAGCTAGAAAAACGTATGACAATCCTGTACTAATTGTTACACAAAAAGAAGCCGAAAAAACAGAAAAGAGCAAGTCTAAAAAAACAAAAACTTGGAAATTCTCTGCTAAAAATGTAAGAGATTATGCTTTTGCTACCTCAAGAAAATTTATTTGGGATGCGATGGCTGTGGACATTAATGGAAAAAATGTAATGGCGTATTCTTTATACTCAAAAGAAGCTAATCCTTTGTATGGAGATCATTCAACTAGAGCTGTTGCACAAACACTTAAAACTTACTCTAGATATACTTTTGATTACCCATATCACAAAGCTATCTCTGTAGATGGACAAATGGGGATGGAATATCCTCAAATATGTTTTAATCCTGGTAGACCGAATCCTGATGGAACATACTCGGATAGAACAAAGTATTTAATGATAAAAGTAACTGTTCATGAAGTTGGACATAACTTCTTTCCGATGATTGTAAATTCAGACGAGAGAAAATGGACTTGGATGGATGAAGGATTGAATTCTTTTATGGAAATGCAGGCTGAATTAGATTATGATCCTAATTTTCCTTTAGTAAGAGGGCTACCTAAGAATATTATAAAATATATGGATGGCAATCAATCAACAATTGCCCCTATTATGTCTAAAGGTGATCATGTATACAGCTTTGGTAATAATGCTTATGGAAAACCTGCTACTGCATTATATATTCTTAGAAATACAATTATGGGACCAGAATTATTTGATTATGCGTTCCAAACGTATTCGAAGCGTTGGAAGTTTAAACACCCTACTCCTGCTGATTTCTTTAGAACTATGGAAGATGCTTCTGCAATGGACTTAGATTGGTTTTGGAGAGGTTGGTTTTATACTACCGATGTAACTGATATTGGAATAAAAGGAGTAAAAAAATTCTATACTAAACCTAATGGTAATTCTGTTGAATTTGTTGAAGATACTACGGAAGGGTTACAATTTGGAAAGGATAAAAACCCTAAATCTAAATATCATTATGAAATTACCTATAACAAACCTGGAGGGTTAGTAATGCCTATTATTGTTGAATTTACTTATAATGATGGAACAAAAGAAAGAAAGAAATATCCTGCTCAAATTTGGAGATTAAATGATAATGAAGTAACCAAAGTTTTTTCTTCAGATAAAGAAATTAAGAATATTGAAATAGATCCAGATCTTGAAACGGCTGATGTAGATACCTCAAATAACAATTGGCCTGCAAAAGAAAATAATAAATTTCAAAATTTTAAAAACAAAATAAAAGGGCAGCCTTAAAACTTGGAATCCAATAATACGTTTATTCTAATTTTTATATAGAATTTAGAATAAACGTATTATCAATTAACTTTATTTACATTACTTTTAATGATAATTTTTAAATCTAGATACTACATAATGAAAAAGTCTTACTCTATTTTAATGTCTCTACTGCTCATATCAGCATCTTTATTTGCACAAGAGACTGAAAAAAAATCACAAGGACATGTCGATGACAATAAGTTTAGGCAACTAAAAGATGTTTTGGCTACTCCAAATTCACAAAGAACAGCTTCTGGTGCTCCGGGTCATGAATACACGCAACAAAAAGTTGACTATGTAATGGACATTAAAATTGATGAAGCAAATAATAAATTATATGGAGATGAAACTATCACATACCATAACCGATCTAAAGATCATTTAGAGTATTTATGGGTGCAATTAGATCAAAACATGAGGGCTTCAGATTCGCAAACTCCTTTAGCTGAATCAAAAGGTGCTAGCGGATTTCAAACTCCAGCACAATTTGTTAAAGACAATTTAGGCAAAAAGAAGGACTTCGGATTTAAAATAGAAGCTGTAAAATATGAAGATGGAAGAGATTTATCGCACACCATTAATAAAACAATGATGCGTATTAATCTTACAAATCCATTAGTTCCAGGAGCTAAATTTACATTTAAAATTAAATGGAATTATTTAATTAATGATATTAATGTTGATGGTGGTAGATCAGGTATTGAAACTTTTCCTGATGGAAATGTAAACTATACTATTGCTCAATTTTTCCCAAGATTATGTGTATATGATAATGTGGAAGGGTGGCAAAATATGCAATTCTGGGGTCGTAGTGAATTTGCCTTAGAATTTGGTGATTATGATGTAAAAATTACCGTACCTGCTGATCATATTTTAGATGCAACAGGAGAACTTCAAAATGAAAAAGATGTATTGACTAAAGAGCAACGTAAGCGTTTAGAAAAAGCCAGAACATCTTATAAAGATCCTGTATTTATCGTAACTCAAGCTGAAGCTGAGAAAAACGAAAAAAAGAGAACAACTAATACTAAAACTTGGCACTTTAAAGCTAAGAATGTACGTGATTATGCTTTTGCTTCTTCTAGAAAATATATTTGGGATGCAATGGCTGTTAAGATTAATGGAAAGACTGTAATGGCTGTTTCTTTATATCCAAAAGAAGGTAATCCTTTATGGGAAGAGCACTCTACTAGAGTTGTAGCTAATACCTTAGAAGAGTATTCTAAATTAACATTCGACTACCCATATCCTAAAGCAATTTCTGTACACTCTGAAAGACAAGGTATGGAATATCCTATGATTTGTTTTAACTATGGACGCCCTGAGGCTGATGGAACTTACTCTGAACGTGTAAAAAGAGGAATGATTGGAGTTATTACTCATGAGGTAGGACATAACTTCTTCCCTATGATTGTAAACTCTGATGAACGCCAATGGACGTGGATGGATGAAGGAATTAATTCTTTTGTAGAAACATTAGCAGAATTAGATTATGATCCTAATTTTAACACTGGAAACTTACCTAAAGATATTGTAAGATATATGAGTTTAGGTCATGAAAATTTATCTCCAATCATGTCTCAAGGTGATTATGTAAAGAATTTCGGACCTAATGCGTATACAAAGCCAGCTGCTGGTTTATATTTATTACGTCAAACCATTATGGGACCTGAGCTTTTCGATTTTGCTTTTAGAACGTATTCTAAACGTTGGATGTTTAAACACCCTACTCCTGCAGATTTCTTTAGATCTATGGAAGATGCTTCTGGAATGGATTTAGATTGGTTTTGGAGAGGTTGGTTCTACACTACAGACTATTGTGATATAGGCATAAAAGAAGTAAAGCCGATATACCTTACAGATAAGCCTAACGAAAGAACGAAAAAGCTTCAAGAGCAATATCCTGGTTACTTTGCTCGTTTAGGAAAATTAATATTTTTAACTACCAATAAAGCTGACCAAAATTCAACTGATTTAGATAATTACATCAATGAATTACCTGCTGACAAAAAATCATCAATCAAGAGTTTACCAAAATATATGTACCAAGTAGAGTTTGAAAAACCTGGTGGATTGGTAATGCCAATTATAGTGGAATTAACTTATGCTGATGGAACAAAAAAACGTGAAAAGTTCCCTGCTGAGATATGGAGAAAAGACGATAACCAAGTGTTTAGAGTATTTTCATCTGATAAAGAAATTAAAAGTTTCATGGTTGACCCTGATTTAGAAACTGCAGATATAGATTCTTCTAACAATAGTTGGCCTAAGAATACTGAAAGTAAATTCGATAGTTTTAAAAATAAAGCAAAAAATTAATTTCAGTTTAAACTAATAATAACAAAAAAACCGCAATGTAAACATTGCGGTTTTTTTAGTAGTAATTAATTTAATCTATAAAATGTGATGCTATTACTTTAGGTTAATAGCATTACGAAGTTATAAAATTCTACCTTATGTATTTCATAAAGCATTCGTATTTATGAAAAAATTAAGAATAGAGACCTCATTTTTAACTTTTAAAAATAATAAAACCCATTCATTAAGATATCGTTAATAATTCTTTATTTTTCTTCACATATCATTGTTGTTTAGAAATAAATAGTACATTTACACCAATGAAAACGAGTAAGAAACATATAGCCATTACACATAATACTACTTCTGTATTAGAGTTTACTCGTACATTTATTTCTACAATTATTATTACCCTTTAGGGGGTTTATTTCTACATATAATTTATAGTCCAATTACCTTTTTAAAAGTTTTAAAAAAGTAAAATTAAAAACAAACAATCACTCACTTATAAGTATTAATACAAATGAAAGTCCTAAAATTCGGAGGTTCATCAGTTAAAAACCACCAAAATATCTCTAAGGTTTTAAACATTATTGAAGAAAAATCAAAAAACGATCAATTAATTGTTGTAGTGTCTGCCTTTGGAAAAACTACTGATAAGCTATTACAAAGTGCTGAGTTAGCAAAAAATAAAGATGATCACTATTTACAATTAATTCAAGAAATTGAAGATCATCACTATGAAACTGTAAACAATTTAATTCATAACAATACAGAAAAAGTAACCCAAAAAGTTAATACTCTTTTTAATCAATTAAAAACCTTATACAAAGGTTGTTACTTATTAGAAGAATTAAGTCCTAAAGCAAAAGCCATAATTAGTAGTTTTGGAGAACGATTATCTTCATATATTATTTCTGAAGCTAGTAAACAAACTATCAATACTACATTTAAAGATAGCCAAGAGTTAATTATTACAGATAATAATTACCTAAAAGCTCAAGTTGATTTTGAAACTACTTACAGTAATTGTTCTACTTATTTTAATGATCAAGGATTTCAAGTTGTAGTTTTACCTGGATTTATTGCTAAATGTTATAATGGTCAAACTACTACATTAGGAAGAGGAGGCTCAGATTACACTGCGTCTATCTATGCAGCTGCCATCCATGCAGAAGAATTACAAATTTGGACAGATGTTAGTGGTATGTTTACTGCTAACCCAGCAATTGTAAAACAGGCACAACCAATCCAGCATATTTCTTATCAAGAAGCAATGGAAATGTCACATTTTGGTGCAAAAGTTATTTACCCACCTACTATACAACCGGTAAGAGAAATGAGGATTCCTATTCTTGTAAAGAATACATTTAATCCTAATGATGAAGGTACATTAATTACACTAAACACTGATAAATCTAATCCAGTAAAAGGAATCAGCTATATTGAAAATATCGCGTTATTAACTATAGAAGGTAGTGGAATGGTTGGAATTTCAGGAGTTTCTAAACGATTATTTGAAGCTCTTTCTGAAGATGAAATCAATGTGATATTAATCACACAAGCTTCATCAGAGCATAATATCTGTGTAGCTGTTTTAGAAGAAGATGCGCAAAAAGCTAAAAACTCAATCACTAAAAAGTTTGAAAGTGAAATTACTCAACATAAAATAGATCCTATTGCAATTGAAAAAGAAGTGAGTATTATAGCATTAGTTGGTGACAATATGAAAAACCACCAAGGTTTAAGTGGTAAAATGTTCAGTTCTTTAGGAAAAAATAATGTAAATATTAGAGCTATCGCTCAAGGAGCTTCAGAGAAGAATATTTCAGCTGTAATTAAGCGATCTGATGCTAAAAAAGCATTAAACACCTTACATGAACAATTCTTTGGTGATCATGTAAAACAATTAAATCTTTTTGTTACGGGAGTTGGAAATGTTGGAAATCGTTTTTTAGCACAGTTACTACAACAAAAAGAATATCTACTTTCTCAATTGAAATTAAATATCAGAGTAGTTGGACTATCTAACTCAAGTAAAATGTATTTTGATGAGCAAGGAATAGATTTAGAAAACTGGAAACACTTATTATTAAATGAGGGAGAGTCAACAGGGCTACCATTATTTTTGGAAAAAGCTAAGCAATTAAACCTGAGAAATAGTGTTTTTGTAGATAACACTGCAAACGATAATGTCTCTAAAATGTATAAACATTATCTAGAAAACAATATTGCTGTAGTTACTTGTAATAAAATAGCATGTGCTTCAGAATTGAATAACTACAAAAATTTAAAAGCGATTTCCAAAAAATATAACGCACCTTTTTTATTCGAAACAAATGTGGGAGCCGGTTTACCTATTATTGACACACTTAAAAATTTAGTTGCTTCAGGAGACAGAGTACGTAAAATCCAAGCAGTATTATCAGGAAGCTTAAACTTTGTTTTTAACAATTTTAATAGTAATACTACTTTTCATGATATTGTAACAAAAGCTCAAGAAGAAGGTTATACTGAACCTGATCCAAAAATTGATTTAAGTGGTGTAGATGTTGCTCGTAAAATTCTAATCTTAGCTCGTGAGAGTGGTTTTGAATTAGAGCTATCTGACATTGAAAATCAGTCATTTTTACCAAGTGAAAGTTTACAAACCACTAATAACAATGATTTTTATCAAAGCTTAACGAAGTTTGAGTCACATTTTCAAGATATTTACACTAAAGCAAATGCTGAAAATTGTAAATTGAAATATGTTGCTGAATTTGCTGATGGTAAAGCTAAAGTTGGATTAAAACATATACCACAAGACCACCCTTTTTACAATTTAGAGGGAAGTGACAATATTGTATTATTCTTTACAGATAGGTATCCTGTACAGCCTTTACAAATTAAAGGAGCTGGAGCTGGTGCAGAAGTAACTGCCTCTGGTATTTTTGCGGATGTAATTAGAGTAGCGAATAATTAAGAAGTTAGAAGAAAAATACTAGTTTTAAATCTACAAGTAGTAATTAACTACAATTAAACTTCAATAATTAATAACTTCTACCAACAATTGAAAAGTAACAAATGAATCAAATAAAAATATTTTCGCCTGCTACTGTAGCTAACGTATCTTGTGGATTTGATTGTTTAGGTTTTGCTGTAAATGATCTTGGAGATACTATGACATTTACAAAAACAAGCGATAAATCAATAAAAATCACCGATATTCAAGGTGCCGACTTACCATATAATATTCAAAAAAATGCAGCTGGTGCAGTAGTTTTAGCAATGTTAGAAAAACACCCTGTAGATTTTGGGTTAGAGATTATTATACATAAAGGTTTTGCTCCAGGAAGTGGATTAGGCAGTAGCGCTGCTAGTTCAGCCGGTGCTGCTTTTGCTATTAATGAATTATTAGGGAAACCATTCACAGAACTTGAATTAACAAAGTTTGCTATGATTGGCGAAGAAGTGGCTTGTGGATCACCAATAGCAGATAATGTTGCTGCTGCTATACATGGTGGTTTTATCTTGGTTCAACGCTATGATCCTTTGGCAATCATTAAAATTCCGGTACCTAAAGAGTTAATGTTAGTTGCCATACACCCTCAGGTTGAAGTAAAAACAAAAGATGCTCGAGAAGTACTTCCTTCAAAAATTCCTCTAGAAGATGCTGTCACACAATGGGCCAATGTTGGAGGATTAATCAGCGGATTGTATTCTAATGATTATAAAGTAATAGCAGATTCTTTATGTGATGTAATTGTAGAACCCGCAAGAAAACATCTTATACCTCATTTTGATACTGTAAAAAATGCTGCACAAGAAGCTGGCGCATTAAGTGCAGGAATATCTGGTTCTGGACCTACAATCTTTGCCTTATGCAAAGGTGAATCTATAGCTAAAAAAGTTTTCAAAGCTATTGAAGGAGTTTATTCCAATACAAACATTGACTTTACCATGGTCTATTCAAAAATTAATACACAAGGTGTAACTATACTAGAAAAAAACTAACTATGAAGTATTTCAGTTTAAACCAAAAAGCCCCATCTGTTTCATTTCGAGAAGCTGTTGTAAATGGACTAGCTCCAGATAGAGGATTATATTTTCCTGAGCAAATCACTCCTCTACCTGAAGATTTTATTGAAAATATTGATCAATACTCTAATGAAGAAATAGCCTTTAAAGCTATTCAACAATTCATTGGAGATGAAATTCCAGAAGAAACTCTAAAAACCATCGTCGCAGAAACTATAAATTTTGATTTTCCAGTTGTACCTGTAGAAGATAACATTGGAACTTTAGAATTATTTCATGGTCCTACTCTAGCTTTCAAAGATGTAGGTGCACGTTTTATGGCTAGATGTTTAGGGCATTTCAATCAACAAAATCCTAAAAAAGTAACTGTTTTAGTAGCTACTTCAGGAGATACTGGTGGTGCAGTTGCTAATGGATTTCTAGGAGTTAAAGGTGTTGAAGTCGTAATTTTATATCCTAGTGGAAAAGTAAGCGATATTCAAGAAAAGCAATTAACTACTCTTGGACAAAACATTACTGCACTTGAGGTAAATGGTGTTTTCGACGATTGTCAAGATATGGTAAAAACAGCTTTTTTAGATGATGAAATTCAACGTATATTAACTTCTGCAAACTCAATAAATGTTGCACGTTGGTTACCACAAATGTTTTACTATTTCTTTGCTTATAAACAACTGTATAGACAACATAAACATATTGTTTTTTCAGTACCTAGTGGAAATTTTGGAAATATTTGTGCAGGAATGATGGCCCAAAAATTAGGTTTACCAATACACCATTTTATAGCTGCAACCAATGTAAATGATACTGTTCCTAAGTATATGGAAAATGGTACTTATGAAGCTAAAGCCTCTAAAGCTACTATTTCTAATGCTATGGATGTAGGAAATCCAAGTAATTTTATTCGTATTCAACAACTTTTTGATCATAGTTTTGAACATTTAAAGTCTCATTTTTCATCATTTTCTTTCTCAGATGAAGCTACAAAGGATGTTATGAAACGTGTCTATCAAAAATCAAGTTATGTTACAGATCCGCATGGTGCTGTTGGATATTTAGGGCTAGAAACTTATGCTTTAAAAGATGATGAATTTGGAGTCTTTTTAGAAACTGCCCATCCAGTTAAGTTTTTAGATGTAGTTGAAGAAACTTTAGATAAAAAGATTGATATTCCAAAAGATATTGAAGCTATTATACAAAAAGAGAAAAAATCAATTCATATCAGTACATACGAAGAATTAAAATCATTCTTAAACCAGTAAAATAAAAAATCCTAGAACATTTAAGTTCTAGGATTTTTTATATCTATTCTTTACTTATTTATTTTTTAAATAAAGCAGTAATATCTTCTTTAGTTAACAAACGAGAAACTTTCACTTCTTCATTGGTAGAATCTTCCGTTCCTACACTCTGTTGGAATTGTAAATATACAATACCATCATCTCTTGTATATTTTAACCACACAATTTGTCCGTTAGCTTTCATCTTTAATGGATCTCTTGGCACAGTTTCAAATCCTGACATGATTCCATTATATAATTTGTCGATATCATTATCAACATTTTTAAAACTAAAGTTCACGTATTCATGACCAATAGCGTTAATGTTTTTGTAAAAGAAATTGTAATCGCTCTCTCCTACTTTTTCTAAGTATACTAAACTTATTTTTCCAACTACTTCGCTCTGATCCATTTCTACAAATTCAATCTGAGAATACGCAGATCCTGATACGACTAACAATAATAATAAAAAGACTTTTTTCATGTTTCTTCCTTTTTAATTTAGGGGTTTGTACTTAAACTAACTATTCTAATAACGCCTAAAAATATAATTATTATATCAATTTTACTATTTTTATGTCATTAAAATATTATACTCTTACGTATGTATGGTAAAAAAACTAGTATCGTTAGTTATTTTACTAACATTTTGGTAATCAAACCATAACATTTCACCAAGTTGTTTGCAATTTGTATGCCAACTTCAAAATCAGAAAATTACCTTTTCAATTCTAATCAATCAACAATCTTGCATAAATTGTCTGTTTCACTATTTTTGTAACCTATTATATGAACATAAATGTAATGAGCATAGACTTTATCATTTCATATTCACATAGAAAAGTGATTAATATTTATGTAAGTTCCTGAATATATTCATTTTTGAAAATTCAGTAATCAAAAAAGTAAAAACAGATGAAAGTTTGTATCGCTGAGAAACCTAGTGTAGCTAGAGAAATAGCTAGTATTCTAGGAGCTAATGCAAAACATGATGGATATTTTGAAGGTAACGGTTATGCCGTTACCTATACTTTTGGTCATTTATGTACTTTACTAGAACCGAAAGATTACAAACCACACTGGAAAAGCTGGGATTTAAATAATCTACCTATGCTTCCAGATAAATTTAGTACTAAAGTTACTGATGATTCTGGTATACAGAAACAGTTTAATATTATAAAAAACTTATTTCAAAAAGCAGATGTGGTTATCAACTGTGGGGATGCTGGTCAAGAAGGAGAGCTCATACAACGTTGGGTAATTAATCAAGCTGAATATAAAGGAAAAGTACAACGTTTATGGATTTCGTCTCTTACAGAAGAAGCTATTAAAGAAGGTTTTGAAAATTTAAAAGATGACGATGTATACAATAACTTGTATTATGCGGGCTATTCAAGAGCTATAGGAGATTGGTTATTAGGACTAAATGCAACTCGATTATACACAGTTAAATTTGGTGGATATAAACAAGTGCTTTCTATTGGGCGAGTGCAAACGCCAACCTTAGCCATGTTGGTAAATCGCTACCATGAGATTAAAAACTTTAAACCTCAACCTTATTGGGAATTACAAACGACATACAGAGATACTGTTTTTAATTGTGAAGAAGGTCGATTCTTAAAAAAAGAAGAAGGACAAGCCTTTGCAGATAAAGTAAAAGCTTCCGATTTTGAAATTGTTTCTGTTACTAAAAAGAAAGGTAAAGATTATGCTCCTAAACTTTTTGATTTAACTGGACTTCAGGTATACTGCAACAATAAGTTTGGTTTTTCTGCTGATGAAACCTTAAAAATTGTACAGAAACTATATGAAATGAAAGTAGTTACCTATCCAAGGGTTGATACTACTTTTTTACCAAATGATATTTACCCAAAAGTTGCTGGCATTTTAAAACGATTAACCAATTATAGTGAACTTACTGAACCTCTGCTAGGAAAAAAAATAAAGAAAACCACTCGTGTTTTTAATGATAAAAAAGTAACTGATCACCACGCTATTATTCCTACGGGAATTCAAACAAACTTACAATATAATCAGCAACAAGTGTATGATATTATTGTAAGACGATTTATTGCTGTTTTTTATCCTGATAGCGATATCTCAAATACAGCTGTGATCGGAAAAGCTGATGAAGTTTCTTTTAAAACTACTGGTAAAGAAATCTTAACTAAAGGATGGCGTATAGTTTTTGAATATAATGAAGAGCCTAAAAAAATAAACACAGAACAAATTGTATTACCTAGCTTTGAAAAAGGAGAAAAAGGTCCACACGAACCTAGTTTTTTAGAAAAAGAAACCAAACCTCCTAGAAATTATTCTGAAGCTAGTTTACTCAGAGCTATGGAAACCGCAGGAAAACAGGTAGATGATGATGAGATGCGTGAACTGATGAAAGAAAACGGAATTGGACGCCCTTCCACCCGTGCAAGCATTATTGAGACGCTGTTTAAAAGAAAATACATACAACGTCAAAAGAAGTTAATCATTCCCACTCAAACAGGTATAGATTTAATTCAATTAATTGATAACGAGTTATTAAAATCAGCAGAATTAACTGGTCTTTGGGAAAAACGTTTAAAAGAAATAGAACGAGGTGATTATCATGCGAGTACCTTTATCAAACAAATGAAGTTAATGGTAGATCAATTGGTTTATGAAGTTCGTTCTAGCAGGAAAACTGCAAAACTTTCTGCAGAAAATAATAAGACAACTACTACAACCAAAGTAGAAAAGAAAAAAGCTGCTAAAAAAACTGTTGTAGGTAAAACTTGTCCTAAATGTTCACAAGGCACTTTATTAAAAGGTAGCAATGCTTATGGTTGTTCTGCTTATAAAAATGGCTGTAATTTCACCTTACCTTTTAATTATCTGGATAAAAAGATTTCTGAAAATCAACTAATCCGATTACTAGATAAAGGATGTACTACAAACTTAAAAGGCTGGAATACTGAACAAGGAAAAATTGAAGGACTCATTCGTTTTGATGAAAATTTCAAACTTAAATTAGAACCCAAATCTATATCAGATAAAAATCAATCTAAAACACCTAATACTAAAGTTCCTGAAGTAATTACTTGTCCTAAATGCAAAAAAGGAACTGTTTTAAAAGGAAAAACAGCCTACGGATGTTCGGAATTTAAAAATGGTTGTAATTTTATGTTTCCTTTTGCTAAAATAAAAGAACTAGCCAACGGAGAAACACTTACTAAAGAACTTGTTTACAAAATATTGACTTCAAACGGCTAATCTTTCTTATCATCAGCTAATAAATCTAAACTCAAACTATACGAAGGAACATTTATTCCACCACCTGTTGCTCCCTTTAGTTTTTGTAATTCTTTTTTAGTTAACTCTTTAAAAGTATGCTTTTTTTTCATTTTTATTTGGTTTTAAGAATATACTTCTAAAATAAGTTTTTTTATTAACTTTAAGTAATGTTTAAAATTTTTGTCTAAAAAATTAATGAAAAGTATAAATTGAAAAATGAATTATAGATTAACATGAAAAAAATCACTTTCACTTTTATATTTTTTATAAATCTTGTTTGTTACTGTCAAAGTAAAAATCAATATAACAGCTTCACCTCCTCGTCTAATACTTTACTATTGAATTATGATGATTTAGGTCCTCAAATTCTAGCTCATAATTTGATAGGCTTTCAATGGTGGCAATGGAATAATCATGGTAGCTCTGACTCTAATGATAAAACAGAGTATGATATTCGTGTAATTGTATTCAAAAATATTTCTACAGAAATAGTAAAGAAAAAATATCCTGTAGATGAAAAACTCAAATTAGACTTCAGATATATTTCTTATAATGAAACCATTACATACCTTGATAAAATAATTAATGAATATAAAGGAGATTTTAATACGGATCGATATGATGTTGTAAAAAGAAAAATAATCCATCACTTTAATCCAAAAAAATGAATTATATCAAGGTTTTAGAATCTCATTGAAATTACAACCTATTTTTAAGCATACTCAAATTCATTTTCTTTTTGTTATTCCTATCGAATCACTTCAAAACAAAAATTTTCTATAAAAAAAGCTCTTTTACTAAAAATGAATAAAAAATATTACGTAACCAATCGGTTTCATATACATTTGTAACCGATTGGTTACTTAATTATGAGAAGAGATGTATTTCAAGCCATAGCTGACCCTATACGGAGAGAGATTATAGATATTCTCTCAGAATCTGAACTATCAGTAAATACGATAGCTGAAAAATTTGATATTAGTAGACCTGCAATTTCTAAACATTTAAAAATATTAGATGAATGCGGTATTGTTTCTATTACTAAAAGAGGTAGAGAACGCTTTTGTTATGTAAACCATAAAAACTTAATTCCTGCTTTCTTATGGATTGAAAAATTCCATAAACAATGGGAAGAAAGAATTAATTCTTTTGAACACTATGTAAATCAACTTAAAAATAAAAAAGAATCAGAATGAACAACTTAAACAACAGAACTCTTTCACTTGAAAAAATTTTTGACGCCCCAATAGAATTAGTATGGGAAGCTTGGACAAGTTCAGAACACATTGTAAAATGGTGGGCACCTCCTGGTATGGATTTGAACGTTATAGAACACGATTTTAAAGTTGGCGGCAAATGGAAGTATACGATGTTAATGCCTAATAGAGCAGAATTTATATCAGAAGGTATTTATAAGGAAATTATTGAAATGGAAAAGATCGTAACGAGTGCGGATTTTAAACCGATGACAGAAAATGTAGAGTTACATGCATATTTTGAAAAAATTGGTGATCAAACCAAATTTACTTTTAGTGTTATTCATGAAACAGAAGAGTACTGTAAACAACAAGAAAAAATGGGATTCTATAACGGTTGGGGTTCTGCTTTTGAAAGATTACAATTATTGGTATTAGACTTAAAATAAATGGCAAACTATGGTAGAGGAATATTTAAAAAATATAAAAACTCAATTTGAATCGTATAAAGAAGTTGCAGATAAAACTATAGCACAATTAACTGAGGAAGATTTGTACTGGAGGTATAATGAAGAAAGTAATGATATCGCTTGTATAATAATGCATTTATCAGAGAACATGCTATCAAGATGGACTGATTTTTTTGAAAGTGATGGAGAAAAAGAATGGAGAAATCGAGAAAGTGAATTTGCTAATCAAAATTTAAGTTATTCAGAATTAATTGAAAAATGGAATAAAGGATGGGACTGTCTCTTCAATGCTTTAAATTCTCTTAATGAAACCAATTTTAATAAGCCTATTTTGATAAGAAATAAAGAGGTTAAATTAATTGAAACTATTACTCGACAAATCGCTCATTACCCCTATCACATAGGTCAAATTGCTTTTATTGGAAAAATGATCTTGAATGATAAATGGAACTCTCCATCTATACCCAAAGGAAAGTCAGATGAATATATTCGATTAGAATTTGAAAAAAACTCTAAATAATACTATCCACAATCATTAATCTATATACATTATTTTTGTATTCTAATCTTTCAGTATAAATATGAAGTATGATTATATAATTGCAGGCGCAGGATGTGCTGGTTTAAGTTTGGTATATAAACTACTTAAAACACCAGAATTATCTAATAAGAGCATACTCATTGTAGATAAGGATCCTAAAGAAGAAAATGATAGAACTTGGTGTTTTTGGGAAAAAGAAACTGGACCATTTCAAAACACCGTTATACATGAGTGGAATAGACTAACTTTTAAAAATGATAAGTTTACCAATACCTTTGATTTAAAAGGATATACATATAAAATGATTAGAGGAATTGACTTCTATATTCATGTACTACAATTTATTGAACAATTTGATAATGTAATATTTGTTAAAGATGAAATTAAAAGCTTTGATGTAATCGAGAATATAGCTATACTTAAAACTGCTAGTCAAACATTTAAAGCTAACTACATCTTCAATTCTACAGGGTTAATGCAGCCAGAATTATCGTCTAAAAATACTTTATTACAGCATTTTTTAGGTTGGGAAATTAAAACTAATACTCCCTTTTTTAATGAAAAGGAAGCCACTTTAATGGACTTTAGTGTTTCACAACATCATGGTACTACGTTTATGTATGTTCTACCTACTTCCAAGCATACAGCTTTGGTTGAGTATACTCTTTTTACAGGAGAATTAATTCCTAAAGAGGAATATAGAAAAGCTATTAAAGCTTATATTGAAAATGATATCCTACTTAAAGAATATGAGATTTCACATGAAGAATTTGGTATCATTCCAATGTCTTCTCAGCAATTTCCTTTGCACAGTAAACAACAGATTATTCATATTGGTACGGCTGGAGGAAATACAAAAGCTAGTAGTGGATATACTTTTCAGTTTATCCAAAAAAACACAGATTCTATTGTAGAAAAACTATGTAATGATACTGCGCCAATAAAAACATTATCACTTAGAGACAAAATGTTTCAATGGTATGATAGTACTTTAATTGAGGTTATTATTTCTGGACGAATGAGTGGTAAAGAAATTTTTAGTAGGATGTTTAAAAAATTATCCCCTGAGAAAATTCTTAAGTTTCTGGATAATGAAAGTTCAATAACAGAAGATATAAAAATTATGACTAGTTTACCCATTCAAAAATTTTTGCCAGCTGGAATAAAGCAATTATTTCAAACTAGCTCTAAATAAAACAACTTGTCTTATCAAAAAGTAAAAAAGTACAGTTAAAACTAACTGTACTTTTCATTTTTATTTGGATGAAGTGATTTACCTGATTAAGGTGCTACTCTATCTACATCAATTGAATTAGATAAAGCGAAAACTCCTTTGATATCTCCTGCTTTTTTACCCATTTCAAAACCTTCTAACTCTCCTTCGTAACGCATATACCAAATTAAACATTTTCCTACTCCTGCTCCATCAAAGTCTACATTTGCTTCTAAAGCTGCTAATGTTGGTGGCATACCTAAAATAGTTCCCATATCATCAGTAACAATAAATGAACTTTTAGAACCTGTTGGTGACCCTGTGACAGCAATACCTGTTACTTTATCTGGTGTACCATCACCTACTGTGAATGTAAATGGTCCTCCTGTTAAAGTACCTGCAACTGGTTGAGCTACTCTATCAACATCAATTGAATTTGATAATGCAAAAATACCTTTGATATCTCCTGCTTTTTTACCCATTTCAAAACCTTCTAACTCTCCTTCGTATCTAATATACCAGATTAAACATTTTCCTATTCCTGCTCCATCAAAATCTACATTTGCTTCTAAAGCAGCCAATGTTGGTGGCATACCTAAAATCCCTCCCATATCGTCAGTAACAATAAATGAACTTTTAGAGCCTACTGGTGATCCTGTAACAGCAATACCTGACACGTTATCCGGAGTACCATCTCCTGCTACAAATGTAAAAGGACCTCCTGTTAAAGCACCTGCAACTGGCTGTGCTACTCTATCTACAACTATTGAATTTGACAAACTAAATACCCCTTGTATATCACTAGCATTATTTCCTACCTCAAATCCTTGTAATCCATCTTCATAACGGATATACCAGATTAAACATTTTCCAACTCCAGCCCCATCGAAATCATTTCCTTCTAACATTTCTAATGTTCCTGGTTTTCCTAAAATTTTTCCTTGATCATCAGTAACAATATAAGAACTGTTAGTTCCTACCGGTGTTCCATCAATAGTAATTCCGGAAACATTATCTGGTGTACCATCTCCAGCAACAAATGTAAAAGGACCTCCTTTTAATGTTCCTGCAACTGGTCCTCCTTCTCTATTTACAGTAATTGAATTTGATAAATCAAAATTTCCAGATAAATCGTTAGCATTCTTGCCCATTTCTAATCCTACCAATCCATCTTCATATGCAATGTGCCAAATTAAACAAACACCAACACCAGCATCATCAAAATTCACACCTTCTAAAGCCGCAATATCTCCAGGTAATCCTAAAATATTAGCTTTATCATCTGTTACAATAAACTTTGTATTTGCACCTTCAACGCTACCTGTAACTGTAACTCCAGAAACATTATCTGCTTTACCATCAACAAAGAAAGTAAATGGTCCTCCTTCTAATTTTCCTGCATTAGTTACTACTACTTCTTCATCGTCATTACATGATGTAAATACGAAAGCTAAAGCCAAAAGGCTCAAAAAAAGTTTTTTCATGATTTATTAATTTATAAGATTGATACAAATTTATAGTATGGATTTCTTTTAAAATGTAAGCCACATTACATTTAAGCAAATTTTTGAAATAGTCTTATCTGTTTTCTATCAAAATCTATGATATTACTTTGTTTTAATTGATTTAACATTGCATTCAATGTTGGTCTAGATGTTCCTATCAGTGACGCTATATCTTTTTGCGTATATGGATGTTTTATGATATGATCTCCTGTTTGATTACATTCGTATCCATAGTCTTCACATAGTTCATTTAAAAACTCTAATAAACGAGTTTTAGTGTCTTTATACAACAATAATTCTAAACGTCTCTCTAGTTTTTTCATTCGTAAACCAATGAATTTATATATTTTAAAGCTAACAGAAACATTATCTCTCATTAATTCATACATTGTATCCTTAGGAACGGGGCATATGCTTGTAGTATTGTCAATCGATTGGGCAAATTCATTTCTTATATCGATACCTAATAATGCTTTTTCACCAAAAATTTCACCTTTTGTCAGTATCGCTTTTACCACCTCTTCTCCTTCTTCGGTATAATACCCAATCTTTACTTTTCCTTTATCTATTAAATAGATCTTGCTTGCATTATCATTTTTGAAGTATATATAATCGCTTTTTTTATAAATATCAACTTGGTGTGATTCCTGGTAAGCTGGATATTTATGAGGGCATAAAATTTTGAATAGATTAATATCTTCTAAATACCAAAGAGCGCTCATTGTATTTGAATTTAATTTACTACTTCAAATTATGTCTCTGAAAAAAAAGTTTCCTTACAAAAAAAGCTCTGAAAATCAGAGCTTTTTTATGAAATATAAAGTTATAATTAATTTTAATTAGCTTCTATTTACTGTAATTGAGTTAGATAAATCGAAAACTCCTTTAATATCATTTGCATTAGCATCTACTTCTAAACCTTCTAAATCACCTTCATATCTGATATACCAAATTAAACAAACACCAGCCCCAGCGTCGTCAAAATTAACTCCTTCTAAATCTGTCATTGTTGCTGGTAAACCTAAAATTTTACCCATATCATCAGTAATAATAAAAGAACTTTTACTTCCTACTGGTGTACCAGTTACAGTAATTCCAGAAACATTATCTGCAGTTCCATCTACAGTAAAATTAAATGGACCTCCGTTTAATGTACCTGCCATTGGTGGATCTACTCTATTTACAGTAATTGAATCTGATAAGTCAAAAACTCCCATTAAACCACTAGCATTAGCATCTACTGCTAAACCTTGTAATCCATCTTGATAACGGATATACCAAATTAAACACACACCTGTACCTGTACCGTCAAAATCTACACCTTCTAAAGCATCCATGTCTGCTGGCAATCCTAATATTTTACCAGCATTATCAGTTATGATAAATGAACTGTTATCACCTTTAGGATCTCCATCAACAGATATTCCTGATACATTATCTGCCGTTCCATCACCAACAGCAAAAGTAAAAGGCCCTCCTGTTAGCATTCCTGCACTAGGTGGATTTCTATTTACTGTTAATTTATTTGATAAATCATAAATTCCAGTTAAGTCATTTGCGTTATTTCCAACTTCAAGTCCTGAAATACTTGACTCATATGTTACATACCATATATAACATACTCCTTCACCTGCTCCATCAAAATCAACAGCTTCTAAAGCTGCCATATCTCCTGGTAAACCTAAAATTTCACCTGCTGCATCTGTTATAATAAATGTTGACTTCTTACCTACTGTATTACCTGTAACTGTAATACCAGATACATTATCCGCTACTCCATCAATAATAAAATCAAAAGGCCCTCCATTTAACACCCCAGATTCTGGAACAACAACTCGATCATCACTACACCCTGTAAGTATAAACGCAATTGTTAGTAAAATTCCTGTAAATAAATTCTTCATTGTTAATTTGTTTTTATTCAGTTAATTAACTGTTTGTATTAAATATTGTTTAACCTAAATTACAAAAAAAACTCCCAAAAACTGGGAGTTTAAAATATAGTACGTAAAATGGTTAATTTTGTTTAAGCGTTTTGCTTTTTTATTAAATTTAAAGCAGAACCCTCATTATACCACTCTATTTGTCCAGTATTATAGGTATGATTTACTTTGATTTTATCTTTACTACCATCCGCATGAACTATTTCAATTGTTAATGGTTTACCAGGAGCAAACTCATGTAAATCTAAAAAGTTGAATGTATCATCTTCTTGAATTAAATCGTAGTCTGCTTCATTATCAAAAGTTAAACCTAGCATACCTTGCTTTTTTAGGTTTGTTTCATGAATACGAGCAAATGATTTTACAATTACTGCAACTACACCTAAGTGACGTGGTTCCATAGCTGCGTGTTCTCTTGATGATCCTTCTCCATAATTATGATCTCCAATAACTACTGTAGGAATTCCTACCGCTTTATACGCTCTTTGGGTAGCAGGTACTGCATCATACTCTCCTGTAATTTGACTCTTAACAAAATTAGTTTGTTTATTGTAAGCATTTACAGCACCAATTAAACAGTTATTTGAAATATTATCTAAATGTCCACGATAACGCAACCAAGGTCCAGCCATAGATATATGGTCTGTAGTACATTTTCCGAAAGCTTTAATTAATAATTTAGCTCCTTTAATTTCATTTCCTATTGGTGTGAAAGGAGTTAATAACTCTAAACGTTCAGAATTAGGATTTACAACAACTTCAACTCCACTTCCATCTGCAACAGGCTCTAAATATCCATTCTCTTTAACCTCGAAACCTTTTGGTGGCAATTCCCAACCTGTTGGTTCATCTAACATCACTTCTTCTCCATTTTCGTTGATTAATTTATCTGTCATTGGATTGAAATCTAATCTACCTGCGATTGCTATAGCCGCAACTAATTCTGGCGAAGCTACAAATGCGTGTGTATTTGGATTACCGTCAGCTCGTTTTGCAAAGTTTCTATTAAAAGAGTGGACTATACTATTTTTAGGTGCATTTTTAGGATCTTCATAACGAGCCCATTGCCCAATACAAGGTCCACAAGCATTGGTGAAAATTGTAGCATCTAATTTTTCAAACACCTCTAAAATTCCATCTCTATCTGCCGTATAACGAACTTGTTCTGAACCAGGATTAATACCAAACTCAGCTTTTGTTTTCAATCCTTTATCTAAAGCTTGCTGTGCTATAGAAGAGGCGCGAGATAAATCCTCGTATGAAGAATTCGTACAAGAACCAATTAATCCCCACTCGACTTTTAAAGGCCAATCATTTGCATTTGCTTTTTCTGTCATATCACTACCCGCAGCAGTAGATAAATCCGGAGTAAATGGTCCATTTAATAATGGATTTAATTCTGATAAATTAATTTCAATAACTTGATCAAAATACTCTTCAGGATTAGCATATACCTCAGCATCCGCAGTTAGATAGTCTTTAATTTCATTAGCTGCATCAGCAACATCTTCTCTATCTGTAGCTCGCAAATAACGTTCCATAGAACCATCGTAACCAAAAGTTGAAGTTGTAGCTCCAATTTCAGCTCCCATATTACAAATGGTTCCTTTACCTGTACATGACATTGATGTGGCACCAGGTCCAAAATATTCTACAATAGCTCCTGTTCCCCCTTTTACTGTAAGAATTTCTGCTACTTTTAAAATAACATCTTTTGGTGCAGTCCAACCTGATAATTTACCCGTTAGTTTTACACCTATTAATTTTGGAAACTTTAATTCCCAAGGCATCCCTGCCATTACATCTACAGCATCTGCTCCACCAACTCCAATAGCAACCATACCTAATCCTCCTGCATTTACTGTATGAGAATCGGTACCAATCATCATTCCTCCAGGAAATGCATAATTCTCTAAAACTACTTGATGAATAATACCGGCACCTGGCTTCCAAAAACCTATTCCATATTTATTAGATACTGACTCTAAAAAGTTAAAAACTTCGTTACTTATATTTAACGCATTTTGTAAATCAGTACTTGCTCCTTCCTTTGCTTGAATTAAATGATCACAATGTACTGTAGTTGGTACAGCTACCTTAGCTTTTCCTGCTTGCATAAATTGCAATAAAGCCATTTGAGCAGTTGCATCTTGACAAGCCACTCTATCAGGAGCAAAATCTACATAATCTTTACCTCTCTGGTATGCTGTTGTAGGCTTTCCGTCCCATAAATGTGCATATAAGATCTTTTCTGCTAGGGTTAAAGGTTTACCAGTAATTTGGCGGGCTGCATCAACCTTTTCTACCATTTTACTGTAAACTTGTTTTATCATTTCAATATCAAAAGCCATGGTATCTGTTTGTTTTAAATTTATCAACGTAATTTAATAAAAATTATCATGCTAAAATTAGTGAGCTATTTAATTAAATTAGTCCTAAATAGTTTTTTCTTATCGTTAAATGCTATGGATTACATCAAATAAGTATTCCAAATTACCATAATACACTCGTTGTGCATTTAGAAATCAAAACAATCCTAAACTATCAGTTCGAGAAACCATTTAAAATTTTAAAAAAACGGATAAAATGACGTATTACTAACAAAACGACCTATTGATAAGAATTTTTAAAAATCAAGGCAGCAGGGTTGGCTGAAAGATGAAAAACTGTTTGAGCCTTAGCGAGTTCTTTTCATCTGTGGCTGAAGATGCCGTAGTATTTTTAAATTCTTATCATTCCAGTCTTGATTTTTGCTCCTTTGCATCAAGGCAAAGGAGAGGAAATATAGATTATTTTGAATATTTGTTTCAATTCTTAATAAAAAGATGTCAATGATAGTACTTTTATGAAGTACTAACGTAGTAAAAAATGTATCGAGAACTATCCGACTACTTCTCGACACAAAATTATTCTTCATTTAA
>NZ_MSMP01000015.1 GCF_001936575.1 Tenacibaculum agarivorans
CCCTTAGTTGAGACCAATAATAAAAAAACAGGTCGATTTTTAATCGACCTGTTTTCTTTTTAATACAATACTCTAAATCGGATAGTTCCGTCGATATCTTTCAATTTCTGAATTACTTCTTGATCATAATCTTTATCTACATCAGTAATTACATATCCTACTTTTGAATCTGTTGATAAGTATTGACCTAAGATGTTTAAGCCATATTCAGCCAATTCTTTATTGATCTTTGCCATTACTCCAGATACATTTTGGTGAATGTGTAAGAAACGGTGTGCATTTTGTTGCTTTGGTAATCGAATATTCGGGAAGTTAACTGCATCAACTGTATTTCCAGAATTGATATATCCCATTATTTTACCAGGTACAAAATCAGCGATATCTCGTTGTGCTTCTTCTGTACTACCACCAACATGTGGCGTAAGAATTACATTAGGTAATCCTTTTAATTCGGTAATAAACTCACCATTTTTTCTTGGCTCTTCAGGATATACATCAACAGCTGCTCCAGCTAATTTACCAGATTTTAATGCTGCTGTTAAAGCAGGAATATCTACAACAAAACCTCTTGATAAATTCACTAAGTGAGCTCCATCTTTCATTTGTGAGATTTCTTTTTCTCCTATATAATTTCTATTCAACGAATTGTCATCAACGTGTAAAGTAACTACATCAGAAACGCCTAATAAATCCGCTAATGAATTCATTTTAGTTGCATTTCCTAAAGCTAACTTATCTTCTACATCATAATAATATACGTCCATTCCTAAAGCCTCTGCTAAAACAGACAACTGCTTTCCTATGTTACCATAACCTACAATACCGAGTTTTTTACCTCTAACTTCTTTAGAACCTTGTGCTGTTTTGTTCCACTGTCCACTATGAATTTCTGAACTACGTTGAAAAACACTACGCATTAGCATAATGATTTCTCCAATAGCCAGCTCTACCACAGATCTGGTGTTACTATAAGGAGCGTTGAAAACTACGATACCATTTTCTTTACACGCTTCTAAATCTATTTGTTTTGTTCCGATACAAAATGCTCCAACTGCCAATAATCTTGGTGCATTTTCAATTACTTTTTGTGTAATTTGAGTTTTTGATCGAATACCTACTACATGTACATCTTGTAGTTTTTCTATTAATTCATCTTCAGATAGACTTCTTCCTACAGTTTCTACTGTAAATCCATCTTTGGTAAATTTTTCATACGCATCTGGATGTATGTTCTCTAATAACAACATCTTGATACGGTTTTTTGGATAAGATATATTTCTTGGCAAATCGTTTATAAATAAAAATTCGTCTAAATTTGGTGTGATATGGTCAGCATTCTTTATTGTTTTTGCACGCTGAACATTTTCTGTATAGGCAAAAAACTTGTCTGCAACTCCAGCTTCTTTGGTTACATAATCGCTATAACCGTCTCCGATTACTTGTATTTCACCATCAAGCTGTAAGTTTTTTAAACAGGCTATTTTACCATTGTGTGTTGATAATACATTATCTCTATCGAAACCTATGATTTCTCCTTCTGAATTGAATTCAAAAGTATTCGCATATACGCGTTCTGATGGGATATTGTATTCCGCTACGATAGGATCTATAAATTCTTTAAATCCTGCTGAAATTACATAAATATTTTCCGAGAATAATTCGAAAAACTCTTTATTCCTTTCTATAGAACTTGAAACTCGTTTTTTAAGTTCTTGGATTAAAAGTTCTAAATCGGATCGATTAGCACTTAAGAGCTTAATTCTACGCTCCAAGGATTGCGTAAAGGATATTTCACCATCAATACCAAGATTGGTAATATTGATGATTTCCTCAATAATTTGATCTTTTTTTGGATTGTTTGCTAAGGTAATCTCAGCTAAAACGTCTAGCCCCTCTACTTTTGTGAGAGTACTATCAAAATCAAAAATGTAATACTTGCTCATGATGTTAAATACTATCGATTGAAGCTAGAAAATTACGATCTATTTTGTAGAAAACAGCAAATAATTGAAATAAAGTTATCATTTTTAGTAAACTGATAATTTAGTAGCTGTATTTTTATAAATATTTAAAAATCAATCTTAACTACAAGGATTGAGGAATAAGAAAAGTAACGTATAACTAACAGCATATTTTTTTGGGTTATTAGTTTTTAAATAATCTATTTACACATACTTCTCTTTAATTAAAACTAAAAAAACCACGTTATATTAATAAATAACGTGGTTATGTATAAAACTAAAATTCTATTAGTTAACTCAAAATAGGTAAGGATTACAAACCTGAGTTATCTTTTAGGTAAATTTCTCCGGGGCAAGCCTAGAGGTATTTACCCAGTAGGGAATAAAAAAGATGCACCGCAGTGCATCTTACTTGAAATGTTTTACTCTTTTTAGCTTCTCTAAAGAATACTAATTTTTAGAGTTATCTAATAGCTTAGTTATGCAATAAATTATAGTGCTTATTATTATTCCTAACGATAAAACTCCTTCTTTTACAGGATACATTACAATTTTACCTACCCCGATCTCTATATAAGGCCTATTAAAATCTAAGTTTACCAACTTATACATTGAATAAATTGAAACTGACAACAATAAAATTAACGAATAAAAAAAAATCTTTTTTCTCATAATTTCTATTTGAACTTTGCACCTGTTTTAAAATTATACATACTACTAATTGTTGCTTTAATTGTTATATCTCGTGATGTTGTGACTTTTACTCCTTTAGGATTAGTTGTAGTTACGGATACATTTACATGGGTATTTACTGTATAAACATTATATGTTGATCCATTTTCACCTGAAATTGTTCCACTTGATTTAAAACCTGCTTCAAATTCTGCTGAATATTTAGAAACTGGTGCATCAGTTTCTGCTACTCCTTTTACTTTAATATCATGCTCCTTAGAAAACTCACTATTTGATGAACTTGATGTACTTGCATGCTTATCTCTATCATCAAAAGAAAAACCTGTAATCTCAATTTTTACTGTTGCATCAGTATCAAATATAAATCCTGTACCATCAATATTTGTATCTGTTTCTGTTGAAGTATTGCCAGACCTTTGTTCATCTTTTAATACCTTGTCCTTAAAAGATTTTGAAGGACTATCTTCTAATTTCTCAGAAAAGTTTGAATAACCAATACTATTACCTATGACATCTAATGCTTCATCTATTTTTTTAACAGCATTAACAGTTGTGTGAAATTTAAGATCATCTGGTACATCTTTAGTCCTAGTTATTTGATTCTCATGATCATAACAATCACCATTAGGACAAGGTTTCATTCCATCTGGATCTATAAAGAAAATAGGATTATTAAAAGCGTAATTATAAGGTGAGTGTCTACGCATTTCTTCTGCTAAAGGATCTAAATTCATCCATCTACCTATAGCAGCATCATAATTTCTAGCTCCAAAATCGTACCATTCTAAGCCGAGTTCTTCATTTAATTCTTTACCAACAAAACTAAATTTTTCCGCTGCACTACTTCCTAATGAATTTATTACATTATTATATCCTTTATGTTGTAATCCAAAAGGATAATAATTCTTTTCTTCTATGATTTCAGTACTTGATGTAATTACACCATCACCATTATTATCTGTATAACTTAAACGTATGTTTCCTAAATGGTCTTTGTATTGATAAACATACTCAAACTTATTATTTTCAAATTTTACATATCCTTCAGAATGATTAAAGAATTGTAACTTATTATCTTCATATATATAATTACCCGCATATATTGTTTCTGTAGTTTCTCCTGTTTTATCGTTGTAAACACTCTTAACTAATTTAATTCCATCTGCTGTATATGTATAGCCAATTTCATCAGGTGCAGAATTAATTTCAATAAATGTAGGCAAGTTTAGGTGATTATACTCTATTGTATTAATCCCTTTATTTTTATCACTTTTCAAGTTTCCGTTTACATCATACGTATAGGCATTACCAGAACTTGGCTTTATTTTAAAACCAAAATTAGCAGCCCCATCATCATCTACTCCTAAAAGTTTATTTCCTGCATCATAATTATATGATAAATCATCCATTAAGCCAAAAGTAGTAGCACTTGTATTGGTATGACCATTTCTAACAAGATTTAAAATATTTCCATTTTTATCATATCCTACTTGAGATAAATCATATTTTGTAGTCGTTGCTCCTAAAGCTGAAGTTATTCTATTCAAGGCATCATAAGAATAATTATACGTTTTGGTAGACTTATCTATATTATCGGTTTGCCAACTAGTTTGGGCTATATTTCCATTATATAAACGCTTGTTTGTAACCACACTTGGATCATTATATTTAATACTAAAATTAAATAAATCTCCATCATTTACCACATCATCATTAATATTTGTTAACCATCCTCTAACATTATAGTCATAATCTACTTTTTGTAAACCTTTAGTATTGTCTACAATTTTAAAATCTTTGATTTTTCCTCCTATATGATACATACTAACATCTCCAAACAATTCTTCAGTTGTAGGTGTTTGAGAAATATAAAAGGTTTCACCATTCTTTTTATAATATACTGTATTTCCAATACGCTCTACTCTAAATACATCACCTGCCTCATAACTAATTTTCACTCCTTTATTTGAACCAGATTCATAAATATAAACTGAATGATTTATATAAATAGCATACTTAATACTTGAAAATGTAGCTGAGTTATTATTATTTGATAAACCCGCCATGTAGTATTTACCTTTGGTCTCTGAAATAAATTCAACATAACCATCTCCTAAAATACTTCCTTGAGTTGAAATGTCTCCATCCCATGAGGTGTTTCCTCCCCCTACTTTAGTAATTATATCATCAGAAACCGAAACAACGGATTCAACATTATATCTATATCCTACTTTAGTCCCGTTTCCTAAAACTTTACTTTCTAATTGCCCTAGATCATCATAATTATTTTTTACAATACGCTCAGATACTTGACTATTTACTTGTTGATTCTGACTTATCAGCCTATCCATATGATCATACTCAAAACGATCTGTAGTAACAATATCTATTTTTCCTGTTTTCTTATGTGTAGTTTTAGTTTCTAAAACCTTTCCTGTAAAATCATCTAATTTACTTTCAATAATATCTGTTGTTTGTAAATAATCATTTCCACTAAATACATATATAGGTCGTGCTTTAGCATCGTAATAAGTAACTGTAGTAACCCAAGTATTACCTGCTCCTAAAACTCTTGTTTTAGTTCCTGTTGGTAATCCTTTTAATTGAGTTGTATTGCTAACTCCATACGTATTCACTGAGTTTGGTGCACCAGCTCTATCAAAAGTATAACTTTCGTAATAATTCAATGTTAAGATGTCTATACTAGAATTTGGAAAATTTGACGCTGTATAATAAACTCCGTAACCTCCAGGACTAGCCAACTGTGTTTCGTACTGTTTTGCAGCGGTACTATTAATCGAATTAAATTGATTCTGCATACTACTTCTATTTAAATTAGATGCATCTACAAATGTACCAGTGTAAGCAATTCTACCCAGTTTATCGTATTTAGTAAACAACCATTGTTTTTTAAGTTTTAAGTTAGCATCTTGCGTAAGTACTGGACGATCTAACTTGTCATATACTATATATTCCCATCCTTTTCCTGGAATCTTTTTTTCTATTAATCGATTACGATAATCATATACATACTGGTAACATAATTCGTTTAATTTAGTACTACTGGGCTTACTTATAGTACCTTCTGCTTTTGGTGGAATTACATATGTTAAATTTCCAAAATCATCATATACATAGTACGTATCGTGTCTTTGATTTTTATTATAGTTACGCTTTAAAATTACTTGTCCACTTTTGTTTTTGAATTCTTCAGTAGTATGATCTTTACTGTAGGTCTGTCCTACTACCCAGTTCTCATCTTTAGTTATTGTTTTTAATAACATTCCTTGAGTGTAGTACGTTGTACCTCCCTGTAATGTTGGTGAGTAGGTATTGTTAGCAAAAGTAGTACTTACTTCATATACTTTAACCTCATTAGCCAAGTTAACCTGATAATCAAACTTAATTTCATGACCATTTCCTAATTTCCAATCTTTTCCTGGAGCTGCTTGTTTTTCTACTCTATTTAAGGGAGAATAATCAAAAGCTTTTTCTGAATAGGCGTTTACTTGTGTTGGTAAACTTACTCCAGCAAAATCTTTTGCAAATTTTTGTTGATAGTATTCTTGAGTAGCTACTGCCATATTTTCTGTTCTTAAATTGGCATTTCCGTTACCGTTAGTTACAGGTAAATACTCTTTAGTCATTCTACCCAAATGATCATATTCTACATGTGTAACAATGTCTTTTACCTGTTCTTGAGCTATGAATGTTGACTTTTCATTAAATACATTGTCTAACGGCATTTCACCTCCATCTACTTCCTGAAATACTGGATTCCAAAAGTATTGTCGAACACTAGTATCGGTACAATAATAAAGGTAGTTTCTTAGTCTAGTTGTATTTACATTCTCTCTCCATGTAAATTCTACTCCATCTGAAATTTTATTTCCATTCACATCATAAACACCACTTACTCCTGTATCTGCTCCTTTGTAAGTATACGGATGTACAACACCAACTAATAAATACCATGTATTGGCTTTTGGCAACAATAAATGTGAAAAATATGGATTACCATTAGCTGAACCACTTAAATTATTTACATTCTGCGTACCATGATATGTCCTTCCTTGTGCTACTCCACCTACTTTATTTTTCTTTACCCAAATTGTATAACGATATGTTTTTGTATTATCAATAGTAAAGTAATCTGTGTTCCAACCTCCGTCAGCATTGCTTGTTGAATCTGGAATACATTCCCATAATAAATCAGTTTCTCCAAAAGGAGTAGTTCCATTTATTATTTTATTCTCTGTACTACTTCCATTTCTATTGTAAAAATTAGTAGCCGTTGCATTTATTGACCAATCAATAGGCACACTATTATTAGAAACAATATTTCCTCCTGCTTCTACACCTATAGTTTGCTTTAATCTCCCTAACCCGTCAAAATATTGAACGGTAGTCATTACTTGATCTTTATTATGCCCACTTACTGGACTGGTAGTTGCCTTTTTATATACTTTAGTAACTACATGATTTTCATTAGTGCTCTGTGCATACACCATAAATGGTAGCACTACTAATAGTAATAATAACTTTTTCATGTTCCTCGCTTAGTTTTTATAGTTGTAGATGTGTTCTTTTAAGATTTCCTTTGTTGAGTTTTTCGATAACTTTAATCGATTAAAATTATCGTACTCATGATATACCGTTTCTCCTCTCGGATCAGTAATACTTGTAACACCTACTAAAGGATCATAAGTAAATGTGGTAACATATGCATTGGGAAATGCATTGCGTAATGCTGTTAGTTTACTACGTAAAGTATTCTCAGCAGTAGTACTATTATCGTTATCTGAAGCTGTAATTGCTGCGTTTATTGCTATTAATTGGGTACTATTCACTGAAGAATATCCTTCAATTTTAGCTATGGGTTGTGTTTTATTATATCCCCATACATAATAAATCTTAGTTCCATCTTTTTTACTAACCTCTACAGGATTTCCATTACGATCATAGCTATGAAAAATAGCACGGTCTTCTAAAGGTTGCTTTCCTTTACTTGTTTGTATGATTGATGGTAATAACACCCCATTTGTTTTATTAAATACAGTATGCTGTTTAGCTTTAATTATATTATTCTCAAAAGTACTCGTAGTAACAGGTTGCATTCTATTTTCATTCATTAAAGCTGTACTAAAGTCATTAACTGTTTTATAAACATCACCTTTACTATCTGTCGTTTCAGAACTCTTTACTTGATAATGCTTATTGTAGTCATAAAAATATTTAGTCTCGTTTTCTAAAAGTTTTCCTTCGAAATAATTGCGTTCTGTAGTACTATATACATTAACTGCTCCTCCTGTTAAATAATACACTCTATAGTTCCATGTAGTTTTATCTGTAATATCTCCATAACCATCCTTCATAAATAATGGTAATTTGAAAAGTGTTCTAGAATTTACTTTACCTGAATTCCTTTTATTATCCTTCCATTGATAATATTCTGCTGGAGGATTAAGTGCAAAATCAGGATAAGTAAGTGCCCCACCGACAAAATTGAAACCATAAAAATGATCTCCATACAAATAATTAGTGATTACTTCTTTTTCTAGTACATAACCTTCAGTAGGATCATTACTGTAGACTACAGTATTTACATTTTTTCCACGTAACCATTCATTATCTGTTGGTGGATGGTAAGGAAAATCGTAATAATCACCACCGCCATCTGGTAAATTGGTAAAATAGTATTCTGTTTTTCCTTCGTTATTCGTTTTTGTCCCATTATATTCTGTAACAAATGAATATCCAATACTATTAGCTTGATAAGAACTAAATGCACTGGTTTGATCAAAATAACTTGATAAATGATTAACACATGGATTAAAGTTATTGTTCTTATCAAAATTGATATAAGATGGCAAACCAATTACAATACCTGTTTCTCCTCCTCCTTTTGTATAATCAAACTCTTTTATTCTAGTATCATTTTCTGTGACATACTCTATTTTTTTTATTCGTTTTCCACTAGAATACAATATTGGACTAGGTTGATCGTAAGAAATTATTAATTTAAAATCGTAATTAGGATCTAAGTGTAAGCCTAAAGGTACACTAGGATGCCTAGGCACTGAAGGTCGGAAACTAACCGTTTCACTTCCTTGACATAAAGAGAAACTAACTTCCTTACCAATTTCCATAAGATTTCCATCCTTTAAAACTTGAAAAATACAATTAGGTATATTAGGATCTCCATCAACATGCCTTAAGTGAAAACATTCTAATTTATAAGTTATCTTAGTGCGTGCTGGAAATGTATAATTCAGTGACTTAAATGTGCCTGTAACTGTATCATAAAAGTCTTTCTTAGTTAACTCAATTTTTACACCAACTTCCGATGTTGGATTGATAGGAGGAGTGAGTACTTCATTAAAAAAATAAGGTTTTTGTCCTTTATTATGTTCGTAAGAAAATTTAGTAATTCCTCCTGTTGGATATTTAATTTGTTCTAATATTCCTGCTTTAGAGTTTTCAATATGTACTCGTCTATCTGGTTTATAGAATCCATATTCAAAAATTCTTAAAAAAGGACCATTATTTGTAGCTCCATTATAATATCCCCAATAATCTTGACGAGTAGAAAAACGACTTGGTAATACTGTTGAATTATAAGTAAACTCATATGGTGGTAATTTTGCACCATCGTTACCTTCTTCTTCAACGGTACTTAAAAACATTCGTTTAAGTGACTTACTAAATAATGGTAATTGAGTTATATGACTCAATACATTAGTGCGATCTGTACTTGTAGTATATATATAGTTCAGATCATATGCTTTAACCTTTTTATTGTTTTGGTCATATATAGTTATCTTATCTAAAGCGTGTCCTTCATAATCTTGACGTAAATTGGTTTCCTTCGTAAAAACAACACTTCCTTGGTTATATGTAATCTTACTTAATTGATACGTCTCTTCATCTATCCTAGATATTTTTGAACTAATTTTTAAAATATTAGTTAGGTTTACTGATGAATTAGGATTAGATCCTGGAGCTGCATCATGTTTGTCATAAGATTTATCGTATCGTTGCGTACGTTCTTTTTCATAATGATAACTGATAACTTCACCATAAGGTGTTTCAATATCCATTAATTTCCAAGAGCTAAAATTTTGTTCTGAAGGTGTATGTCCATCATTTACTACATTTCCATTCAGATAAATTGACTGACCAATAGAAGAGTTTTGAAAGTCTCTTGCTTCACGTTGTCTATCTTTTGAAATTCCATAATAGAAAATATTTCCATTACTATCTGTTACTTGAAAAGCAATTATTCTACCTAAAATTGCTCCTGAACCTACACGTTCTCTTTCATAAGTAATTTTAACATCTCCAAAACTTTGTATAACTGGTTGTAAATTTTCATAATCAAATACAAATTTCCCACTTGCTCCTCCTCCACTGAAAGAGAATTGATCTGGATAAAAATCATAGCTGTGATCGTAAGTATGTCTCGTTTCAATAACATCTCTATTCTGCTCGCTCTCCGTAAACACCATAAAAGATGAGCTATTTTCGAAATATGTAAAATTTCCTAGTCCATCATCTGCCTTTCCTCGTATTTGTCTAGAAATATCTCCTCCGTAAGTCAAAGACCATCCCATACCTGTTCTTGGAGCAGTTTCAGATACTTTTACTCCTCTTCCATGATAACTTAAACTAATTGGAATTTGAATACCTTTTACAGAAATGGTGTGAATTGGAATAGAAATATTAGCTAATCCTGTATAATGAGAAACTGGAACTTCAGTAAATCTAGATAAAGCAGCTGCTTCTGGAGATGGAGGAATAACTTCAGGTAAGAAATTCCCTTGAGGAGTTGTAGCATTCGATCCTCCTTTAGGACTTCCTTCAAGTTTTATTTGTCCACTCATAGCAATTGTGAGTAGAAAAACACTTATGCTTAGCACATATTTTTTCATAATTTAAAACTTATTTTTTAGTGATCATTCTATCCTATGTGCCTCAGATAAAATAATGTTACCCAAAAAAATTATCAATTATGAAATTAATCGTGTATGAAGTATGTTTATGGAGATTTTAATTAATTTAGTTTTAACCTTAACATTAGTTTGTTAGACCTGCAAACGAGTT
Source organism: Tenacibaculum agarivorans (assembly GCF_001936575.1). Taxonomy (GTDB): domain Bacteria; phylum Bacteroidota; class Bacteroidia; order Flavobacteriales; family Flavobacteriaceae; genus Polaribacter; species Polaribacter agarivorans. Next base: position 10,758 of record NZ_MSMP01000015.1, read on the forward strand.
TACTAGCTAGATTTAATGTCTGGAAAACTTTCGGTTATATACTTTTAAACCTCTACTACTTTCAACAATCTGCCAATCAACATAATTGTCTGCAAAAAAATTCTACAAATTTTACTTTAAGGTAGGTGGTCTGCTTTAGAAGGAAGTGTTTTTATTATTTATGAGATATTGTTCAGTCATTTTACAGCAAAAGGATGCCTAAATAGTTATATTTTACATTTAGAAAAAAATGCTTTTAAAACTTTACTTAAAAATACTTACCTACATCGTAAAATACTATTTTTAATAAATTAACTTGAAATAAGATTTTAAATACCAATTGTATTACAGAAACTACCATTACAGTCTTAACTATAAATGAAAAAACTTTTTTCACACCTGTAGATAGTTGTATTACTTTTGAATTAATATCTTGTTTTTTACTACTATTAACATACTCCTTTATCCCTGATTCTGTTATACTATAGCTATCATTTATTTTCTGTATATAATTATTACCTACTAACTCTTTACATAGTTTTTCTATTTCTTTCTTTTCAATTTTAATTTTTTTAGCTAACTGAAATTCATTTAGTATATCATTTTTATATAGATAATGCAATTAATTGAGGACTGATTCTCTGTCTATTGGTGTACCTATCAATATTGAAAATAATATAATATGTGTTCTCGTTTCCTATTAGTTTTTTTTCTGTTTCTCTCTCAATTTCATATCCCAGATATTCACTAAAGTTTTCTATAAAACCTTCAATAGGACAATGACCAAAGTATTTTATTTTAATATTTTCTTTATCTGAAATCATCATAAGTTATTATAGTTAATTCATTCAACCAAGCCCACAGCCTGAGTTATAATATCAATATGGATTTTAGTATCAACAATTTGTAAGTTCTCGATTTTTTCATTTCCTCCTAAAGCAAGAAGAGGAAAGTATCCATAAGATTGATTTATTGTTAATTTTCCTAGTCTATCTTTTGCTTTTTCAAACTGTTGTGACTTTAAATCTTCTGTTTTAAATAAATTACTAGTTAGATCCATATTCATGAACCAATCAAATTCATCCGCTCCTATAATAGCTGAATAATTATATCTATAACATACCATATTAATTGCTTCACCTCTCCAAGAAATAATATCTCCAAAAGCTATTACAGCAAAAGGAGTTTCTATTTCAGCATCCTGATAAGAATTAGAAAATAGCTCTTTGTAATCATTTGGATTAATCATTCTTATATAACCACTCATAAATGTTCCAAATCCATACTTTTCCCAAAAAGACATCATTTCATCTGGTAAAATATCGGAGTATTCTTTAATTAATTCAAAACTTGGCTTTTCCGAAATTATAAAATCAGGGTATTTTTCAAAAAACTCTTTAAACATATTTTTCAGTAACTAAACTATACTTCTCCAAACACACAATTTTTAACACCTCATTTTTATAAAGTATGTTTTTACTTCTTCTTATTTAATAAATTATTCATTCTCTTTTTAGATAACGATTCATATCATACGGATAATATTGTATTCCTTTCAATGATGCATCATTTAATCCCAAAATCTTAACAATAGCTCCAGATTCATAACTCCAATAACCAGTATGAATATTCCATTCACTCTTATGCGTATCTTTTGCATCGTAATTCTTATACCATTCTTTGGCCAAATAAACACTTAATCTACTAATACACAAACCTTTATTTTCAGAAGCTAAATCTACTATTTCCTTAATTGATTCATAAGGCTTTTTCCATAAAAATGTTGTAGAAATTGGCCGATTAGATTTTCGGTAATTAATTAAAAAATCAATTAAAAAATCTTTCGTTGTACTTTTATCTACTAGATCTACTAATTTTTCAAACTCAATATTCTCTATATCCAATATTATACAAATAGATAACATATTTACCATTTGAACATAATTATTTTCTGCCTCCCATGACTTTTGTAAATATGAAATACAACTAACTGCTATTTCCTTTAAATCCTCAATATTATCGCCTTTAGAATATTTAGCATTTAAAATATCAAACAAATATTTAAAAATAGTCCCGTATGTCGATTTTATAATATCTTTATTATCTCTGGGAAATCTTTTAACCCTCATAGATTCATCTTCTTCTAAGCTTGAAATTTTTTTAAGTTTCTTTTCAATATAAGAACTGTTTTTCTCAATTATCTCTATATATCCATTGCATGTATTTAATGTATCTCTTAATTCCATTTTTACTCCTTTTTTGTAACAAATAATTTTAAAGATATTAAACTAGATAATAGTAATGCCAATACTATTATAAAGTATATAGAAAAAGCTAAAGTGGCTATTTTATTTGTGTAAGCAACGAATACGATAAACACTAACATTAAAATTAATACAGTCAATAAAATAATATAATGAAACTTCTTTTTTGAGTTTAATTGATCTATATATTTTAGTATTACCAATGGTAAAAGAAAAAACATACTTAATACTACATGTTGCATATCAGAACTATTTACAAAAACAAAAATGGCATTTACTACAATACAAACAGCTATAATTGTCATGGCATTGGAGAGCTGTTTTTTATTTTCTTTTAATAATTGAATCGAGTCATAGTTATTTGCTTTAGATGAAAATGATTTCATGTATAGTATGAATAAACAAAATATATTTATTAGAAAAATAACAGCCAAAATTACTTTGCTAGTTAAAACTTCATTAAAAACAATTTGAAAGTTTATAAAAACCAACCCTAACATAGCCAGCATAGCTGTACGTTGAATTAACTTTGTTTGCTCTGGCTCAGTATATGCCATAAACTTTTTATAAGCAAAAACTACAATTGAAAGTAGTAAAAAAGGTATACCTATAGATAATATCATTTTTGCTACATCATTATAACTTTTAATAATTTGATAGATAAATAATAGCACATTAATTATGGCCAATATAGTTGCTATGTAGTTCGTTCTTTTGTTATAGATTTTTGTTTTCATTTGATGCTTTACATTTTCTAATTAGTAGTGTAATCATTAAGAAAATGTTACCCAAAAAATTATCAATTATGAAATTAATAGTGCAAATAGCTTACTCTTGAAAATTTTATTTCAATTCATCTAGTTTTAACTTCACATTAGTTTGTTAGGCCTGGAAACGAGCTTACTGGCTGGATTTTAATATCTGGAAAACTTTCGGTTATATATACTTTTAAATCTCCACTACTTTCAACAATCTGCCATTCTCCGCAATCATCTGCAAAGCTTTCGACAAATTTTACTTTAAGGTCTGGAAAACTATTAACAATTTTTACTTTAATATCTGCTTGAGAAGCATATTCTACAAATTGTATTCTTCCGTAAAGTTTTTTACCTTCAAATTCACAAGAATCTAGCTTCCTAAAACTCTCATAAACTTTACGTTCTTCTTTTGTAGAAAAAGAAACTATAGATAGAAACAAAAGTATACTACTGCCGTATCTTAAAATTTTCATAACTCAAATTTTGTTTTCTGTTTATATTTAATAAAGTATCTAAACTTAAACATTTTAAAATAAATTACTACATAAAAAAACCAGCAATATAGTATTGCTGGTCTTCTACTTACTTTTAATAGTTTATTAACTGACTTCTTTTAACCCAGTTATTACATACTTAGTTTGACCTTCTGCTTCCGAAACGGTGTAAGCAATTTCAAAAGTTTTTCCTTTATAATCTCCCGATTTTAGATCTATTGCTTCCGATACTTCTTCAGAAACATGGTGAAAAATTACTATATCGCCATCTTTTGTGGAAAACTTATAGCCTTCTTCTTCTGAATATTCTACATAAGTAGCTACTAAACTTTTATCTTGTTTTATAATTTCAACAGCTTCTAATGTATTAGTTGCTTGTAAAGTTCCAAAAAATCCTGTTCCGATACATAACATTACAAATGTTATAGTTCTAAAATAATTTTTCATTTTTACTTGTTTTTGATTGTTAAACGAAATGATTGATTATAGAACAAACAATTAACTGCGCAGAAACTTTGTTGCTATAGTATCCAAACGGAAAATAAAAACTCATATTTCATTGCTTTTTAACAGTTTAACTGTATTTAACAACAAAATATGAGTTATTTAGAACTTTTAACGCTCTTTAAGAATGCTTTATAATTATCGAATTAACTTCTTGTATTTAATTCTTTTTGGCATAATATCTCCTCCTAATCTTTTCTTCTTATTCTCCTCATATTCAGAGAATGACCCTTCAAAGAAATACACTTGAGAATCTCCTTCGAATGCTAAAATATGTGTACAAATTCTATCTAAGAACCATCGATCGTGAGAAATGACTACTGCACAGCCTGCGAAGTTTTCCAATCCTTCTTCTAAAGCTCTTAAGGTGTTTACATCTAAATCATTTGTTGGCTCATCTAATAGTAATACGTTACCCTCTTCTTTTAACGTCATTGCTAAATGTAAACGGTTACGCTCACCTCCTGATAAGGTTTCTACCTTTTTATTCTGTTCATTTCCAGAGAAATTAAATCGACTTAAATAGGCACGAGAATTTACTTGTTTCCCTCCCATCATAACAAGGTCCTGTCCATCTGAGAAATTTTCCCAAATTGATTTCTTCGGATCAATATTAGAATGTGTTTGATCTACGTAAGCAATTTTAGCAGTTTCGCCTACAGTAAATGTTCCTGCATCTGGGTTTTCTTCTCCCATAATCATTTTGAAAATGGTAGTTTTACCTGCTCCGTTTGGTCCAATAATTCCTACAATACCAGCTTGTGGTAAATTGAACGCTAGATCCTCATACAATAATTTCTCTCCAAATACTTTAGAAACTCCTGATGCTTCAATTACGTTGGTCCCTAAACGTGGTCCATTAGGAATATAAATTTCTAATTTTTCTTCAGCTTGTCTTTGATCTTGATTTAATAATTTATCATAGTTCTTTAAACGAGCTTTAGATTTAGCCTGTCTTCCTTTAGGAGCCATTCTAACCCATTCTAACTCTCGTTCTAATGTTTTCTGACGCTTAGAGGCTGTTTTACTTTCTTGCTCTAGTCGTTTTGCCTTTTGATCTAACCAAGATGAATAATTTCCTTTCCAAGGAATGCCTTCACCTCTATCTAGTTCTAAAATCCAACCTGCAACATTATCTAAGAAATAACGATCGTGCGTAACGGCTATTACCGTTCCTTTGTATTGCGCTAAATGATGCTCTAACCAATGTACAGATTCTGCATCTAAATGGTTAGTAGGCTCATCTAATAATAAAATTTCTGGTTCTTGTAATAATAATCTACATAAAGCTACCCTACGCTTTTCTCCTCCAGATAAAACACCTATTTTTTTATCACCATCTGGAGTACGTAACGCATCCATTGCAATTTCAAGTTTAGTATCTAATTCCCATGCATTTGAAGCGTCAATTTGATCTTGAAGTTCTGCCTGACGATCCATCAATTTTTGCATCTTATCAGCATCTGAATACACTTCTTCTAAACCAAACATATCGTTGATTTTATTGTATTCATCTAAAACAGCTACAACTTCTGCTACACCTTCTTTTACAACTTCTAATACCGTTTTATTTTCGTCTAGCTGTGGCTCTTGTTCTAAGTATCCTACTTTATAACCTGGTGAAAAAACAACATCTCCTTGATAGTTTTTTTCTACTCCTGCTATAATTTTTAGTAATGTAGATTTACCAGAACCATTTAAACCTAAGATTCCGATTTTTGCTCCATAAAAAAAGCTTAGATATATGTCTTTTAAAACTTGTTTTCCTGTAGATTGATAGGTTTTGGAAACCCTATTCATTGAAAAAATGACCTTCTTATCGTCTGACATTTATATGATTGTTATTTTCGTTAGTTGATTAAATATGTGAAGTAAAAGCTCCTCTATTTTAAAAAGTAATCGTTTGTTATACTCTTCCTTTTAATGCATTAAAAACCCAAGCTATAGCGAAAAAACCTAAGCCGATTGATGCAAATCCCCAACCTATATCTTCGTATCTATAAACTCCTAATCCTATTAATAATACTCCTATAAAAATCATTAAAAGTGTTGCATAGGCTAACACTGTATTTTTATTCATTGCCATAAATTAGTTTCTATTAGTGATATACAAATATCGACAATAATTTAGATTTCACAATTTACCTAAGGATTAAAAAAACTGAAGTAGTGATACATATACTAATTATTATTTATTTTTAGTTCTTTTTAAGATGAAGAAATTTTAATTCATGTAACTTTAAATGTGTGTAACAGAATTTCTCAATATGAGTCATTATTATATGAACAAGTTAGTGTACATTCTATTTTTTTTCATCGTCAGTAAAACTGTTTTGGCTACTGATGATGTTAAGATTACTGTAAATTCTATTCCTATTTATTTTAAAAATGCCAAAACTATTAACAAACATTCTACACGTATTCCTTTCAAACTTGTAGACAGACTTATTGTTATTGAAGGTGAAATAAAAAATAAGATAGGAAACTTTATCATAGACACTGGCTCAGAAACTATGCTTTTAAACAAAGTTCATTTTAAAACCTATCCTTTTGAAAAAGAAAAGAAAAATACAACTGGGATTATTGATTTTGTTGACAATCCTTATGAAAAAAGAATCAAAAACTTATCACTGAAAGACTTTACACTTCACAATAAAAAATCCGATATTATAAATCTATCTCATATTGAGAAAAGTAAAAAGATCAAGCTATTAGGTATTATCGGTTTTAGCATTTTAAAAGACTATGAAGTATTCATAGATTTACATTTACATCAAATTACATTAACAAAAATTGATTCACAAGGAAATACCTTAAGTAAAGAAGTATATTTAGAAAAAATAGTAGATAGTTTAGATTTTAAATTAAAAAAACATACTATAGTAGTTAATGGTTTTATTGGTAATGAAAAAGTTACCTTTGGGCTAGATTCTGGTGCAGAGTTTAATCAGATCAACAAAAGGATAAGTAAAAAAGCGTTGCAACATTTTTATCCTAAAAAACGAGTTCAACTCATGGGAGCGAGCAAAAGAAAAATAGAAGTTTTATGTGGTAATTTATTCAGAGTGAAACTTAATGATAAAATTTACTTTGGTCCTATGAAAACTATGTTAACTAGTCTTTACAATATGAATAAAGCTTTTGGCACGAATTTAGACGGTATATTAGGGTATGACTTTTTTGCTCAAAAAAGAGTTATCATTAACTATAAAAAGGAGAAATTATATTTTATTAATTATCCGCTAATAAGAAATTAACATGAAGTATTTCAGCATCATTTTTCTTTGTTTTGTTTTTATAAACTTTAGTAGCTTTTCTCAAAAAAAAGCTGTTAAAGGGTATAAGATTGAAGGGGATTATGTTGTTTTTACTTTCGATAAAAGAGATTACACTGAGGCTACCGATGAGCGCACACAAAAGAGACTAGACTTCCAAGATTTTGATATTAAAAACGTTGTAGTATCTGGTAATTTCAACTTATGGTCTAGAGATAGTTGGAAAATGACTAAAATTAATTCATACATCTATGAATTAAGAAAGAAAATAACTGACTTTAAAGATGAATTTGACTGGGAATTTAAGTTTGTTATCAATAACTCTATTTGGGCTGAACCTTCTAAAGATATTTCCAATATTACTCCAGCTACTGAAGGCTCTATAAGTTACTACACCTATAACTTAAAGATGTATAAAGCATACCCTAGTAAAAAAGGAAATGTAAAATTTAAACTCAAAGGGTATAAAAATGCTAAAAAAGTTATTGTTACTGGTTCTTTCAATAAATGGAATCAGAATCTTTTTGAAATGGAAAGGAATGAAAATGGCTGGGAATTAATTCTACAAATGAAACCTGACAAATACGAATATCGTTTTATTGTTGATGGCCAATGGATGGAAGATCCTAGTAATCCTTTTAAAGTGCCTAACGAATTTGGAGAATATAATTCTTTAATTGATATTAATGTTAGCGTTGAATTCTTTGTACGTGATTTTAAAAATGCTGAAGAAGTTATTTTAGCAGGCTCTTTCAACAATTGGTCTACTAGTTCTTTTAAAATGAGAAAAGTAAAAAATGGTTGGACGTATAAAATGAAGTTACCTTCAGGAAAACACCATTATAAATATATTGTAGATGGTAAGTGGAAAGTAGATCCATCAAATCCTGTAAGAGAATTTGATGGACATGGTAATATTAATTCTGTAAAAATGGTCAAGTAATTTAGATTTCTGCAGCCAATCTACTACCTTGGTCAATAGCTCTTTTAGCATCTAACTCGGCAGCAATATCAGCCCCTCCAATTACGTGTACACTCACTCCTTTGGCTTGTAAAGGCTCTAATAATTCTTTAAAAGGTAGTTGACCTGCACAAATTACTACATTGTCTACTTCTAATACTTTCTGTTCGTTACCTTGCGTATAATGTAAACCTTGATCATCTATTTTATCATATTGAACTTCATTAATGAATTGAACTTTCTTTTTCTTCAAATTCGCTCTATGAATCCAACCTGTAGTTTTTCCTAAATTCCCTCCGAATTTACCTTTACTACGTTTAAACATAAAAATTTCTCTTGGAGAAGGATGAATATCTTTTGCTACTCCTTCTATTCCACTTCTAGCTTCTAAACTTTTATCAATACCCCATTCATTCAGCCAAGCATCTATATTTTGAGAAGTACTTTCTCCTTCATGGGTTAAATATTCAGATACATCAAAACCAATTCCACCCGCGCCAATAACAGCTACTTTTTTCCCTACTGGTTTTTTATGCTTTAAAACATCAATATAAGTTAATACTTTTTCATGATCTATTCCTGCTATTCTAGGAGTTCTTGGCGTAATACCAGTCGCTAAAATTACTTCATCATATTCTCCCATGGCAAGTTCTTCAGCACTTACTCTAGTATTTAATTTTACATTTACATTATGCAACTCAATTTGTTTATTAAAGTAACGTAACGTTTCATAAAACTCCTCTTTACCAGGAATTTGTTTTGCGATATTAAATTGTCCTCCTATTTCACTTTCACTGTCAAACAAGGTAACATCATGACCTCTTTGTGCAGCAACAGTTGAAGCTGCTAAACCTGCTGGTCCTGCACCTACTACTGCTATTTTCTTCTTTTGCGTGGTTGGTACATAATTTAAATCTGTTTCGTGACAAGCTCTAGGATTTACTAAACAGCTTGCTACTTTCTTTTCAAATACATGATCTAAACAAGCTTGGTTACATGCAATACACGTATTTATTTCATCATCTTTTTCTTGTTCTGCTTTATTTACCCATTCTGGATCTGCTAGAAACGGACGAGCCATAGAAATCATATCTGCATCACCTTCAGATAAAACTTTTTCAGCAGTTTCAGGCATGTTAATTCTGTTAGAAGTCACTAATGGTATGCTAACCTCGTTTTTCATTTTTTTGGTTACCCAAGTAAATGCTGCTCTTGGTACAGAAGTAGCTATTGTAGGTATTCTAGCTTCATGCCAACCTATACCAGTATTGATTATTGTAGCACCTGCTTTTTCAATTTCTTTCGCTAACAAAACAATTTCATCCCAAGTACTACCATTCTCTACTAAATCTAACATAGATAATCGATAGATGATGATAAAATCTTTACCTACTTTTTCTCGAGTTTGTTTTACTAATTCAATAGGTAATTTAATTCTATTCTCATAACTACCTCCCCAATCATCATTTCTATGGTTAGTTCTTTTAGCTATGAATTGATTTATTAAATATCCTTCAGATCCCATAATTTCAACACCATCATACCCTGCCTCTTTGGCCAAACTTGCTGATTTTACAAAATCTTTAATCGTTCTTTTAATTCCTGATTCTCTAAGTTTAAAAGGTTTGAATGGATTTATCGGTGCTTGAATTGCAGACGGTCCTACATTTAATGGATGATATCCATATCTACCTGCATGTAAAATCTGCATACATATTTTCCCTCCTTCTGCATGAACAGCCTCGGTTATCACTTTATGGTTCCTTGCGTGTTTTTTAGTACTCATACGAGCAGAAAAAGGCCCTGTCCATCCTTGAATATTAGGCGCAATACCTCCGGTAACAATTAAACCTACTCCTCCTTTAGCTCTTTCCGCATAAAATGCAGCTATTTTTTCATACCCATTCTTTTCTTCTTCTAAGCCTGTGTGCATAGATCCCATTAAGATTCTATTCTTAAGAGTTGTAAATCCTAGATCTAAAGGCTCAAAAATATGTTTATACTTAGTCATTTCGTTTGATTTTAATTTTATTATGCATGCATAATACTTGCAAGATAATTCTATTTTTCGAATTTTAATCCTTAACTTTCTCTTAATATGTTTTTTTTGATTTGTAATTTAATGAAAATATAACTTTGCTTACATTCAAATAACATTAATTATGGGGAGATTTTCACTTTTTGTTCTTTTATTGTGTTCAATATTTAATTATGCCCAATCAGCTCCTATTGCTATTGATGGCAAATTTGATGATTGGAATTCTACTATTACTACCTATACAGATACTAATGAAACGAAAGATGGAGTTGATCTTTTAGAATTTCAAGTGACCAATGATGCTGAATATTTATATATAAAAGTTAAAGCAAATAAGGAATTTGATTTAACGGATGGATCTTTAATTCCTCATAATTTCTTTTTGTATTTGGATACAGATTTAGATTCAAGCACAGGTTTTAGAGTACGAGATGATTATGGAGCTGAAATAGGTATAGCTTTTGCAGATCGCATTGTTTTTAATAATTTCACGAACACTCCTAATGATCAAGTTCGATTTTCCGATCTTGAATTTAGAGCTGCGCCTACCGTTACTTCTAACGAATTTGAAATGGCTATAGGACGTAATGTAATTCCTGATGGAGTTAATCCTCTTTTTCCTTCTTCATCTGTAAAAATTTTGATCAGGAATATTGCAAATTTTGATTGGGTACCAAATTTGAACTCTGTTTTTACTTATACTTTTGATGAAACACCAGTCCCCACTTATACTCCCATCAATTTTAATAAAACGGATGCTAATTTTATTAGAGTTTTAGCTTATAACACAAAATTAAATTCTCTATTAGATAACAGTAAACTTGATGAATATGAAAGAATAATAAAAGCTATTAATCCTGATATTATTGGCTTTGTTGAAAGTGCCGATACTACTATTCAATATATTAAATCATTATTCGATAATTGGCTACCTCTAGGAACTTCTGAAGGTTGGTTTGTAAAAAAACATGGAGGTGAAGTAACTGTTTCTAAATGGAATATTGTACAAGAATGGGATTTAGATCGCCAATTTCCAGTACTAATTGATTTACCTGAACGTTATGGCACAGATTTACTATATACCAACGCACATTTAAATTGTTGTGGAGCTGATGATAGAAGGCAAAGTCAAGTTGATCAGTACGCTGCCTTTGTTTTAGATGCAAAATCTGACGGTGGAATTATTACACTTCCAGAAAATACACCAATTGTATATTCTGGAGATTTAAATTTAGTAGGTTTATCCAATCAGCTAACAACACTTTTAACAGGACAAATACAGAATACTAGTATTTATGGCGCTGGTGCTCCTCTGGATTGGGATAATACTGATTTTAAACAAGATGATGCACTACAAACAGACATTAGAATGGGATACACATGGAGATCAGATGGTTCTGCTTTCCCTCCGGGAAAATTAGATTTTATTATTTATTCTGATCATGTTTTAACGGCTGAAAAGACGTATGTTGTACAAACTGAAGTAATGTCTAATGACCGTCTAAATGCTGTTGGCTTGCAACAACTCGATACTAGTACTGCTTCGGATCATTTTCCTGTTGTTGCGGATTTTTCTATACAGCAAAATACATTAAATATAACAGAAGAAAAATTACTAGCTCAAGGTATTTATCCAAATCCTAGTACTGATTTTATAACTTTAAGTTTTACTACTAGAGATCAGTATACCATTGAAGTTTATAATATTTTAGGTAGTCTCGTCATCTCTAAAAAAGTAGAAGCTAAAGAATTTGTACTAGACATTAATTCTTTAGCTTCTGGATTGTTTTATATATCAGTTTACAATACTAATCGTCAAAAAGAGACTTTTAAACTTATCAAAAAGTAATAGTTAAAATTCCATAGGAACCTCGATGAATAGTAATTGTGAGTCTGTATTGGCTTTTACAGAAAACTGATCTGTTTTTGAAATACCTAAGGCATCTCTAGAAGAAGTTGTAATGTTTTCTATGTTAGTTTCTCCAGAAATGTTCATCATATAAACTCCGTTAGTATTTGACTTAAACTCATATGTAAATTCCTGGTTTTCGTCTAAATCAATTCTTGACAATTGAGCATTTTGATGAATTTTTAATCCCTCAGTAGTACTATAATCATCAATAGAACTTACCAAAACTTGTAATTTATTTTTTCTTCCTGAAGGATCAAATGATTCTTGATTGTACCTTGGAGTCACACCTTCTTTATTAGGAATAATCCAAATTTGAAATAAACTCAAATAGCTATCTGCTGAACCATTCATTTCAGAATGATAAATTCCTGTACCAGCCGACATCACTTGAACTTCATTGGGTTTCACATATAACCAATCATTAGACATATTGTCTTTATGCTTTAATTCACCAGATAATGGTATAGTGATGATTTCCATATTTTGATGTGGATGAGTTCCAAAACCTGCACTAGGTGCTATTAAGTCATCATTTAATACACGTAATGCTCCAAAGTTTACTCTTTCAGGATTATAAAAATTTGCAAAACTGAAAGAATAATTTGCTTGCAGCCATCCAAGATTTGCTTGTCCTCTTGTATCTGCTGTAAATTGTTCTATTTGCATGTTTTATCTAATTTTATCTAATAAATCACTCAGTAATTGTGCTTCTTCTTCAGTCAATCTTTTTAACATATCTAAATGCTCAATTTTTGTATCTATTTCAGAAAGTAACAATAAACCTTCATCATTAATATTAACATATACTACTCTTCTATCATGCTCACATCTAAAACGATGAATTAGATTTTTTTCAACCAGTTTATCCATTAATCGAGTGGCATTAGGTGCTCTTTCGATCATTCTATCTTTTACCAACTGAACTTTAATTCTATCTGCTGCCCCTCTTAAAATGCGAAGAATATTATATTGTTGTGGAGATAATCCGTAAGACTTAAAAAACTCTACTTCCTTACTATTGATCCAATTTGCCGTATACTTAATATTAATAAAAGCCTTGAATCTATTATTATCAAACTTCGAATTTATGTCTTCACTTATATTCCCCATAAACTATAGAGCTGATTCCAATTGTTGTACTGCCTCTTTTAATTCTTTAAGCGCTTCTGCATCTACGATTTTACCACCTTCAAAATTGTTCATAAAAGAAGGTAAACTAAAACTGGCTTTTATATCAGCTCCAAAATGCGGAAAAGTATTTTTAGCCGTTGCCAATACAGAAGCTCCACCTCTACCTCCAGGAGAAGTTGCTAATAATAACATTGGTTTTTCTTTAAAAATCTTTTTGTCTTTTCTAGAAACCCAATCTATTAGATTTTTAAAAACCGCTGTATAACTTCCATTATGTTCAGCTAATGAAACAATTATTGCATCGCTATCAGCTAATTCTTCATTAAATTTAATGGCATTCTCTGGAAACTCTATTTCAGCTTCTATATCTACTCCGTATAATGGAAGTGGATAATCATTCAGATCTAATACCTTTACCTCTTGATTATTCAATAAACTTGCCGCAAAAGTGGCTAACTCTTTATTAATTGAATTTTTACTATTGCTTCCCGCAAATACTACTACTCTACCCATAAACTTTTTTTCTTGAAAAATATGAAACAAATAATAAAACCAAAGCTACTACTGATCCTATATGCTCTCCATCACTAATCATATAATGTGCAAAAAATGCTAAAACAAAATCAAAAAAGAAACCTGCATATGCCCATTCTTTTAATGATTTAGTATTGATAAACCAAATTGCAATAAGCCCTAAAACTTTAGCTACCGCTAAAGGGTAAATAATATAAGTTGGGTAACCAAAACTTTCAAATGCTTTTTGAATTGCTGCATTTTTAAAAACATACATAGAAACCGACATTAACATTAATGCTGTCAGCAACCCTGTAGAAATGTAATAAATGATTTTATTTTTATCCATGGTATTTGATTTTTATACTACAAAGATACAAAATATTTTCCATGGAAAATAAATAGATGGGGAATATTATTTTTTTGACAATATGAAAATAAATTTTAAATTTGCATAAGCACTTATATATTTATTAATATTAATATGGATGCATTACAAGGAATCGGTGAAATAGGAATAGGATCTAGACTAAAAAGATTGAGTGAATACATGATGAAAGACACTCAATTGGTGTATGATAAATTAGGATTTGATTTTGATCCCTATTTATTTCCTACTATTAAAGTTATTCATAATAAAAGGGAAGTTACTAATACAGAAATCAACCAAAGTTTAAAAACATCTCAACCTGCCACCTCTCAAGTTATACAAAAACTAGATAAAAAAGGGTTGATTTTACTTAAAGAACATCCAATAGATAAACGTAAAAAATTAATAACACTTTCCGAAAAGGGAATACAATTGATTCAAGACATAAAACCTTTATGGAAAAGTATTGAACATACAATTAAAGAATTCACTAGAATTAGTTCTGATTCTTTAATAGAGCATATTAACACCTTAGAGAAAAAATTCACTGAAAAAAGTTTTAGCGACGCAATTATGGAACATTATACACTGAATCACAAAAAGCAATTGGAGATTATTGATTTTTCAAAAGAACATGCAATCCATTTTTATAACTTAAATATAGAATGGTTACAAACTTTCTTTTATGTTGAACCTTATGATGAAGAGGTACTTAGTAAACCTGAAAAGTATATCATTGACAAAGGCGGATATATTTTCTTTGTTAAATTAAATGAAGAAATTGTAGGAACTGTGGCTCTTATGCCCTTGGATGAAAAAGGTACTTTTGAATTGACAAAAATGGCGGTGTCTCCTGAACATAGAGGACATAAAATTGGACAACAACTCATTACAAAGTGTATTGATTTTGCCAAAGAACAGGAGTTTGGTGAACTCCTTCTCTACTCCAATACTAAACTGGAAAATGCTATATATATCTATAGAAAATACGGTTTTGTAGAGGTTCCTCTAGAAGAAAACTCTCCATACAAACGTAGTGATATAAAAATGATATACAACGGAGGTAAAATTTAATTTAAAAACAATGTTATGAGTACACTTCAAGAAAAAATGTATAGTGAGCTTGAACAAAAAGAAATTTTTAAACAAGCTTTAGATAATGGTTTAGCATATTTAGAAACTATTTTTAATAGAAATGTATACCCCAGTGAAGAAGCTTTATTGAATTTGACACAATTTGATGAGGAACTTTCAGTCGATTCAACAAACCCTAAAGATGTTATAGATCAATTACATCAATACGGAAGTCCAGCGACGACTGCTACTTTAGGTGGACGATATTTTGGTTTTGTAGCGAGTAGTGTAACTCCCATAGGAATAGCAGCAAAAAACTTAGCTACTTTTTGGGATCAAGCT
Source organism: Tenacibaculum agarivorans (assembly GCF_001936575.1). Taxonomy (GTDB): domain Bacteria; phylum Bacteroidota; class Bacteroidia; order Flavobacteriales; family Flavobacteriaceae; genus Polaribacter; species Polaribacter agarivorans. The sequence continues at coordinate 26,373 of NZ_MSMP01000015.1, forward strand.
CCTGCTATGCATGTACTATCTCCTATTGGTTGTAAATTAGAATCTGTAGTAGAAAAATGGCTCGTTGATCTTTTTAATTTACCAAAAGACACTTGTGCTGGTTTTGTAAGCGGTACATCTACAGCTAATTTATGTGGTTTAGCAGCAGCTAGATATCACATCTTAAAAAAGAACAATTGGGATATTAATGAAAAGGGGTTAAGAAATGCTCCAGAAATTAGAATCATAACAGGAAAACACGCACATTCTACAGTAGTAAAAGCTATTAGTATTTTAGGCTTAGGAAAAGAAAATATTGAATGGGTCGATGTCGATGATCAAGGTAGAATAAATACTGAATTAGTACCTGAATTAGATCAAAACACTATACTTATACTACAAGCAGGGAATGTTAATAGTGGTGCTTTTGACAATTTTGAACAACTATGTAAAAAAGCAAAAAAAGCTGGTACTTGGGTACATATAGATGGGGCTTTTGGTTTATGGGCTGCAGCAACTGAAAAATTAAACTATCTAACCCAAAGAATGGAATTGGCTGATTCTTGGGCTGTGGATGCACATAAAACACTGAATACTCCTTATGATAGTGGAATTATTCTTTGTGCTAATAGAGCGGCACTGGTTTCTGCCTTACATATGTCTGGGAGCTATATTATTCATAGTGAACAAAGAGATGGTATGTTATATACCCCTGAAATGTCGAGAAGAGCTAGAGTTATAGAACTTTGGGCAACGTTAAAATACCTTGGAAAAAAAGGTATTGATGAACTTGTATATACACTACACCAAAGAGCTAGGTTATTTACTGATAAGATTAGTGTTGTAGATGGATTTTACGTTGAAAATGATGTAGTATTTAATCAAGTTATAGTACGTTGTGAAACTGATACTTTAACAGAAAGTACACTTAAAAGAATTCAAGAGCTTCGTGATTGTTGGTTAGGTGGTTCAGCATGGTTTGGCAGAAAAGTAATGCGCGTTAGTTTCTGTTCTTGGGCAACTACAGAGGAGGACGTAGATATAGCGATACGCTCATTTCAAAAAGCTTTAGCTATAGAATTAGCTGTTACTGATTAGGTACTTTAAGATAATTTTTAGCACTATGAATTGCTCTAATTTCTTAAAAAGATTATTCTTTTTTATTACACAACAATCATTTTACATCTAGATTACAACTAGAAATAAATTTATGCCTAGTTTTGCGGTTTTCATTTTTAAATTGAATGCTAATGTGGATGTATTTAGGACTTTTGGCGGCTTTATTTTTAGGTTTACATAATTTATGTAAAAAACATGCGGTTCAAAATAATGAAGTATATCCTGTACTTTTAGGTACGCTCATCAGTGGACTTTTGGTTTTATTACCTTTTTATATAGGTACGCACTTCTTTCCTGAACAAACGCTACAAGCGGGATTTTTAATTCAAGATATTCCTTTAGAAAAACATGGATATATCTTTATAAAATCCATGATTATGTGCTCTTCTTGGATATTAGCATACCAAGCCTTAAAACACCTACCTTTAACCATAGTAGCTCCTATACGTTCAGGAGGACCATTTTTCACTTTTTTAGGCGCTCTTTTTATTTATCAAGAACGTCCTAATTTGTATCAGTGGATCGGTTTTTTCTTGATAATTTTCTCTGTCTATTTATACTCTCAAGTAGGAAAAAAAGAAGGTATTATTTTTAAAAGTAACAAATGGATTTATGCAATTATTGGTGCTACTTTTTTAGGGGCTTCTAGCGGATTATATGATAAATTTTTAATTCAAAAAATACATTTGAATCCACAAACACTTCAGTTTTGGTTTTGTTTTTATTGTATTGTTATTCTGCTGATCATTTTAAGTATTATTTGGTTTCCTAAACTAGAAAAAAGAAAAGCTTTTACATGGCGTTGGTCTATTCCTGCGGTAGGAATTTTATTACAAACTGCAGATTACTTTTATTTTAAAGCTTTACAAGATCCTGAGGCTATGATTATGTTATTATCCGCTATTAAAAGAAGTCAACTCATTATTGCTGTAGTTATAGGTGGTATTGTATTTAAAGAAAAGAATAAACGTAAAAAGCTCTTACCTCTAGCTGGGATTATGATTGGAGTATTGTTGATTTTGTATTCTAATTAGTTTTATAAATTTAAAAAGTTAAATTTTATTCAATCTTAAAAGAAGTGTTATCTAATACTTTTATGAAATTCTTCTTTGTAATAGTCTTCTTTTATTTTTCTTTCTTTGTACAGATTCAATATCTCATTTCTTTCTTCTAATGTTAAATTATATTCGATCTTTCTATTAAATATAGGTGGATAGTTACCAGATAAATTTGTTATCTGATTGATTACATAATCAGAGATCATAAATTCATTAATAAAGCACCCTGAATTCACAGTTACAAAGGTTAAAGTATCATTTAAAGATTTTTTAAAAAGATGATATTTATCCAATGTGGAATTTTTCATTAATCCTGCGTAACACATGGCTTGTACTTCTCCACTTGGATAATATAATAACTTATTATACTCAAATGAAGTCAAATTGTTTAATACCCATCTTTGTCTTTTAATTTGATCTACATCAGTATAACTAAGCATACCATATTTATCAAACTTAACTATTGAATCTTTAACTTCTTTTCGAATTCCTTCCCACTTAAAATTCCATTTAGGTGTGTAATAGTTAGAAAATATAAATAAAACACCAACACATGTAAAAGTTAGTATTGGAAAAAAAACACTCACTTTTGGGTTATAATTTTTTCTCTTTTTCATATTACATTATTCATTATCATAATAACGATCTCTCTTATTTCTATATTCAACTTTTTTTTGTTTCTGTTTTTGATCTAGAAAAGGTATGCTCCGGATAATGCTAAAAACCCATGTTTTCTTTTTCTCGTTATTCCAAAAGAAATCTTTATTAACATTACATACAAAGTATAAATCATCTTCTCTATTGTAAACTACCCCAGACCATCCTTCTCTTCCATCCAATTCTTCTGTTACTATTATTCCCCCTTTTTCGTATATGAAATTTTTAATTTTGTCAACATCTAAGGTTTCTCCAAAATTGACATAAAAAACTCTCCAATGAATAGATTCATAGCAACCAGATATTTCATTAATATTAAATGGATAATAGGGATTCTTTTCTTTTGTATTATCTAGATCATATTCATAATCTTCCTCTATACCATTAACATATGAAGGAATATACTTTCCTTTATATTTTTTACAATCAATAAGAACCTCATATTGAATTACTGTGTCTCCTAATTGTTTGGCATATTGAACTTGACCACAGGGCATACTTTCAAACTTGTAACCATTTTTAACTAATGATTTTAAAGTTAGATGTGAATTTAAGTGAAAAGGGTGCCAATAGGGCTCTGCACTTACCTTATTAGTAGCATTATAAAAATAAAATAGATTTATTATAATTGAAACAAACAATATAAACCCCAGCAGTAATAATTTCTTATTCATAACATTTTTTCACATTCAAAAAACACGTATCAAAAAATGTTCCAAGAATTAGAAAAGTATCTATAAATTCTTTAGAATGCTTTCTTTTTGAATTTCTAAATGAACTAATATCGTTTTTTCCATTTTATATATTTTTACATTACAAATATGCCTTCTAAAAATTAGGTGCAATTGTAAAAAAACGACATCCAGTTAAAAAGTTATTCAAACAGTTCTTTTTACGCTATTTTGAAAAGGAAAAATGACGAAATACAAATAAAACTATCAAACCAGCACATATATAAAAGAAATTTATCCAAGCAATTTTATATGCTGAACAGTAAAAAGCTATGGTAGACAATTCATATATTAAATGTATAAAATCATACTGCTTAAATGTGCTCTCTTTTATACTTTGTAATCTTTCGGGAAATGATTTTTTCTTTACTATTAAAACATAATGAACTCCTATTAATACTATAGCTAGTGCTATTACACTTGTATTTAGTATTGTTTCTTCAATATTTTGTATGTTAAAATCTAATTGTAATGTAATTAGAAAGATATTGACAGCATGTAATATTGAAGTATGGCTTAATGCTGACCAAGTTGGAGATAACCAACTCATATTTGATAAATAATAATATCTCGAAGTTAAAATCTTTGTGTACAAATTCATTTTGAAAAAAGCAAATTATACATAATAATCACCTTCGATTTCGACAAGCTCAATCTCCATATAAACTTCATTATCAAATTTGCACATTGATAAATTACTACATTCCTTTCTTCTCTCCCAATGCTTTTATCGAATCTATTTGTTTTTGAAGTTTATCTATCTCTATTTTATTTTTCTGTTCATTTAGCATAGTTTTCATCGAATCTAACTGCACTTTACTTTGCTCTTCAAATAAATTGTTGTTGATCTTAAAATAATCGTTAGACCTTTCACTTTCTTTCCAAGCTTCTCCTAGCTGCTCAAATACATTTACATCCCATTTACTTGGGTGTTTTGCATCTATCCAAACTACATCTCTATATTCACTATCAATTAGCGCTAAGTCTGGCGTAGCAGAGCCATCAAAATTACTTGATTCATCACGTACAGCAGAAATAGTTCCTAAGAAAAACATACGCTTTCTACCTGCAATATTTTTAATGTAAGGTCTAAACTCTACAGGTTTGTTTACCGACCAATCAAATTCTTTTCTTGATTCAATTACTTTTAAAGGCATTGCCGAAACTCCAGCATATCCTTGCTTTTTAGATGCGTGATCGTAATAATATAATTTATCCGTTCCATCAGCAGGTATAAAAACACTAAAAGTTAAACTAGTACGCTCATCTCCTACAGGTTCTAATCCAAACCAGTGATATAATCCACTATACGCATCTAAACTTGTATCTGAAAAATTGAAATCTGTTACAAAAGGTTGTTGATTTTGATCGTCGGGTAAATCTGGTATTTTCACTGCAGTTTTCATATTCCACGGTAAAGGATCACTAAATCCTCCTAAAAACTTTAACGACTCTGCTTGTAATCGAGATACTTTTTCAGCCAATGTATTCTGACGTGTTAAATATGGATAATTTCGCATCTCTTTTGGTGAAATATAAGTTCCCTTTCCAAAGAAAATACGCTCAAGATAATCGTTAAAGTCGTGAGCACCATTTTCAATCACCATCACCCCTCCAAAACTTGGATAAGGAAAGAAAAATCCTTTCCATTTAATTAAACTGACCACTTGTACCCAAGCTCCTTTATCATTTTTCATATAGTAAGTATCGCTTGGTTCCATGGTAAATAATTGGAAAATATTGAAACGTTGTACTACTGCATTGTAAGTGTTTCTACTAAACTTTAATGATTCCCCTATAGAAAAGGTAACTGGAATTCTATTCTCACTTGAAAATCTTGGAAAAGGTGTAGTACTAGATACCGCAAAAACCTCCTCAGTATTGTCTGTCATACCTTGCCATGCGTATTTTTCTGTCGGTTGTATGGCCATTGTCCATTTATTAATAGAATCTATACGAACCAAGTGAGGTAAGGATACATCTTTAGTTTCTCCTACTGATTCGTTTGCCATTGAAAAAATATTCATTAAGGGTTGAATTCGTTCATTTTGAGTTAGAGGTAATTCACTAATTTCAATTTTATTTAAATCGTTGAACACATTATATGTTTTTACATAATCGTACATTTTATAGTGCCAACCTGCAACATATAATACGCCAAAGAATAACAACATTCCTAATAAAGTAACTATTCTGTAGCCTGCTCCTGATGTTCTTCTAAACTTTCGAATTCCTAAAAACAGTACTGTACATGATAATAGAATTATAAAAAAGTATTTTCTGATGTAAAGCAATGCTGGTTGAATATCATCTCTTAGTGTAAATAAAATCACTAATAGGACAATACTCCAAAATATAACTACGAACTTTTGTTTAGCTCCTTTATTCCAATAGTTTTTTATCATTTTATTTGATTTTTTGATGTTGAGATTTAGATTGTACTATTATTGACGTCTTTTGCAATGTGATAAAAATAAGATATTTTAATAATACATAAATTAATAATTCCCTCTCCTTTGTCTTGATACAAAGGAGCAAAAATCAAGACTGGAATGATAAGAATTTAAAAATACTACAGCATATCCAACCACAGATGAAAAGAACTCGCTATCGCTCAAACAGCTTTTCATCTTTCACCCAACCCTGCTGCCTTGATTTTTAAAAATTCTTATCAATAGGTCGTTTTGTTAGTAATACGTCATTTTATCAATTTTTTAAAGTGTTTAAATGGTTTCTCGATCTGACATTTTACCTTTAACTAAATTCTATTTCTTTATTTTTTTTCCGTTTGTATAATAGTTTTTTGTTACTTCTTTATCACAAGAATAACAAAATTCTTCTCCATGTTTTTTCTTTCCTTTATACTCACAACTATAAATTAGTTTACCTAAACTATATTTCTCTACTAATTTTTTTATTTCATTTTTATCATAGTATACTATCTCTTTCTAATTATTTTTAGGTAACCCGTATTTTATCTCTTTTGATAAAAAAACTCCATCGTAATATCCATATATGTATTTATTTGAAATAGCCTTCCCTTTTCCATTAAAATATATATTTACAAATTTTAAAACTCCTTTATCATATTTTGACTCACGAACTAAATGACCATTTCTTCTAACTTTTTCGGTATACCCGGAAAATATCTCATTGTTAGATTCTTTTCTTACTATTCCATTTTCGTCCTCGTACACTTCATTTTCGTATAATCTTTCTTGAGAAAAAAGAAAAACACTAAAAAAACAGAAAATCAAATAATATATCTTTTTCATTTTACATCAGATTTATTGATCACTTCACCTCCAACTCCGTGATTCGGGCTTCGGGCTTTAGGCTTCAGGCTTTAAATCTACAAATACCCTTTATCTTTTAATCGTTCTCTTGCGCTCTTTTTCTCTTCTTCAGGTTGTTCTTTTGTGCTTTTTATTTCTTCTTTCACCTCTTCTTTTTCTTCAGATTTTAAATCTTCAATAAAATCTTTTCCTTTCTCAATAGTATTTTGTACTAAATCTCCAATAGAATCTGTATGTTCATCAATAATTTCCGACGACTTAAATATTCCACCTGCTATATATGTTCCAATTAATGTACCTACAATCATAGATGCAAATGCTGAAATAGTTGCAAAATCAATAGGAATTAAAAATCGTATGATTACAATAGCGACTAAAAATAATACGGAAACAAATACCAATCGTAATACAAAAGGTTGGTTATATACAAAGCCTTTAGTATCCGCAGCTTTCATTTGTAATTCTTTTGAATTCATTAACTTATCAAAGAAACGATACAAACTATTTCCCTTAGATTCTCTCCAGTACCAAATTAGTCCGAATAAAATGGCTGCTACAAATAAAATTAGTTCTAGTGTCATATTTTTTTAGTTTTAAGTGTTCAGTCCTCAGTTGGCAGTAATCTGTATACTGCCTACTGTAAACTGAAAACTATTAATTTTTCAGTGCTCCTTGTATTGTCTTAATTACCCAGTCTCTCATGTCATCGTCCCATGTTTTATACTGTTTATAAAACTCTTCTTTATCATACCAATATAAAAACAAAACATCTTTAGCTGAAATACTTACTAAAAGTTTCCAAATTAGATCTTGTTCATTTGGTTTTAATGATGAATGCGGATTATGTAAAGCTACATATACTTCTTCATCTACAATATCTTCTATTTTAACAAAAGTCCCTGATTCCTTTTTTTCTAGATATCGATCAATACTCATTACTTTTTTTCGAGCATTCAAATCTATTCTGTTCAAGTAACTTTTAAACAATACAGGGTCGTCTAAAATTTTGTCTACAGGATGATTCTTTTCTTCTAATTCTTCCGAAAGTAAAAACTTCTTTATACGTTCATGACGCTTTTGCGTAATTTTAGAATTCATATCGAATTCAATAATTAAATGAGAACGTAGTTTATCGATTAATTCATCGTGAGCGATATGATACATCAACACATCATTAGAAGTATCTTTTATTGCTTCTTTATAAGCATCAATATCTTGAAATACTAGAATTGGTGATAAGAAACTTTTAATCACAAAAATACCTCCGAAAGCTTCTGTGTGAAACGATTCTACATTATATACTATATTTTTTAACTCTACAACTCGTTCTCTTAAATCACCATATTGATTTGCAGAATCTAATAGTTTTTGATGTAAATCTTCATCAATAAAATTATTATCCTTATTAAATGCTTCTATCAATGCTAATTGATCTTTTCGAGCCTGATCTAAATCGTCAGCCAAATGAAATCGTACAATGACATCTTTATATTTTAATACATCTAAAGGCTCATAAAACACATCTATTTTTTGATCAAAATCTACACAAATAGCAGAATCTCTAGTAATATTTTCGATATTATGCTGATGTGTTTTAAATACCATTTTCATTAACTCCCTATCAAACGAATGGTAGGGATTGTACACTGGTAATCCTTTTTGAAGTGGAGTAATTATAATACAATGTGGATTTGCTTCTCCATTATTTAAATAATGAGTTTCTCCTTTTTCTTCAGCTACTTCAGGACTCCAACCAATTCCATCAATAAAAAAAGAAGTTAACTTAGTTTCTGTAAAACCTAATTTTACTAAACATTTATTATAACGCTCTACAAGTTTTCCGCTTATAGAAATTAATTCTCCTTTATATAAATCTGCTTCTTTTAGTTTTTGCATTCCAATAACTTATGAATTTGGGCATATTGTATTAACATGGTTGTTCTCGCATCTTTTATTTCTTGATTTTCGATCATCTGAAGTACTTTTGGAAAAAGTAACTCCAATACTTCTATTTCTTCACCTTCTTCCTCTACTCCACCTCCATCATTGATTTTCATATCATCAGAATATTCTGCAATATACATGAATGATTTTTCTGTAGTCGCTCCTGGAGATATATACGATTCAAAAACTTGTTTCACCTCTTTTATTTCATAGCCTACTTCTTCTTTTACTTCTCTAATTACGCAATCTTTAGGATTTTCATTAGCATCGATAGATCCTGCACAAACTTCTATAGACATTGCGTCCTCTGGTGTATTTTCATCATAAATAGCCATTCTAAACTGTTTAGTCAAAATAACCGAGTTTTTCTTTGTATTATATAACAAAATACAGGTTCCACTACCTCTATCATAACTTTCTCTAGATAGTCTTTTCCAAGTTCCATCTTTAAACAAGAAGTCGTAATCTATTCTATGTAATGTTGCCCATTCTTTAGACAAAATAGTTTGCACAACATTTTTTAATCTGTTTTTCATTTTTAATGTCAATACTATTAATCAACAACAATCCCAATAAAAATAGGCTTTTGAAAAATCTTTATTTTTCAAATTTTCTCTGTCTATAAAAATATGTCCAACTCCACTATCTCCAAACATGATTTCATCATCAACAGCTATTTGCAATAGTTGAACATCATTTGATTTTCCTTCTTCATAATTTCTAGGGTCTGATTGCGTAAAGTCTGCATATCCACCAATTTTATGAATTCTAGCATCAAAATAATCATCCATCTCCTCTTCTTTATCTCCTTCAAGACTTTCTACAAATTCCCAATAGCCTAAACCGTCAAATTGAAAATCGAACTGAGAATCTTCAGAACATCCTTTGTCTATAGATTTCTCAAATGATAAACTGTGTACCATATACACGGGAGAATCATCATAATCTTTTTCCGTAAGAAAAGAAAAATCTTCAATTCTAGATTTATTTAATTCTTCTTTGGTATGATATACAATTTTATAATCATCATCATACCAATCATCAGAAGATAAGAATAGCTGTAAAATTCCTTCTTTGGGATAATGTTCTAACTTAGGAATTTCCTCAAAATTCAACTGAGCAATTAAAATCATAGGTTTATTGTTCAGGTCTTTTGGATATTCTTTGTTTAAAGGAAAAAATGGTTTTCCTAAAAACTTACTTTCTTGTATTCCTAAACTATCCTCAAGTATATTTTCTTGTATAGGTGTTACTATTATTTTTACAAACTCTCGTTCGTATTTTTTAAGCTCAGATTCATATTTTTTCAGAAAATCAGGAATCATATTTTTAAATTAACGTTTTTCGAACTCTTCTCTGGCTTTTACTTCAATATTCATTTGATTGATACGAGCATCAACTTTACGTTTGAAATCAGTATCTGCAATGGTAGCTACGTTGTCTAAATAACGTACTACTTCTTGTCTTCTGATTTCAGAGAAATTCAATCCTTTCATATTGGCTTTCATTAACTCTTGCAGCATATTGAATTTCGTTTCATAATCCTTTTTGAAATAAATTTCAGGATTTTCAAACCAATCTTCTTCTAAATCAAAATCTGTTAAACGTAATGAAATTGCCGATTGAATATTACGTACATCTCTTGAAGAGAAAAATGGAAATACCTTTTGAATTTCTTTGTATAAACTTGCAAAGAACATATGTTCGTCAGTCTTAAACTGCTGCTCTACCTTATCATATACTTCATGTACACGTTGTTCTGTTGGCTTTTCTATACTATCTAGTACAGCCCCCATATTTTTCACAAATCCTTGATCTGCTAAATAATCATAGTTTGAAGGTCCTGACATATTCACAAAATCAGGCATTGTTTTTTCTAATTTACGCCACCATATATGATCTTGATCTAAGAAATCGTTCTCCGTTCTTGCTCCATCAATTTTAAATCTACCTTGTACACGAGAAATTACCGCTTTATCCAACATCTCTGGTAAATTGGTAAATAACCCAATAGAACTATTTCCGTAATTTACTGCATATGCTCCCTCTGTATAACGTAAGAATACTCCAATTACTTCTTTTACTCCTGCAGAAACTCCTTGTGCTGTACGTTCTTGTAAATTATTTTCAGCATCGTCAATTGGTGCAAAAATTAATTTTGTTGGATCTTGCATCGGTTTCATCCACTCCACCATTTTTTCAGCTGATCCTCCTTGAAAAGTGGAAATCAATGTATCTGGCATTGGGTGAAATAAGAAAGGAATATCTAAATTATCACAATGTTCTTTTAATCGTGTAGCAATAGCTGCAATTAACATACTTTTTCCTGTTCCTGGAATTCCATATCCCATGAATACTGGCATAAACCCTCCTAATTCTTGAAATGGGTTTTTTTGTGCTTCAAAATCGTAGCTCAACATTCGTTCTGTTAAACGGCGTGAAAAGTGCTTAGCATCTTTATTTCCTACAATTTGCTCAAACTGAATTTTATTAAACTCTACACTTTTTGCTGTTCCGCTAAATGTATTTTCCCATCCTGAAACAGCAAAGTCAGAGTTTTCTAACTTGTACGTTCTATCTGTAATGGTTTCTGTATACTCAAGACTTCCTTTTCTAAGGTTAATTTCATCAATTAAAGCTTCAAAATATACTACTGTAAAATCAATAACATCTTTATCAGATTTTATGATATCTGGATGTGATAGGTATTTTTCATAATAAAACAAACAACAAGAAATTCCTTTCAATGGTGTCATAAAAGATACTTCAGGTATTCCAGCAAATTTTTGTTTCATTACTGATAAATCATCAGAAGCATGAGGCTTTAAATCGTGTAAAATTTTATATGCTGTGGCAAATAATTGAAAGGCAGTTGCGGTTTGCATTTTACTTTCAAACTCTCTTTTACCACTAGTATCTAATGCTGATTTTCGTTCTGCTAAACTTGATAACCCTGAAGCATCTGTATAGCTATCTTTAATCCAAATTCCTAGTGTAATTCCTTCTTGTACTGCAAATAATGTTTGATTTAAGAATACTGGAATTGCAATTGAATCTGGTAACAATCTCTTTTTGAGTGCTAATATTGTTTTGGATACAGAAGTGATTTCTGCTCCTCCACTTCCTCCTTTTGCTCTTGATAAGAATAATAGGATTGATTCATCTTTTTCATCTTTATCTTTACTCTTCGCTCTTTGACTTTGTTCCCATTGGATACTTTTTAAATATCCACTTGCTTCATCACGAAGTACATCTAATTCGTTTTTCTTAATTGGGAATGTTGAATTATGTTCCATATTTTTTAGTTAGCAGTTTTCAGTTTGTAGTAAACAGTTCTACTTATTTTTACTGTTTATTGAATGTTTATTGTTTCTTTACTCCAAATTTTTCAGGGTTAAACATCATATAGTTAATCAGTTTCCCTATTTCTTCACACTTACTTTCTAATGTTCTTTTTCTCTCTTTTGAAATATATTCGCAAGCTAAAGCAAAATCCAGCCAAAGTTGAGTTTCTGAGTTTTCACTATCAGCATCAGACAACTTGCTTTTAAAATGCTTTACATACTGTCTTTTTCTATATCCTTCTGTTATTGCAGAACAAACAGCTCTACTAGATCGTATGATTTGAGAACTTAAACTAAACTTCTCAGATTTAGGAAATTTTTTAGTTAGGTGAAAAATTTCCATAGCTAAATCAAAACTTTTTTGATAAGCTAATAATGTTTTATAACTCATTTTCTTTTTCTCTTTTTATTTTTACTGCCTACTGAAAACTGTTTACTGTAAACTAATTTTCAGGTCAGATGTTTGAATAGGTTCTTTAGCTAATTTATTTAGAATTTCTGGTGTTTTGTTATGTAATAGCTGGATAATTCTATGGGGTGCGAAAACATATTTTCTTAGTTCTACTGCATTCCACTTTTGATAGGTTTGTTTAGAGAAAAAATTTCCTTCTCTAAAGGAACTTCCAGAAAATACTTCAGCTGTTTTAAATGATAAGGCATACGATTCTAAAGGAATTTCCTTTTTAGCTATTCCTGATAAGATCGCATGTGTGATCTCATTTTCATCTTTAGCAAAAACATTATGTAAAGGTCCTAAGTCTAATCGTTTTATATATTTAGGATGAATATCTGGTAATTTTCTATCGATATTGTAAGCCATGGTATCTAATGGCATTTTTCTATCTGCTGTTTCTTGTAAAACTTTATATAAATCTTCTTTAAAATCGCTTGATTTTTTACCTTCATAATCGAAATACATAAAACATATGTAAGGTCTGTTGTCTGAGACATCATAAAAACTCCAGCTTGTAATGTATTTAGCTGGACTATTTTCAGGCGCATTTATCACCTTACCTTGTACAAATTTTTTGAAAATGTATTTGGGGTTTACGGAATTGTAATATACTGTTGAAGCCGCTTGAAATAATCTTCTTCTTTTTATGGTTTGCTTTTTTCTAAGTAATGTATCTAAAAATTCTTCTTTAATATCATCTACACTTTCAAGCTTATCTAAATATTCATTTCTCAATTCTAAATCATTATGTAAATACCTGAATTCTAAATAATTTGGAAATCCAGAATCTGTAAGATCAATTTTCATGTTTTCTTCTTCATCATACATATATTTAATACGCATGGCTTCAATTGAATATAAAAATAAATCTGAATATTGTTTGAAGATTATCAATTCTTGTTGACTACATAAATTCTGACGTTGTATGTTGACCAATAATTCTTTTAACACAAAATCTAACATTTTATGATAAAACACATATTGATCTTTTGAATCCAACGTGGCAGAATCTAAAGGAGTTACAATCATATTTAAGTTCACAGTTTTACAGCATTTTAGTTTGCAGTCTTCAGAAAAACTGTATACTGAAAACTGCTAACTGAATACTAATTTATTAAGATAATAAGTCGTCGTCGTTGGTTTCTGGTTCTGGATCATTTGAAGGCTCATCTCCACCTCCAGAAGGTGTACTTCCGTCAGCTTTATAATAATCTTCAAATAACTCCTTCATATCGATACCATAACGGTCTGCAAAATTTTGTTGAATTTCAGAGTCTTTTTCTCTAATTTCTTGTAATGCTTCAGCATAAGAACTGTACACCCCTTGCATTACTTTTTCATGAACTGGAATATTATCCATCATTTCTTGACGTGCTTTAGCACTTGCTGTATGCATCGCTGCTAAAGTTTCTCCAATATGTTCATCTGTTTTAACACCTAAATGTTCTAAAATAGCAGCAAACTCCTGATCTGTTCTAGCTTTTAATGCTACTACATATCCGTCATAATACTTTAAACGCTCTTCTGTATCCGACTTTAATTTTGCTCTATGCGTTTGTAAGTTACTACGTAAGGATGTTAATACTTTGATCGTTAAATTATGTTTGTGCACAAAACTATCTTTACTTGCTGCTAGCGTTGTGTATGCATTCTTTAAACCTTCTAACTCTTCTACTTTTTGCTCTAATGTAGTTACTTTACCTATAGCTTCAGAATATTCTGTAGATTGCTTATCTGCTATTTCTTCTAATTCTTGACGCGCTTGTTTTAATAATGCATATTGCTCTTCTAATTGCGCTTCAATTTCATTTTTCTTTTCTAACGCTTTGGTATGATTTTTAGAAGCTTCAACAATAGCAGACTGTAATTTTTCTTCAACCTCCTTAATTTCTACTTCTCTATTCTTTAAACGTGTAACTGCCGCTTGAGATTTATATGACAATTCACTTAATAACGTTTGAACATCAGCGCTTTCAATACGTTCTTGAAATTTTGCTTTTGCTTTATTATCAGCACTACTACGAGTTTTCTCTGCCTGTTTTAACTCTTCTTCAGCCTTTTGGATTTTACTTTTTCTTCCCCAAAGGTTATTCCACCAAGTATCTGGCTTATTTTGAGCATCTTCTAATTCAATTCTTGCTCTTTCTAATGCTTTTTGAGCATCATCTATAATTTTTTGCTCTTCAGCATTTAATGAAGAGAATTTTTCAAAAATAATACCTACTTCGTCTTGATAATCTGTCAGATCTTTGATAGCATCCAATAAAGTAGTTCTATCTTTTTCTGCCATATCTACAACATCATCCAATGTTGCATTCAATATTTTTTGTCGAGTTTGTGGATCATCTTCTTGGGCCAATTTAGATTTCATAGTATCTATGGCTTTCCCCCAGTTTACATCTACTTTTTCAGTTCTCTCATTTGAGCTTGTTTCTAGTAAATCAAAATCGTCAGACATTTTCTATAAGTTTTTTTTAGTTGTACAATTTTTAAAGTCAGCAATTTCGTTAAAAAAAATTAGTTACAATAATTATTCAACAATTATATGTATGTATTCCCCTTAAAATGTTACACATTACTCTTCAAAAAAACTTTTTAGAAAAAATATCAAAACTAGGATTGAAATAAATTGAATCTTGACTACTTCACTTTCCCTTCGATAAACTCAGGGTCCGTTCGCAATAACAAATAATAGGTATCACTAGCAATGATTTAAAACAATAAAAAAAGCTACTTAACTGAATAAGTAGCTTTTCACTTCAAACTAGAAATTTATGTAAACAAACAACTCGCTAAAACTTACGAAAGTCTCAGTGTTCTTTTTTAAGCGTTTACCGAAGCCTCTTCTAATACTGCTTCTTCGCTTTTTACTTCAAATTGATTTGATGTATTCTTAGTTCCACCTGCTTTAAGTGCATTATCTCCTGAGAAGAATGTTTTATGATCATCTCCTAAATCAGATCCTGCCATTCTTTGGTGTTTTACACATGATACACCTTTTCTTATCTCTTGTCGTTGTACTCCTCTTACATATGCTAACATTCCTTCTTCACCAAAGTAACCTTCAGTTAAATCATTCATATGTAAGGCTGTTGTATGATAGGTTGGCAGTGTAATTAAGTGGTGGAAAATACCAGCTTCTCTAGCCCCATCTACTTGGAAAGTTCTGATTTTTTCATCAGCACGATTAGATAATTCAGTTCCATCATAAGCTACATCCATTAAGTTTGCTCTATCATAAGCAGAAACATCTTCACCAGCTTCCACCATTGCATCGTACACTTGTGTACGGAAGTTTAATGTCCAGTTAAACGATGGAGAGTTATTATACACTAACTTCGCGTTTGGTACAACTTCTCTTACTCTATTTACCATAGCTGCAATCTGCCCTACGTGTGGTGTTGGCGTTTCAATCCATAATAAATCTGCTCCATTTTGCAAACTTGTTACACAGTCTAACACAACTCTATCAATATTAGTTCCTTCTCTGAATCTATATAATCCATTTGGTAAACGTACAGGACGAACTAACTTTCCATCTCTCTTTAATAATACTTCATTGTTGGAAACTTCATCTATTGAAACCTCTTCACACTCAACAAAATCTAAATATTGAGAAGCTAAATCTCCAGGCTCTTGACTTACTGGTAATTTTTGTGTTAATCCTGCCCCTTCAGAATCAGTTCTAGCAACAATTACTCCTTCTTCTACTCCTAATTCTAAAAATGCATAACGAACAGCATTTAATTTTGCTACAAAATCTTCATGTGGTACAGTTACCTTGCCATCTTGATGCCCACATTGTTTTGCATCTGATACTTGATTTTCAATTTGAATTGCACATGCACCAGCTTGAATCATTTTTTTAGCTAATAAGTACGTAGCTTCTTCATTACCAAACCCAGCATCTATATCCGCTATAATTGGCACCACATGCGTTTCAAAATTATCTATTTGATCCTGTACATCTTCACCATTCTCTAATCTTCTGAATAAATCATTCAATTCAATCGCATCAGCTTGACGTAAGAAATCATAAATCTCTGCAATGAGACTAGGTACTGCAGTTTTTTCATGCATAGACTGATCTGGTAACGGTCCAAACTCTGAACGCAACGCTGCTACCATCCAACCTGATAAGTATAAATATCTTTTATTTGTTGTTTTATAGTGTTTTTTAACTGAGATCATTTTTTGTTGTGCCACAAACCCATGCCAACACCCTAAAGATTGTGTATAATTCGCTGGATCTGCATCATACTCATCCATATCTTTTCTCATAATAGCTGCGGTATATTTTGCAATATCTAAACCTGTTTTGAAACGATTTTGAGTTGCCATTCTTGCAGCACTTTCTGGACTAATAGCACTCCATGTATTTCCATACTTTTGTTTTAATTCTCTTACAGTTTCTAACGCTGAACCATAACTTGCTTGTGCTAAATTTTTCATATTTTTGTATGACTTTAAAAGTTGTGTAAAATTTTTAATTATGCCCTTGTTAATGTTGCCGCATTAATCGGGGCTTTTTTGATTCAATGGGTTTTCAACCTATTGAAATTATATGTATTGATATGCCGGTAAGGTTAGGAATTCCTCGAATTCTTCACTTAACACCAAATCATCAAATAACTGAATTGCTAATTCAAACCTTCTCCTTTCAAAAGCTGTTGGCGTAACCAATTCCTTGATTTTTTCAATCTCTTCCGCTTTTAAATCTTGATACATTTCTAAAGTAAATCTTCTTCCATCTTCAAGCTGAACACCTTTATGTAACCATTGCCAAACTTGAGTTCTTGAAATTTCAGCAGTAGCTGCATCTTCCATTAAATTATATAATGCCGCAGCACCATTTCCTGACAACCAACTTTCGATGTATAAAATTCCAACATTGATGTTTTCACGAATTCCTTTTTCAGTTACTGTACCTACTGGCAACTCAACTAAATCTTCTTCTACTACACGTAAATCTGCTCTCTTATTTTCAATTTGATTTGCATTAGGCATATGTTCATTAAAAACATCCATAGCTACTTGCACCAAAGCTGGATGTGCTACCCAAGTACCATCATGACCATTTTTCACTTCTTGCTCCTTATCTTTAAACACTTTTGCATAAGCAGCTTTATTAGCTTCTTCATCATTCTTTACAGGAATTTGAGCTGCCATACCTCCCATTGCATGCACACCACGCATATGACAACGTTGAACTACTCGCTGTGAATATGCTTTCATGAATGGCGAACTCATAGTTACTTGCGCTCTATTAGGTACTAAAAACCCTTCATGATTTCTAAACTTTTTAATGTATGAGAAAATATAATCCCAACGACCACAGTTTAAACCAGCCATATGATTCCTTAACTCAAAGATGATTTCATCCAATTGAAAACTAGCTGTAATCGTTTCAATAAGTACCGTTGCCTTAATAGTATTTTGAGGGACTCCTAAATATTCTTGTGCGAATACAAATACTTCATTCCACCATCTTGCTTCTAAGTAATGCTCTAATTTTGGCAAGTAGAAATATGTTGCAGAACCTTGAGACAACAACCACTTTATATTATGGAAGAAGTACAATCCAAAATCAACCAAAGAACCTGACATTTCTTCTCCGTCTACAGTAAAATGTCTTTCATTTAAATGTAAACCTCTAGGGCGTACTAATAAAACCGCTACTTCATCATTTAATGTATACGTTTTGTTTTTCTTTTCATTACGGAACGAAATCGATTTCGTATTAGCATCAAATAAATTTTGCTGACCGTTTAATATATTTTCAATGGTAGGAGAATTACTATCTTCAAAATCCGCCATAAATGTTTTAGCTCCAGAATTCAATGCATTAATAATCATCTTTCTATCTACTGGACCTGTAATTTCGACCCTTCTATCTAATAAGTCCTCTGGTAATGGAGCACACACCCAACTCGAAGATCTTATTTCCTCAGTTTCTTCAGGAAACGAAGGAAAATTCCCTTTATCAAAATACTCTTGCATCTTGACCCTTTCCTTAAGCAATTCCAATCTTCTAGCATTAAATTTAGTGTGCAACTCAATTAAAAACGCTTTAGCTTCTGGCGTTAAAATTGACTGATAAGACTCTTGTTCAAATCCACTGAATTGAATCTCTTTTAACATTGCTTTTGTTTCCATTTTTAAACTTTAATTACAATTACACTACAATGATATAAAAAATATTTTACACAACAAGCGAACGTTCGCTGTTTTTTATAAAATTTTTATTTTTATCATATTCGCTTAATTCATTATATTTGATTTTATGATTATAGAAGACGAATATATTCGCCTGATTTTTGGGCTAAAACTCAAGCAAATACGTACTAAAAAAAACCTTTCTTTATTTGGTTTAGCAAAGCTTACTGGATTATCAAAATCTTATTTGAACGAGATTGAGAAGGGAAAAAAATATCCGAAGACAGATAAAATAGCGATACTTTCTGATAGTTTAGAAGTTCCTTATGACCATTTAGTTTCTTTGAAACTAGATAAGAACCTTGCTCCTATTGGTGAAATTTTACAATCGAAAATTTTAAAAGAGATACCTTTAGACTTATTTGGGATAAAAGAAAATAACCTAATCGATATTGTAGCCAATGCTCCTGCTAAGGTTAATGCATTCATTAGTACCATTATCAAGATTTCTCAAAATTACAATTTAACTCGAGAAAGTTTTTTCTTAGCTTCTTTACGTTCTTATCAAGAGGCACACAATAATTACTTTGAAGAAATCGAAGATCATGTTGAAAAATTCGCCAAATCTTACCAAATTGATTTGACCCAACAAATTACTTCAGTTGATTTAGAAGAAATTTTAATAGAAGAATTCAATTATAAAATAGACACTGATGAACTTGCCAAACATAAAGATCTAATTGATTTAAGAAGCATTTTTATTCCTAAAAAAGGCATTCTGTTATTAAGTAAAGAGATTTCTGAAGCTCAAAAAACATTTATTTATGCGAAGGAAATTGCCTATAATTTTCTAAAAATTGAAAATCGACTATATACTTTTCCTTGGATAAAGTTTGAAAGTTTTGACCAAGTATTGAATAACTTTATAGCCTCTTATTTTGCTGGTGCTTTAATTATTCCAAAACAAAAACTATCAGAACAATTGGAAGAATTATTCAATAAAGAAGATTGGAATCCTATTCGATTGCATAAAATTATAAAAAGTTATAATTGTTCCGATGAAACATTTTATCAAAGATTGACTAACATCTTACCTAAGGTATTCAATATTAAAAATTTATTCTTTTTACGTTTTACATATAAAGAAGGATCTACTAAATATAGACTAAGTAAAGAACTGCATATTACTCAACAACAATCTCCACACGCGAATAGAAATCAAGAGCATTATTGTAGACGATGGATTTCTTTAAAAACAATTCAAAAATTTATCAATTCTGATCAGAAAAAATCTTCCTCAGGTATTCAGATATCTTCTTATGAAAATTCTAACAACGAATATTTAGTGTTATCGTCTGCCAATAAAGATCCTTTTAAAAAAGATATTTATCGCAGTATCAGTATAGGTATGTTACTTGCCCCTCATTTAAAAAGAAAAGTCAATTTTCTTAAGGAAGATACCTTTGAAAAAGCATTGGTTGGAGTAACTTGTGAATCGTGCACTGTTAAAGATTGTAGCGAAAGAGTTGCTAGTCCGTGGATATTAGAGAAAAAATCTCGTTATAAATCGATAGAAAAAACGGTAAATGATATTATGACATCTTACCAATAAAGATTCAAATCTGCTTTGATTTTGCTATTTTAGCGGGGACAAAACAAACAAACTACAATAATGGATATCAACTTCAATAAAAACGAAGATCACAACAGATTACTTGCTTCAGATTTAAGACGTAGGTTAGCCAAAATAAAATTAGGTGGTGGAGAGAGTAGAATAAAAAAACATCATGAAAAAGGAAAACTAACTGCTAGAGAGCGTATCGATTATTTACTAGATGAAGATGCTAATTCAATTGAAATTGGTGCGTTTGCTGGTGAAGGAATGTACGCTGAGCATGGCGGTTGTCCTTCTGGTGGTGTAGTTGTAAAAATTGGTTATGTTCAGGGTAAACAATGTATTGTTGTTGCTAATGATGCTACTGTAAAAGCTGGTGCTTGGTTTCCTATTACTGGAAAAAAGAACTTAAGAGCTCAAGAAATAGCTATTGAGAATAAATTACCTATTATCTATTTGGTAGACTCTGCAGGTGTGTATTTACCTATGCAAGATGAAATTTTCCCAGATAAAGAGCACTTTGGCCGCATATTTAGGAATAACGCTGTAATGAGTAGTATGGGGATTACTCAAATTGCTGCCGTAATGGGAAGTTGTGTTGCTGGTGGAGCTTATCTACCTATTATGAGTGATGAAGCTTTAATTGTTGATAAAACTGGTAGTATATTTTTAGCTGGTAGCTATTTAGTAAAGGCTGCTATTGGAGAATCGATTGATAATGAAACTTTAGGAGGAGCAACTACGCATTGTGAAATATCTGGTGTAACTGATTACAAAGCTAAAGACGATAAAGCTGCTTTAGACACTATTAAAAATATAGTGGATAAAATTGGTGATTACGACAAAGCGGGTTACAATAGAAAAGAAAGTAAAGCGCCTGCAAAAGAAGAAAGCGATATTTTTGGAATTTTACCAAAGGCTCGTCATGAACAATATGACATGCTTGAAATTATAGAACGTTTAGTAGATAATTCTGAATTTGAAGAATATAAAGCTGGTTACGGACAAACCATCATAACTGGTTATGCTAGAATAGATGGTTGGGCAGTTGGAATTGTTGCTAATCAACGAAAAATCGTAAAAACAAAAAAGGGAGAAATGCAGTTTGGTGGTGTTATTTACTCTGACTCTGCTGATAAAGCTACTCGTTTTATTGCCAACTGTAATCAAAAGAAAATACCATTAGTATTTTTACAGGATGTTACAGGTTTTATGGTAGGTAGTAAATCTGAACACGGAGGAATTATTAAGGATGGTGCAAAAATGGTAAATGCTGTGAGTAATTCTGTGGTTCCTAAATTCACTATAGTTATTGGAAATTCTTATGGAGCAGGTAATTATGCAATGTGCGGAAAAGCTTATGATCCTAGATTGATTGCTGCTTGGCCAAGTGCTGAACTAGCTGTAATGAGTGGTAACTCTGCTGCTAAAGTATTATTACAAATTGAAACTGCAGCCTTAAAGAAAAAAGGGGAAGAAATTACCAAAGAAAAGGAAGAAGAATTGTTTTCTAAAATTAAATCTAGATACGACGAACAAATTTCTCCTTACTATGCAGCTGCTAGAATTTGGACAGATGGAGTAATCAATCCTTTAGATACTAGAAAATGGATTTCTATGGGAATTGAAGCTGCGGATCATTCTCCTATTGAGAAACCTTTTAACTTAGGAGTTATACAAGTTTAATATACATATATGCGTTATCTTTTTTCTTTTTTATGTTCATGTTGTTTTTTTATCTCAACTGTAAAAGCTCAAACAGAAAACATACAATTAATTGAATCGTATATAAAAAAATCGAAAGAGCTATCTCAAAAAGCAGTAGATAGCTCTTTTTTATATGCTGAAAAATCAATTGAATTAGCTAAACAGATACATAATGATACACTTTTAGCAAAATCGTTATTGCAACAAAGTAGTTTACATCTTCTTTCTAATCAATTTAAAAAATCGGATTCTCTCCTTTCTTTGTTGCTTAAAAAGAAACTTCCTCTTCATATTAAAGGACAAGTAATTCATAATTTGGGTACTATTCAATACAAAAAGCAAGAGTTTGAAAAGGCCTTAGATTTATATGTTGAAGCGGCTAAAACCACAGAAAAATCAAAAAACAAACAATTATTGGTAAATACATATACCAATATGGGAGTTATACATGCTCGTATTCAGAATTTTGAAAACGCTCAAAAATATTTAGAAAAAGCACTGACTTATATTCATTCGGACACGCCTTTACGACTACAAATATTGACTAACTTAATTACCATTTACAAAAACCTCAAACAATTTGAAAAATTTGAAGACAATATTTTAGTCGCTGAAAAATTGGCTAAAAAATTCAATTCAAAAAGAATACTATCTGTTATTTACAATAATCTCTCGGATTATTACACAAGTAATAAAATAGATATTACAAAAGCTGTTTTGTATGGTAAAAAATCTATTGCACTAAAAAAAGAATTAAATCATAGTAGTTTTTTAGCGTTACCCTATAACAATTTAGGATACGCATATTTAAAAGATAAACAATTTAGCAATGCTATTCCCTATTTAGATAGTGCATTACCCAAAGCAAAAGGATTACTTAAAAGTTATGTACTTAATAATTTAAAAGATGCTTATCTCGGCTTAGGTAATTTTAAAAAAGCAATGGCTTTTGCTGAACTTAAAGACAAGATTAAAGATTCGTTGCACAATGCGCAACAAAAAGAAAAAGTTACGGCAATCACTGAAAAATTTGAATCAGAAAAAAAGGAACAACAAATCCAATTACTCAATTCAGAAAACGAATTAAAAGAAAGTAAAATACAAAATCAACGAAGTTTGCTCATCGGAGGAATTTTATCTTTCTTCTTAATAGTGGCTTCTGCTTTTTTATGGTTTCGTAATCAAAAAACAAAACAATCGCTACAAAAAGCTTCTTTACAACATAAGTTATTACGTACTCAGCTCAACCCTCATTTTCTATTTCATTCACTTAATAGTATTCAATCATTTATTTACAGTAATAAAAAAGACGATTCTATACAATACCTTTCAAGCTATAGTAAATTGATGCGATCTATTTTTGAAAATTCCTCATCTGACTTTATTATGATTAAAGAAGATGCTGAAGCAATGCAGGCTTATTTAGACTTACAACGTGTTAATTTTGAACATAATGTTGAATTCTCTTTGACTTTAGACAATGATATTGATGAATTTTTAATCCCTCCTTTATTTATTCAACCTTATATAGAAAATGCTATACAACATGGAATAAAGCATATTGAAAACGGGAAAGTTTCTATACACTACTACAATAATACAAATAACATAAGAGTTACTATCTTTGATAACGGAAAAGGATTTAAAAGTAAAAGTAACAATCAACTATTAGAGAGACATTCTAGCTCTACCGTAAACCAAGAGCGAATTTTAAACTTAAAACAAACCAAAAAGTACGCTATAGAACATCATATACAATCTGATAGCAATGGTACCACAATCACTTTACTTTTTCCAAAAAAGAAAGAAACTTTATGAATTGCCTTTTAATTGAAGATGATAAACATACAGTAGCCATGCTACAACAAATCATTAGTGATAATTTCCCTACTATTGAAATTTCAGGGAATGCGTCATCTATAACTGATGGAATTTCTTTGATTAAAACTCATCAACCTGATTTTGTTTTTTTAGATGTAAATCTAGATGATGGTGAAGGTTTTTCAATTTTGAATGCATTTCCAAACCCTGAATTTAATGTAATTTTTATTACTTCTTATAGCAAGTATGCTATTGAAGCTTTTAAATTTAGTGCTTTAGATTTTATACTTAAACCTTTCACTCCTTTTGAAATTAATGATGCTATATATAAAGTAATTCAAGAGCATAAAAATCAAAGTCAACTCGAAAAATTAACCACTTTTATTCATAACTATAATTCGCAGCATAAAAAAATTGTGCTATCTGATGCTGAAAACATTCATGTTATTCCCGTAGAAAATATTGCTTTTGCCAAGTCAGATAATAGCTACACTATATTTAAGTTAAAAAGTAACGAGGAAATTGTAGTTACAAAATCATTAAAATCATTTGAAGAAAAACTGACTCCATATTCATTTATTCGAATACATCAGAAGTATTTAATTAACATTAATTATATTGATAAATTTCATAAAAGAAACGAGGAAATTATATTATTAGATGGAACTATTTTACCTGTTTCCAAAGGTAAAAAAGAAGTACTTATAAAAGCTTTAAAAGATTTATTCTAACCTAAGTTCGATATAAGAATTTAAAATTATCTAAATTGTCAATTCGAGTGATTTTCAGTAGAAAATCGTATCGAGAAAGACTATTTTGATCACTAAAAGATTGTTCTAGACACAAAATTACTTCAGTATTTCACTACCATTGACATCTTTTTTTTAAATACTGAAAAATAAACATTAATATGTAAGTAACCTTTATTTCCTCTCCTTTGCCTTGATGCAAAGGAGCAAAAATCAAGACTATAATGATAAGAATTTAAAAATACTACGGCATCTCCAGCCACAGATGAAAAGAACTCGCTTCCGCTCAAACAGCTTTTCATCTTACAACCAACCCTGCCGCCTTGATTTTTACAAATTCTTATCAATAGGTCATTTTTTTAATAACATGTCATTACAACCATTTCTCAAAGCTTTTGTCAAGGGCCTCGGACTGATACCTTTTAGTTATATTGAACTAATGTTATTCTAAACAAAACTGACTAAATTCAAGAAAAACAGCTTCAAATTCTATAACACCTCAATTCAATATTGCATTTGGTTTATTTTTAATTAAAAAACCAAATAATAATGAAGCCAGTACTACTTAATTTACTAGTCATAGCTATGTTTTTTCTAATTCCCAATACGGTTGAAGCTCAATTTTGGAAAAAACTAAAAAAGACTGCTGAAAATGCAGTCATTAAAAAAGCAGATAAAGAAATTAATGATGTCGTAAACGGTAAAAAGGAAAAGAAAAAAGAAGATGAATCTTCAGATTCATCAGGATCTCGAAAGGAGAAACAGGTTCAAGAAACAGTACAGGAAGATAAACAACAAAAAGAAAAAACAACTTCTAAAACTTCTTTACCTAAAAAAGAGTTATACCGAACTTTTAAGTTTATCCCTGGGGAAAAAATCATTTTTTACGATGACTTGCAATATGAAGAAATTGGAGAATTCCCTTCTAAATGGGATTTAATTAGAGGTGGTGTTGAAGTCGCTAAATTGGGAAATGATAAAATGATTTATGGAACTAGCGAAGACTACAACCGTATTACTCCTCTTTTTAACACAAAAAATTATCTTTCAGATGAATTTACTATTGAATTTGATGTATATGTAAATGAGTATACAGATAACCAACATGACACCAAGTATCATATTTCTTTTAGAGAAGAGAGCTTTTATGTTGGTATTAGTGATATCAAAATAGAAATAGATAAAAATGGTGTATCTGGTAGTGTAAAAGATAATAATAGAAATTTTGACTTTGAGACTGTACCTACCGGTCTAAACAATAGCTGGCATCATGTTTCTATTTCATATTACAAAAAGAAACTAAAGATTTATTATGATGGACATCGAATTTCAAACTTACCTAACTTTCAATTACCGATTGAAAAGTTTGCTATTCAATTATATTCTTATGATAAGGAACAAAAAGTAGCCATTAAAAATATACGTATAGCGCATGGGGGTGGGCAAATGTATAAGCGAATAATTTCTGAAGGAAAATATGTGACCAATGGTATTCTATTTGACTCTGGTAAAGCAATTATTAAACCTCAATCTATGGGAATTATTAATAAGATAGTTGCTGTTATGAAAGAAAAATCAGATTGGAATTTTGAAATCATTGGTCACACGGATTCCGATGGTGATGCAAACACCAATTTAGCACTTTCTGTGAAACGTGCTGAAGCTGTAAAAGAAGCTATTGTTGCTCAAGGGGTAAATAAAGATAGATTATCCGTTTCTGGAAAAGGAGAAACAGTTCCTTTAAACGGAAACACTAATGAACTAGAAAAATCAAATAATAGAAGAGTTGAATTCATAAAAAAATAAAACCATGAACAGAAAAATAATTTTAAGCGTATTATCAATATCATTATTTATTTACTCTTGTGGAGGAAATGATAACACCACATCAAATAATGATGAGTATAAAAACACAAATTGTGATAGAAAATGGACTCAAGAAATGATTGATAGAGGTATAGAAGCTTGCATTGCCACTAATAATACTGTAGAAGTTTGTACTTGCGCAGTTGAAACAACTGCAAAAGAACTTACACTTTGCGAAACAGAAACACCTGAAGGCTTAGCTAAAAGATTAGAAATATCTTTAAACTGCGGCGTTCAACCTGATGTTGAATAATTTCTCTTCTTATAAACATTATTAAACCTAGTCTAATGATCAAAACAAACAAAATATTCGTATTTATATTTCTGTGCTTTTGTGTAATTCAAATCTATTCACAAGAAGTAAAAAGTAATCAAATTTCTAAAGATGTAATATGTAGAGGCGCAGCTGTTAGTGTAGTTGGAAACGTAAAGCCTTTTATCGATCTTAATTTTACGAAATCTAAAATAATAGCACTTACAAAAGATCTTGTAAAACCTTCAATTAAAGAAGCTCCTAGCAAAGCTTATGAGCTATTTAAAACTAATAAGACTCAGGAAGAAGTTATTGAAATTTTATATAATGACTTTATGAAACTAGACGACAGCATAGTTTCTCAATTCTTAATTAATTGCCCACCAGATGATGAATATTAACCAACTTTGAAAACAAAATACTATGAGTGATTCTAACTTAAAGAAAGAATATAAAGCAGCAACTGTAATTGGTTTAACTTTTTTAATTGTCGGTACTTTATTAACTATTATCCTTTTTTTATCCATAACTAAATCTTCATTGTATAAAATACTTTTTGCTGGCCCTTCTTTTGTATTGGTTGGATTAAGTATGCTCATTTTTTCTGGTGGAGATTTTACTTACCAACAACTAAAATTAGAAGGTAACGTAAAGAGTTTATGGAGTACAGCACCTCTAATGCATAAAATAGCTTGGACTGTTTCAGGTTGTATTGGTATTCTAATCTCATTAAAAGTTATGAATCATTATGGTTTTATGTAGAAGTAGAAGATAATAATCTTGTTCTCAATAGTTCTACTGAACTAGATTCGGTACAATTTTACTTTTGATTTTGATAAACTCAATCATCAGTAAAATTACCATCATTGACATCTTTTTTTAAATACTGAAAAACAAATATTTACATTAATATTCCAAATAACCTATATTTACTCTCCTTTGTCTGTCACATAACCAAGTTATAAATATTCGTACTTTTATAGGTTTGCTGTTCATTTTTTTGCTTGTCCCAAAAAACGAACCAAAAAAACGACACTTCTTCAATGAATTTTTTAGCATTGCTAAGAACCAAATTTCACTTCTAAAATCTGTCCAAGGCTTTGAGATTTCTTCACGAAATAAAATTTTATTCCGTGAAGAAGATTCAAAAGCCCTGCTTGTAATCGCTTTATAATATATTCTGTTATTTAAAGTTCTTGTCAATAGGTTACTTTTCTTAGTTACATGTCATTTCAGCCGTTTCTCAAAATTTTTGTCGGGGTATCGAACATACAAAATTCCTTATTTAAGAATACGTTACTACAAATAACCCTTAATTTTACCGCATAAAAAAAGCCTCAATTCTAAATAGAACTGAGGCTTTTTTTATTTTTTCTAACTTTAATTAACTTAAAGGTTTTTTAATTTTTCAATTTCACCCTTTTTGATATTAATCTCAGCTTGAATTTTATTTAATCTATTTTGAATTTTAAGTACTATAGATTCTTTTCTCTCAATATCCTTTTGAGTTGAATTACTATCTGCTTTTACTTCTTGTAATTTTGCTTCTGCTCTTTTCAACCCTTCCTTACCACTAGCTAACATTTCTTCATTTACAAAAACATCATCCTCTAGCTCATTAATTTTTTCTCTATTTTCTTCTAATTTTTTATTTAAAATTGCTTGCTTTTGCTGTTCAATTTTTTCTTGCTCTTTTTTAATTTGATCGTTTATTTGAGCCAATTTATTAGCTTCTTTCTGTAGCTCTTGTTGCTCTTTTAAATAAGCTTCCTCAATTGCTTTTCTTTCTTGTTCTAATTTTTCTCTAGCTGCTTTTAATCTTTCTTGACGCTGCGCTAATTCTTGTTCATTATTTGCAAATGATACTTTAGTCTCCTCAACTTTAGTTGCTACATTCTTTTCTCCCTTAACCTCTGCTAATTCTTCCTTGTAATCTTCTAATTTTCTCTTTTGCTTTTTAATCTGCTTATTTAACCTTTCTAATCTAGCTTCAACATTTTTAAAGATTTTTCTTTTTCTATCTAATTCTTGTTGACTTACTTTTTTAGATTTTTCTGACTTTGCAAATCTTTTCTTTATTCTATCTAGTCCTTCTACTCCACTCACTAACATTTCTTCGTTTGCACGAATTTCCTCTTCTAAATTCTTAATTTTCTTTTTAACCTCTTTAGTGTTTTGTGCCCCAACTTGGTGAACATTTGCTACAGTTGAAAAAGTGATTACTAGAATCAAAAACTTTAACATTCTCATTTTTATATACATTTTTAATATTATGAATTCGAACTAATGACAATAATCTATGTTAAGATTATTAATCCAGTTTTTAACGGCGCAAAAGAACTAATATTATACCATAAATCCTAATTTAACACCAAGCAAATTTTCAGTAAAATATACTTAAAACCAAAGTCTTAGCTTAAACAATCAAACTTCCATAGTAATTTCTACTAAAAAATGAGACTTTTTTAAACTTATAGCCTTTATTATTTTCCATAATCTATTTTTCTAATATTCAGTATTGGATGCTAGTATAGCAACATAAAACCTTTATTCACATGTTTATATGTGAACACTAAAATATATTGTAAATCCACTTTCTAATTTTTACATTTGCTATCATTAAAATTTTAACACTTAAAAATGGGAAGAGCATTTGAATTTAGGAAAGCAAGAAAAATGAAACGTTGGTCTGCCATGGCCAAAACTTTTACCAGAATTGGTAAGGATATTGTAATGGCTGTTAAGGAAGGTGGACCTAATCCAGAAACTAATTCTCGTTTACGTGTAGTTATTCAAAATGCTAAGGCAGCTAACATGCCTAAAGACAATGTGCAACGTGCCATTAAAAAAGCTTCTGATAAAGATACTGCCAATTATAAAGAAGTATTATTTGAAGGTTATGCGCCACATGGTATTGCTATTGTTGTAGAAACTGCTACTAATAATAATAATAGAACTGTTGCTAACGTAAGAGCTGCTTTTAATAAATGTAATGGGAATTTAGGAACTTCTGGATCAGTTATATTTATGTTTGATCACGTAGTAAACTTTAAAGTAAAGGAAGAAACTTTAGGAATGGACCTAGAAGAATTTGAAATGGAAATGATCGATTTTGAGGTTGAAGAAATGTTTACTGATGAAGAAGATAATAGCGTGATGTTATATGCTCCTTTTGGACAGTTTGGAGCAATCCAAGGATATTTAGAAGAAAATAATATTGAAATTATTTCTTCTGAATTTGAAAGAATCCCTACCACAACTAGTAAACTTAGTACAGAACAGCAAGAAGAAGTTGAAAAGCTATTAGAGCGTTTAGAAGAAGATGATGATGTAAACCAAGTCTACCATAGTATGGAGTTATCTTAATGACAATACACATTAATATTTTAAAAAATCTCATCTAAAATTTAGATGAGATTTTTTTATGCCATTACTTTATCTACATATTTAGAAACAAACTTCACAATACAACCTAAACACCTAAACAACAAATAAATACCTAACTATAGGTATACTTCCATAGTGATAATATCATTTATTTTGAATAGTAATCAAAAATCAAGATCTCATGAGAAAACTCAGACTACTTGCAATTATTATTCCTTTGATATTACTCCCACAAACATCAGAAGCTCAATTAGGTTTTCTTAAAAAAGCAGCCAAAAAGTTTACAAAATGGATCAATAATGAAGCTATTCCAACCGTAATTGGCAAACGCCCCTTAAAAATTGATCCTAATCGGATTCGAATAAGTAGCGGTGGTAAAGACATACTTAATTTAGATTTATCTAAAGATAAAGTGTACATAGATATGGGTATCGCTACCTTAAAAACAGGAAAATTAAAGCAGCGAATTTTCGAAACGGGTGCCATATTGAGTGGAAATACTGCTGTTATGGAAAAAGTAGCTTTTGAACAATTACAGAAAGTTGCGTCTAAAGAA
The DNA here is from genome assembly GCF_001936575.1 of Tenacibaculum agarivorans. Lineage (GTDB taxonomy): Bacteria > Bacteroidota > Bacteroidia > Flavobacteriales > Flavobacteriaceae > Polaribacter > Polaribacter agarivorans. The sequence goes on from NZ_MSMP01000015.1 coordinate 57,065, forward strand.
GTATCTCAATTACTTAGTTCTGGTGGCGTAAAACAATCTCCTCCAAAGCATCTAAAAACTACAAAAGAACGAGTGCCATCATATATTCGTATACCTCCCAAAAAAATTAAACCTAAACAAAGAGATATACTATTATTTAATAGCACATCATCTAGTATACTATATGTTTTAAATGGTGAACTTTTTGAGTTACAACCCGGTTGGGGAAATCAACATTTTCATGAAAAAGGGGAATTCTTCCTCCAATATGATAATGATTATACCGAATATGTCAATGTAGCCAGATATTATCTCACAGGTAAAGAATATGCACTTAGTCCTAATTATGCATTAGACGAAATAATTATAGAAAAAAGAATTTAATCATGGATAGAAAAACATTTTTAAAGTTAGGAACTAGTGCATTAGCATTACATTTGGTTCCTTCTCCAGTCAAAGCATTATCATCAGTAAACAATAAAAAAACATTAAAATTACCTTTTATAGATGGTATAAAAGAAGTTACTGTTTTAGATGATTTACATATAGAAGATGAATACAATGATGATCAGATGCACCATCACTACATTGATCAGCAATATTTACATTATAAAATTGCCATCAATCAATATAGGCGAATGTTAAGACAAATGCGATCTCATTACTTATGGTTACAACAACAGGAGCTAAGAGCTATGTACCAGTTTGCAAGATCTTATAATTACTGTATATTAATGACTGATCCTTTTGCAATCCCCTCTGTAAAAAGTGTTTATACTTGTGCTTTACAAGACCATTATTCAAAACCTATTGTATTTGGTTTAAACAGATATAAACAAAAAGTTATTACCCAACATACCACAAAAGCACAATCAAACTTATATAATAAATTAAACAATATTATAGGAACTAAAAGAGCTGAACAAGCTATAGCACCTCAAACAAGTGAAGTAACAGCTAAAATTATTTTACCAAAAGGACAGGGTGCTGCTAAAGGTATGCTTTATGAAACTCAAAATGGTTATGTTGCCTCTAGTTTTGCTTCGAATTTTAGAAGTCAAGACGGTAAAGTAGGTGAACTAGTCAAATATAAAATAGGAAATGATGGAGAAAAATATGCTATTGTATAATTATAAAAAAAACACCGCATTAGCGGTGTTTTTTCTTGCTAAATTGGCATGGTAAGTAAAACCAATTTTCACAAAGCTTACTCCTAAATCATTATATTATTACCTTTTTTTTTCCTTAACTAAACCCTCGATTTTCATTAGCTCTTTTTTTACTTTTAACAACCAAAAGGTAGATAAATGATAATGATTAAGATAACCCCAAAACCTTTTTCAAACATTTTTTACTTTTTATCTGTTATAAAAGTACATACACTTTAGCTGTTACAAAACACACATCGAGTAAACGATACAATTTAATGAGTGAAGTTGATTTTTTATTGAGGGAAATATTTTCGCTACTTTTTAATCTATTCATATTTACGGATTTTCACCTCTGAAGTATCTTAATTTATAATTTCATAAAAATTCAATCGTTATCAAAATTCGTTATCATACAAATAATATATTCTTTTGATATTTTATTTGAATTGATTGAAAACAAATCCATTTAACTTTATAGAACTAAAAAATAATCCTTCTAAAAAAATCTAAAAATGAAATCTTTTAACAACAAAAGCTTGTACGTGGCTTTTAAATTTAGCGTACTTTTTTTTCTAGTATTCTACACATTACAGTCACAACAAAGTGAAGCAAATAGAATAAATCTCCCCTTTCTATTTGAAGCTGAAAATTATGTTAATTTCAATAATGCTCAAACCAACCAAATGCGAGTTCCTACAAGTGATGGGAATAGCGGTATTAAAATGGGCTATAATGATACCGGTGACTGGTATGAATATTTAGTAAATGTAAATACCTCTGGTAAGTTTAAGTTCCATCTTAGAGTTTCTAATGGCTTATCTAAAAATGGGCTATTACAAATTTCAAGTAATAATAACGCTCTTGAAACTATAACTATTCCACAAACAGGTGGCTGGGAAAGTTTTACAACAATTTCTACTGAAGTTGACTTACCTAATGGTCAACAAACAATTAGAATAGCAGTCATTTCATCTGGTGTAGATATTAACTGGATAGATACTGAAAGAATTTCAACTATTCCAGATATTCCTGTAGTTGAAATTCCCAATACTATAGAAGCTGAAGATTATACAAACTTTAAAAATGATCAAATTAATTTAATGAGAGTTCCTACTAGCGATGGAAATAGCGGATTAAAAGTTGGGTATAATGATTCGGGTGATTGGTATGAATATAAAATAAATGTACCTGAAAACTCGAATTATGAATTCGAATTTAGGATTTCTAATGGATTATCTAGAGACGGTCAAATTCAATTATTGAGTGATACCACTATTCTTGGTAATATTACCATTCCACAAACTGGTAATTGGGAAAGTTTTCAAAATGTAAAGTTACAAACTGAATTAAATAAAGGTAAACAAACACTTAGAGTATTAGTGTTACAATCTGGTGTAGATATTAATTGGTTTGCGGTACATAAAGTTGCTACTAGTAATGCTCCAGCAGCTAAATTTATAGTTCGTGATATGGGTTCTGGTTTCAACCTAGGAAATGTATTTGACTTAGGTATTAACTCTTCTAACTTTTCATCATTTAAATTCTTGATAGATGCTTATGCTAACGAAGGAATGAAACATATTAGAATTCCTACTTCTTGGATAGAGCATGTGAATGGAGATGCTATTGCTGAACCTAATGGTGATTTAAAAACAAATCATCCTAGATTTAAAGAATTAGTTACTACCATAGATTATTGTTTAAACTTAGGCTTGTATGTTGTATTAAACACGCATCATGAAAAATGGTTAAAAGAACATTATGATGGATCAGACAGTCTTAATAACCGCTTCACAAATCTTTGGAAAAATATCGCCAATTATTTTGAAGGATATTCAAATAAGTTAATTTTTGAAGTGTTAAATGAACCCGAAGGAAATATGGGGCAATTTGATGGACCGGGTGGCGCTCCTGATCCTAGAAATGCACAACAATTAGCCTATACTCGTCAAATAATGAGAGTAGGTTACAACGCTATTCGATCTACCGGTGGAAACAATACTGAAAGACTTATTATGATTGCTACTAATGGACAAGGGAATCATACCTTAATTGATGATGTATATCCTAATAAAAATGCGCTTCCTGGTAATGGGAATGATGAATATTTGGCCATCCAAGTTCATACGTATGATCCTTGGCAATTTTGTGGTCAAGATGGTAATAACAGTAATTATCCTGGGAAAAATAGTATTGAAAATTCTATTCTAGAAGTATTTAATCATGCAAAAACATTAGACGTTCCATTACATTATGGAGAATTTGGTGTTGGACGTAGAAATAATCAAGCTGAGAGAAATTCAGATGTTGTTAGAGAATTTTATAAAGTAATAGCAGATACTACATTAGCTAATGATATGGCTTTTACTATTTGGGATGATAGAGGTTGGTTTCGATTAATAGATAATGATGGTTCTTTTACTTATGGTATAGTTCCTTTTATGCTTGGAAAAACATTATCTCAAAGATCTTCTCCATTAAGATCTAAGGATAAAACTATAATAAATTATAAGGATTTTGAAACCATAGAAATATATAATACTGTGGGTAAACTTATAGTAAAACAAAGAATAAATAATCATTTCGATTCTAAATTAACAAACTTGAATAAAGGATTATACTTTATAAACCTAACAAAATCATCAGGAGAAGTTGTACTTCAAAAAATAATTAAAAATTAAGACTTTATTTTTTTATTAATAGTTTATAAATAATGCTTTCAGCAACAAAAAAATACCGTTCAGATTGAACGGTATTTTTTATTGTGATACAGTGAATTAAAAGTTCAATATTTTCAGAAAATCAATTTTAAATTCAAGATTACTTTAGCCTTATAACTCAAAAACATACTACATATTATTACATTAGATTTCTGTTTCTTGCAACCAAAGTTTAGTTGTATTTACCTCTTCCAATGAGGTAAGAAATTCTTTAGTATTATCCATGTATAAATTAGCATCTAAATAATATAGTCTTTTATCTTTTATACATTTTTCTAAATACTCTTCAGTTAAAATTGTTTTATCCTTTACGTTAGCATCAAAAGCCTTTAATTTTGGCAATCCATTGTTTAAATGATCTACCCATGAATGATGAAAACCTGCAAAGAAATCTAAACACGGTAAAACATCATACAACGCTTCTGCTATACCTTTTTTTCTAAGAAAATCTGATGTAAATGGCATAGATTTAAAATACCTTCCAGTCATTACAAAAAGTCTGTAACTACAATCTGGAGCACCATGATTAGATTCAAGAAATAAATTAAGATAGAAAGAAGTATAATGTAATTTCACTGTAAGAATTTGATGTTTCTTTACCTCTTCTATAATTCTATCTGCATAGCGACTATCTATTATTTCATCTAAATCTGACAAAATGATAATGTCATCATCACTAATAGTGTCTTTAAGTACACTACACATATTTCTTTGAACAGATTCATTAAAAAAAGCATAGTTATTACTCAAAAGTCCCCAATACCATTTATCAAATTGGTTTGCTTGACATGTTTCTGGGTTATAATAATCTTTATTTTCTTCTATTTCTCGAAACTTACTATTGGCATCAACTTTTTCGTAATGTACTTTATCTGTTAGCAAAGATGTATTGAAATTATAAGGCTTTTCTTTACCTGTAAAAGTTTTATTCGCTTCAAAAATGTAAAGTTGATCTACCCAATTAGCATTTTCTTTTATTTTAATTTCTGCTACCTTGTTCTCATTAAAAAACGGGCAAAATTCAAATACTTTCATGATTTTAAATAGTTTATAGTTAATTATTTTTTAATTTATTCTCTGAGATTCCAATTCAATAAATGATACATTTTTCTCTTATATTGATTAATTAAATTGGTAATTGTGGTTTCTTTAAAATGTATTGTGGAGTAATAAAATCTTATTTTCAATTCATTTGCGCTCTCCATAACAGTAATATTTAATACGTAATTAGATTCATTGTCCTTAGAATTTGTGAAACCAGTTGGTATATCTAATTGTTCGTAATATGAGGTTTCTGGAAAAATATTTTCGGTTTTTAAATAATGAAATAGTACAGTTGCTTTATGTTTCGGTAATGAAAGTTCATCAGTTGTATTTTTTGGAGTTGCATACTTTAAAATAAAATAGTCAAGCCCATTTTTAGGAACATCCAATACTGTTTGATTAATTTGTTGCATTAGCTGCTCTTCATTTATTTCCTTACTAAAGGATAGTCGTACTGGATAGGCCCCTGCAAAGAAACCAGTAGTTCTTTCGATTTCTACATTTGGGAAAAAAGATTCTCGTTGTTGACTCATTATATCTATTAAAAGATCATTTGACCCAAAAAAATCATAACACAAACTATATAATACGGAAACTAGAAAATTTGATGGCATTAACTGATGCTTTTGCATCGATTTTGAAAACTTTTCTATTTGTAAGCTACTATATAAAAGAACATTCTCTACAGCTTTCATTTCTCTATGTGTTGCTCTTGCTTTTGGATTGAAATCTGTTGGAATATCTCCTCCTTCTTTTAGTATTTCTTTCCAATAAGTATGCTCTGTTGCAAAAGTTTTATTTGCAATGTATTTTTGTATCGTTAATACCCAATCTTTATATGATATAGAGCTGGATAATTCTATTTGCTTAGCTTGTTCTTTATCAGTGTTAGAAACTAATAATTTAAAAAAGTCATTGATAAAAATTTGGAGTGATACTCCGTCGAATACCAGATGATGGAACAAGAAAAATATCACTGGCGCATTTGTATCCAAATAGTTATCAAAAACCAACACGTTAAATAATTTGTTTCCATCCAACAAATCAAATTTTGATTGTGCTTCTGCACATTTTTCACTTATGAACTGATTTTGATCTACTGGATCAATTAAAGCTAGGTTTTCATAATCACAAAAATTATTTAATGTGTGTTGATCATAATATTGCTTAAACTCACCATTCTCTTTAAGAAACCTTAATTGTAATGATTTATGAATATCAACAATTTTTGTAACCGCATTATTAATAACCTCTAAACTAACCTTATACTTAATCTTAGTTAAAAAAGGCACATTAAAGCGATTTCTATTGATTAATTTTCTGGTGACAAATCGCTGTTGTAAGGGCGATAAAGGAAAAATCTTATCTTCATTTTTAACACTAAGAGGCGTTAATTTATGATCGATTTCATCCTTATTCTGTCTATTTGAAACAAATAATACTAAATGTTCAATGGTTCTATATTTATAAATATCATTTACAGATACTACCTCTCCTCTTCTTTTTAATTCATTCGATAATTCTAATGCGTTTAATGAGTGACCGCCTAAATAAAAAAAATCATCTTTTTCAGAGATATTTTTCTGATCGAGTACTTTTTCCCATAGCTCAATGAATAATTGACTTTTTTGATTATCCTCAAAAGATCTATTGATTTCATTATTATCTAGAATAACATTATTAGAATCTGTTCTATCTTTTAAGTCTTTTATTGCAAGAAAGTTATAAACAGGTACCGATAATTCTACAGGAATACTGTTTGTATCACTTTTTGGGTTATTGGTAGTGTACATTAAAATTTCTCGTGATACTCGCAGCATTTTATCAATCATTTGTTCTTCAAAACAATCAGCATCATATACTACTTTTATTTGGAAACATTCATTTTCGACCGCACCTATAACCGTAATTGGATAATTCGTTTTTTCTATTTCCTCTATATTTTCAATTTGAATATCGCTAGTATTCTGTTGGTATTTCGCTATGACTTTATGATTTTCAAACACCAGAATATGATTGAATAAATGAGGCGTTTTTAATGCTGTCATTTTTAATAACTCATTTAAATCAACATAGCTATACTGGTTTATTTGCTGAAATGTTCTATGAATTGATTGAACTTGTTCTTGAATTGTATGTTGTACTGACCAATTTGTTACTACAGGTAAGGTATTAATGACCGGACCAACAATTCGGTCTATACCTTGAAAATCATGATTTCGTCCACTAACCGTTACACCAAAGACAATATGATCATTATTATGATGTAAATGAAGCATTTTTGCCCATGCAAAATGGAATAGTGAATTGAGTGTAACTTCATATTTTTTAGCCAGGCTTTTAATCTCTTCAGTCGCTTGTTTTGAAAATTTCAAAATATACTCTTGTTGATTTTCAATTGGTTTATCTGGACTTGGTTGATGATTGGTTTTAGTATATGGAAAAGGAGTAAAATCTTCTATATTGGCTAATTGTTCTTTCCAAAATTTTAAAGCTGGAACTTTACTTTGCGAATTTAGCCAACGTGTTAAATGATGAAATTGTAATGATTTTAATTGGTGAAAATTATTTCCAATATCAGCATTTTGAAAAGAGTTTACTAAATCATTTATAATATGATAAATACTCCATCCATCAATTAAAATATGGTGAATTGTCCATACCAGCGCATACGAATTATTATCTTGCTTTATAAGTAAAAAACGTAATGGAAACTCTTGACTAAGGTTAAATTTAGTTTTTCTGTCATTTGAGAGTATATGATCAATTTCTTCATCTATTATATCCTGATCTTTACCTATTAAAGAGACTTCATTCCAACTCATCATATCAGCATCTTCATAATACTCATATGAACATTGTAAAGGCTCTTTTAGACCTTCCCAAGCAAAAACAGTTCTAAAAATCTCATTCTCTTTAATTAATTGTTGTAATTTTCTTTGCAATTGTTCTTTTTGAAGATTTCCAGAGATTGTAATTTTAACTTGTACATAATATTGATCTGATTCTTTATTTTTTAAATAATGAAATAACATTCCTCGTTGTAAACCAGTTACTGGAGTAATCGATTTAATAGTTCCCCGTTTATTTAGTTTTTCAAATAGCCGATCGAATGTAAACTGATTCAAATGGCCTAATTCAAAATCCGAAGGTGTGTAACGAATCTCTTTTTTTGTACTACAATGCGTAATAATATTTTTCAAATTCGCTTTAAAATCAGCTGCAATTTTTTCTGCCATTTTTGTATTAAATTTATTGGTATCATAAGTTATTTCAAAGCGAAACTCTCCTTTCACAATAGAACAGTTAAACTCTAAAGAACTCCAACGTTGATTCTCTATTCCTACAATATCATGCCCACTCTTTTCATCAAATAAATTCCATTCTTTTGGTAAATCGTATTGCTCATCATCAAAAATTCCTAAATAATTAAACCAAGCTTCCGGATAAGTATCTTTTATACCGTTGTTAACCTCAGTATCATCATTCATATATTTGAGCGCTCCATAAGAAAGTCCCTTATCTGGAACATTACTCAGTTGTTCTTTAATTGCTATAATACTGGCCTCAATATCTTTATCTTCAGGTAGTGTAATCACCATTGGATAAGCAGATGTGAACCATCCAATTGTTCGAGAAACATCTACCTCTTCAATACATTTTTCTCGTCCATGACTTTCTAACATGAAAGTAACTTTATACTGTTGCATCCAGTTAGCTAAACTTTTTACATATGCTGTAAGGAGTAATGTTTCTATATTAGTGTTATAAACGTTAAAGCAATCTTTAGATAAAGCAATTGTTTCCTGCCTTGAAAGACAATCCTGAACAGAATTATACGAATATTTTGAAGTAATAACACATTGATCTTTTGGCAATTCAAACATTTCTACTTGTTCCGAAACCCTTTTCCAAAAAGGAAGTGCTTGCTGTGTTCTTTCATTTTGAGCATAGGCTTTTAACTGCTGGTACCAATATTGAAAGTTATCTGTTTTTGAAATTGTTTTTCCTTGATATAGCTGTATTAAGTCTTCTACTAGAATTCGCCAAGAAACACCATCAACAATTAAATGATGTAGAATAATAAGAATATAAAATTTATCATCATTCCCTTCAATAACAGCAACTTTGTATAGCTCATTTTTTTCTAGATTAATCTGTTGTTCTATTTCTTTTTTTATCTGATCAACTCCTCTATTTTCATTTGTTACCCCTTTTATACTATGAAAACTTAGAAACGTATCATCGACATCATTGTCATAATTTTGAACAAAGGCTCCGTTCTTTTTATAAAACTTAACTTTAAAAATATTGTGAGACTTTACAAGATTTAGAAATGCATTTTGTAATTTTTGAATGTCTATTGATCTTGCTGTTACTATTTGTGCTTGTTGAAAATAACTCGGATTGGAAAAATTTAAATTGAAAAACCATTTTTGAATAGGTGTCAACCTAATTTCTTCTGAAAGTGTAGTATCTTTTGATACTTTTTTTACATTTTCTTTAGCTATCAGAGCCAATTCTCCTATTGTAGGATAATTATAAATGTCGGAGGTTAAAAAATAGAGATTCAATTTTCTAGATTCAGCTACAAAATGTAGTGCAGAAATGGAATCTAGTCCTAAAGCAAAAAAATTATCGTCAATACCTATAAGTTGTTCTCCAAATATTTCTTTAAGAGCATACAATAGTTTTTCTTCTTTTGATCCATCTTTTTTAGGTATAAAATCCTTGGAAACACCAACCTCTATAGGATCAGGAAGTTTCTTTTTATCTAACTTACCATTTGATGTTAATGGTATTTCATCTATAAATACGATATGTCTTGGCAGCATATAATCTGCTACTTTTGTGGATAGAAAATCCTTAATTTCTTTCTTTTCTATTTGACCATTAATTAATACCCAAGCAACAATATACCCTAACTCTTTACGATCTTTTTTTATCCTAACAGCTGCAAACCTCACTTTAGGATGCGTCATTATATGATATGCTATTTCATCAAGTTCTATTCGATATCCTCTTAATTTTACCTGATTATCATTCCTACCTATAAATTCTATAATTCCATCTTGATTTATCCATCCTAAGTCACCTGTTCTGTAAATGATCTCATTTTCTCCAACAATGCCTTTTGCAAATACTTTTTCTGTCTTCTCCGGCATTTTATAATATCCTTTGGCAACACTCAAGCTTTTGACACAAATTTCTCCAATTTCTCCAGTGTTTACTGGATTTAATTCCTCATTCAAAATATAAATTGAACCATCATCAACAGGCATTCCAATTGGGATATTTTTTTGCGTTGAGGATATCTCATCTATTTTAAAGAAGGTACATAATACTGTACATTCAGTAGGTCCATATATATTTGTTAATCTTTTTGGGCCTAAATATTCCAATGCTTTTTTAGTATGAATTATTGAGGCTGTTTCTCCTCCAAAAAGGATTTGCTTTATGGGTTCTAATAGTTTTATATGCTGATCTACAATAGCGTTAAAGAAAGAAGTAGTAAAAAAAGCAATTGTTATTCCATATTCTTTGATATAATTGGTTAGCGATTCAAAATCAAATAATAGTTTTTGATTAATTAAAACCAGAGTAGCCCCATTCAATAAAGTTCCAAATATCTCAAAAGTAGATGCGTCAAATGCGTAATTTGCTAACTGTAAAAAACTATCTTCAGTAGTAATTGTAACAAAATTTGGATTAACTAAACGATTACTAATATTTTGATGTGTTATTAATACTCCTTTTGGAGTACCTGTAGAACCTGAAGTATAAATTAGTTGGGCTGTTTCCTGAGAATCATTTTCAAAATTAGGAGGATAATCGGAATACTCTTCTAAATTTTCATCTGTTATATGTAAATAATCACAAGGGAATTTTTTATTCGTATTGTTCTCTTCTATTTGTAATAAAAAAGCAGCTCCACTATTCTCCAACAAATACGTTATTCTATCTTCAGGATCTCCGGGATTTATTGCTACATAAGCAGCTCCAGCTTTTAAAACCCCAAAAATACTGGCAATCATAGTCGGATTCTTTTTACCTAAAATAGCTATGAAAATACCTTTCGATATTTTTTTGTTGTACTTCTTTGAAAAATTATGTTGTATATAATGGGCTATTTTATTTGCTTTAGCATTGAGTTCTGCATACGTCATTGTATAATTACCATAGCGAACTGCAACTTTACCAGGATTTTTATCTACATGTAAATTAAATAATTCTGGTAATGTTTTATGAATTGTTGCTTGCGTTATAACCTGATTCTCTTTTTTTTGATCAGCTATAGTTTCCATAATGGGAGAGTTTTTTGTTTTTAAGTATTATGCTTCTTTAAGCTTTATTACTTACTTCAACTTTTGATAAATAATTTTCAGGAAGTTTTGATAAATTTTCAGCAATAAACTGTGCTTGAAAAGGCAGAATTTGTCTATGATAACAATGAAGAGGAATTATTGTTATTTTATTTATATCTATTATATGTTCAAGATTATTATACCCCAGATTTTCTATTGGTATCATGTTATCAGTATTATCATCGCTCTCGGTATACAGTGCCTGAAAAAGTATGATTTCTGTTGTAAACAAACGATTACTTATAGGAGTTTGAGCTAACATATATTCTGCTTCTGAAGCACCTACTAATTTCTCGACGTAATCACTAAATTCTCCAGCAAACATTTTTGATATAAAATTATGAGTAGCTTCTTTATCAAAATCATTAATATTTGGAGATTGGTTTGGTAGAGGAATATAAGTATCCAGTAAGATAACTTGTATATCTGAATACCCTCTACTTTCTAAAATAACTGCTATTTCTAAAGCAATTGCCCCTCCTAAAGACCATCCTAATAAAATGATCGGGTTTTCAATCGGGTACTTTTTAATATATTCTTCTAAATAAAAATTTGCCAACTGATGCAAATCATTAATTCTAAATTCTCCATAAATATTGTGATTATCAATACCAATACAGTTATACTTGTCTTTTAACAATTTAGTTAGGCAATGATAAGCGTCTGTTCCTCCTAAAGCAGAATGTACAAATATCATATCAGATAAATTACTATTGTAAGCTTGCTCGTAAGGCTCAACTAATGACACGTGATTTTGGAAAGCATTCAATTTTGAATAGATAGCCGCTAAAACTCCAATTGTTTTATATCGAATAATATCACTTATCTGTACTTTAATCCCTAAGATTTTACTCATCTGACTTGATACTTGAATTGCAAGAATTGAATTCCCTCCAATACTAAAAAAGTCATCTTTAATACCTACCTTTTTGAGTCCTAAAACTCGCTCCCAAACTTTGCACAATTCTTTCTCTAATTGAGTTGTTGGAGCAACATAATTATCTATTGAACTAAATTTGGGGTCTGGTAATGATTTTTTATCTAACTTTCCATTAGGTGTTAATGGTATTTTATCTAACTCAATCCAAGTCCTAGGAATCATATAATCTGGTAATTTTTCCATTAATACCTCTTGAATCTTTTCCTTATCAATAACATTTTCTAAAACTACGTAAGCAACTAATCGTTTATTTCTATTTATATCTTCCTTAGCTATTACAAAACTATTCTTAATACCTTTGACTTCTGATAATACATTTTCTATTTCGCCTAGTTCAATACGATATCCTCGGATTTTTACTTGATTATCCCTTCTTCCTATAAATTCAATAGTTCCATCTGGTAACCAACGTGCTAAATCTCCTGTTTTGTAAATGATATCATTTGCTTTGAATGGGTTTACAACAAATTTTTCTGCGGTTAGTGCTTCTTTATTCAAATATCCTCTAGCGACTCCTTTACCTCCTATATATAATTCTCCTACTATACCTTCAGGAACTAAATTCATAGAGGCATCTGTAATATAGATTTGCGTATTTCCAATAGGAGTTCCAATAGTCATTGGTTGTGTAGTATCACTATTTTCAAAAGCTTTCATAGTTGCGGTAACCGTAGCTTCTGTTGGTCCGTATTCATTATAGAATAGGCAATCTTTACTCCAACGTAACATTAATTCTTCGCTACAAGGCTCTCCTCCTGACACTACTCTTTTCAGAGATGGCAGTTTTTCGTTAGTTGGTAATATGCTCAGTAAACTTGGAGTAGCGTGTAAATGTGTAACTCTTTCCTTATCTATTAACTCCAATACCTTATCTGCATCTATAATAGTTTCTCTGCTAAGTAATACTAATTTTGCTCCAGCTGATAATGTGATAAAAATTTGTTCTACTGAAGCATCAAATACAAAATTTGCTAATTGTAAAACACTATCATCTTTATCGATTCCAAATGCTTTGATTTGAGCAGTTACTAAATTCACCACATTTCTATGTTCTATAAGTACTCCTTTTGGTTTTCCTGTACTTCCTGAAGTATAGATAGTATATGCTAAATGATTTGGTGTTACTGTTTGACTTAATGTACCTGTAAAGAAATCAGTAATGGTATTCCAATCACTATCTAACGATACAACACTTAGTTCTTTTACATGTTCTAAAGCATAACTACTAACGGATGTACTTATTACTAAATGAATCCCTGCATCTTCTAAAATATAATCAATACGAGCCTGTGGGAATGTCGGATCTATTGGCACATAAGCACCTCCTGATTTTAGGATCCCTAAAATACCTACTATCATATCAAAGCCACGCTCTAAACAAATTCCTACTAACATATCCGGAACAACTCCTTGAACATGTAAATAATGTGCTAATTGATTTGATTTTTCGTCTAACTCTTTGTATGTAATCGACTCTCCTTCATAAATTAACGCTGTTTGTAAAGGATTTTTCTGAACTTGCTCTGAAAACAGTTCTACCAATGTTTTGTTTTCTGGTACTTCTTGGAATGTAGTATTGAAATTTGTTAGTAACTGCGTAGTTTCTCTCTCAGGTATGATGTTTAGACTAGCAATCGATACTTCTTTATCAGTTGCTACATTTTCTAGTAATGTTTCCAAGGTTATTATCATATATTCAATAATTCTCCTTGGTTCAATACTATGATGCACCTTAGTTGTTAATCCAAAATCAGCTCCATAATCATCCACACTCATTGTAAATGGATAATTTGTTCGTTCATAATCGCTAATAACTGTAACTCCTAAATCGATACTTTCTTCTTTTCCTTCAACTTCAGTTTCAACTGAAGAATGACGGAAGTTAAATAAAGCACTAAATAATGGCATATCATTAGGTACACTACTCCAATTTTGTATACTTGAAAGTGGTGTATGTTCATAAGGTAATAACTCCCTTAATGTATTGTCTACTTTTTTAATATACTCAGAAACACTTCCTTCTAATGTTATTAAAAATGGTAATGTATTGATAAAAAGGCCTAAGGAATCCGACGCTCCAGATGCACCTTGTAAACGTCCTGAAAATAGAGATCCAAAAATAGCATAGTTTGAACCTATATTACTACATTTAGCTATTAAAATTCCATAAGCTGCATGGAAGAAAACGGCCGGACTAATACCTAATTCTAAACAAACTTTTCGAATTTCATTGCTTAGATCTTCTGGTAAAACCATCTGCAACTCTTTAATATCAGAAATATTATCTCTTACATCTGCTAAACCAAAAGGATACGTTGGTTCGTCAGTAGTTCCTAATAGTTTTTTAAAGTGTGATTTACTATCATTAACTGATAATTGGTGTAAGATATGACCGATGAAATTTCTATATAAAACTGGTTTTGGAAGGTTGGCACTATTACCTAATAAATATTGTTCAATCTCTGAAATCACTTTTTTCATTCCAATATTATCCAGTACCAAATGATGTTGATTCAGTAATACGTAATACCTTCCTTTCTTTAGATCATTAGCTAATTTAACTTGTAATAATGGTGCTTTGGAAATATCCATCCATAAATTATCTGTAGTTTTTAATAATTCCAATTCTGTTAGTATACCTTTAGAAGTATCAATATTTAGATATTCTAAAGACAATTTTGCTTCTCTAAGTACTACTTGGACTGCATGAGGTAAACCTTCACTTATAAAACATGTACGCAATACATCATGACGATTAACTATAAATTGTAAGGCTTCAATAAAAAAAGTACATTTTTCTTTACTTGGAAACGATAATAAGCTTTGTGATACATAAGGATCTCCTTCGTTTTTATTACTCATTAAATAGTGAAAATACATTCCTTCTTGTAAAGGAGATAGAGGATATATATCTTGAATATTTGAAACCCCTCCTTCAATATGAGCTACAACTCTATCAATATCTTCTTGATTAAAATCTAATAAAGGAACCATTGCTGGACTAATATGAGTAACACCTTCTGTGATACCATTTTCTGGAACTTGATAGATTGATGAAGATGAAACCAAACATTCTACCATACCTGCAATAGTGGGGTTTAAGAAAATATCTTTTACCGCAATATGTAAATCATTTTTCCGTAGAAAGGAAATTAGCTGCACAATTAATAAACTGTGACCTCCTAATTCAAAGAAATTATCATGAATACCTACTCTTTCTATTCCTAATAAATTTTGCCAAATTGTAGCTAAAGTCGATTCTACATGATTACGAGGAGCTACATAAGCTTCCGTTGATAATGATGAAATATCTGGTTCTGGCAATAATTTCTTATCTAGCTTCCCATTTGCTGTTAAAGGCATCTCTTCTAACTCAACCCATAAAGTAGGAACCATATACTCTGGTAAACTCTTATTTAATTTGGTTTGAATAGCTTCTTTATCAAATACGCCTTCTACAACTACATATCCTACCAGTTCCTTATTACCTCTAATATCTGGTCTAGCTAATACACAACAATTTTCAATTGATTCTATTTCAAACAGCACCTTCTCTATTTCTCCTAATTCAATACGATATCCACGAATTTTAACCTGACTATCTCCCCTTCCTATAAAATCCAAGTTTCCACATGGTAACCAGCGTGCTAAATCACCTGTGCGATATAGTAATGTATCTTTTTCAAATGGATGTACTATAAACTTCTCTTGCGTAAGTGCTTCCATATTCAGATACTCTTTTGCTAATCCTAATCCACCAATGTGTAATTCTCCTATACTACCTATTGGTATTAAGTTTTGAGTCTCATCTAATACATAGAAACTCGTATTATGCAATGGTTTTCCAATAGGAACTGTGGATACTTCTGATAAAAGTGATACATCTTCAACTTCATAATAGGAACTATCAATGGTAGCTTCAGTAACTCCATAACTATTAATTAATCTTATGCTTTTACCAAATCGTTCATATAAACGTTTGTAATCGTGTATATGGAAGATATCTGACCCTAGAATAACTTGTTTAAGACATGAAACATCTAAGCCGTTCTCATAAATATAATCCAGTAATGGAACTCCTAGAGACGGTGTTGTTTCAAAAATCGTTATTTGATGTTTTGTTATTAAATTGTATAATGCAACGATATCTAACCGCAAATGTGAAGGGCAAATAACCATCTGTCCGCCAAACAATAAAGATTTACAAAAATCTCCTACAAAAACATCAAAAGCAAAACTTGCTAACTGTAGTAAACGTGTATTAGAATCCACTTCAAATGATGCTTCCCAACTTAAGGCAATATTCAATACACTTATGTGTTTTACAACTACTCCTTTTGGCTTTCCTGTAGTTCCTGAAGTATACATAACATAAGCTATATCTTCTGGATGAATTGTAATACTTAACTTTTTTATAGCTTCTTTTTCTATTTCTCCTATTACTCTATCTAGTGCTATTTTTTGAATATTTCTATTAGTAACTAATAACTCATTAGCTGTATTATCAGTAATCAAAAGATGCAAACCTGAATCTTCTACAATGTAAGTTATACGATCTAATGGATAGTTGTTATCAATCGGAACATAAGCTTTGCCTAGCTTTAAAACAGCTAAAACACTTACTATTAAATCAGTATTTCTAGAAACACAAATTCCTATTAAATTGTTTTCTATTTGATAGTTTCGATTAATGTAATGTGCTAATTGATTAGAGCGATCATGTAAATCTTGATAAGTAATTGAAGTATCTTCATAAACTATTGCTATATTATTGGGATACTGTACGACTTGATTTTCAAAAAGATCTAAAATTGTTTTATTCTGCGGTAATTTTAAAATATTTGAGTTAAAACCTGATAATAGTTGATACTTTTCCTTCTCAGACATAATTGAAATGTCTTTTACTGGTTTTGTCAACCCTCCATCAAATTGTCTTAAAATGAATAATAATCTTTCTGTTAATATTTCTATTTCTTCTATTTCAAAATACTCTTGGAGAAAGTCTACATTTAAAATTAGTGACGAGTCTTCTCCATAATCACACCAACGAAAAGATAAAGGATCTTCTAAATCTACAATTGTAGATAAATGTTTTATTGCTAAATGTAGACCTGAAGATAATGATTTAGGAAAAGGAAAGGGTTCGTAATTGACAACAATATCAAAAACTTGCTGTCTATTTTTCGACAATAATTTTAGAGACCTATTTAAATGAGATATAGGATATTGCCGATGTCTATAATCATTACGTTGTACTTTCTTAATTTCCGTAATTAAATCCGATAAAAGATCATCTGGTTTATATTCTCCCTTAAAAGGGAGAACACTTGAAAACATACCCAATACAGAACGTTCTTCTCTACTTATTCTATTATGAATAGGAACTCCAAAACTAAAAACCTTTTTACCCGTTGTTTTTCCAAAATAAAGCAATAAAGCCGCTATAGTAAATTGAGATAGATTAGCTTTCGTTTCTTCTGTTAAACGGCTAAATAAAGTTTTGTCAGATTTAGAGATGTGTATTGAAAATCGATGACCTCCAATATTACTTACTTTTCTGTTTCTATTAATTACTGAATCTGGAATACTGGTAAACTTCTCCTGCCAATAATATGCATCTTTAGTATATTGTTTTGACTTTAAATAATCATTATTCTTTTGAATTATATTGAAATATGAAGGATATCTCTTGGTTACTAACTTATCAAACTTATGTAACCTTCTATCGTATTCCTCTATAACATAACTGGCAATTAAAGCAAATCCATATCCATCATAAATTAAATGGTGATTATAACAGTACCACCAATGTACATCCTCTGCTATCTTTATAAGAGAATAATTGTATAGCTTTTCTTGGTTTAAATCAAATACAGTATCTATAGCAACTTGCATCCATTCTTTTGCTCTACGTTCTGGATACTGTTCGTTTGAAAAATCAATCTCATTTAAATAAACTTCCTTACAATCCGATATATAAAATAAAGGTTCAGCCCCAGTAAAATCATATCGAAAATTATAAGTATCAAAAACTGAAGATAAACTGGCAACAATACTTTTAAAGAGTGCTGTATCTAAAGTCCCCGTAAGAATAGCATATCCTCCTATATTGTATATTGGACTTTGAGGATTCATTAATTGCCCATAGTAAACTTCTTGTTGTGCTAAATGTAGCTTCTTTTTTGAATTCATGTTATTTAATAGGTAAACTTGAAAACTAAACACTTAAATACTAGTTCTCAATTCAATAAATAGGTGGTTATTTTGTAGTTTCTTTTATTATTCTTTTTCTTCAACAACCATTATAAGAATAACATTAAATATCTCATTATGAGTAGACTTTAAAACATTATTATTCTATAATAGAGATGAGTTTTTGTTTTACTGTTAAATAAGATCTAAAGCTTTATCTTTTTCTTTTCAGCTTTAGATAAACAACTGCAGTTATTAAGTAACCTTATAATACGTAATTGAAAATTACTTGGATTAAAATAATGATTTATATATGGTTTTAAGTTAAATTCTGGAAAGTAGAAAATTCTTAATTTAAAGATTTTTCTCTTGGATTAACACTTAAAACATACCCTGTTTAAGTGATGTTTTAAAATTAAATATGGCTTCGCCGTTATCAATTACAATATAAATTTTCAAAATTTCTTATTGTATGATTTTTGGTTATCTAAAGCTAGTAAAAAAAAACAAAAATGTATAATTTTAATTTAAAAGGAAAACTAAAACATGATTAAACAATTGAAAGACAGATATTTAAATATTTTATTTTACAATAACTTAACATCAACTAAAGTGCTTGTAGATAATAGAATGTAAGCCAGTTTTTCTGTACTGACACGAATTTTTATTATTCTTTTTAAGGAGAAGTTAATAGTTATATACAAAATAGTATTAAAGATATTTCAACCTATTGGCAAAATATCTTTAATACTCAACTTATCAATATTAAATTATGTTTTAGATCTAAAAATTAATCTTTCCTAAATCTAACTTCTCATTCACATTTTCTAATCGTACAACTTTGATTTTTCTAGTTTCATTAGGTTTACCATAATTTTTAATCATAGTTAGTTTTAATGCTGTAGGACCTGATACTTTTTGTTGGCTACTTGCATAATACTTGACCTTAATTTTATATTCACCCTTAATTGCTTCCTTTAAAATAAATTGTTCTGGTCCAAAACCTTGAGTCATATCATTAGACATTAACCCTCCTATTTTTGTTTTTTTGTGTTTGTAATAACACTCTTCCTTATTCGGATCTATCACCCATAAATCAATATCAGTATCGTTATGGTTCCAATCAATGACCACTCTAATATCTGCTGTAATATTCTTAATATATTTTGAATCAAAATACTGAATTTCAATTTCATTTTTATATAACTGTACCATTCTATTTAACTCCACTAAAGCAATCATTTCTACTCCATCAAATCTTCTATCATTGTCCTTATCCAGTAGTTCACCATTCACAATTTTATATAATAGATCTACAGACTTCTGGTATTTCTTGTTTTTTTCATAAGCTAAAGCCAAATCCCTATATGATTGAATATCCTCTGGTCGTAATTCAATTATTTCTTCATATGTGTGTACTGCCGCGTCATATAATTCATATTCTTCAAATTTGTATGCTAATGATCGAAGTAATTCATAATTATCTAATTCTATTTCAGCTACATTCGATAAAACTTGTTTGGCTAACTCTATGCTATTTCTTTTCTTAAAAAAATCGGCAATATCAATATAAAAAGATGGTGATTTATGATATTTTTTTCTTAGTATTAAATATTCGTTATAAGCTAACTTACTATCTGTAATCTTGGCTAGACTTCTTAAATATGGTGTATCAGGATTCCAGCCTTTCAACTCTATTTTTTCTTCAACCATAGCTTCAAATTCCTCTATTCTTTCTTCATCTACTTTACTTTTATTTTTTGTAATAATTACCACAATACCATTCTTACTTCTGTCACCATAAATTGCTCTACTCTCTTCATCTTTTAAAATGTAAATCGACTCTACATCTTTGGCCTCAATACTGGGAACACTATTCATTAATTCTCCATTTACCACGTACAATGGTTGAGTTGTGGCAATTGAACTAACTCCCCTAATTCCTGAAGCTTCTTTGACTGAAGATTTTTCTATGGATACTCCTGCTACACTTCCAGATAGTTGCTCTACATTATCTGAAACTTCTTCGTATTCTACAGTTTCAATTTCCTCTATTGAAATAACCGTAGCTGCAGCTGTATATGTTCTTCTCTGAGGCGCAACATATCCAGCAACTACAACTTCATCTAAAACAGCTCCATCTTCCTTCATCTCTATATTTATTTCATTATCATTTGTTACTTCTTTTTCTATATGCCTATATCCAATAAAGCTACATACTATAACATCTTCTCTGTTCACATTGAGTGTATATTTACCATCAAAATCAGTTTCTGTTCCAATTGTTGTTCCTTTGATTAAAACGCTAACGCCTGGTAAGGGATCTCCATTCTCATCGTTAACAATACCAGTAATAGTAAACTCTCTTTCATTTTGAATATTTTGTTCTGATTCTTGGTTAGCTACTCTTACAGGTGCAGTAATATTTTTCTGTTGATTTGTACTTACTGTTTTTTGATAATCTATACCATACCAATTAAAAAACTCTTTATAATTTCTAAGTAAGTTATTTTGTAATCTGGCAAGGTTCTCTTTCCTATTATCTCTCTTTTGAGCTAGTAATCGCTTGTATTCTTCTCTTAACTCTACAGGTGGTTCTATTTCATGAGTCACATAATCTTCAAGCCTATCCAGTACTAATAAAGAGGTATAAGGACTAATTACTTGATATTTCTCACTTAGTTCAATAATGGCGTCTTTATTTTTCTCTTTATCAATTAATAGATGATTTAATTTTTGCTGTGCCCAAATTTTTGATACATAATCTTTCCCTTTATTAGTACTTTGCATTGTAAAACTTAGTGTTTTTATAGTATCTTTTTCAGTACCTAAATACACTTTTATTTCTTTACCATACAATCTTCCTTTACTCGTCATATAAAAATCAGTATTGATTGGTGTTCCTTTTGCTGGATAAATTTCTGCAATACCTTCTGATATATTTGTTCCTAAAAATTGTAATCTTTCTTGTTTGATTTTATCAAAGGCTTTTTTTATAGATTCTTGAGTCAGATTGATGTAGCCTCCTCCAGATGCTTCAGCAATAGCCTTTAACTTAATATAATTAGCACTTTTTACACTATTTACAATGAATGTTTTTGTTGTGAGTTGAAAATCAATTCCACTCATAGTATTCAGCCCATCGGTGAACAAGAAATTCAATGTCGAGTTGTCTTCATATCTATGTAAAAAATTAAATGAGGATCCTCCATCATAAACAGTATTTTGTAACTCATTTTTTAAACTCGACCATGAACCATTGACAATAGTAAATTTTTTAATTTGTTTAATTCCTGTATTGAATGTAACTAAATTGACATTTAAATTTTTAACTTCTTCAAAATAGGTATTCAATAGGCCTAACTCTGTTGCTAACTTTTTTCTTTTTTGTGATAGTGATGTATCCCAGAAAATAGTAATGGTATTGGGTAATTTTATCTCTGGAGTTTTATAATTTATCTTCTTAGCATAATAGAAATAGTTATTTGTTGCTATTATTTTTTCTTGGTTAATATTTAATGGAATTTTCAACACTAATGGTTGGCTGACTTTAATTTTTTTCTCTTTAAAACTAGCTGTATAACTACCTCTTTTAACATCGTATGTAAACTCTGATAACAGTCCTTTTTCTAAAAGAGGTTTCTTTTTTTGATTAAGTACATTAATAGTTAAAGAATAATTCTCTAATTTATTTTTGAATTTAAATGGTAATTCATAATAATATGATTCTTTATTTAGTATTAACTTCTGTTGTACTTCTATCAACACACGTTTATAGCCTTTGGCAGGAATAGGATATATTCTCGACTTATAATTATTGCCTTTAGTTTGTTCTAAAAGTGCTGGATCTATTCTATTTCTTACTGTATTTTCGAAAGCCACTCTAGCTTTTTCTTTTTCTACAACTACAGCGTTTCTTAATATGCCTCCAACATCTAAAGCATAACGAGTCACTGATTGATTTTGCGACAAAGGAAACGCAAATTCTCCTTCTAAAACTCTATCATAAGGATTATAAAAATACATATCGTATTCTGTAAATGCGATATCGCCTATAATAGTAGATTTTATGGCTATTTTTTTTACACTAATGTTTTTATCTCCTGAAGTAATCTTAGGAATATTTTGCGAAAAAGACTGCATTAATGTGCAAAAGAATAATGGAGTGATGAGTAGTTTTAATTTCATATTGTTAATTTTTCCTTAAAGCTACTATCTTAGTATTTATATGCAAAGTGAAATTTAGTGAAACACTATTTTAACAAAGTTAAAGCTCATTTTCAATGAGTTTTAAAGTTTTACTTCGCTGTATTTTTTTAGTTTCTGTTTCAATAAATTTTTCAACAAAAAAGATTTGTTTTGGAACTTCATATTTAGATAATGCCTGTTGTTCCTTCAGATTAAGAGTGTACTCTTCTCCTTCAACAATTAAAATTAATTTTTCGCCTAGTTGTTCATCTTGAACTCCTATTACAAAGAATCGATTTGAAATTATTTTAGCTAGTTTTTCTTCTATTTTTTCAGGATGTAATTTTACACCTCCAGAATTAATTACATTATCATAACGACCTAACCATTCAAAACTGGAATCGGAAATTAGTTGAACTACATCATTAGTTATGACTAGCTCATCAGAAATTTTTGGTGCTTGAATCACTAAACAATTACGTTGATCTATTCCTATGGATACCGCTGGTAATACTTTATAAAACTCTAAACTTCCTTTAAAATTATTTAATCTTTTGATAGCAATATGTGTAATAGTTTCCGTCATACCGTAAGTAGCAAAGACTTCAGTGATATGATTTTGTAACTCATCTATCGTGGTATTGGACACAACACCTCCACCAACTATTAATTTTTTAATTCTATGAATTTCTTCTAAAGAATTCTGCAATTGTAAAGGAACCATTGCGGAAAAGTCATATTTTTTTTCTGCATTTGAGAGAGGGTTCACTACAGGATCAACCACATCTATATCCCAGCCTAAGGTTAATGCTCTAACTAGCATCATTTTTCCTGCTATATAATCGACAGACAAACATAATAATGCTGTAGTACCTTCTTTACTATTGAAAAACTCTCCCGTAGCCAAAGCTGAATTTTTCATGTATTCTTTCTTCAGTTGAATTGCTTTCGGCTTTCCTGTAGATCCCGAAGTATTTACGGTAACAAAACCAGTATCATCAAACCAGTTTGATAAGAAATTGTGTATACTTTTAGAAAGAGACTTTGAATAATTGAGTAATTCTTTAGGAGTTACAAAAGAGTTTCCGTTAAGTTTAAAATGACTATGCATTAAAAATTCACTTCATTATTGCTATTGGTATTGGTATTGGAATCTCCTGTGATATAATCAATCGGTGAATTATCTACAGGAACTTCTACACTAGCAGTTAACTTTTCTCTCCAATCAGCCCATTTGTATTTTTTAGAAAAAATATAAAGTAATACTGGGAAGAAAATTAATACAGGAATTAAAATATCAGAAAATACATTGGGTTCAGCCGTACTCTTAAATAATGAATTGGTTTGGAAAGCTGTCCAATCTGCGGTTACTAAAAGTGCTCCAATTAAATTATTTGCTGCATGAAAGCCTAAAGCAAGTTCTAACCCCTCATCTAATAAGGTTATCATACCCAAAAATAAACCTGTACCAATATAATACACCATTATAATATACCCTAGTTTTTCTACTTCAGGATTCGCTCCATGCAATAATCCAAAAATTAAAGATGTTACAATTAATGGAATTAATCTACTTTTAAATTTTGCTCCAATTCCTTGCATTAAATACCCTCTAAACAAGTATTCTTCAAAACTAGTTTGAATTGGAATCATAATAATACCTATTAGAACCAAACCTAAAAATTTATTAGGCTTAAAATTCCATTCCATACTTTCTGGCTCTAAAACATAACCTATTAAAACGAAAATTGCTGTTATAGCCCCCCATAGTGTGAAAGAAAACCAAAATCGTTTCCAATCTATTTTTTTTCTTGAGGTGGTAAGTGAAGTTAATGATTGTTTGTGTACAAATTTTACCCATAAGAATAGTAACGTTAAAAAGACAACAAAGAGTATCATATTTTCAATTAGTACAAGGTTTTCTCCTTTACTCTCAATCTCTTTTTTCATTAATTCATTTTGATCTAAATCTAGAACTGCAATGGCTATGAAATTTAAAATCATTAGTGCTAAAAATAAACCTGGAATAATCAAGTATTTCCAAAAACCTAATTGTCCTTTATATGCTTGCTGAATATAATTCATCCTCTATTTTTTTAGATTAAACTCCCATGCTTTTGAAGAGTTGTATTGTAATTTACCATTTTTTACTTCTAACGGACTATCAAAATTGTTTGTAAATAAACTTCCTGTTCCTAAACCTTGCGGCATATTACTTTGTAAAGTATATGTCCACTGTGCTATCGCATTTAAGCCAACATTGCTTTCTAAAGCTGAAGTGATCCACCAACCTATATTTTTTTCTTCTGCGAAAGTTATCCATTCTTCACTTCCTTTAAAACCACCTACTAGTGTTGGCTTTAGGATAATATACTGTGGATTAATTCTTTGTAACAACTCTTCCTTTTCTACTTTAGAAAAAACACCTATCAATTCTTCATCTAAAGCTATAGCTAAAGGTGTAGTTTCACAAAGTTTGGCCATTGCTTCAAACTGTCCTTGTTTTATAGGTTGTTCAATAGAATGTAAATTGAAATCTGAAAGTCGTTTCAATTTTTCTAAAGCATTTTCAGGAGCAAAAGCGCCATTTGCATCTACTCTTAATTCAATATCTGCTGGTGAAAATTCTTTACGAATGTGTTTTAGTAATTGTAATTCCTCTTCAAAATCTATAGCTCCAATTTTCATTTTAATACAAGTAAAACCATTCTCTATTTTATCTTGTATTTGAGATTTCATAAATTGTTTATCCCCCATCCATATTAGTCCATTGATATCTATAGGGTCTTGATGGGTTAAAAATTGAGAAGGAAATAATTCAAATCTATCAGCGCTTTTTAACGATAAGAAAGCTTGTTCTAGACCTATTTGTATAGATGGAAACTCTATTAATTCTTCTAATAGTTTTTCTAAACCTAAATTAATATGTTTGCAAGTCCATTGTAGTTTTTCCTCATAATCTGGCCGATCATCAGCACTTAAACCTTTAAATACTCCACATTCTCCTATTCCTTCTTTGACTCCATCAGATAGAATAATAAAAAAAGTTCCTTTGGTTTTTAGAATCCCTCTTGAGGTACCACTTGGACGTTTAAATTGTAACGTATATTTATGAAATGTAGCTGTTATCAATATGCTTAACTTTTTTCTATAAAAGATTTGAAATTATCTAAATATCCTTGATCTTGTTTTTTAAAGGTTCCTTTAAAATACGGAAACAAACAACTTAAAATATACGAATTGCTTTTACAACTAGAGTTATTTTGGATTGTAGTTACTCCATTTTCAAAACTAAAGGTATAATCATCAGTTTTCAGCATATTATCTGCATTAAAAAACAAGGTAATTTTTTCATTAGGAACATAGGCTAATACTTTTTCTTTTAATGTGATTTCTTCACCATTTTTATTCTGTACAACCATTTTATAGGTACTTCCTGTTTTCTCTGGTTTTACATCCAAAGGTTCTATAGATTTTAACTCTGGAATCCAGTTTTTAATTTTTGAACTGTCGTTAAACATAGAAAATACTTCTTCTAAGGGTTTATTAACAGTTACTTGTGTTGTGTAAGCCGTCTCTTTAAAAATTAGTCCTGTAGCAAAGAATATTACCGTTAATCCGATAATTATCCCTAAAATTATTTTTACTGTCTTCATGTTATAATACTATACTTTCACCTATTTCTAATAGTACCAATTCTTTATCTGCATCTGCAAATTGTTGCTTCGCTTCTTCTGTATTTATTTCAATCGGTGGAAATGTGTTGAAATGACAACCAATTACTTTAGGGCATTCTACTAAATTACTAGCAATTATTGCATCTTGAACACCCATTGTAAAATTATCTCCTATAGGTAAAACTGAAGCCGTAAGCTTTGTTGTCATAGGAATTAATTTCATATCCATCGTTACTGCGGTATCTCCTGCTATATATATAGATTTTTCTCCAGCAGTAATTACAAAACCACCAGGTTGACCTCCATACGTTCCATCAGCAAAAGATGAAGTATGAATAGCATTTACGTACTTAGCTGAAAACTCATTAGTTTTAAAAGTTCCTCCGTGATTTACTGGATGACCTTTTAAGTTTTTAGCTCCGTAGTACATTACAATTTCATAATTAGAAATAATAGTTGCACCAGTTCTTTCAGCAATGGCTTCTACATCTAACACATGATCTTGGTGCGCATGGGTTAGTAATATATAATCTGCTTTTAATGTGGTGATATCTATGTTTGAAGCCTTAGGGTTTCCAGTAATAAAAGGATCTATTAAAATAGTGGTGGTTTCTATTTCTATTCCGTAACTAGCATGTCCGTAAAAAGTAAGTTTCATTATTTTTAGTTGTTTTTTTATTATCAGTGCTCAATAATTAGATACTACTTATCTACTGCCTGTATAGTTTACCACTATTTTTGGGAATAAATACTTCTTATCTAATTACTAATAATTGTGTATTCTTTATTGAGTAGTAAATTTACAAAATGACATTCCCTAATCCAAAAAGGATCGCAAATAGAAATGTACTTAATGCTACTTTTTTCAGTTCTCCATCTAACAACTTCTCTTCTTTATTTTTATATACAAAAATTAAATGAATAGCTAACGGTATATAAGCTATGATAAATAAAAATTGCAATGGATTTCTGTAATGGATAGTAACGTACAATAATGCGAATAAAAATGATGATATAATAAGATAATAATGATAATACTTTGCAAACTCTTCACCTATTTTTACCACAATAGTGTTTTTACCAGATTTTGCATCATTTACTCGATCACGCATATTGTTTAAATTCAACACTGCGGTACTTAATAATCCTACAGAAAAGGCGGGTAAGAAAATAGAATAGTTAATCTGTTTTGTATATAAAAAATAGGTTCCTACAACTGCTAATAAACCAAAAAACAGAAATACAAAGATATCTCCATAACCACTGTATCCATATGCGGATTTACCAACCGTGTATTTTATAGCCGCAACAATTGAAGTAATTCCTAAACCAAAAAATAATAGTGAATACAAAAAGTTATCTTTTCCAAAAGCTATATAAATTAATAATATCGCAACTACAATGGTTAGTATTGCCGTAATTACCATAGCTTTTTTCATTTGTTTGGGAGTAATAGCTCCTGACGCTACCATTCTAGCTTCTCCTTCTCTATCTTCATCTGTTCCTTTTACACCATCTCCATAATCGTTAGCAAAGTTAGACAGCACTTGAAAACCGATGGTAGTCAATATTGCTAACCAGAATATTAACGATTGGTATAGTGGTTTCCTAACTATATTAAGTGTCGTATTTGAATATTCATCAATCATAAGAGAAAAAGCATCATATGATCCTAAATATGCTCCAACTATGATTCCAGAAATTGATAATGGTAAGGTTCGTAAACGGGCTGCTTTTACAAAGTTTTTTATCATTATAAATTTTAATTAAAACTTCTCGACTCCGCTCGAGGTGACATTAGTTTGTCTGCTCTAGCGGAGTCGAGAGTTATATATTTAATACTTTTTTATAAGTTATTTGCTTCAGCAATAAGCTCAGCAATGTCTTTAACTACAATTTGATCTTCTTTTAGATGAAATTTTACACCATCCGTCATCATTGTATTACAATATGGACAACCTGTAGCTATAATTTCAGGATTAGTCTCTAAGGCATCTTTAGTCCTAAGAATATTGATATCCATATCCCCTTTTTCAGGTTCTTTGAACATTTGTGCTCCACCAGCTCCACAACATAAAGCCGTTGATTTATGACGCTTCATTTCTGTAGATTTCACACCTAACCTACGAATTAAATCACGTGGTGTTTCATATACGTCATTTGCACGACCTAAATAACATGGATCATGATATGTTAATCTTTTACCCTTTAAGTTTTCTCCTTCAATTGTTAATCTACCGTCTGCTATTAATTTATTGATGTATTGTGTATGATGATATACTTCATACTTTCCACCAAGACTAGGATATTCGTTTTTTAATGTATTGAACGAATGTGGATCGCAAGTAACAATAGTTTTTACTTCATAAGCATTTAATATTTCAATGTTAGTCATTGCTTGCATTTGAAATAAAAATTCATTTCCTGATCTTTTTGCAGCATCTCCAGTAGAACTTTCTTCAGTACCTAAAACTGCGAAGTCTACATTAGCTTGATGTAATATTTTTACAAACGATTTTGTGATCTTTTTTGCTCTATCGTCATAACTCCCTGCTGCTCCGACCCAAAACAACACTTCTGGTTGTTTTCCTTGAGCCATCATATCTGCCATTGTTGGTACGTTCATAATTAATTTAGAATTTTGAATTACGATTTGTGATCTTTGATCAATACTCGTAATTGTAAATTAATACTATATTTTTTGTTCAGTATTTACAGATACTGAGTTTACTCATCTTTCCAGTTTAATCTATCCATTTGACTATACTGCCATGGTGCTCCATTATTTTCAATATTCGTCATCATCATATTCAATTCTTGAGGAGCTGCAGATTCTTCCATTACTAGATATCTTCTCATATCCATAATAATAGATAAAGGATCAATATTTACAGGACATTCTTGTACACAAGCATTACAACTTGTACAAGCCCAAAGTTCTTCTCTGGTAATATAGTCGTCTAATAATTGTTTCCCGTCAGGTTTAAATTCTCCATTATTAGCATCAATATTTTTTCCTACTTCCTCTAAACGATCACGAGTGTCCATCATAATCTTACGAGGTGATAATTTTTTCCCTGTTAAGTTTGCTGGGCAAGAAGAAGTACAACGCCCACATTCAGTACAGGTATATGAGTTCATTAACTGCACCCAGTTTAAATCTGTAACATCAGAAGCTCCAAATTTCTCAGGCACCTCTTCCTCAGCTCCATCTTCTGGCATTGCATAAGGATCTGCATCTGGATCCATCATCATTTTTACCTCATTAGTTACTGATTCCAAATTATTGAACTGTCCTTTTGGTTTTAAATTCGCAAAGAAGGTATTTGGAAAAGCAAGTAATATATGTAAATGCTTAGAGTAATATAAATAGTTTAAGAATGTTACGATTCCTATAATATGTAACCACCATGCTGTTCTTTCTAATGTTATTAATGCACTTTGTGATAAGTTTTCTATAAATGGTACAACAAGCCAACTACTGATTGGAAAAGATCCCATGGTACCTGCTTCGTTATAATAATGTGGTGTTTCTAATAGCTGTAATTGATAATCAGCACCGTTCATAACTAAAAATAGTGTCATTAAAACGATCTCAAAATATAAAATAATATTACCATCATTTTTCGGCCAACCTTCCATTTCTGAATTCCAGAAGCGCTTTACCTTCTCTATATTTCTTCTAAACCAAAATACTATAACTGCAACTAATACTAAAAATGCAAGGACTTCAAAGTTTCCTATTAGAAAGTTATAAAATCCACCTAATGGATTAGCAAAAACTCTATGCGTTCCAAATAATCCATCGATAACGATTTCGAGTAACTCTATATTAATAAGTATAAAACCTATATAAACTACTATATGCAGAATACCTGATAATGGACGACGCACCATTTTATATTGTCCTAGTGCTATTTTTGCCATATTTTTCCAACGTTCAGGCTTTCTATCTGTTCTATCTACATCTTTTCCTAACTTGATATTTCTTATCAGCTTTCTAACATTCATTACGAAATATCCTATACCTGCAATTAAAAGAAATGCAAAAAAGATGTTTGGTACGTATTTTTCCATTTGTTATTCTATAATATTTATTGATGTTTCCAATTATTATCTTCCGAACTACTTGGCGATAATCCTAAAATATCACCTTTCGTTGTTACTCCTAATCCTAAAACGGTTCTATTCGCGTAGTTAAAATAACTAACTACTTGATTAATTTCTAGTATCTCTCCTTCTGTAATTCCTTTTTCTTTTAAATCAACAATATCATTTTTTACTAATTGATTTGGATACAGCGTCAGTTTTTTTGCATACAATAAACCTTGTTGATATCCCTCTTTTTCTATTGATTTAAAGCTATCATTTTCTAGTTCTTTTCTTATTTCTTTAGATTTTTCATCATCATTTAGCAGTCGTTTTAATCCTTCAAAATGATGTTCAATGCAGTAATCACATTTGTTAAGCATACTTACATAAACTCCTAGTGTTTCTAAATACCACTTCGGTAGTTTATTTGCACTGTTATGTAATACATTTTTGTATATAGCCATGTGTCCAACCATAGTATGAGGACGCAAACTATGTATCATCATAATATTATCTACATTATTATTAGGACCAGTTACTTTTTCATACAAACTCTTTAATTTACCTTTTGCTTTATCAAAGGAAATTACTTCTATCCAACTCATTATTGATTACTCAAATTCTTTTGATTATTCTCTTCGTTGTATGGCTTTGGTTTTTTTCCAAATAATGAAAAATGTACAAAACGTTTGGGGTTTAATTTCATTTCTCTTAGTAACTCTTCCATTTCTTTGGTGGCATTAGCTAAATTGGTATACAGTTTTTCATCTGAAACTAACTTACCTAATGTTCCCTTTCCATTTTTCATCCCAGCTACTAATACATTAACATTATCTATCGTTGTTTCCAACTTCTTAACTGTTTCTCCTAGTTTTGCTTTTGCTAAATCCTCTGAAACTTTAGAAAAATTTTCTGTAATTTTTTTAGTGTTATCTAAAGTGACATCGATTTTAAGTTTGTTATCATCAAGCAACTTATTTGCAGATGCCATTGTCTTATTTAGACTATTAATAATACCTTCAACTCCAATGATACTTTTATTGATACTCTTTCTGGCCTTATCATCCAAAACTTGATTTAATCCTATAACCAAAGAATCTACGTGCACTAATACACTTTCTAGTTTTGCCTGAATAGGGTTTAATTTTTCACCTACTGAAGAGAATAAATCTGATTCTATTTCTCCTTGTAAATAATCTCCAGAAACGGCATTATCACCTTCGTAATTGGGTATTATAGCTAGATTCTGCCCTCCCATAAGTCCTGCTGAATAGATTTTAGCAACACTTTTTTTAGAAAACTGAAAATCATTTTCTATTGACAATCGCACCAACAAAGTTCCTCTTTTTTGAGGCTCAGGATTAAAAGTAATTTGATCTATTTTACCAACTTTAAGTCCATTGATAGTTACAACACTTGCCTCATTTAATCCATTGATATTGTTATATTCTACAAAAAAATGACGGGTACTGGCACTAAAAATATCTTGTCTTTTTAGAAAATTATATCCCCAAATACCTAAGGCTATTATTAATAGCGCTGTTATTCCTGTTTTTAGTTCTTTTGACATAAGCAAAGATTACCAGAAACGAAATTACTAATAATTTTTCGTAGAATAGATTAGATTTTTTCTAAATTATCATTTTCTTTTAAGAGCTTTATACAATGGAATCTTTTGTCCATTTTCAAAAGCAACAATAAAACATCCCTCGTGACCTGCTTCTTTAGCTACTTTAAGATTCTCTTTAGCTACACCATAATCTTCAGTATTACCATAAAAATACTTAAAGTATTCATCTATTACAATGATTTGTACGTCCTCTAATCCTCTGAAATTAAAATTACCATCAGTCAGGTATTCTTTAGATGCAGCTATTTGAACTTTAAACTCAATTACTGAAGGCTCAGTTTTCTCTTTTTCTGTTGATGTAGTATTCTTATTTTGAGTTATAGAAACATCCTTTTTGGGATCTTCTTTTTTTGTAACTTTTTTTGGAGTTTCAGCTACAATCTTTTTCTCTTCTTTTTTACTCTTATCTAAATTGGTTGTTACTTTTTTTACTTCATTTGTTTGTACTGCTTGCTTCACAGGTTCTTTAGCAACCGTTTTAGGCTTATTTTTTTTAGCTGAAACTACAATTTTCACCTTTTCTGTGTCTTTTTCTATTTCTGAAGTTATTTTTTTAGGACTTTTCTTTACCGACGTTTTTGTGTTTACTTTGTCTCTCTTAGTAGTAGTTCCTATTCCTGCAGATGTGTTTGTACTCTTTTCTTTACTTACACCTTTATTTTGTCCTTCAACTGTATTTAACTTCAAGCGGCTTATATATTTTTCTATTGCTTTAGAAATGGCTTTTGCCATTTTTAATTGCCCTGCTTTGGAGTGTAGAAATTTTCCTTCTGCCTTGTTAGTTAAAAAACCTAATTCTATAAGTACGCTGGGCATTACCGTTTCCCTTAATACTAAAAAGTTATTTTGTTTTACACTTCTATCATATCGTTTTACTGCTGAAAAATTATTTTGTACCAGTCCAGCAAATGCTAAACTTGCGTCTAGATTTTCTTCTTGTAGCATTGATAAACTAATTACTGATTCAGGAGAATTGGGATTGTAATCGTAATTCTGCTTATAATTATCCTCCATTAAAATAACTGCATTTTCACGCTTCGCAATTTCAAGATTCTGTTTATTCCCACTCAACCCTAACACAAATGTACCTGCTCCGAATGCTTTAGCACTTCTGTAAGAGTCACAGTGAATAGATACAAATAAATCGGCTTTACTATCATTAGCTATTTTAGCTCTGTTGTGCAACTCCACAAATATATCTTTATCCCTAGTGTAGATAACCTTTATATCTTTATTATTTTCTTTTAATGCTTTACCTATTAATAAGACTACTTGTAAAGCAATTTTAGATTCTTTGTATCCATTACCTAAGTTTCCTGGATCTTTTCCTCCGTGCCCTGCATCCAATACAACAGTATATTTCTTTTGTGCATTTAGCATTGAAAAACTAAACACTGAAAATGCTAAAAAAATTAAAGTTGTGGTTTTAATATTATATTTACGGAATTTTAAGAATTGCATCAATAAAATTTAACTAATTTTGGCTTCCATTATTTGGTGCTTCAAATATTGAGCCATAATTTTACTAAACACAAAAATAGCATTTATCGAATTGAAAGCAAATTCATTCTACATACTTTTAATTTTCTCATTATTTTGTTTTCTCGTTGGTAATGCTCAAGAAATTGAAAAGAGCAATGTTCCTTCGCAGCCCATTATAAAAAGAGACTCTGTAAAGACTTTAGTTAAGAACACAAAACTTTTACTCAAAAGAGATAGTATTGCAAGATTAAATGCTAAAGATAGTATTCCTACAATACAAACTGATTCTATACCGTCTGATTCAGTACAAAAACCTAAAGAAGTAATTGATTTTATCATTACACATGATGCAAAGGACTATACCATACAAAATGCTAAAAATAAAACCGTAACCTTATATAATGAGGCAAGAGTAGTATATGGAGATATAGATTTAAAAGCTGGTAAAATAATCATCAGTTATAA
This sequence comes from Tenacibaculum agarivorans, assembly GCF_001936575.1. Lineage (GTDB taxonomy): Bacteria > Bacteroidota > Bacteroidia > Flavobacteriales > Flavobacteriaceae > Polaribacter > Polaribacter agarivorans. The sequence continues at coordinate 90,990 of NZ_MSMP01000015.1, forward strand.
AAACAACACAGTATACGCTACTGGAATAAAAGATTCTACTGGATATGTTCAACGTCCTGTTTTTAAACAAGGAAGTCAAGAATCAGAACAAGATTCTATACTTTTTAATTTTAAAACTAAAAAGGCCTTAGTTTATGGTGTAAAAACTGTACAGGGTGAAATGATTACTTACGGAGAAAAAACAAAGCGTGTTAATGACTCTACAGTATACATGAGTAGATTACGTTTTACTACTTCTAAAAAGAAGAAACCAGATTATCATATTGCAACAAATAAAGCTAAGCTAGTCCCTGGTAAAAAGATTATAGTTGGTGGTAGTAATTTAGTTATTTCTGATGTACCTACACCATTATATTTACCTTTTGCTTACTTTCCATTAACTCAAGAAAGAGCTTCTGGTTTTATTATACCAACTTGGGGAGAAACTAATCAACAAGGTTTTTTCTTACAAAATGGTGGATATTATTTTGCTGTTAGTGATTATTTTGACTTAGAAGTCACAGGAGATATTTTCTCAAATGGTAGCTGGGCTATCAATTCGAGAACAAATTATAATGTTAGATATAAGTTTGCAGGAAGTTTACAAGTTCGATTCCAAAATAATATTACAGGATTAAGAGGTTTCAGTAATTTTAATAAAACTAATAACTTTAATATTAATTGGAGTCATAGACAAGATCGAAAATCTAGTCCTAATTCTAACTTAACTGCGAATGTAAACATCAGTAGTACTAGTCAATTTTTTAGGAATTCTTTCAATGAAATAGATCAAACACAGTTACAAAGAAATGATTTTAGTTCTTCTATTTCTTATTCCAAAAACTTTGTTGGAACTCCTTTCAACGCAAGTGTTACCCTTACTCATAGTCAAAATTCAGGTAATGAAATTATTAATATGAACTTACCAAACTTCCAATTGAATATGACTCAAATTTACCCTTTTGAAGGTAGAGGAGGAGTCAAGAAAAATCCTTTACAGAAAATTGGAGTAACTTATAATATGGAAGCACAGAATAGAATACGAACCAATGAAGAAGACTTTTTAACTTCAAGAATGTTTGATGGTGCTCAATCTGGTATTCGACATAATGTTAGAGCTAATACTAATATAAAATTACTAAAGTATTTTACGTTATCGCCTAATTTAACGTATAGTGATACTTGGTACTTTGAAAAAATAAAAAGGAAATATAATCCTTCGAGTGAAACTGCAGTTACTGATACTATCTCTGGTTTTACACGATTTAATCAGTATAATGTTGGTTTAAGTTTAGGAACTAATATTTATGGTAACTTTAACTTTAAAAAAGGCCGTATAAGAGCCATAAGACATACTATAAGACCTTCTATTTCTTGGAATTACAGACCTGATTTTGCTAGACCATTTCGACAATTTGTTAGAACAAGTGCAACTAGTATAAGTACATATACTCCTTTTGATACAGGAATATATGGGGGACCTACTTCAGGACTACAAAATAGTATTGGAATTTCTCTTTCTAATGTTTTTGAAGCGAAAGTTAAACCTAGAGAAGACGATGATAGTGATGAAGATAAAAAAATAACGTTATTAAATAACTTAAATTTTTCTACTAGCTATAATATTGCTGCAGATAGTTTACGTTGGAGTAATGTTAGTTTTTCTACAGGTACAAGTCTTTTTAAAAATAAAATGGCTATCAATTTAAATGGTAGTTTAGATCCTTATCAGGTAACCCCTGAAGGTGTTCGAATAAATAAATTCAATCCTTCTATTTTTAGAGTTTCTCAAGCTACTTTAAGTGCTAATTATAGCTTATCTAGTAAGGATTTTGAAAAAACAGACGATAAGAAAAATCAAAACAATCAAAACAACGATCCTAATAACCCTCCAGATGTTTTTGGAACTAATATAAATCCAAGCTCTAATCGTTTCTCTAACCAGACACCTAATGCAAGTAAAGAGCCTAAAGAACAAACTGCAGAGCTCTATAACTCTAAAATTCCTTGGAATTTGAGTCTAATTTACTCTGCTAACTATTCCAATAATGGTTTTAGTACCGTAGGAATACAGACACATACAGTTGGTTTTAGTGGTAATGTGGAACTTACTCCTAAATGGAAAGTTGGGTTTAGATCGGGATATGATATTAAAAATGGAGCTTTCTCTTTCACTTCTCTTAACTTCTCAAGGGATCTTGATAGCTGGAGATTCAATTTTAACTGGACTCCTTTTGGAGATTTTACATCTTATTATTTCTTTATCGGTGTTAAATCATCAATGCTAAGTGACTTACAATGGGATAAAAGACGTCCACCAGATAGAAGATTATTCTAATTGGAAAACTTATTATTTATTATTCTTTTGATTTACATATCTAAGAATTAGAAATTTTACTTTTATAAATAGAAATAAGAACTAAAAACATCATAAAATGAAAAAAATTATTAATACTAAAAACGCTCCAGCACCAATTGGTCCTTACAACCAAGCAGTTTTAACTGGTAATACTTTATACACTTCAGGTCAAATAGCCATAAACCCTGAAACTGGTGAATTAGTTCTTGATAATATTAAAGCTGAAACAAAACAAGTACTTGAAAACATGAAAGCTGTTTTACATGAAGCTGAAATGACGTTTGAAAACGTAGTGAAAACTTCTATTTTTATTTCTGACATGAACAATTTTTCCGAAATTAATGAAGTTTATGGAACTTACTTTGATGAAAGTAATGCCCCAGCAAGAGAGACTGTTGAAGTGGCTAACCTACCAAAGTTTGTAAATGTTGAAATTAGTATGATTGCTATTAAGTAATTTGATACAACCTAAATATAAAAAAAATAAAAACCACACTTTTTACGGTGTGGTTTCTATTTACATTTAAAATTAACAAACTCATTTACAAAGAAGCAGCATGCTCCAGTAAATCTACAATTTTGGTTGCATAACCAAATTCATTATCGTACCAAGAGATTACTTTAAAAAAGTTTCCGTTTAACTCAATACTTGCATCAGCATCAATAATTGATGTTCTAACATCCGATACGAAATCTTGAGAAACAACTTGATCTTCAGTATACCCTATTATATTCTTTAATTCACCTTTAGAAGCCTCTTCTAACTTTGCTAATATTTCTTTTAAAGAAGTAGCTTTTTCAGTTCTGAATGTTAAATCAACTAAAGAAACATCTGCAGTAGGAACTCTTACCGCCATTCCTGTTAATTTACCTTCTAAAGATGGTATTACTTTAGTCACTGCTACAGCAGCACCTGTAGAAGTTGGTATCATGTTTCTTAATACAGAACGACCTCTTCTCCACTTACTATTAGGTCCATCAACTGCATCTTGACCAGAAGTAGCAGCATGAATTGTAGTCATTAGTCCTTCTTCTAAACCAAAGTTTTCATGAATTACTTTTGCTAATGGAGCTAAACAATTAGTTGTACATGACGCATTAGAAATAATAGTCTCATCAGCAGTTAATGTACTATGGTTTACTCCCATTACGTACATATTAGCATCTTTAGATGGTGCAGAAATAATTACTTTTTTAGCTCCTCCTTTAATATGTAATCCTGCTTTTTCTTTAGTTAAGAAAAAACCAGTAGACTCTATAACATAATCAGCACCTACTTCATCCCACTTTAAGTTTTCTGGGTTTCTATCAGCAGTAATTCGTATAGATTTTCCGTTTACTACAAGATTTCCATTCTCAACTTCTACAGTACCATTAAAACGTCCATGAACAGAATCATATCTTAACAAATAAGCTAGATAGTCAACGTCTAACAAGTCATTTATAGCTACAACTTGAACATTATCTCTTTGTATGGCAGCTCGAAATGCTAATCTTCCAATTCTACCAAAACCGTTAATTCCTATTTTGATCATTTTCAATTGTTTGTTTATATAATTAGATTTATGTCGTCATAATATCTGACACCCTTAATAATTCTCTGTTTATAGGATTTTGTCCTTTTATTGCTTTTTCTAAATCAGTAGAAACAACTTCATTATCTTTTAACCCAACCATTAAGTTTGATTTTCCATCAATCAATAACTCAACAGCTCTAACTCCTAACCTAGACGCTAATACTCTATCAAAACAAGTTGGAGCTCCACCGCGTTGCATATGTCCTAGTACTGATACTCTAACTTCATATTCTGGCAAGTTCTCTTCAACATAATCAGCAAGTTCATACACATTCTTTCCTGATTTATCTCCTTCAGCCACTACAACAATACTTGATGACTTACCTGATCTCCTACTCTTTTTTAAAGATTCTAACATTCTCTCTAATCCTAAATCTTCTTCAGGTATTAGAATTTCTTCAGCACCTGCCCCTACTCCAGCATTTAAGGCGATAAAACCAGCATCTCTACCCATTACTTCCACAAAGAATAAACGGTTGTGAGAAGAAGCAGTATCTCTAATTTTATCTATAGCATCCATGGCAGTATTCAATGCTGTATCATACCCTAGAGTATGCGATGTACCATAGATATCATTATCAATAGTTCCTGGTATACCAATAACAGGAAAATCATATTCGCTATTAAAAACTACTCCTCCAGTAAATGATCCATCTCCTCCTATTACTACTAATCCATCTACTTCTTGTTCTTTTAAGTTTTCGTAGGCTTTTTGTCGACCTTCTTTAGTCATAAATTCTTTGGAACGTGCCGACTTTAATATGGTTCCTCCTTTGTTAATGATATTGTTAACGCTTCTTGCAGACATTGGTATAAAATCACCTTCTATCATCCCCTGATATCCTCTGTATATACCTATACATTCTGTTCTATAATACGCACAAGCTCTTACAACAGATCTTATGGCTGCATTCATTCCTGGAGAGTCTCCTCCAGAAGTCATAACGGCTATTTTTTTTACTTTTTGTCCCATATATATTGATATCAAAGTTACTTACTATTTTACTATTTTCAACCATAAAAATGCGAAATCGTTTTCGATTTTCGGCCAAAAAACCGGCATTTTAAAATAATTATTTACATTAGCATAAACTTGATCTAATGCAACTAACTTTTCTTGATTATTCTATCATTTTAATTTTCTTTTTAGTTTCACTATACATTGGTATAAGAGCTTCTAAATCTGCTAAAAAAAATAGTGCTGAATTTTTTCTATCTGGTAGAAATATGCCTTGGTGGTTATTAGGTATATCTATGGTAGCAACTACTTTTGCTGCCGATACTCCTGGTTTAGTTACAGAATTAGTTAGAACAAATGGTGTTTCTGGAAACTGGGTTTGGTGGGCTTTATTATTGACAGGTATGCTAACTGTTTTCTTTTATGCAAAATTATGGCGTAAATCGGGTATAACCACTGATTTGGAATTTTATGAATTACGTTATTCTGGAAAAATTGCTGGTATATTAAGAGGTTTTAGAGCTATTTACCTTGGTCTTTTCTTTAATGTAGTTACTATGGCTGGTGTGTGTTTAGCAGGAGCTAAAATTGCAAATATCTTATTAGGTCTTTCTCAGACTGAAACTCTTTTATATTCTTCAATAATCATTGTTATTTATTCCTCTTTAGGAGGATTAAAAGGTGTTTTATTGACAGATTTTGTTCAGTTTATTATTGCTATGGTAGGTTCTGTTTGGGCAACGATATATATTGTTAATTTACCAGAAATTGGTGGATTAGATGCTTTATTACAACACTCAGATGTAACAACCAAATTAGATTTATTACCTGATTTTTCAAATAAAGAAACACTTATTACCCTTTTTATCATTCCTTTTGCTGTTCAATGGTGGAGCACTTGGTATCCTGGCGCTGAACCTGGAGGTGGTGGGTATATTGCACAAAGAATGCTTGCTGCTAAAGATGAGAAAAATGCGACTTGGGCAACACTTTTCTTTAATTTTGCTCATTATGCTATAAGACCTTGGCCGTGGATTTTAGTTGGTTTAGCTTCTATTGTTATTTTTCCGGATGTATCTAATATTAATACTGCTTTTCCAAATTTATCTCAAGAAATGCAAGGACATGATGTTGCTTATGCCGCTATGATGACCTATTTACCTGCTGGTCTACTCGGTATCGTTCTTACGTCTTTAATTGCTGCATTTATGAGTACAATTTCTACTCAGTTAAATTGGGGAAGCTCATACATTGTTAATGATTTCTACAGTAGGTTTATTAACCAAGAAGCTACAGAAAAACAAAAAGTACTTGTAGGTAGAATAGCAACAATTGTATTAATGCTTTTTGCTGCAATATTTTCTTTTTATCTTCAATCTGCTAAAGATGTTTTCGATCTTCTACTTCAAATAGGAGCTGGTACTGGTCTACTATTTATTTTACGCTGGTTTTGGCATCGTATTAATCCTTACAGTGAAATTGCAGCCATGCTCATTTCCTTTTTAATTGCTATTGTATTTTTTATCAATGGAAAGATGGAAAACCCTTTGTTTGAAATTAAAGGATATTGGCAATTAATTATTGGTGTTGTTATAACTACATTAGGATGGATTATCGTCACATTAACAACTCAACCTTCTGACAGCCAAACTTTAGAAAACTTTAATGCTAAAATCTTTGGAAATGAGAATAAGTTTAAAAATATTGGCTATAAAATTATAGCTTTCTTTTGTGGAGTAATTGGGGTTTATGGTTTTCTATTTGCAACTGGTAATTTCATATATGGTAACATCACAACTGCACTAACCTTAACAATTATTACAATAGTAAGTACATTAGTAATTATGAGGTTATGGAGAAAAAAACTACTCAATTAAACATAAAGCAATTAACTTAATTTTACTTTATAGTTAGAAATAAGTGCTTGCACTTCATCAGTTTTATATACTGACGGGAATAGTTCTTTTAGTATATCATGGAATTCAAAGTCAATGTTTAAACCATTTTCTAAATGATTTAATGCATATGTATTCTTATTATTTATCATGAACATCCCACATAATCTGTATTCAATTTCAGCAAAATCCTTATACATTTTTCTTCCTTTCAACAGGACTTTTAAACCATCTTTAAACTCTCCTAAAAACAATAATACATCAGCTAAAGCAATATAAATTTCAATATCTAAATCTCCTAAATCTATACAATTATTGAATGCTTTTACTGCTTCTTCATAGAAACTTAATTTTATATTTATTTCTGCATACTTTCTCCAATACATGGGATTTGTATCGTCTATTTGCAGGGCTTTATTGATATAATAAATAGCTTTATGATAATCTCCATCTTGATGATAAGCATTGGTTAATAAAAGCCAACCTCTATCTAACAAAGGATCTTCATAAACTGCTTTTTTATAATACTCAACTGCGGTACCTCTAGCTTCAATTTTTTCATAACATTCACCTATTCTTATATAAGCGTATGCTGTAGGATCATCTAATTCTAAGGTTAATAAATAATTTTGAATTGCTTCATCATACCTTCCTAAGTTTTCTAAAGTTTTTGCTTTTTCTAAATATCCACCTATAAAAGTTTCGTCTATTAACACAGCATATTCAAATGCTTTTAAAGCTTGTTCAAAATTATTTAGTTCGTAGTATTGTTTTCCTAATTGATGCCAAGCGACTTCACTGTAGGGATTTTTATCAATATATGTATTTAAAAACGTTATAGATTCTTCATAACTTTCTTCCATTTCAAAACAGTATACTATGTTATATAAGGATGAATAGTCTTCAAAATCTACATCAATACATTTGGCAAAATTTAATCTAGCATTTTCATAGTCATCTAAATATAGATATTCCATTCCAATCATTGCCCAAATGTCAACTGGATCTTCAACAAATTCTAGTGCTTTTTGTAGAATACCAATGGCTTCTCTATGCTTTTTATGTTTTGATAAAATAGTTGCTTTTTGTATAAAAACCTCATCATTGTGAGGTTCTATAGCTTCTATTTCTGTAAGTAACTTAACTGCATCTTCAATATGTCCATCAAAAACAAAAATTTCAACTCTGAGCAATTTTAAAGCTATGGCTTCTGGGTGTTGTTCTAGCCCTAACTGAAGTGCTTTTTTTGCTAATGAATGTTTTCCTACATTTAAATAATGTTCTACAATTGTTTCAAACTCAGCAGTATCAAAAAAATATACTGCATTTGTTTTCAACATTGATTCAAATTTTGATAAAGACATACATTCTAAATTTAGAATTCCTATATAAATCTACTACAAGAAGTGTTTTTTTTAACAACAAGTTGTTTTAGTTTTCAACAAAATAATTAACAAATAAGATGTTCTGAAATATTAAAATGAAGTGTTGTCTCCAATCTTTAATTCAATTTGATTTACCTAATTATTTTTCTATATTTGAATGGATGTTGAAATTCTAAATTAACTAATAATAAAAATTATGAGCAAATTTGACGAAAAAGTAGAGCAGTACAAAAAATTCATGACCGATAAAGGTTTAAGTTTTGATGCTGATTTATTAGCTGCCGTTACTAAAGGTTTAGGCCCTTCAATCTACAAAAGAGATGCTGAAACTGTATCAGGAACGGATCCGAAAGAATTAGAAACGGTTAAGAAAAACTTCTTAATCAAAAAATTAGGTTTAGCAGATGGTCCTGCATTAGATGAAGGTATCGCTGAAGTTATTGAGCAAATAGGTAAATCTGAAAGAACTAAATACCGTGCTGTAGTATACTATCTTTTAGCTAAGAAATTCGGTAAAGAATCTATTTACGGATAAAAAATAATTACTTTCTTGTGAAAGTATTTAATCTACCTGTATTGAAATCCAATACAGGTTTTTTATTTTTGTTTATTCAAACAAACAACTTTACTTAATGTCTACATTTATCAGTGTTTTCGATATGCTAAAAGTAGGGGTCGGCCCCTCCAGCTCGCATACATTAGGCCCCTGGAGAGCTGCTCAACTTTGGATTACAAAACTTAAAGAACAATCTCTTTTTCCTACAGTTTCTCAAATTAAAATTGATTTATACGGTTCATTGTCCTTAACAGGAAAAGGACACGCTACAGATTTAGCTATTCTTTTAGGATTGAGTGGTGAAGATCCAGAATTTATACCTGTAGATTCTATAAATTCAATCATTCAAAACATAAAAGAAACCAATATTCTTTTTTTTAATTCTGAAAAAGAAATCGATTTCGTAGAAACAAACATTGAATTTCATAGAGAGTTTCTTCCTTTTCATTCTAATGGTTTAACATTTAAAGCATATGATGATAAAGGAAAGGAAATATCATTTGAGACTTATTATTCTATTGGAGGGGGATTTGTAGTTCAGGAAGATCAAGAAAAAAATACGTCAAGCAAAGAAGAAAAGAATTTTCCTTTTCCAATTAATAAAGCGGTAGACTTAGATACATATTGCAAAAAAGAAAATAAATTAATTTCAGAAATTGTTTTAGCCAATGAAACTACTTTGAAAACTGAAAAAGAAGTTTATAAACAACTTGATAATATTTGGGATACGATGCTTGAATGTATGTATATTGGTTGTCATACTGAAGGTATACTTCCCGGTGGACTAAATGTAAAACGAAGGGCATTTGCGACTCATGAAAAACTTATTAAAGGATCGCAATACACGAATAAAGAAGAATGGATTACGGCTATTAGAGGAACCGAAGTTAAATTTAGAGAAATTTTAAAATGGGTGAGTTGTTTAGCACTATCTGTTAACGAAGTTAATGCTTCTTTAGGTAGAGTAGTTACTGCACCTACTAACGGAAGTGCTGGTGTTATTCCAGCTGTTTTAATGTACTACATGGTTATTGAAAATCATAATGCTACTATTGAACATGTAAGAAAATTCTTATTAGTAGCTGGTGAAATTGGAAGTATTTTTAAAAAAAATGCTACTATTTCTGCAGCAATGGGTGGTTGTCAGGCTGAAATTGGTGTCTCTTCTGCAATGGCAGCTGCCGCATTAACAGAGTTGCTTGGAGGTACTCCTGCACAATGTTTAGAAGCTTCTGAAATTGCCATGGAACATCACTTAGGATTAACTTGTGATCCAATTGGAGGTTTAGTTCAAATTCCATGCATAGAACGAAATGCAATGGGCGCTATAAAAGCGATAAATGCAGCTGAATTGGCCTTAGAAACAAACCCTGACGAAGCCTTAGTTCCACTAGATAAAGTAATTGAAACTATGTGGGAAACAGCTAAAGACATGAATAAAAACTATAAAGAAACTTCAGAAGGAGGATTAGCAATTACTGTTGGTTTAGCCGATTGTTAATTAGAAGCTAATTGGAATAGTATAAAAAAGAGACTGTCTAAAAAGTATTTTCAAACGTCTTTACGAAAAATTTTAATTTTGAAGTAATCTTGTTAACAGTAACTTAAATTTAAAAGATTCCTTCATTTCATTCGGAATGACGACTTTTCAGACGGCCTCTTTCAGCTTTATTTTATATGATCTATTATCAGTTAACTATAACATTACCATTAGTCCTAATATAAATAACTGCTTCTTTACTAGTTTCGATAACATGGTTTGCATCACCTTGTGAAGTAAAATAACTACCTGGATCAAGTATTTTTACTTCTGAATTTTGAGGCAAGATATAATTTAATTTTCCACTTATTACTACAGAATGAAAAGCATTACCTGTACTTTCTATTACTCCTTTAAACTTATTAGCTAACTTAACAAAAAGCCCTCTCATACCCTTATCTTTTTTGTTTTCCCATAGAAAACTTATTTCGGCATTTTTATCAGATGTAATCCAATTAGTTTCATTTGTATCCAACCAAACTAAATTAGAAACATCTACATTTATTGGTTGTTCATCACTTTCTACAGCTTCACTTGTAGGTTTAACTAAGTAAGGTCCATGATCTATTTCTACATAAGCAATATTTTCTTCCCCTTTAGCTGAAGTAATATGAGCCTTTTCTTTAGGTTGTGTCCAAAAACTCCCTGGCTTCATCCACATATTTTCAGCATTTTCATCATCATTATGAATCATTCCTTTAATAACTACAGCTCTATATGTAACATTATGTATGTGCGGTGGTGAAGAAAAACCATCAACAAATTTTGCCAAAAAACCTGTAGGAACTGTTCCCTTTCTATCTCCCCAAACCGTCCCTGCTTGTGGACTTTTATCTCCTCTGGCAGGATTCAGCTTTTCCCATACAATCTCAGAACTGAGAACTACTTTATTAGTAGGGTTATCTATTACTTTTAATGACTTCTTTTTATCTTGTTTTATTTCATCATTTTTCTTGGATTCAACAGTACAAGAAAGCATGAAAAATAGAATTAATAGGTACTTCATTATTTTCATAATTTTAAATAATATTCATGTTTTACAATGGCAAAAGTAGTCGGGGTAAATACACTTCACAATAACTATCAAAAAGGATAGTACTCTTGTTTATTTTTGAGATTATTACTTAACACCTCAAAAACACTATAAAAAACTGATTTAATGATAATTAAACCAACTTAAATTTAACATTTTTTTAGCCATTTATGGTTTGAATTTCTTAAGAAAAAATCGCGAATATAGGTTGTAGGCTATCGATTATATATTGGATATTATTTTCAAACTATATATTCTTTAGTTTTAGATTAATCAATAAAAATCTAAATAGTATGAAAAATTCAATCCTGAACTTAGGTAATCCCTTAAACAAAGAAGAGCAAAAATCAATTAATGGAGGAATGATTCTATTGAATACCTGTAAAAATTTATGTAAAACAGCTAAAAGAGGTACTAGATGCTTTCAAGATGGATATTTAGCTGCTTGTGATGGAAGAGGCGGTTTTATTTATTTTTAAAACCTCTTAGTAATAATTATTGACCACAAAATGATGTCTTTTTTAGACATCATTTTGTAATGCTTAAAATTTATCTAGTGAATACTAATTCATTACCTTCAGACATTTCTTCTGAAAAGCCATAACCATCGGTGTTAAAAGCTTTAAGTTGTTCAATAGTTTCTACATCATTATCTATAATATAACGTACCATAAGTCCCCTAGCCTTTTTTGCAAAAGTCATAATGGTCTTGTATTGACCGTTTTTAAAATCTTTAAATACTGGAGTAATCATTTCCACTTTCAACGTTTTCTTTGGTAATGCTTTAAAATATTCAGCACTTGCTAAGTTAACTAGTAACTCATCATCTTGAAGTTCTTCATTTAAAGAGTTCGCTAAAGTATCTCCCCAAAATTTATATAAATTTTCAGTACGCCCGACCTTTAATCGAGTTCCCATTTCTAAACGATATGGCTGTATTAAATCCAAAGGTTTTAATAAACCATATAAACCTGATAATATACGTAGTTTATCTTGCAAACTAGGTAACTTTCCTTCATCTAAAGTGGTAATATCAATACCTCTGTATACTTCCCCTGTAAAACTATACACTGCTTGTTTCGCATTATCTAAATCAAATGGTCTAGACCAATTCTGATTTCTATCATAGTTTAAAGCACTTAAATCATCAGAAATTCTCATCAATTCAGATAGTTTCTTTCTTGATAAAGTCTTCAGTTTTTTATTCAATTTTTCAGATTGTTCTAAAAAATTTGGAGTTGTATATTGTTCTGTATTTGCCTTTGTTTCAAAATCCAAAGATTTTGCTGGTGATATTATGATCTTCATAAATTTAGTATCTGTGTGGTAAAAGTACAAAGTATCTTAAGGACTTTCAATAGGTAATCCATAGCATTTAATCATGGGAGGATAAGTTATATCAATTCTTATACTGTAATAGTTTATCATATAGGTTTTAATATGTCTAAAAAATTATAAAACCGTTAATTTTTAATTTAATAATTTCGTCCTATTTCAAACTAAATCATGAAGAACTTTCTTTCCTTTCAAAATGAAATTATAGATATTAATTGGGATACTACTTGTACTATTATAGAAAATATTAAAGACGCAAATTATTTACAGGGAATAGCTAACAATATTCCTGGTGAAGTTTTCTTTTATCAAAATCAGTTAGATATTCAATTTGATGGAACACAAAAAGAAGTTTTTGAAGTTGGAGATGTTGTCTATTGGCGTTCTACTACTGAGACTAACAAATTTGGGATTTTGTTTATGTATGGAAACACCACTTATGGAGACGGAACCAAACCTAGAACTTCTAGTCCGGGTATAAAAATCGGTACTATTAGTGTAAAAGATCTTTCTAAGATAGCTGATATAAAAAGTGGCACACAATTACAATTAGGTTAGTATTTATTTTCAAATACTTATGACTAACAACAACCACCAAAAAAAGGGTATAGCTTCTACCCAAAAAGAAGCATAATATTTGGTTTGTTTAGTAGTTGAACGTTGAATTAAAAATAAAAGTACCATAAATACAATCAAGTATATGAGCTTAGAACTTTGATTAATAGTTATAAAAAACTCAATAACTAAGGTTATTAACAAGATGATAAAACCTAGTTTTTTTGTTCTTTCTACACCAATAAGTTGAGGTATGGTTTGTAAATATTTTTTATCGTATCTCAAATCCCTAATATCAAAAGGTAATGTTAATGCTATTACAAATAACACGCGTTGGATAATGTATAGCCCTACTTTTAAGTCAAATCCTCTCTTTAAAATTACAGGCATAAATGCTGTAACACCAGCCCAGACCAATGCTATAATGAAAATTTTTAGAGAAGCTGTATTTCTTATATTTTTAGTTAGTCCAGAAAAAATAGGTACTGCATAAAACGTAGTTAATAAAGCTAGTGGAGTAAAATATAGAATAATTTCTAAGCTAAGTTTAAACATATAAAAACCCATTAATAAAAAACAACACAAAGAGAATATTTGAATTACACGTAGGTTCTTTGTCAAACTACGATGATGTAGTTTAGCTATACCTGCATACTTGACAAAATTATATCCAGTTATAGTTCCATAAAAAATAAAATAGTCTAAAACTTCATTATAGGGTAAGCCAAAGTATAGTTCAGTAATTCTCACCAATGCATACACTGACAATGCAACATGAATACTCGCGTTGATGTAAAAATCAAAAATTGTTTTCAATAACTTCACAAAACAAAGGTAGTTGAATTGTTCATAATCATTCTTAATAGTTAACAACTTGTGCGTGTCCATTTAAAAAATCTTTAAGATTTAGTTATTTTTGCAAACTAAAATAACACAACACAATACAATGAACACAAATTCGTTTCAGTTACGACATATTGGTCCTAGAGAAAATGAAAAAGAGTCTATGTTGAAAGCTATCGGTGTTGATAGTTTAGACCAATTAATTTATGAAACTATTCCTGACGATATTCGTTTACAAAATGAATTAGATTTACCTAAAGCTTTAAGTGAATATGAATACTTACAACACATTAATGCGTTAGGATCAAAAAACAAAATTTACAAAAGTTATATTGGATTAGGATATCATGAAGCAATTCTGCCTAGTGTTATTCAAAGAAATATACTTGAAAATCCAGGATGGTATACAGCCTATACTCCATACCAAGCTGAAATTGCCCAAGGAAGATTGGAAGCTTTATTAAATTATCAAACTATGGTTTGTGATTTAACTGGAATGGAATTAGCAAATGCTTCTTTATTAGATGAAGGTACTGCTGCTGCTGAGGCAATGGCTTTACTATTTGACGTTCGTGAAAGAGCAAAGAAAAAGGCTGGAGCTAACAAATTCTTTGTTTCTTCAGAAATATTACCGCAAACGTTATCGGTCTTACAAACAAGAGCTGTACCTATTGGAATAGAATTAGTGATTGGTGATCATGAAAAGTTTACATTTTCTGATGATTATTTTGGAGCTATTTTACAATATCCAGGGAAACATGGACAAGTAATCGATTATTCTGATTTTGTTCAAAAAGCGAATGATGTAAATATTAAAGTGGCTGTTGCTGCTGATATCTTATCTCTTGCTCTATTAAAAGCTCCTGGTGAGTTTGGTGTTGATGTTGTAGTAGGTACTACTCAACGATTTGGTATTCCTTTAGGTTACGGTGGACCTCATGCTGGTTTTTTTGCAACTAAAGAAGCTTATAAACGTAGTATTCCTGGAAGAATTATTGGGGTTACTAAGGATACTGATGGTAAACAAGCCTTACGTATGGCTTTACAAACACGTGAGCAACATATTAAAAGGGAAAGAGCTACCTCTAACATATGTACAGCCCAAGTATTATTAGCTGTTATGGCTGGTATGTATGCTGTATATCATGGAAAAGATGGTATCCAATTTATAGCTAACAAAGTACAGCAATCTGCGCAAACATTAGCAGCAGCATTGAATCGTTTAGGTTTTAAACAAAAAAACACCACGTATTTTGATACTTTATTAATTGAAGTTGAAGCAGATCAATTAATAAAAACTGCTGAAGCTAACCAAATCAACTTTAATTATGTAGATGAAAATCACGTATCCATTTCTTTAAATGAAACTGTAGATTTAAAAGAAATTAACGCTATTGTTGATTGTTTCGAGCAAGCATTTAATATTACAGATATTACTATTACTGAGTTTACTTCAGAAGATAGTATTCCTAGTAACCTTAAAAGAAACACATCTTTCTTAGAACATGAGGTGTTTAACTCGTATCAGTCAGAAACAGACATGATGCGTTACATTAAAAAACTAGAAAGAAAAGATCTAGCTTTAAATCACTCTATGATTTCTTTAGGATCGTGTACAATGAAGTTAAATGCAGCTTCTGAAATGCTTCCTTTGAGTAATCCGCAATGGGGGAATATTCACCCCTTTGTTCCATTAGATCAAGCCGAAGGTTATCAAATAGTATTAAAAAATCTAGAACACCAACTGAATATCGTTACCGGTTTTGCAGCTACTTCATTACAACCTAACTCAGGTGCTCAAGGAGAGTTTGCTGGTTTAATGGTTATTAGAGCCTACCACCTAGCTAATGGAGATTCGCACAGGAATATCTGTTTAATTCCTTCATCTGCACACGGAACTAACCCAGCATCTGCAGTAATGGCTGGTATGAAAGTGGTAGTAACAAAGACAGACGAAAAAGGAAATATTGATATTGAAGATTTAAGAGAAAAAGCTAACTTACACAAAGCTAATTTAGCTGCTTTAATGGTTACCTACCCTTCTACTCATGGAGTTTTTGAAAAAGCCATTAAAGAAATTACTCAAATTATTCACGATAACGGTGGACAAGTTTATATGGATGGTGCTAATATGAATGCACAGGTAGGATTAACAAATCCTGCAACCATTGGAGCTGATGTTTGTCACTTAAATTTACATAAAACATTTGCTATTCCTCACGGTGGTGGTGGACCTGGAGTTGGACCTATTTGTGTTGCTCCTCAATTAGTTCCATTTTTACCTACAAATCCAATAGTTACTACAGGAGGTGAGCAACCTATAACTGCTATTTCTGCAGCCCCTTGGGGTTCTGCTTTAGCATGCTTAATATCTTACGGTTATATTACTATGTTAGGTGCAGAAGGATTAACTGATTCTACTAAAGTTGCCATTTTAAATGCCAATTATATGAAGGAAAGGCTACAAGGACATTTTAGTACTTTATATACTGGAGAAATGGGACGTGCTGCTCACGAAATGATATTGGATTGTAGAGAATTTAAACAAAAAGGAATTGAAGTTGTAGATATAGCTAAACGTTTAATGGACTACGGTTTTCATGCCCCAACTGTATCTTTCCCTGTAGCTGGTACTATTATGGTTGAACCAACTGAAAGTGAAAGTATAGCTGAGTTAGATCGTTTTTGTGATGCCTTAATTTCTATTCGAAAAGAAATAGAAAAAGCGACCAAAGATGAACCTAATAATGTATTGAAAAATGCTCCACATACGTTGGAAATGTTAACTTCTGACGTTTGGGAATTACCTTACAGTCGTAAAGAAGCTGCTTTTCCTTTAGCATATATAGCTGATAATAAATTTTGGCCATCTGTGAGAAGAGTTGATGATGCCTACGGAGATAGAAACTTAATTTGCTCATGTAATCCAATTGAGGATTATATGGAAGCTGAAGTATAGAAATCAGAAACCTCGCAAATTGCGAGGTTTTTTTATTACTTTATATAAGCTATTATAAAAATACTATCTTCTTTTGAACGTATAGTTTGATTCTTAATTTCTATTAAAGTTCCCTCTTTTATAATTTCATTTTCAATGGCTATTTTTCCTTTAACCACATAAATAAGACTGGTTACCTTAGGAATATATGTTTCTTCTTCTGATAAATGCCCTACTTCTATTTGTGTTCTATTTCCATCCTGAATACCATATACATTTGTAATTTTTCCTTTCTCAGCTTTATGAACTCTAAAACTTGCATTATTTTCAATACGTTCAGGAATTACCCATAATTGTAACATTCGAGTGGTTTCAGTCCCTTTATTTATTTCATTATGTTTAAAACCTTCCTTACCTGATTTTTGAACTTGAAAATCTAATGATTCCAAACTTATTCCGTGTTCTAAAGAGCCTTCATGATCTAATCTACCTTCTACTACAAAAGTCAATACATCAATAAATTGATGAGTATGTAAACCTGTTCCCACACCTTCTGCAAACCAGCTGTCAGCTAAATAAACTAGATTTCCAACTCCTTCCCAAGTTCCTTGTTTTACCCCAAATCTTGGGCCATATTTTGAATTCACAATCAATCTTTTCTGAACTATTCCATGGAACCCTCCAGTTTCAATTGTATTTCTATCAAGTTTGCGTAGTATTGACATATAAGTAAGTTTTGATAATTAAGTCTCGAAAACTTTATAAAAATTACGAAAGAAACGACTTAAATATAAAAAGAACCGCAACCAAGAAGTAGTTAGATTTAGTTGGTTGCGGTAAAAATTGAATTAAAGAATATAACACCTAACTTAACCCCAAAATAAAAGGTGCTATAAATTGCTAAGTAATCAAATGATTTAAACGATCCCCAAAGTTTAAATCAACATAGCTTCGTATATAAATAAATCATTACATAATAATGATCACTTAAATTTCTTACCAATAAAATAGGAGTGACTTTGTTACTCATAGCCACTACAAAGATAGTAGTTTAATTCAATTTTGCGTGTTAATTATATCATAATTAACCTTAAAATTATCTATACTACAAAAGGCATTGAGCGATTATTTTTGTACATTTAATTTTATAAATTTAATAACCCTTATGAAAAAATTATTTCTACTTATTTTACCTATATTATTTATGTCTTGTTTAGGTAATGAAAATGATCTACCAACTGTTGATGATTCTAAAGATTATGATTTAATTAATGATGAACAAATACAGTCATATTTAACTGCAAACAATCTTACCGCAGAAAAAAGTAGTACTGGTCTATATTATATAATTGAGAATGGAGGTACTGGAGACGCTCCTACAAATACATCTAATGTTACCGTAAGTTACAAGGCTTATTTTTTAGATGGAAGAGTTTTTGATCAAGCTAACGATGTTACTTTTAATTTACAACAAGTAATAACAGGATTTAGAGAAGGATTACTTTTATTACAAGAAGGTGGAAAAGCTACACTTCTTTTACCTTCTAAACTTGGTTATAGAGAATTTGGTTCTTCAAATGGTACTGTACCACCAAATACTTCTATTGTTTTTGATGTAGAATTGGTTAAAGTTAATTAATTATTTTCCTCCTATCAACTTCCTTTTAGTCTATCAAATTACAACTTAGTTTATGGATTAAAGGAAATAATTATTATTTGTTAGAAAAACACAAACGATGGACAATATCGATTTCAATACTATTCTACAACTTATCCAAGAAAAAGCAATTCTTTACGTCCCTAAGTTATTATTAGGTGGACTTATTTTATGGTTAGGAATGAAATTAGTGAATAGACTAATGACATTTTTAGGCAAAGTTTTAGAAAAAGCTGGCTTTGATAATACGATTCGTCCATTTTTAATATCAATGACCGGATTCATCTTAAAAGGTGCGCTATTACTTGTAGTTGCTTCTATTTTAGGTGTTAATCTATCAAGTTTAGTAGCGTTATTAGCTGCTATTGGATTTGCTATTGGAATGGCATTACAAGGAAGTTTAGGGAATTTTGCATCTGGAATTTTAATTCTAACATTAAAACCCTATAAATCTGGAGATTGGATTCAAGTTGAAGAAAAATTCGGAAAGGTAGAAGAAATTGAAATATTTAGTACAACAATTGTTTCTCCAGGGCATAAAACTCTAATTATTCCTAATTCTAAAATTACTGACGGAGTAGTTACCAATTATTCTAGAAAGGGAATGGTTAGATTGGAAATTAATGTTACCATGCCCTATGCTGAAAGCTTTCCTCGAGTTAAGAAAATTATTGAAGATGCTTTAATCAAAGTTCAACATATTTTACCAGAGCCTAAAACTGAAATTGGTATTGAGACTTTTGATTCTCATAGCATAGAGCTAACTATTCGCCCCTATGTACATCCTGAACATTTTTGGCAAGTTACTTTTGATACTCATGAAACCGTTAAAAAGGCATTTAGTGATCATAAAATTCAAGTTGCTTATTCAGAGGGTGTAGAATTGGGTAGTATTGGTGAATAACTTATTTTATAAATTTGTAAACATACTTTAAAATAGAGTCTAAATACATAAATATATGTATTATGGTTTCATCTTTAGTAGCTATTTCTGAACGGCTTTTATTAGCTGTAAAGCAAAGTGAAGATACTTCTGCTCTCTTATTAGAACTTTCTTCAGGCACCTCAAATAAACTAGTAGATAATTTGAAAAGTGATGCTGAAAAGAAAGCTTTTTGGATTAATATTTACAATGCCTACTTTCTCATTTTAAGAAAGGATTTACATCTAAAGAAACCTCATATATATACTGAAAAACGAATTGAAATTGCAGGAGAAAATTTTAGTTTAGATGATATAGAACATGGAATTTTAAGAAAGTATCGCTATAAATATTCACTTGGATTTATAGCTAATTTTTTCACTTCTAAATTGATCAAACAATTGGCTGTAAATACTATTGATTATCGGATTCATTTTGCTTTAAATTGTGGTGCAAAAAGCTGTCCTCCTATTGCTTTTTATCATCATGAAAAAATTAACCAACAACTTGACTTAGCCACACAATCCTTTTTAGAAAATGAAACCGATTATTTTGATCATAAAAAAGAAGTTCATGTAACTATGTTGTTCAAATGGTTTTTAAAAGACTTTGGTAGTTTTATAGGAATTAGAAAAATATATAAGAATCAATTGAATAAAGATATTTCAAATTATACTATAAAATTTAAACCTTATTCTTGGGAAGAACACTTAGATAATTTTATATAGAAATACCGTTATTTAAGTATCGTTTTATTTTCAACTGATACCTCTGAACCTTCTAATAAAAATACTGATGATGGTTTTTGAATGGTTAAAAACCCAAAGTCTTCACCATAATTAGCTATAAAATTAACTTTCACTTCAGATTGATATACTGGGTAATATTTCCATGATGGATGTTTCACTTCATATGCTGTAGTTTCATGCTTGTTCTTTTGAGAATATCCCCAATAGTGTTCAGCTATAAATTCAATTTCTGAACCCTTAGGAATTTCTTCTAATCTATTTTTAGCCTTAGCAGCAATTTGATTCCTTTCTTTATACTTTTTCCATTCATATGATACTTCTAAAAACTCATCTGTAATATTCCAATGATGTTCCATTGGTAAAGTTTCATAATGTTCATTATATATGGTATTTGCTACAAAAGTAATCGCTGGTTTGGGTACAATTTCTTTAATAAAGACTACACCTCTTTTTATCACTTCATTTTCTTCTCTTTTCACATAAAATCTAAGATTTATTTCTTCAAAATTAACATGGAAAGGAACTTTTACACCTAGCAATTTTGTGTTTAAAAACATAAATCCAACTACACTTACATAGCACTTATTATTGAAAAAATCGAGTTTGGTTCCTTTAGGAACATAAGGCTCTAATATTTTAGGATCAATTTCATAATTAATCATGAGGAGCTTTCTCCATTCTGCTTTTAAAAAACTCATACTATAACATTTATAATTACATAATTTCTTTCCATTTTCCCGATTCTGCATACAATTTAATCGTATGATTCCTGTCCTTTAAAAATTGAGTCATATACTTCTCTAAAAACAGAAAATCTACAAACTTCCCAAGTATTCCTAAAGGAGAAATATATTCCATAACATCAACTAATAATGTAGTATCATTTTGATGTGAAAAAAAATGTTCATGTCTGAATCTTTTGAATGCTCCGTTTATCATTTTGTCTGCAAAATATTTTGACGGTATACAGCCTGTTATTTTAGAAGTAAAATTTTGATAAACCCCCAAGTGTTTGGCTCTCCATGTAACAGTTTCTCCTAATTCAATTAATCCAGATGCTCTTCCAGCTACTACTTTCTCATTTGTTTTTTGAGTTGAAATTTTATGTAGCTCAATGCTTCTTGATAAATCAAACACTAATTGTTTTGGTGCCTCTATTTTGGTAAATAACATGATTGTTGGCATAATTCTTTGTTTTTATGTTTCACTGTTCATTTTCTTTGCTTACCCAAAGAAAACCCTTCAACTTTGTTCAGGATAAACCAAGCTAAAAGAAAGGGTACTTTTTCAATGTATTTTTAGCATAAGCTAAAAACCATATCTAATTTCTATAACCTCTCCAAGGCTTAGAGATTACTAACGAAATTATCTATTATACTGCGAAAAAGATTTCAAAGTTCTACTTTGGATTGCTTATTAATATTCTCATTATATCTCTCTTAAGAATTTAATTGACAAATACATTAAATTCACTAAATGTTCTATTCTTAAAACGAAATCCTAGGTGTATTAGTTTTTCTGGGTATACTTTTCTACTTTTTAAGAGTAGTTCTGTTTCTGTTCCAATCAATTTTGCTCCTATTTTTAAGATCCATTTTGGTGAACTCAAGCCAAATGGTATTTTTAATTTTCGTTGTAATTCTTTTTGAAAATCTTTATTTCTTATTGGATTGGGAACACATACGTTATACACTCCAGATTCTTGATGTATCAAAAAATCAATAGCGTTTACATAGTCTTCTTCTGATACCCAACTTATATATTGATTTCCGTTACCTTGCTTCCCACCTAATCCAAGTTTAGTCATTCTTTTCATAATTGGAAAAGCTCCCCCATTATTGCCTATAACTATGGATGTTCTTGTGATTATTCTTTTGGTTTTTGGCAATTCAAAAGCATTAAAAATTTGTTCCCATTTCTTACAAACATCCATTGAAAAGTCTACTCCTATTTCTCCTTTGGCTTCTGTCATTAATTCTCCTTCTGAATGCCTGTAAATCGTCGCTGAAGAAGACTGAATAAAAACTTTTGGTGGAAACTTTAAAGATTGGATTACTTCGCACAATACAGCAGTGCTTTCTAACCTGCTTCTATAGATTTCAGTTTTATTATTAGTTGTATATCTACAATTCACTGATTTACCAGTTAGGTTGATTATAACATCTGTATTTTCTAAACAATTACTCCAATACCCTTTTGTTTTTCCATCCCATTGTATATAATTTACATTTTCAAAATTCAATCGATGATTTCTTGTTAAAATGTAAATTTGATTTTCCTTCTTTTTTCTGTAGTATTCTGTAAGCAACTTCCCCAAATATCCTGTCCCTCCAGCGATAACGATTTTCATGACTAACTTTGATTTTGCATTTGTAAGTTTTCCTTTTTACTAGCCTTTCTTCCTTTTAAAAAGATGATAATGAAGGCAATCATAACTACACCTAAATAAATTGAAAAGCCACCTATTTTAGCACTTAACGTTTCTATTAAATCTTTATAATCTGTTAGAGCATATATTTTGATAATTTTTAATGCAAAACCAATGTTTACTAAATAGAAACCTATTTTAAATAACTTATTAGTTGCCATAGCAATTTCTTGTTGCTGATTAAAAATATCTAGCATAAAAATTTTACTATGCTTGAACAAATGTTGTGAAACAAAGGTGGTTAAACCTGTACTCACAGGTAAATAAATAGCATAGGCTATTAATACTAATGTAATACTCATAATTATTTATTTTTAAAATGTGTGTGTGATATATAAATTGTGATTAAATTAATTCCGTGTAAAAAAGCAATGAGTAACACTATGAAACTCAACCTGCTTGTAATTTCTTCTATTAATTGCTGTAAATTTTCTATGTTATTGATGGAATTCAGTGTAAAAATTACAATACCCAAATTCAAAATATAATAGGCTGTTCTTAAGACATTATTAATTCCATTGGCAAATTTTAAATCGTTCGGAAAAAAATTTTCGATGTAGATTTTTCCATTTTGATAACATTCATTCCCCACATAAATAATGGTAACTCCTGAAATAATGATATAAGTAATGTAGGTTGCTAAATCCATAGCTTTATCCTTTTAATATGAATAATAGAATGACAATTCTATATCCAATCCATGTCCAACTCAAATAACTTGGTAAGGTTAAAAGATGTATCCTTCTTTTATGTTCAAAAAACATCAATCCTACTATCCCTGAAAAAGCAAATACAATGAGCCATTGGGGTAAATTTATCAAGCTATTTAAAATGATCAGCTGGTATAAACCTATACAACCAATTAGTGAAACTGTAATGATATTACCAACATAATTTAGGATAGTTTTAAAATCTTTTTTGAAAACAAAAGCAATTTGAGATGCAATTAAACCTAGTGCTAAGCCTATTTCTCTTGTAAAATTTGCTTCAGGTAAAACATCAATTAAATCAGAAAAATGAAATAATGTAATTGAGGTTATTAAGGTCCCTAAAACAATAAATAATAATCTGTATTTTACATTAAAGTCTGGAACACATTCTAATTCTCCTGTTCCCTTTTTTTCTGAAGGAATAATGACTTTTCTATTATAAGAAATTAAAGAATATAATTTTGACAGTCCGTATTTAACTAGTTTAACGTTTCCAATTTTTTCCACAACTGGATAAGAATTTCCTATGACTTTTAATAAACTGTCTATACCGTAAGTAACTTCTTCTTTTTCTCGATCTACCAAAGCAATTTCATTCACAGCTCTTTTGGTATCTATGAATTTGCTCTCTTTTGCTGTAATTTTACTGAAAGACTTCCTTCCTTTTTCATCTAACATTTTAGTGTTTACAAAAACACTCGTATAAAAGTTACATAACGGACAATCGGTATCGTATAATAATGTATGATTATTTAAAGTTTTCATATTTTCAAAAATTATTGAAAGTTAGTATTCAAATTTTTTTAGCTCTAAAAAAGCAGTTATACTTAACGCTAAAACTATAGGCAATCCATAAAAAATTAATTGTATAAGAAAATTGTTATTGAAATTAACATCAGAAATTTTAACCCACAAGATAGAATACCCAATTACAGTTAATAAATAACTTCCTACAAAACATTTACTATTAGATTTTAAGTTATCCCAAGTTATTCCTAAAAATATACAATATAACAACTGTATAGCTCCTAACGGAATTGCAAATAGTGCAGCAAAAGCGAAGTTTCCATGATCAAAAACTCCAGAAAATAGTAACAAAACAAAAATTACCATCATTATTCTATTTATATATTTCATAGTTTCAGAAATTATTGAAAGTTTGTGTTTAAATTTTTTTATTTCTTAATTAATTTGGTAAAATTGGAAAGTAACCAATGCTCATCTGCCTTAATAGCCTTTTCTAATAAACCGTTAAACATCCCTGTAACTGATAAAATATCACTCATTAGTTTACGAAATACCTCGGCATCTTCAGTGTCTTCATTAACATCGTTTTGCAACTCTTCTAATACTTTTAACACTGGTTCAATTTCTCTTTTCTTACGTTCTTTAGTAACTTGCTTAAAGAGTTCCCAGATATCTTTATCTGCTACAAAAAATTCCTTACGCTCCCCTACTACAAATTCTTTACGAACAATTCCCCAATCGATTAATGCACGAACATTCATGTTTACATTACCTCTAGAAATTTGTAATGCCTCCATAATTTCATCAGCTGATAACGCTTTATTTGTAGCCAATAATAACGCATGTACTTGAGCCATAGTTTTATTTATGCCCCAACTTGTAGCTAAACTACCCCAAGTTTGTATGTACTTTATTTTTGCGTCTTCTAACTTCATGAGACAAATATATATATTTTTTCTAAACTTTCAAAAATTATTGAAAATAAAATATCTCACTCTCTATTATTCTAATAAAAAGTCGCAATGTAAAATAAACATTGCGACTTTTCTTCTTATTGGTTAGACATATCTTATCTATATTATTATTTTTTTATAATACTAATTTTCTCCTTATCACCATTTGGTTTTATCACCTCTATAATATACATCCCTGCACTTAGACCTTTCTTTTTTATGGTATTTTTAGAATTGGTTACTGTAGTTTTTAAAATTTGATTACCTGATAAATCAATTACTTTTACTTCATAAATTCCCTTAGTCACTCCTTGTATA
>NZ_MSMP01000016.1 GCF_001936575.1 Tenacibaculum agarivorans
TCGGCGTTACAACTACACTTGGACTCGTTACTGAACCAACTGTAATAGTCTCATCATAAGTACAGCCTAAACCATCACGAACTGAAATATCATAACTTCCTGCGGTAGCAATTGCAAAAGTATTTCCTGCTACGTAACTCGCTGTACCTCCTGAAGATACAACTGAATATTCATAAGAATTATTTCCTCCACTTGCCGTTATCTCTACTTCGCCATCATTACATGTAACTGGAGTTGTTGAAACTGTAGCGGTTAACGTTGAATTTATAGTATGGTTTGATGTCGTTGAAACACAACCTAATCCATCTCTTACTTGTACATTATAATTACCTGGAGTTAAACCTGTAAAAGTATAACTTGATGATGCTGGACTTGGAACTACCCAAGTCGCTCCATTATCAATACTGAAATTATAATCACTTCCTGAACCACCTGAAGCATTAACTACAATCTGACCATTGCTTCCATCATAACAAACCGTTGGTGTTGCAGTATGAGTAGGATTTGTCGGGTTAGGAATGGTAATTTCAAAAGGTGTACAACCTACTGCATTGACTGTCATTCTGACATTATCTATAAAATTCCCTATAGATAAACTCCCTGTAGCTGTTGAAATAGCAACAAATGAAATTATTGTTGTTGTTTGTCCTGCTGGAACAGTATAAGATCCTGAATATGAACCCCAAGCTGAAGTTCCATCAGTCATAGTTTCTGTAAAATTCGGAGTTGCTAAACTTGCTCCGATTCTTACTTCAGCTACATCTACTCCACTTCTACCTCTATGATTTAAAGACCAATTAATTACATCACCAGGTATGGTACAAAATTCTTGGTATAAAGCTGAAGGTAAGTTTGCATTTAATTCTGCAAAATATTCTCCATCAGCTGATGGAACTCCTCCATTTCCACTTCTCCATAATTCAATTCTATTATCAGCATCAGCTTCCCATCCATCAACATTATTTTCGTCTGTTATTATATAAGTAGTAAATGGTGATGCAACATTTTCAAAACTTCCATTTGTAAATGGATCTGTAGAGCAACCACACTCTGTACAATTATTCCCATCCCTTATACTAACAGTATAAGTACCAGGAGCTAATCCTGAAAATACTGTTGATGTTTGCCAAGTTGTTCCATTATCTATACTATATTCATATGGAGGAGTACCTCCACTACCTTGTACGTTTATTGTTGCTGTACCTCCTAAACAACTAGGATTTGTTGTTATTGTTCCTGTAACAGATAATAAATCTGGTTGAGTAATAGTAACTGTACCTAAATTTAATTCACAAACTATTGAACCTGAAGTTTCTCTAATTCTAACATCATAAGTTCCAGCTGCTAATCCAGGAATTCTATAAGGGTTGTCAGAAGTAGAATCCCAAGTTGCTCCTCCATCTGTAGAATATTCATAATTTCCTCCATTAAAGTTACTAGCTTGAATTGTTATTGTACCATTATCTGAAGCATTACATTCTAAATTGCTAGAGGATACAATACTTCCGCTAAATTGTTGATTTTGTAATACATTTATAATGAAATCTCTAGGACAAGCTCTATCAGCTCTTACTGTAAAAGTATGTGCTGCAGGATTTACATTTGTAAATACATTAGAAGCTTGTGGTGTACCACCATCTATACTATAGGTATATGTTAATGAAGGTGTAGCTGGTGCTATTAATGTTACTGTTGCTGTACCATCACAATTATAAT
This sequence comes from Tenacibaculum agarivorans, assembly GCF_001936575.1. Taxonomy (GTDB): domain Bacteria; phylum Bacteroidota; class Bacteroidia; order Flavobacteriales; family Flavobacteriaceae; genus Polaribacter; species Polaribacter agarivorans. The sequence goes on from NZ_MSMP01000016.1 coordinate 1,717, forward strand.
CAATAGTATTTGTAAAATCAGGAATCACAGGATGTGCTTCAACTACTATTGCTGGTAATACAGGATTACTACATCCGTTAGAATCTCTTACTTGTAAATTATATGTTCCTGGAGTAATATTATTAAATATTGTAGAAAACTGCCAAGTGACACCATTATCTACACTATATTGATAACCAGATCCTGATCCTCCAGTTGCATTAGTAAATGTAATAGTTCCATTTGGCTGAGGACAAGTAGAATCTCTTGTTAAACTTGCTGTACTTGTTGGTGCTGAAGTAGCATCTATTGAAATCGGACCTACTGTATATGGACAAATAGAAGTTCCTTTTGTAGCTCTTACGGTAATTGTATAACTTCCTACTCCTAATCCAGTAAAATCATTACTTGTTTGAAAACTAGTACCTCCATCTATACTGTATTCTAAAGAATACCCTATTAATCCTGGTGGTGTATCTGTATTTATAGTAATGCTACCATCGTTATTTCCAGGACAAGTAACATCGGTATGTACTTCACTAAACTGTAATTGATCCTCCAGGCTTATTGTTACAGGAGATGATATTTGAGTACAGTTGTTACTATCTATAATAATAAACTCATATGTACCTTCTTGTCCTACAGGTATACTATATGTAGTATTAGTTGTAAATCCTTCTAAAGTTGTAGCGTTAAAAGTTGCTGGTATACCTGAAACATCTGTATACGAAATTGCAGATGCTGTTGCTGTTGTTGCTGGAGTGTATGACCAAAGTGCATATGTTAATACTGATGGCCCTGCACCAGCACAATTGCTAGAAGCTCCTCCCATCCCTGATGGAGTATCTCCTAAACTTGTTAAATACAATTTATCTAATAAAGCTCCATCTTCTCGGAAACCAATAGTAATCGTATGTGTACCAGCACTTAAAGTATATGTATTCGCTTGAAACCAATCCCAAGTACTTGTAGGTCCAATACCGTTCCATCTAAATGGGGTGCCACCATCCACCGTAATCCAAAATGAATCGTCATTAGTTGTCGGCGTTATGACTCTTCCCCAAAGACTAAAGGTACCTGCATTAGCTATATCAACACTAAATGTTATTTGTCCATTCGCATTAGTTGGAGCACTACCTAAACTATTGCTACCCGAACGAATAGTAACATAAGTACCACCTGAAGCATCTGTATCATTTATACTATCCCAACGTCCTCCTACTGTACCACATTCTGCTTCAAGCCATATAGCATCAGGATCTGATGCAGTTCCTCCACTACCTGTTAAACTTATAATTCCGTTACTACAGTTTATATCTTTTGTATTAACCGCAGTTAAATTTAAAGGCGCAGGTACTGTAAATTCTGGTGTATCTTCTGAAAAAGAACACGTAACTGTACTTGCAGAATCTGTAGTCGTTACCTGAACAGTATATATACCTGAACTATTTACTGTAAAAGTTCTGGCACGATCAGTTGTAGGTCCAAAACTACCTGCTGAACCTCCTCCAGGATTTACAATATTATATATGTATTGAGTTGTTGCTGGTAAACCTGAGGCTACTTGCACATTAATTTCTCCCGAATCACCATCACATAAAATTGGTGTTGTATTGACTGTAACATCTAAATCAACAGAACCTACAGCTATATTAAAGAAAGGGAATACACAAGAAATTGATGTATTTCTAATGTACACATCATAACTACCAGCTGTAGTTACAGAAAATACGTTAGAAGTTTGGTAAGCTGAAGCTGCTGGAGCAGAAGCCCCTGCATTAACTAGTGCATATTCATATCCAGCTGGTACATTATTTATAGTTATACTACCCGCATTACCACAAATAATATCTTGTGGGACTATAGTTGGGTTAATTGTTCCTTTGAATACATTAAAATAGTAACGGTCAAAACACCCTCCTGATTCTTCAATTATTAATCTATATTGCCCTGCATCTGAAAAATTTCTTGTAGGATTATTTGGATCTGTTGCAACATCTACCCATGTTCCATTAATATCTGGACATGTTGCATCTGGTGCTGGGCTTGTTGGAACACTAAGTTCTTGCCAAGTAACTGTAGTTGGTGCTCCAACTCCAGTAGCTATAGTACGAGAATCTGAATCACCACATAAATAAATTTCTGATAATTCTAAAGTAGCATCACTTACACAAGTAACTGTTCTATCTGCTATAGCTATCAAAGGATTGGTTCCTGAACCAAATGGACCAACATTATATGTTAAATCAAATGCCACACAACCTGCTGGTACTCCCGGTGGATTTACTCTAGTCACCGTATATGTTCCTACTGCAGTTGCTACATAATCTTGATTTGTACTTACTACTGTACCTGATGCATCTCTCCATTCATATGATAAAAAACCAGTTCCTCCAGGTAAAGTTACTGAAGCCCCACATAAAGTAACACTTTGCGCATTAGTCGCACATGTTGCTATATCAGCTAAAACATTAGTTGACCTAGCCTCTCCAAAACCACAGGCATCTACTCCTGAGAAACTTAATGAGTTGGATACAACTACTCCTCCTTCTCTTCCTTCATAACTTGCCGATGCCCTATTTTCAATTACATTAGAACATACATCTGTTAGTAAACTACAATCACTAACAATTCGAACTCTTATTTCTATATTATGATCTGAACCACCTTCCTCTACTAAGGAATCATCTACAGATAATGTTAGTATTCCCTGAAAACCATTCAACGCAGAAGGTGTTTCATAACTAACTAAAGAAATACCTGTAGGTAAAGTTAAATCTGTTGATGGATCAAAATTCTGAATATTTTTTGGTAATTGATCTGTTATTACTGTGTTGATAGCATCATCAGTACCTATATTTTGAAGATTTATATTATATATCAATTCATCATTCAAATTTACAGGATCGTTGTGGGGAAGTGGTGTTCCTGATGCATCAGTCACCGTTTTAACCAACTGAACATCAGGCTGTATAATTTCTACAGCCATTACATTTAAAAATGGCCAATACACATCACCGGATGTTGTAAATCTAGCTGTAAAACTTGTTTGTCCATTGGCTATAATGGTATTACTTGGGTTATTTAACTCAAATAAGTCAACATCAAATCCTAATGTATTTTCACTATCTAAATTTCTATTAGTATCAAAAGCATCATACTTTGTTATACTACCATTGAAGAAATTATCCAACGGGTTTCTTGTATTTGTTACATCAACAAAAACCGAAGAAGTATTCTGAATCTGGAAGTTATCTCCAGTAATAAAACCATCTCCTTCTAATGCAGCAGTTAAAAACTGAGCTCTAACTGGCCCTGCTGGAATTGTAGTAAATCCATCAAATAAAACATCTGTATTATTAGTACCGTCAATAGTCGAGAATCCATCGAAAATAGAAATGTTTTTACTAGATTCTGTTTCGTCTGCATAAATGATAACCATCACCCATCCTGCAGAACCTCCTAAACCATAATTAAAGTCATTTCCAACCGTTGCCCTAATATTACCTGCGAAATAATCTCCATTTGGATTAGCTAGGGATTGTACCATAGTGGTTACATCTTTATAACAGACATAGGGTCGTTGTTGTGTAATACCACTATCATATATCACCTCATCACTTGTAATATCTTGATAATTTTGTCCTGGTAATTTGAATTTTATATCTCTATAATCTCCTTCTCTTGCCCCCTCTGTTGACCAATTATTATATGGATAAATTCCAGCCCAATATAATCCTGCATATTCTACCCTAGAACAAGCAGGTAATGTTAATGTAGATTTAGAAGAAGAAAATGTATCCCCATTACCTGTAATCCCCTCTAGGTCATCCACATCTATATATTGCATATCGAAATCTCCATTGTTAAAATTAACAATATCATCTCTTATTCTTCTGTAACTTTCCCTACATCCAAAAAATGTGAATCCCGCAAAATAGTATAATTCTTCAGTATTATTAGGATGTGCTATATCTGCAGTTAATCGATCAGTTGTTTCAGTATATACATAATCTGTATACGTAAAACCACAAAAATCAGTTAGCGTTTGCTGAGTTGCACTTCTTGTATATGTAACAAGGTTTGTGTAATCTCTGTTTAAGATATTATTACCTACAAAAGTGATATCCCCTTTTATATTTATACCACCTGTGGCCAGCCTTTGTGTAAATGGAGTATCAGGAAGCCTCCTTGCCATTACATTATTTGCAGGAACTTCGTTTATAACGATTCCTTTTTTTGACTGTATTTCCTTAGACAGATTATCTACCTGAATTTCAGGTATTTTTTTTGCTTTAGCTGATGGGGTAAATGATATGTTCTTCTCTTCCTGAGAAAAACTCATCATCATACTAAAGACTGTAATGATAAAAAGTAATTTTGTCTTCATTTTTTGGGGATACTAAGTAAAATTTTCTAAAAACTAATACGTAAAATATAAATCACACTAAAAAGCTCACTTCATTTAAATATAATGATTTTTTCATAATTCTCAATTGACTTAAACCATTATCTTATTTGAATAATACTCTTTCGATCATAATAGGCTCCATTTAAATTGTTTTTAAACAATTTAATTATTTCAGCTCTATCATCTGTTTTATGTATGTAAATGTGTCTATTACCTGTTTTGGGATTCAAGAAATATCCAGCATTTATATTATCATTTTCTAACTCATCTAAAAATCTGTCTGCATACGGTTTCTTAGAGAATACACCTACTTGTAGGTAGTAACCTGGCTCTAAACCATCCATTAACTTCATTGTTCTTACTCTAGCAGATCCTTGCGATTTTGGTTCTTTAATTAACTCTCCTTCAGCCCCTAATGTAACTTTCATTACATATAGGTTGTTACCTCCAGCTCCTTTATCTCCTTTACCTCCGCCTGTAGCAGCTTTTAAACTACTAATATCATTTGCCGATGTTCCGCTAGTTTTATCATTCTCAAAACCTTTTTTACCAGAACCATTTACTTCATCTACAAGTTCTTCTGCTTCTTCTTTTTTACCAAAGCGTTTGAAATACACTACATATACATTATACTTAGGATCTCTAACATATCTTGCTTTTATTTTTCTTTTCCTAAGTTTTTCAACCTCTGCTTTTGCTTTCTTAATATCTCTAAACTGATCAAAAGCAACATAGTACATAGTTCCACCACCACCTCTAGTCGTAGTAGAACTTTGTCTCCATGGCTTGCTAGATCGTCTTGGCAACGATTGATCTCTATCTTCAGTCGGTTGCGCCTTAGGTGTTTCTGGAGTTACCTCTTTTATAATAGTAGTTGTATTTGTTGGTTGATTCTCTAAACGTTTAAGAATTTCATCAACTTTTCTATTTAACTTATTAATTGAATCTTGAGCTATTCTTACCTCATCAGATAAATCATTATGCTCAGGATCTTTATACTCTTCTTCTCTACGCTCAATAGTTGGTGTAGGATTATTTTCTGGAATAATAACCTTAACATTTGGATTTCTTCTAGATCTTAGTCTACTTCTACCAAATTTATAAATTAAACCTACTTCATTAGTTCCACTTAAATTTTCTTGCTTTTCATATGCAAAACCAATAGAAAGTTTTTTATTTAAATTGATACCAAAACCTGCATTTAGTCCAAAAGACTTATCATAACCTACTTTTAGCCAACCTACTTTTGGTAAATCTGCTAAAGCAGTTGCAGCATAAGAAAACCCATCTACTTTTGTTCTTCTACCTATACCTAATGCTCTTACCCGCATACCTTGTAATAAACCTGAGGTATTTACAAAATCAAATGTATAAGCAGCATGTGCAGAAATGGTTTTATCTGCAAATCCTGTAACAAATTCGCTAGTTTTTAAGTTGAAATCCCCTAGATTTTCAAAAAATAGTCCAACATCCAATTTCCCAAATGAAACTGTTGCTGCTGGCTGTAGAACCACTACTGGTTTATCTTGATAGTTATTGATCAATGGATCAACTGTATTACTTAAAACTCTTGGGTTATCTATTCCTCTTCTACTGTAGAAAAAATTGAATCCAAACGTAAGTTTATTTTTCTCTCCTAATTTAAGTTGATATGCATAATTTACCATAGCACCGAAATCTTTAAAGACTCCTATATCTTGTTGAAAAACAGCTATCCCTGCCCCTACATTATCTTGCATTTTTCCTGAATAACTAACAATGTGTAAACGTGCTGCGTCTTGAAACTCAATATTTGAGCTTCTACTTATAGCTTCTATTGTTGCTGTTTCTCTATGTAATAATGAAAATGTAGGAACTGTCATGAAATTATTAAATTTCATAAAGCTCCTAGCAGAAAACCCATTATACTCATCCTCACCTATACTTAGCTGTGAAAAACTAGTAAGAGAGCATAAAGTTAATAGTACTAATAACGTAATTTTCTTTACCATATACTTATTGCAATATGGAGATTGTCCCCGCTTTAACTAAATTATTGTCTTTTAAAACTTTAAAATAGAATAACATTCCGTCTTTTAAATTATTCTCTTCAGGCCAATTATTCTGATAATCCATGGTATTTAAAATTTCATTTCCCCTTGAATTATAAATAATTACCTGAACATTCGTTTGGAATGCAAATCTATTTGGTAATTCCCAAGTATCATTAATACCATCCCCATTAAATGGAGTTAGTATGTTGGGTATTATTAACTTACCATCATCTTCAACTACATTAATTTCTCTTTGCGCTGTACAGCCTCCTACGGTTCCAATCACCGTAAATGTACCTAAACTTACAACATCTAATGCATCTGTGGTAGACAACAATGTTCCATCTTCTGCAAACCACTCATAAGAATCCGCTCCTGATGCTGTTATTGTTACTGTTTCTCCTGGCGATAACACTGCTGTGCTTGATGGACTTACTTCTAATACTGAATCATCAAACTCTAAAACATTAATCTCTGCTATAGTTGTAAGACACCCAAAACCTTCATAAGTCACACTATATAAACCTATTTCATCAATTACAACATTACTAGGATCAGCAACGGTTAGTTCAGACCCATCTTTAAACCATCTGTATGTATAACCAGCTACAGTTGTTAAACTAAATGTTATTGTTTCTCCTGGACATAAATTATTGGACACTGAAGAAGACATAACCTCAACATTACCTAAACCTAATAATACATCTAGAGGATCAGAACTTATTGTTGAAGTAGCACTTAATTCAACATCTAATGTGTATGAACCATTGTCTAAATACGAACCTACCGTATAAGTATCCAATGTTGCACCACTAATACCAGTTCCATCTTTTACCCATTGCAAATAATCTGCGGTTAAAAAATCTATTTGATCTTCAGATAAACTATAATCATTACCATCTGTACCTGTTGCAGTTATCCCTACAATAGATAGTACTGTATTTTCATTTTCACATTCTGTGTAATTCTCTGCCGTTCTGATAGCAACATCTAAGTCTACAGCATCTACCACTGTGATTTCTTCTGTTTTTTTCGAAAAAGGACAAGACGTAGAATTGTCTACTACTTCAGCGCAGTATACTCCTTCTCCTACAACATTTAATAACGCATTGTTAGAAGCAGGTATAGGATTTCCGTTTAAAAACCACTGAATTGTCTCTGAACTTGCATTATGATCTACCGTTAATTCAATAGTCTCTCTGGGTAATCTGATTCTAGTAGCACTACTTTGTATATCAATATCAAAATCAGAACCTGACCGCTGTTGTATAGTTACATTTTGAGAATTACTAATACATCCTCCTACCTCTATTTCAAGTCGATATACACCAAACTGATTACTAGCCGGTATAGTATATGACGTAGCATTACTAGGCAATCCTGTAATAGGCACATCGTCTTTATACCATATATAATTCAGTGTAGGATCACCTGTGACACTTGAATTCAACTCAAAAGTCTCGTTAGCACAAATTTCTACCGTAGTAAGATCAGCTCCACTACTATCTTGGATTGTTAATCCCATTGGAGACACTGAAGTGACAGTTAACCTATTTGAAGTAGTTAACCTAGCTGCACTGGAATTTGTACATGCTCCGCGCTCTACTGCAGCAAAATATGTTCCTGGTTGTGTTACTTGTAACGTAGAATCCGTTTGTCCAGGAATCACATCATCAGCACCAGTAGTTGGATTTACTCTAAACCATCTGTAGGTAAAATCAGGATTTAATATATTCACCGAGATATCTACAGGCGCACCTCCACATATTACTACAGCATCTCCAAAATCACCATCTCCATCATCTAAAACTAGTCGACCTGTAGCCGGATCTGTATCAATAAAATAAGCCTCAAAAGGATCTGAAGGCACACTTTCTAGACCATCTGGTAATGGATGACTAGAAACTATCTTTATTCTGTAACTAGCCCCATATGTATTTGCAGGAAAAGCAAAACTAGTAGTTACATTAAAAAGACTATTACTCTTAAAATTTCCAAGATCTTGAGTTCCTGAATCAAAATTCCCGTTAGGGTCAGAAAGAATTACTGTATAGGTATTATCTGGTCCTAAGCTAGCTCCTGAAACATCAAATCTAACTTGAAAAAGATTAGCTCCAGTAGATGCACAAGCAAAAGTAATCGGATTACCTGTCACCGGAGAAAAAAGCATTGGCTTTTGAATTGTAGTTTGCCCAAACAAATAAGTACCACTACACAAAAAGCATAGCAGTATAAGAATAAGCAACTTAATATTTGTTTTACTGTACTTATACATAATAAGCGGGGACTATTAAACCTAATTTACTATATGTAGTTAACATATATAACATACAAATATATTCATTTTATTGTAAATACAAATTTTATCCCTATAATTTAAATTTTATAACACTACGGTTAAAATTAATACGTTAATTTTACGAACTTATTATATGATCTTAAAAAAATGTTAAAGCAATTTTTTTTTATTTGTATTTTTTTCGCCTTAGTTTCACATGCTCAAGTTGCTGGTACTTCTATCTTTTCTTTTTTGAATACTTCTACTAACGCTAGACAAACTGCACTGGGTGGAAAAACGCTTAATTTACTTGATGATGTAGATCAACCCACATGGAATCCTGCAACTATCAATTCAAATTTAAACAAACAAATATCTGCTAATTATTCTAGTTTTTTAGCTGGCATTTCTATCGGATCAGTTTCTTATGCTCATAATTTCTCAGGGATTTTTAAAACATTTCATTCTAATATTACTTATGTAAATTATGGTGAATTCATTCAAGCAGATGTAGATGGAAATGAGACAGGAACTTTTAATGCCAGTGATATTGCTTTAGCCTTAGGAACTTCATACCAAATTCCAAACTCTCATATTTATATAGGTACTAGTGTTAAATTCATCTATTCTTCTATTGCTAACTTTTCTTCTACAGGATTAGCATTAGATTTTGGAGCCATATATTATAATGCGTTAAAACCTTATACTTTTTCGCTTGTCATGAGAAATATAGGTACCCAATTGAGTACTTTTAACGGAGAAAGTGAAAACTTACCTTTTGAAGTTGCTATAGGAGCTTCTTACCTACCTGAAAACTTACCTTTACGTTGGTATTTGACTGTTGATAATTTACAACAATGGGATATTAGCGTTCCTAATCCTTCTAATCAAACTACTGATTTGGATGGCAATACTACAGAGGAAGAAATTTCTTTTATTGATAATGCTTTACGACATTTTATAATTGGTGCTGAATTATTTCCAAAAAGAGCTGTTAATGTTAGAATTGGTTACAATTTTAGAAGAGGAAAAGAGTTACAATTACAAAATGTAAGAACCTTTGGTGGTATCTCTTTTGGTTTTGGTTTGCGAATGAATAAAATCAAATTAAACTATGCGTATTCAAGATTTCATTCTGCTTCTAATGTTAGCACCTTCGGACTTTCTATTGATTTAAATAAGAACAGAACAGAAATTGCGCCTACCAAGTATTAACCCGAAAAATTCATACTATTTCTATTACAAAGCCAAACTAACTGTACTATCTGGAAATGCTCAAAATTTTATTCCTCAAAATTGGACTACAATTCTTTCAGAAAAAAACTCCTGTGCTTCCCATATATCTTGGTATTTTGACTTTTCATGACGAAAAACTATAAATTTTACGAGTCAAATTAACAAGCTAAGCTTTATCTTTGTTGCCAATTAATCACATTTAATGAGCGCTAACAAAATTATCATTGCTTTAGATGGGTTTTCATCTACTGGAAAAAGTACTATTGCCAAACAATTAGCTAAAACATTGAACTACATATATGTAGATACAGGTGCAATGTATAGAGCAGTAACTTTTTATGCCATGAGGAAACAATATATTGACGCTAATTCTTTTGAAATAGATAAACTCATTAATGATCTTGATTCCATAAGACTTTCATTTGTTTTTAATGACACACTTGGTTTTGCTGAAATGTATTTAAACGATGAAAATGTAGAGAAAGAAATTCGAACGTTAGATGTGTCTAAATTGGTTAGTAAAGTTTCTGCCATTTCGGCCGTTAGAAAAAAGTTAGTTTCAGAACAACAAGTAATGGGTAAGGATAAAGGTATAGTAATGGATGGTAGAGACATTGGCACAGTTGTTTTTCCTGATGCTGAATTGAAATTATTTATGACTGCTTCCGCAGATAAAAGAGCGATCAGACGATATAAGGAGCTTATTGACAGGGGCGATAATGTTAACTACGAAGACATCCTTCATAACGTTCAAGAAAGAGATCGTATTGATTCTACAAGAGAAGACTCTCCGTTAATCAAAGCAGATGATGCTATTGAATTTGATAATTCTGATATGGGACTGGAAGAACAGTTTGAAAGAATTATGAGTTTAGTAAAAGAAAGAATAAAAAGCTAATTTTTTCAACCGCCTGAAAATTTAGTATTCGTATCTAAATATATTTTATTTTCAAATACGCGATTCTCAGCGATTGGGATTTTCGGAATCAAACGTATTTTATAGGGGTTATTTTGCTATCGACTCAATTTAAAAATATAGAAAGTAAAATAGTAATGATACGATTTTAGATGTACGAAATATTTAAATTGAATAGTTACTTTATCATTTTTTAATTTGGATAGTATTTAATGTACAACATGTTATACGATTTACGATTAATTCTTTCGCATATGTCAGTTCGAGTATTTTTCATGAAGCGTTAGCGTAGTAAAAAATGTATCGAGAACAAAACTACTACTTCTCGATACAAAATTATTCTTCATTTAATTACGAATAATTTCACTCGAAGTGACAAAATGTTTAAACGAAATTGTATTCCAAAAGTCGTATTATAAACTAACTTTCAATCTCTACTATTTTGCTAGTTATTTAAGGTAAAAAACTTCTCACTGCAACCTGAAAAATAAGTAATTCTTACAATTGAAATTACTGTAAATTTCAAGATTGTAATTTCCATTCCCATAAATTATCACTGATTCGATTTTCGTCACTTATTCTTCTATTGAATTTACTGCGTATCTTCTCCATTTCTCTAAACACGCTTCAATATCTTCAGGCACTTCTGAATTGAATTGCATTACTTTTCCACTGGTAGGGTGTACAAAACCCAACGTTTTTGCATGTAATGCTTGCCTAGGTAAAACTTTAAAACAGTTATCTACAAATTGCTTGTACTTGGTAAATGTAGTTCCTTTTAATATTTGATCACCTCCATAACGTTCGTCATTAAATAAAGTATGACCTATATATTTAAAATGAGCTCTGATTTGATGTGTTCTTCCTGTTTCTAATTTACATTCTACTAAAGTAACATATGTAAAACGTTCTAGTACTCTATAATGTGTAACTGCAGGTTTACCAAATTCTCCATCAGGATATACTGTCATTTGCATTCTATCTTTCTGACTTCTTCCAATATGACCTTCTATTGTACCTGAATCATTTTCAACAGTACCCCAAACTAATGCATGGTATAAACGTTCTGTAGTTTTATCAAAAAACTGTTTTGACAAATGTGCCATGGCATGCTCTGTCTTAGCAATTACTAATAAACCACTAGTATCTTTATCAATTCGATGTACTAAACCTGGACGCTCATTACTATTTTTAGGTAAGTTTTCTATATGATGAATTAAACCATTCACTAAAGTCCCTGAATAATTTCCATGTCCTGGATGTACAACCATACCAGGCTCTTTATTAACCACTATTACATCATCGTCTTCATATACAATGTTAATTGGAATATCTTCAGCAACTAATAAATTTTCATGTGGAGGGTAAGATAACACCACACGAACTACATCTTTGGGTTTAACCTTATAGTTTGATTTTACCGCTATATCATTAACTAAAATATTTCCTGCCTTTGCAGCTTGTTGAATTTTATTACGTGTAGCATTTTCAATAAAATTCATTAAAAATTTATCTACTCTAAGTGGTTCTTGCCCTTCAGTAGCTACAAACCTGTAATGTTCATACAAATCTTCGTTATCCTGAATATCATGATTCTCTTGCATTATCCGGTAATCTCAATTATCAATTAATAGTTATTCAATGAATGATTGGTCTGTTAGTTTTTTGAACCATCACCTAAAATAAGGTTGATGACAGATTTTTTAGGGAGTTTATCACCTAAACCAATCTGCTTTCCTTTATATTTTAAACCTCTTACCACATCTTTTCCTATATCTGGTACATAAGTATAGTCCTTCCCTACTGTGAAACCTATAGAACGTAAATGAGTTATTGCTTGACGTTTAGTTTTTCCATTTAAATCTGGAATCGCTACATCTTTATATTTAGATGGATTTAATGTCAGGTAAATTTTACGTCTATCTTTAACAAAATCTCCTGCTTCAGGATTTTGGTCGATTACTGATTTTTTTGGATAGTCAGGATTATAACTAGCACTATCAATAACAACAAACGATAAATTTAACTCTGTTAATTGCTGTTCTACTTCAGCTAATGTCTTTTTCTCTAGATTTGGAACTTGAATTTTTTGGTTATGATTTGTAGTGTATCCTAACCACCATTGTAACATAAAAATAAAAGCTAATAATCCTACTATAGCAATTCCAACTTGAATAAAAAATGTCTTACTTTTTAAAAAGTGTAATAATTTCATTTTTGATTTTTTGAAAGATGCAACAAATGTACATTAAAAATAATAGTATTTTAGAAACATCAATTTTTAAAATACTATTTTTGGTAAGTTTATAAGATCAAAAACTAAAAATGAAAAAAAATATTGCCATTATTATGGGTGGCTATTCTTCTGAGGTAGCCATTTCGCTTAAAAGCGGTAATGTTGTTTTTAAACATCTAAACACAAATAAATACAATGCTTTTTGCATTCATATTCTTAAAGAAGGTTGGTTCTACGTTGATAACGATATAAAGATACCTGTAAACAAACACGATTTTTCTATTGAAAAAGATGGCAAGAAAATCACATTTGATTGTGTTTTTAATGCTATTCATGGTGCTCCTGGTGAGAACGGAACCATTCTAGCTTATTTTGACTTGTTAGGTATACAACATACCTCGGCTTCTTTTTATCAAATGGCGTTAACATTTAATAAGAGAGATACATTAAGTATTTTAAGAAAATATAATATTCCAACAGCAAAATCGGTGTACTTAAATCGTGGAAATACTATTACTGTTGATGACATTGTCAATACAGTTGGACTTCCTTGTTTTATAAAACCTAATAATGCAGGTTCTAGTTTTGGAATATCGAAAGCGCATACAAAAGAAGATATTCTATCTGGAATTGAAAAAGCTTATAAAGAAGATGATGAAATTCTTATTGAAAGTTTTCTAGACGGAACAGAAGTTTCGGTAGGCGTAATTCAATATAAAAACAAAACTAAGGTATTACCAATCACAGAAATTGTATCTGAGAATGACTTTTTTGATTATGAAGCGAAATACGAAGGAAAATCACAGGAAATTACTCCTGCTAGATTAACTCCTGAAGAAGAAACAAAGGTAAATGCCATAGCTAAAAAAGTATACACTGTTTTAAATATGAGTGGTTTTTCTAGATCAGAGTATATTTTGGTTAAAGGAGAACCTCATTTCTTAGAAATGAATACCGTACCTGGACTTACTGAAGAAAGTATTCTACCACAACAAGCCAAAGAAGCAGGAATTTCTTTAACTGAATTATTTGATAATGCTATTGAAAGTGCGTTAAAATAATAAGTTAAAAGTTGAATTAAAACTAAGATGGAGATTGAGCTTGTCGAAATCGAAGTTGGAAGTTGGAAATTGGAAGTTGGAAGTTGGAAATTGGAAGTTGGAAGTTGGAAGTTGGAAGTTGGAAGTTGGAAGTTGGAAGTTGGAAGTTGGAAGTTGGAAGTTGGAAGTTGGAAGTTGGAAGTTAAGTGTATTTTTTAAAATTGAATCATAACAAATACAATGCTAAATTATAAATAATTTTATTTTAAAGATTATCTGTTCTTATTAAGATATAATTCTAGGATAATTGATAATTGATAATTGATAATTGATAATTGATAATTGATAATTGATAATTGATAATTGAAATATATGAAACGTGCTATTTTTCCAGGATCATTTGACCCTATCACACTAGGGCATTTAGATATTATAGAAAGAGGAATTACTTTATTTGATGAACTCATTATTGCTATTGGTATTAATGCTGATAAAAAATATATGTTTCCACTAGAGAAACGCAAACAATTTATAGAAGAGGCCTTTAAGAATGAACCTAAAATTAAAGTAGTTACCTATAAAGGATTAACTGTTAATTTTTGTAGAGAAATAGATGCTCAATTTATTTTAAGAGGACTTCGAAATCCTGCAGATTTTGAGTTTGAAAAAGCTATTGCTCACACCAATAGAAAACTATCAGAAATTGAAACTGTTTTCTTATTAACTTCTTCAGGAAAAAGTTATATCTCATCATCAATTGTTAGAGATGTGATACGAAATGATGGAGATTATACAGGTTTGGTACCAGACTCAGTAAGAGTTTAAATTCTTGACTCTGCAAACATAAATCAACTAAACTTATACGTTAATCATATGAATAGATATATTATTTCATTGATTTTACTTTCATTTTTTTCCTGTAATCAAACTAAAGAAAATGAACTCAATAAAGATTTTACTACACTTTTTGAAACCTCAAAAGGAACTGAAACGCCAACATATCAAGAAGTAATTTCATATTATAAAAAATTAGCTGATACGTATCCAGAAATCACAGTATTAGAATACGGTGAAACAGATAGCGGAAAACCTTTGCACTTGGCTGTTCTAAATACTGATGGTAGAACAGAAAGAAATGAAATTAAAAACATCAAAAAGAATAAAATCCTTGTCAATAATGGAATACATCCTGGAGAGTCTGATGGTATTGATGCTTCTATGATGATGTTAAGAGATATTGTTCAAAATGATTCTTTAAAAAAAACGTACGCAAACTCTTTATTATGTGTTATTCCTATATATAACATAGGAGGAGCCTTAAATAGAAATTCTCATACCAGAGCAAATCAAGATGGACCAAAAGTATATGGGTTTAGAGGAAATGCTAGAAACTTTGATTTGAATCGAGATTTTGTAAAACAAGACACTAAAAATGCAGCAGCTTTTGCTGAGATCTTTCACACTGTAAATCCTGATGTTTTTATCGATAATCATGTGAGTAACGGTGCGGATTATCAATATGCTATCACACATTTATTCACCCAACATAATAAATTAGGGAATGAACTAGGTGTATTTTTAGAAAATAATATCAGACCATATTTAGAAAACTCATTAGAAAAAAAAGGAATCCCTATTACGCCTTACGTTAATGTTTGGGGTAGTACTCCAGACAAAGGCTGGTCTCAATTTATGGACTCACCACGTTATTCAACTGGTTATACTACGTTATTTAACACCTTTGGTATGATGGTAGAAACACATATGCTAAAACCCTACAAAACTCGTGTTGAGCAAACTTATGAGTTGCTATTTTCTATGCTTGATTTTACGGAAATAAATTCAAAAAAAATCAAAGAATTAAGAGTAAATGCTGCACAGAAAATCATCAATCAAAAGAAATATCCTATACAGTATAAAGTTGACAGAAAAAATCCTACTAAATTTAGATTTAAAGGTTATGAAGGAGAATACATAAATAGTAAAGTTACTAACGGAAAGCGATTGTTTTACGACAAAAATAAACCTTATGAAAAAGACATTGAATATTACAATAACTTTGAAGTTACTAAAGAGATTACCATACCAAAAGCATATATTATCCCTCAAGGTTGGCGTAAAGTGATTGAACGATTAAAGAATAATAAAATTGAATTTACACGCTTTAAAAAAGATACTATTTTAAATGTTGAAGTAGATCATATCAAAAGCTTTGAAACTGTTACAACTCCTTTTGAGGGCCATTATTTACACTATAATACTGAAATAAATAGATCAACAGAAACAATTCAATTTTTAAAAGGAGACTATCTAATTCCTACAGCTCAAAATGGTGTTCGATATATAATAGAAACGTTGGAAGCTGAAGCTGTTGATAGTTTTTTTAATTGGAATTTCTTTGATACTATTTTACAACGTAAAGAAGGTTTTTCTTCTTATGTTTTTGAAGATAAAGCAGAAGAGTTTTTAAAACAAAATCCGCTTATTAAAGCTGAATTCGATACTAAGATGAAGGTCGATACTACTTTCAACAAAAGTTCAAGAGCGCAATTAAATTGGATTTATATGAAAACTCCGCATTATGAAAAATCTCATATGAGATTACCTGTTTTTAAAATTCGATAGTAATGTATAAATCTTTCGCTTTTTGTATTTTACTTTTTGTTTTTTCTTGGAACTGTCAAACAAAAAAAGTCAAAGAAAAAGAAATAAAAGCAATTGAATCCAAACATGAAATTAGAAAAGAATATTGGGAGAATGACACATTAGCTTCTGAAGGTATTTATATTAATGGTAAAGCTAATGGTGATATGAAATGGTACCACCCAAATGGAAAATTAGCAGGTGAAGGACCAATGGTAGATGATAAAAGAGAAGGACTTTGGAAAGTTTATGAATCTGAATTTGGGAAATTAAGTGCCGAAGGGTATTTCGTAAAGGGTATCAAACATGGTACTTGGAAAATCTTTCGAGAAAATGGCGCTTTATGGAAAGAACAACTCTGGGAGCACAATACACTAATCAAAAATACGGGGAAAGATAACAATGTAAATCACTTACATAACAAGTAATGTTTAATGAAAAAGAAAATTTTATTCATACTATCTTTACTAATATCCTACACTATTTTTAGTCAAAACACTATTGACTTGAATAAGATATTATCTCAACTACATTTAACAAAAGAACAATGTGCTACAGGTATGACTGTTTCTAAAAAATTACCATATTCCAAAAATGAAACTATAGTTGTTATTCCCGAAATTGTTAAGGAAGATGAAATGGAGGCGGAATACCATGGATATATTTTAATTGTTGACAGTAATACAAACAAAATTAAGTCCAAATATTTTCAATCTTCATATTGGACATCTGATGCGTTAATATTTTCTACAATCACAATAGATACAGCTCCTTACATACTTAGTAAAAATCAAAGAGCTTTTGCTATTCGCTCTTCTTTTTATACACAATCTAAACCCAATCCATACAGTACTGAGACACTCACTTTATTCTTAAAAAACGATCAAAAATTAACACCTATTTTAGATCAATTCACGAGTAAAGAATATGTAGGAGAATGGGATATGCAATGTGACGGGTGGTCTGTTAATGAAGAACAATTTTTAATTGTATCTAAAAATAAAACCAATGATTTTTTTGATATTGTTATCAACACTAAAATTACCAATAGAAAAACCTCTACTAATGACTCTGACGAATGTGTTGATGATGAAAAAACTTCGTATCAAAAATCAATACTAAAGTTTAATGGTACAGTTTATAAACAGCAAAATAATTAGCTTAAAAGTTAGAAAATGAAAAAAATTGTAATCAAAAGATTTTTAGCTAAACTTAACCTGTTACCTCTAATCGAACAGCTTAATTTTTATCGTCTAAAATTTAAAAATAGACACATCAATAATCAGTTTGTACGTGAAAATCCTAATATAAAACTCCCTCCCGATTTTTATATTTATGAAACATTTCAATTAAATTATAAAAAGTATTATACCAATGGACTCCCCACTGCTATGTGGCTTATTGAATTGGTTAGTGAATTTAAATTACTTGAAAATAGTGCTATTTTAGATTGGGGATGTGGCACAGGGCGTATCTTAAGACATTTACCTAAAATAGCAGGGAATACTAATTACTATTTTGGCTGTGATTATAATCCTAAATACGTAAAATGGTGTCAGGAAAATCTTAAAAATATTGATTTTCAACTCAATCAAGTCACTCCTCCTCTGCCCTATGAAGATCAAAAATTTGATTTTGTTTACGGTATATCAATTTTCACACATCTTTCCTTAGAACAACATCAAAAATGGTTTGAAGAACTCTATCGTATATTAAAACCTAATGGGATTTTATTTCTTACCACTCATGGAGATGCTCACAAATTTAAACTTACTGAAAAAGAACAACTAGCTTACACGAGTGGAGACTTAATTATACATGATTTTAAAAAAGAAGGAAATCGATTGTTTGCAGCGTATCAACCTCCTTCTTTTATGCATCAAATTGCTTCAAAAAATAAATTAAAGATTCTGAAACATATTCCTGGAGAAATAAAAAACGATACTCCTCAACAAGACGTTTGGATTTTCATGAAGTAATATGTTCATTTAATAACTAAAATCTCGTTTTTTAAGAGAAAGATTGCTTCACCTCCCCTTCGACAAACTCAGGGTCCGTTCGCAAAGACTTTCAGCTTTGAACTTTCAAACTGTATAAATTGAATTAACGTGAATCTCGTTTAAGAATAAGGGTGTCACTTCGAGTAAAATTCATTAGAGTAAAACGAAAATGAATTTTGTATCGAGAAGTAAATACGTTGTTCTCGATAGCTCTGCTGAACTTGATTCAGTACAATTTCACCTCATTATCATTCTGTAAAAATCACTCGAACTGACAAGAATTTCTTATCCAAGATTCACGTTAAATCAATCAGGTAAACGATCTCTATCTTTTTTACTTCTATTAAAACGATAGGTAAACGTTACACTAAACCTTCTTCCACTAAATTTTTGACTATTGATTATATCGTAATTTTCACCTACAATGAATTGTTCTTGAACTAATGAATCGAATATATTTTGCACATTTACGGTTACAGAAGCTTTATCGTTAAATAAATCTTTACTCATACCAAAATCAGCTCTATATATAGACTTGGAAAGTGTCTGTCCACTATTTCGTTCCCCTTGGTAAGCAAAACTTGTTTGAATATTGAATTTTGACAATCGAATATTAGAATTTAAACGGGTATACCAAGCATTATCGTTAAAGTTGTAAATTCCTTTTTGATTAAATGCATAAAAATTAAATTCATTAGATAAACGCCACCATTTAAAAGGTGAATACTGAATTGCCAATTCTGCTCCTACCCTATTTTCTTCTCCTGAATTAATTGGTTTTGATATAATGGCTCCATTTCCGTTTGAAGTAATTAGTGTTTCAAATAGCTGTACCGTTTTTTGATAATATACTGAAGGGTTCAGTGTGAAACCTTTCCAACGCTTTAAAAAACCAATTTCAAATGCATGAGTATACATCGGGTTTAGATCAGGATTTCCAATACGAATATTTCGCCTATCAGCTATTCCTCCAAATGGATTTAATTGCCAAAATCTTGGTCTACGAATACGTCTACTATAACTAAGTTGCACATTTGTTTTCTGGTTAAAACTGTACGTTAAATGTACTGTAGGAAATAAGTCTGTATAACTTTTATCTGTTCGAAACTGATTTTTTCGATCCGTACTTCCTGTATTTGAATGTTCTGCACGTAACCCTAGTAAATATTGAAACTTATTCTTTCTATTTCCATATTGAATATATGCACCATAAATTCGTTCTTTATATTTCAACAAATTATCTAAGCTATCAATGAGTACTTCGTTATCCCAAACTTTATAATCACTATCAATATTCCTTATCTCTCCTTTTACTCCTAACTCTAAATGTGTTTTTTCTGTAAGCGGTAGTTTTAAATCTGTTTGAAATAAAAAATCCTTACTACTTTCTATATCTCTACTTTGTAATGTGGTTATGTTATTATTGTTTCGCTGTTCTACAAATTCATTTTCATCATCATTCCAGAAGTCGTATTGAAAATCTAACGTTAATTTTTGTCCTTTTTTGGCAAATGTTTTTACATGATTTAACTCAATTCTATTCGCCGTTTGTGGCTCTTTATAATTTTCTGAAGTAGTTAAAACAGTATCTATATTTTTAAATTCATCTAAAAAGTTAAACGTAAAGTCTACAGCATTCTCATTGGTATTCCTTCTGTAATAATAGCTGAAAGTTGAGGTATTTTGTTCGTTAAAATAATAGTCGCTACCCACGTATAAATTAAATACTTTTCGCTTTCTATCACGAAAAATCGTTTGATCTAAAAATGAAGTTGGTGTATTATTTTCATAATTTGTTCTAAACAAACTAGCATCTCCTAAAAAATTTAAATAGCGATATCTAAAATTTGAAAATACATTGAATTTTTCTGTTTTATAATTGGCATTATAATTTATTCCATGATTCGCTCTGTGACCTGTTGTTAATTGCAACGAACTACTTAATCCGCCTATTTTATTTTTCTTTAAAATAATATTTAAAATCCCCGCTGTTCCTTCAGCATCGTATTTTGAAGACGGGTTAGTTATTACTTCTATCTTTTCTATAGTTTCAGCAGAAATCTGCTCTAAACCATTATTATTTGTAAGTACCGATGGTCTTCCATTGATTAAAACACGTACGTTTGGATTTCCTCGTAAACTAATTTCACCTTCAATACCAACAGTAACGGAAGGTACATTATTTAAAATATCAGTTGCTGAACCTCCTTTAGACAAAAGATCTTTCCCTACATTAAATACTCGTTTATCTAATTTGTATTCGGTTGTAGATTTTTCAGCCACAATTTCAACATCGTCGAGTTGTTCTGTACTTTCTTGTAGTTTAATACTAGGTAACGTAGTGTTTTGTTGAATTGAAATACCTTTTTGAATATACGGTTGAAAACCAATAAATTCTACTTTAACATCATATGTATTTGGCTGTAGTGCTAGTGAAAATTCTCCTTTTGAATTTGTTGTAGTACCCGTAACTATTTCTTCTGAATTTACTTTTAAAATAATTACAGTTGCAAACTCTAAAGGTTGACTTGTATTTTGCTCAACTATTTTCCCTTTTAATTCTATTTGTGATACAACTACTACTGCTTGTAATGCAAACAACAGTAAAAAAAAACTTCTCTTCATTGTTTTGTTTTTAATTCGAAACAAAGATGTAATGAAGAACAAAGTGAAATGAAGCAAATAGACTAATTAGGGTAATTAATCGACGTTTTATAGCTATACATAAACAATAAAAAATTCATCGACAATTTACACTAATTAAGGATAAAAAGATTCAAATTCGTCGATTGTTAATTTTAAATCTTATGAATAGGTTTACTTTTGTAATAATGGAAATGATTAGTAAAATTATAGATTTCGTTAAGAAAAACAGAATAGTTAAACACATTCTTTTCTGGACTTTTCTATTTAGCTCATCTCTTATACAGGATTTAATTATACTAAACGATAAAGATCTTAATCTTGAAATTAAAGATGAATTAATTTATAATAGCTGTGGATTCATAGTTAAAATTGTAGCTTCGTATTTTATCGTTTACTTTTGGATACCGAAGTATATCAAAACAAAAAAGTATTTTTTAGCTATCATCATTTTTTGTGTAGTTATCTATCTCTTAGCTGTCATTAGTAGAATCCTTATTGTATATGTTGCAGAACCATTAACTATTCCCCATCCTTTTAACCAAGAATCTATTTTAGAAATACTTACGCAATTGAAATGGTTATTTAAAAAGTATATCCCAAACATTCTACTTAGTAGTTCTATTTTTATAGCCTTTAAGTTTTTTTTAGATGAAGGAAAAGAAAAGGAAAAGAAACTCAAATTGGCTAAAGAAAAAGCAGAAATAGAACTTAAAACATTAAAGGGACAGTTAAATCCACATTTTTTATTTAATACGTTAAATAACATATACTCGTTATCTATAGATAATTCACCAAAAACATCTAATGCTATTGCTAAACTTTCTGAAATTTTGGATCAAGTTTTATACAAAAGTGATCATAAACTTGTCCCTCTACAAAGTGAATTGACCTTGATTGAAAACTATATTGAATTAGAAAAATTACGCTATGATGAGCGTTTACAAATATCAATCAATACTAACATTATTGAAGAAGTCGACATCCCTCCTTTAATTTTATTGTCTTTGGTTGAAAACGCTTTTAAACATGGTGCTGGTGAAGACGATGGCTCTCCAACTATTACTATTGCTGTAGAAAGTTATCATAAAAAACTAGTATTTTGTGTTAAAAATTCAGTCTCTAAATATTATCAAAGTCAAGATAAAAAAACCATCGGATTGTTGAATATTAGAAAACAATTAGACCTAATTTATTCAACTAATTATAATTTAGATATTGATCAAACATCAGATGAATTTAGTGTAACCTTAACTATTACTCCATAATACATGGCATTAAAATGTTTACTTGTAGATGATGAACCTTTAGCTATAAAGCTCTTGGAGAATCATATTTCTAAAATTGATTCCTTAGAGGTTGTAGCTACTTGTAATAGTGCTATAAAAGCTTTTGAGAAGCTTAATACACAAGAGATAGATGTACTATTTTTAGATATAAAAATGCCTAATTTGACTGGTATCGATTTTTTAAAAACATTAAAAAATCCACCAACTACTATTTTAACAACGGCTTATAGAGATTATGCTACTGAAAGTTACGATTTAGAAGTAATCGACTATCTTTTAAAACCGATAACATTTGAACGTTTTTTAAAAGCTGTAGATAAATTACATAGGAACAATATTCCAATACTTTCAAAAGCTAAACAACAAACGAATGAGTTTATTTTTATAAAATCAGGAAACAAACATCATAAAGTATTTACTAACAATATTTTATATATTGAAAGTTTAAAAGATTATATCAAAATTCATCTAGCAAATGATAAACGTATTGTTTCTAAATATAAAATAAGTGACATTGAACAAGAACTTAAAAGTGAAGACTTTCTACGCGTACACCGTTCTTATTTATTAAACACCGAAAAAATAACTGCATTTACTACACATACTATTGATATTGAATCCATAGAAATACCTATTGGTATAAGTTATAGAGATCATGTTATTAACTTCTTAAATACGTTTAAACATTAGTATGATGAAAACGTGATGTTTTTTACATAAAAAATCCTGCTAAATGCAGGATTTTCTATTTAAAATTTATATTCTCTTAGTGATTTTGGAAAAGCTTCTGGATTTGCCGCTAAATGATATCTAGGATCATCTACATCTTCTATAATCACATTATGAAATTTATTACTTGCCTTATACATTAACACTTTACAGTCTTCACTTAAATGTTTCAATTTAATAGTTTTGCCAGCTGCTTGATATTTTTCAACTAAAACAAACAACGCTTCCAAAGCTGAATGATCAGAAACTCTACTTTCTACAAAGTCAATTTCTACATTTTGAGGATCATTTTTCACATCAAACTTCTCGTTAAATGAAGAAATACTTCCGAAAAATAAAGGTCCCCAAATTTCATATACTTTTGTTCCATCTTCACGCATACGCTTACGTGCTCTAATTCTTTTTGCATTTTCCCAAGAAAACACTAAAGCACTAACAATCACACCTGCAATAACAGCAATAGCTAAATCAAAAATTACCGTTAGTGATGATACTAAAATTAATACTACTAAATCTGCTACAGGAATTTTTCTAGCAATTCTAAAACTACTCCATGCAAATGTTCCAATCACTACCATAAACATCACACCAACTAGCGCGGCAATAGGTACTTGTTCTATTAAAGAAGAAGCGAATAAAATAAACATCAATAAAAATACAGCCGCTGTAATTCCTGATAATCTTCCGCGTCCACCACCTTTAATATTAATAATAGATTGACCAATCATGGCACAACCTCCCATACCTCCAAACAATCCTGTTATAATATTTGCACCTCCTTGCGCTAAACATTCACGGTTAGAATCACCTCTAGTTTCTGTTAAGTCATCAATTAAATTTAACGTCATTAAACTTTCTATCAACCCAATTGCTGCAAGAATTAATGCGTAAGGAAATATAAATTTAAGGGTTTCTAAGTTGAGAGGAATTTTTGTGAATGTTTCTAATACTGGAACTGGAAAACCTCCTTTTAAACCTTCTCCTCCACCTTCACGAATAAAAGATCCAACAGTTGCCATATCTAATCCTGAAAAAATTACGATTGCAGACACTACTAATATTGCAATTAAAGCTTCTGGTAACTTTTTAGTAGCTTTCATTTTAGGCAATCCCCACATCATCAACATGGTTAACCCTACAAAACCTATCATTAACCATAATTCTGTTCCTTGTAACCAAACTTTTTCTCCAGCTACTTTTTTAGTAAACATTCCTAATTGAGATAAAAAGATTACAATAGCTAAACCGTTAACAAATCCCATCATTACTGGATGTGGAATTAATCGCACAAACTTTCCCAGTTTCAAAACTCCAGCTAACATTTGAATAACTCCCATTAATATTACGGTTAAGAACAGGTAATATAAACCTAAGTTTTCGCCAGCTGCTCCCATAGCATTTCCTTCACTTACCAAATTCACCATCACCACTGCTAATGCACCTGTTGCTCCAGAAATCATTCCTGGTCTACCTCCAAAAATTGAAGTAATTAAACCAATCATAAATGCTGCATATAACCCTACTAAAGGATCCACTCCTGCTACAAAGGCAAAAGCTACAGCTTCCGGCACCAATGCTAATGCTACCGTAATTCCTGATAAAATATCATTACGTACATTCCCTACTCTCTTGGTAATAAACTCAGTCATAATCTTTTCGTTAGTTTCAAAAGAGGGCAAATATAGATATTATTTCACCGATAGAGGTTTCTTAAAGTTTAATTTTGTGCTGATACTTTTTTATACTACTTTTGAACTCTGTAACTATCAAGAAAATTGATAGCAGAAAATGAGCGGAAAAACACTACTTACGTCTAAAGAAATTGATATTATTCTGCATCGATTAGCATGCCAGCTTATCGAAAATCACAACGATTTTTCTAATACTGTTCTTATTGGTTTGCAACCAAGAGGAACTTTTTTAGCTCAACGACTGAAAAAGATCCTAACTGAAGATTATGGAATTAAAAACCTACAATTAGGTTTATTAGATATTACTTTTTATCGTGATGATTTTAGACGAAAAGATGCACCTTTAGAAGCAACACCTACTAAAATAGATTTCTTAATTGAAAATAAAAAAGTAGTTATTATTGATGATGTTTTATACTCAGGAAGAAGTGTACGAGCAGCATTAACAGCACTACAAGCTTTTGGTAGGCCAATCAGTATTGAACTTTTAGTACTGATTGATAGACGTTTTAGTAGACATTTACCAATACAACCAAACTACAGAGGACGTCAGGTAGATGCTATTAATGAAGAGAAAGTAGTAGTAAACTGGAAAGAAACTCATACTGAAGACAAAATATACCTAGTACAAAAACAACCTAAGACGAATTAATGAAGCAGTTAAGTGTACCACATTTATTAGGCATAAAATATCTTAACAAGAATGATTTAGAGCTCATTTTTGAAACTGCATCCCACTTTAAAGAAGTTATTAATCGTCCCATAAAAAAAGTTCCATCACTTCGGGATATTACTATTGCTAATTTGTTCTTTGAAAATAGTACAAGAACAAAATTATCTTTTGAACTTGCTGAAAAAAGGTTATCTGCTGATGTCATTAACTTTTCTGCAGGACAATCTTCTGTAAAAAAGGGAGAAACACTAATTGATACCGTGAATAATATTTTATCAATGAAGGTTGATATTGTAGTGATGAGACATGGTAATGTAGGAGCTGGTGTATTTTTATCTAAACATGTAGATGCTAGGATTGTAAATGCTGGAGATGGTACTCATGAACATCCTACACAAGCATTACTAGATAGTTTTTCAATGCGAGAAGCTTTAAATTCAGATTTAAAAGGGAAAAAAATCGTAATTGTTGGTGATATTTTACACTCAAGAGTTGCGTTATCTAATATATTCGCTTTACAGTTACAAGGGGCTAAAGTCAAGGTGTGTGGGCCTACTACTTTAATTCCAAGATACATCTCAAGTTTAGGTGTAGAAGTTGAAACCAATCTAAAAAAGGCTTTAGAATGGTGTGATGTAGCAAACGTGTTAAGAGTTCAACATGAAAGAATGGATATCAAATACTTCCCTTCTACAAGAGAATACACTCAACTTTTTGGTATCAATAAGCAAATCTTAGACACTATTGGCAAGGATATTGTAATTATGCATCCAGGACCTATTAACCGTGGTGTAGAATTAACCAGTGATGTTGCAGACAGTAAACAATCTATCATATTAAATCAGGTAGAAAATGGAGTGGCAGTACGTATGGCTGTTTTATATCTTATAGCACAGCAAATAAAAAGATAATATCATGAAAATTGAAACTAAAGATGATTATGTATTATTTTCCTCAAATGAGGAAGGTGATTTTCATGATTTTCTTGATTTTTTCTCAACTAATCATTCTAAAGTTGCTGAAAATAATATAATTATTTACCTTTCGTCGAAATTAAAAGTTCAAAACTCTGATCTTTCTTTATTTTTGAAATATGTTGATTTTCATCAAGAAAACGGCACAACTTTTGTCTTAATATCCCCAAATGTTGATGTTGATAGTTTTCCAGAATATTTCAATATCGTTCCTACATTACAGGAAGCCGAAGACGTTTTAGAAATGGAGAATATTCAGAGAGATTTAGGTTTTTAGTACAAACAATCCCCACACGATATGATAAAAAAAATACTATTACTACTATGCTTTTCCAGCACTTTAGGAATGCTTTCACAAGAAAAGTCTGTGAATAAGCTAGTAGCCTCTCAAAACCCTTACAATTCAATAACCAACATCTCATTTAACTCAACTAACAAACAAAAAGTTCAGGTAAGCGTAAAAAATGTAATTGGAAAAACTGTTTTTTCTAAAGAATTTATCGCAGAGAAAGGAAAAAATACCATTCGCTGTAATAGAGGAAACTTAAAAACTGGAATTTATATTTACGCTATACAAACGAACAATGAAATAATTTCTAAACGTTTTGTGATTGAATGAATTTACAGTTAACTATTTTAGGATGCCATTCTGCTACTCCAAGAGTAAATGCATACCCTACATCTCAATATCTAGAAATAAACAATCGTCATTTTTTAATCGATTGTGGAGAAGGAACGCAGCGTCAAATGCGTAAGTACAAAGTTGGTTTTTCTAAAATAGATCATATTTTCATTTCACATTTACATGGTGATCATTTTTTCGGATTAATTGGACTTTTGTCTACTTATGGTATTTTAAACAGAGAAAAAGATCTACATGTTTATGGCCCAAAAGGAATTAAAGAAGTTACACAACTACAACTAAAACTTTCTATGTCTCATGTGAGATATAACATTGTTTTTCATGAGTTATCTTCAACTAAAAGTGAACTCATTTTCGAAGATGCTAAAGTATCTGTTCACACTATTCCTTTGCACCATAGAGTATATACAAATGGTTTCCTTTTCACGGAGAAACCAAGACCTAGAAATCTACATTTAGATAATATTAAACAATACGATGAAATTGAGATTTGTGATTATCACAATTTAAAAGCTGGAAAAGATTTCATCTTAAGTTCAGGAGAAATTGTTCCTAATGAAGAACTAACTATTAGTCCTGAAAAGCCAAAAAGTTATGCTTATTGTAGTGATACAATGTATAAACCTGATATTATACCAATTATTAAAGATGTTGATTTACTATACCACGAAGCTACTTTTTTGAAAGAACTAGAGCATTTGTGTGAAAAAACAAAACATTCTACTGCGGAACAAGCTGCAACTATTGCTAGAGACGCAAACGTAGGCAAATTAATAGTGGGGCATTACTCAAGTCGATATAACAACTTAGAACTTTTTAAAGAAGAAGCGCAAACTGTATTTAAAAGTGTAGAGCTTGCGGAAGTTGGAAAAAAATATACCACTTCTACTGTCTTTGAAGAAGTAATTAACTAGTCTTTTTCGTAAAAAGAAACCTCAACACCAAAGTTTGATATTGAGGAACTCCTTTTAACTAAAATTATAATCTAAATTGATTATAGTGAACAAATAGGAATTTTGATTAGTTCAAATTTTTCTTTACCTGCATCTAATATAGACATGTACATAAATTCTTTGTAAAAAGAAAAATCATGAAGTTCAAAGTTGTAATCTTTGCTAACTTTAACAAGCGAAGTAGGGTTATCCAAAATACTTACTTTCCCTATCCAACTACCTGTCAAATTATAATCTGCATCACTATCTCGAAAAAGTAGATATAAATCATTTTCATACAATTCCATTCTACGTGATTCTCCCATATTTGAAACGATTATTGTTGGTTTTAAACTAGCATCGTTTAAATCTACTTTAATAATATGATAACCATCTTCTTTACTTCTTGCTAACACAAACAACTCATTATCTTTTGATGCCATATCCAACGTCCATGTTTTTTCTTCATGGGGGCTTTTCTTACCAAAAGTAGTCAACTCATTCAATTCTAAATTTGGTTTAGTTATATCATCCTTAAAAAGTTTTGCCCCTATAAAGCTTACTGAATACATATCATTCCCTTTTATTATCATTCCTAAAATTTGATTTTTAAATTTTAAGTCCAGTACTTCAACTAATATTGGATTTGCCATACTAGTATCTATCTTATAAACTTTTGAGAAAATAATATGATTGGCTGCAGATACATAAAGAATATCATCTTTGAATACTAAATCCCTTACTTGTCCGAATATATTCTTCTCAATATCAATAATTTTTATGGGATTCGCATTTTTATCAGAAATATCTAATTTATAGATTGCTAACTTTGAAACATTAAGAAAATTTACTTGTTGTTTAGCATAATACATATAACCATCTTTAAATACTGGTTTTGAAAAAGCTGTCCATGGTTTAGTATCAATTATCTCCTCCTTATTTTCACAAGATGACGTATATGTGATACATTTTTCAATACCTTCAGCACAATCAGGCGTTTTTACTATGACACAAAACTTAGTTACATCCTCTTTCACTTCCCAAGAAAGACTTCCATCGGTATTCCCTTTTACCTCTTGACTCCCTTTTTGATCAATAACTTTCCATGTATATGTTATTCCATCAGCAATAGATGATGCCGCCTGTATATTCACTTTTGTTTTATCATTAGTATCTTTTTTTACAACTAGTGATATTTCTGGACAATTCTCAATAGTAGTTGAGTCATCATCTTTACTACAAGCTATGAATAGTATTGATGAAATCACTAGGCAAACACTTAGTGATTTTAAAAGAATGAATTGCGATTTTAGTGTAAAGTAGGATCTACAGTCCATTACTTCTTTTTGTGTAGTTGTATGCATCTTTATGGTGTTTTGATTTTAAAATAATACAACACTTAACTAAAACCCCCTATACATACTATTCAATTTTAACACTAAAGTTAATACTATGTAAAACAATTACTTACATAGATAATTTTATTATAAAAATTAATCGATTATGTAGTCTATTATTACAAATTCCACATTCACTTAAAACAACAAAATACGCCTTAAAAAACTGTATACCAAACACATACAAAACACACTTCTCTACTAATCTAAAAAATATTTCTCTATTTGTTAATTATAGTTAAATAAAACTTAAAGAATATAAAAAGAGGTAACATTTTTTTCTCTATCAGGTCTATTAGGCATTATATACAACTAAAAATGCCAACAATGAGAAACGTATTATACTTAATCATACTAATGATAAGTACAGCTTCATTTGCTCAAATGAAGAAAGAGGAACTACCTAAACCAGGTAAAGTGTCAGGAAAAGTAATAGATAAAATTTCGAAAGAACCACTACCATATGTTAATATTATTATTAAAGATGCTTCTCAGAAAGTAATAACTGGAGGAATTACAAACGAAAAGGGAATATTTAATATTGACAAAATTCCTTTAGGAAAAAATAGTGTAGAAATTCAATTTATAGGATATAAATCTGTTGTTAAAAGTATAACGGTAGATTCTAAAAATAGAAACTTTAAACTTGGAACCATTGCTTTAGAAGAAGACTCTACTACTTTAGAAGAAGTTGAGGTTAGAGCAGAAACTTCTACTGTAGTTCAAAAAGTAGATCGAAAAGTTATTAATGTAGGAAAAGATTTAACTTCAGCCGGGGCTACCGCTTCAGAACTGTTAAACAATGTACAATCAGTAAGTGTTGATAGTCAAACAGGGAATATTAGCTTGAGAGGAAATGAAAATGTTCGTGTATTAGTTGATGGAAGACCAACCAACATACCAGCTGCTCAATTACTACGTCAACTCCCTTCTACTTCAATTAAAAGTGTAGAATTAATTACCAATCCTTCTGCTAAATATAACCCTGAAGGAATGAGTGGAATTATAAACATTATTCTAAACAAGAATGCCAATATGGGATTCAATGGAACTATAAATACAGGAATAGAAACTGGACATTTTGTAAGATATAATGCATCTACTAACATGAATTATAAAACTGGAAATGTTAATTTCTTCGGTAATTATGGTTTTAATGGTGGTGACAGATACAATTTTGGTTTTGTTGACAGACCCGGTACAAACTTTCAAGATTTTATTTTCGATAGTGATAATGAATCTCACTTACTAAAGTTAGGTGCAGATGTGTATATCAACGATAAGAATACTTTTTCTTTCTACACAACACAAAATTGGTCTGATAATTTAGCCATTGGTAGAGTTTTAATTACAGATAATACAGGAGTACTTACTAATAATTCTCCTAACTCTCAAGATAACGAAAGTCACAACCAAATTTATAATGTAAATTATAAACATGATTTTGATGATAAGGGACATAACATAGAGTTCGAATCTACATATTCTATTAATGATTCTCCTCAATTTTTAACAAATTCAGATTCATTCTTAAACCCTACAGATCAAGATTATAGACTTTTAAACTATTTCAATGACATTAATAATGAAAGAGAAAATGTATTAATCAATTTAGACTACACCAATCCAATTTCAAAAAAAGGAAAATTAGAGTTAGGTTTAGAATATAGAAGTAATGAAACAAACAATACAAATATTACAAACCAAGAAAGGCATACTATAAGTGGAAATACAATTACTGGTGTAACTCCTATTGGAAATTCTGATTTTACTTACGACAGAAAGATTTATTCTGGTTATGTAAATTATGGACACCAATTTGGAAAACTTACTATGCAATTAGGTGCTCGTATTGAACAATATGATATTGTGGCTAATTTTACTGGATTAAACAACAACTCAGTTTTAACCACTGAAGTAGTAACAGATGATATATTCACCGTATATCCTTCAGCTTTCTTCACCTATAATCCTTCAGAAAAAAACCAATTTCAATTCAGTTATAGTAGAAGAGTTGATAGACCAAGTATACAACAAGTAAACCCTATTAGAGAATGGAGTACTCCTTTAATTACTTCTATTGGTAACGAAAACTTAGTACCACAATTTACCAACTCATTAGAAGTTAATTATACTAGAAAAATCAAAGGAGGTTCGATTACTTTAGGGACATTCTATAGAAATATAAACGATGTAATCTCTAGAGTAACATTTAGTGATCCTACTGATGTCTCTAATGTTCGTCAGATATTAACATTCCAAAATTTTGATGACACTGATGCCTATGGAGTTGAACTCTCTTCAAATTACAAAATAGCGAAATGGTGGAGAGCTAATGCAAGTATGGATTTTTATTCTCAAAAACAGTTTGGTATAGCTGATTTATCTAATCCATCTGCACCTAGACTAGAAGTTCAAAACGAAGTATTTAATGCTAGAATTAGTAATAGCTTTACTCTATCTAAGAAATTACGTTTACAATTATTTGCTATGTATAACGGTAGACAAAAAGATATTCAATGGGAAGTTGCGCCTATGAAAATGGTAAATATTGGCGCTAATTATTCTGTTTTTAAAGGAAAAGGTAACTTAACATTTAGAGTTAATGATATTTTTAACACAATGCAGTTTAAGTTTGATTCTGATAATCCATTTGTACAAAATGGACGATTTAAATGGGAAAGTAGAACTGCATATTTAGGCTTCAACTATAGATTTGGTGGAGGAAAAAACAAAGCGAAATCTAGAAGAAGAAGAGACAATAACGAGAAACAAGGTGGCGGAGGTTTCTTTTAATTTTGAAGGGTTAAAACAATACGCTAAAAAACCGAAGCATATGCTTCGGTTTTTTTGTTGAAGTAACTAAAAGAGTTAACTTAAAAGTTAGTATTATCTAATAAACTACCTGCTAATTGAAGCAAACGTAATTCTGCATTTTTAGCAACATATTTAGCATTATTTCTATTCAATTTAGCGTTAATAAGATTAATCTGTGCTTGTCGAAAATCTATTGAAGAAATCTGTCCTAGTTTATAACGTTCATTAGAACGTTCAAAATTTAGTGTATTTGTAGTTATATTTTGCTCTTGTACTTTTAGAGAAAATAGACTATTCTGATACGTTTCCCAAGCGTTATTCACATCACGTGATAACTGCTCTTGTAATTGTTCTTTACGAATTTGCTGGGTTTCTAAGGTAATTTTAGCGTTTGTAACACTCGTTTTAGTTCGACCTCCATCAAAAAGATTCCAAGATAAATTTACTCCTGCATTTAAACCTGTACGGGTATTGCTTATTGGGCTAAATGCGTTAGTTGCATCACTATTGCTTCTATTCCACGCATAAGAACTCGTTAAACTTACATTAGGCATCCAACCTGATCGATTAATTTTTACATCTAATTTACTTAATTCTATATTTTTTTGAGATTGTAATAAACTTGCGTTACTCCTATTTGCCTCAGTTACTATAGTATTTAATACTAAATCTTCATTATATAAAACATTTGTATCTACAACAACAGGAGTATTCACTTGTCTCCCTAATACTACATTTAAATCACGTTTAGCATTTTTCAATTGTCTTTGAATATCGATATAAGTAATACTGTCATTGTTTACATCTACTTTCGCATTTAATACGTCTAGTTTTGTTCTTTGCCCGTAATCAAAACCATATTCAGCTCTTTGTAAGCGTTGTTTTGAAATTTCCAAAGCTTGCTTCTGAGTTATTTCATTTTCCGTTAACCTACCTACTTCATAATACGCAATAAATAATGTAATTAGAGTATTTTCCATTACTTGACGCGCTTGTAATTCTGTTAGATTATAACTCTCTTTTAATCTTTTAAAGGTATTTTGTCTATTAAACCCATTAAAAAGAATATAATTTAAACCTACTGAAGCATTGTAAGATTTAGATTCTGCACCTGTTACAGAATTTACAGTACCATCCTGAAATTCTAAATCTGAATCATTATTACTATAATTAGCTCCAGCATCACCTGTTACCGTAGGTAAATAACCACTATTATAAATACTTTTATTATTCTTAGCTGTTGCTACATTATTCTTAGTAATACGTATATCATAATTGTTTTCTAAGGTTAACGCTACAGCTTTTTCTTTACTTAGTAACTCTTGAGCATATAAAGAGTTGCCCATTCCTAAAAGTCCAAGTATAACTACTATCGTTTTTTTCATTTAAAATCTTTTTATGCTAACTCTTCGTTTTCTGAGTGTAATTCTTTAATTGCTCTTTCTACTTCTTCTCTAGTCGGTTTCTGACCTTCCCAGAACCAAGTAATATATACTTTAACATAATTTGAAATAGATAATAACACGGGTAATGTCAATAAGGTTAAAAATGTAGCGATCATAATTCCATAAGCTATTGAAATGGCCATCGGAATTAGGAATTGTGCTTGCCTACTAGTTTCAAAGATCAAAGGTGCTAATCCTGCTACCGTAGTAATTGTAGTTAAGAAAATAGCTCTAAATCTTGATTTCCCTGCTGCAAATAACGCTTCTTCATATTCCATACCTTCTTTTAAATAGCTATTGAATTTACTAATCAGTACCAAACCATCATTTACCATGATACCAATTAAAGCAATGATACCTAACATAGATAAAATATTTACAGCAAAACCATGTATCCAATGTCCCCAAGCCACACCAATCAAACTAAATGGCACCATAACCAGTAGCATAAAAGGCTGACCATAGGAACGGAATGTAAATACAATCACTATGTAAATTAATAATAAAATTACTGGCCCGACTATTTTAGCTGATCCAGAAACTTTTGATGCTTCTCTATTTTGTCCTTCGTATAATGCAGTTACAGATGGATACTTTGCTGTGATTTGAGGCATAATTCTTCCTTGAATATCAGTTAATGCATCTGTAGCACTAGCTTGCGCATCTTTCATATCAGCCTCTACTTTAATTTCTCTCTGTCCTTCTAGGTGATTAATTGATATTTCTCCTCTTTCTATTTCATAAGTAGCTATTTCTTCTAGAGGCACTCGATTCCCTGATGGTGTAGCGATACGCATATCATCTAAGTTTTTAATAGATGAGCGTTCTTTCCTATCGTACCTTACCCAAACTTTAATCTCATCTTGTCCTCTCTGAAAACGTTGCGCTTGTCTTCCAAAGAAACCACTTCGTATTTGAGACATTACTTCATTTAAATTCAGCCCTAATAGATATGCGTTATCCTTTAACTGAATTTTAATCTCCTTGATCCCTTGTGGATCATTATCGGTAACATCTTTAAGCTCCTGATTTTTTTTCAGTTCTTCCTTTAACTCCAATTTAGCTGCTTTCAATTCTTGAATATTATTACTCAATAATGAAACAGAAACTGGACTACCTCCAAAATTTCCTCCAGAACCAAAGGTTAATGATTCAACTCCATATACTTCTCCTACTCTATCTCTTATTACATTAGTAATTTCTCTTGAGCCAAATGTCCTTTCTTCCCCTGGCAATAGATTAATTCGTAAAGACGCTCTTGCTGATCCAGGTCCGATTTGCTTTAATACATTCTCTACTACAGGCTCTCCATTATTACCATACTTTTTAGTAAATTCCTTTTCAACTTCCCAAACCTTATCTTCAATTACGGAAATAATACTATCGGTAATTTTCTCATTAGTTCCTTGAGGCATCGTCAAATTCACAGATACACGATCACTAGCAATTGAAGGGAAAAATGTTCCTTTTATAATACCTCCTCTAAATGCGCCTATCGTAATCATGAATAATGCTATAGGTATAATTAAACCAAACAATTTAAATTCTAAAACAAATTTTAATGCTGGAGCATAGAGTTTATCTCTCATAAAATCCATGACATCTTCTGCATACTTATTGAATTTATATAATTTCTGATTTCTATCTAAAGACTTTGAATGTGCAACGTGAGCTGGAAGAATAATTAATGCTTCTACCAACGACAGTATTAATGTTAATGCAACTACCGTGGCTACTTCTCCAAAAAATTCTCCAATATTTCCATCTAAAAAGAAGAAAACTGAAAATGCTAACACTGTAGTTGTTATTGCTGAAATAATTGGTGGTACAACTTCTAAAGTCCCGTCTATAGCTGCTCGAATCGGATTTTTTCCTTGTTCAAAATGGTGATAAATATTCTCAGAAATTACAATTCCATCATCTACCAAAATTCCAATTACGATAATCATTCCGAATAATGATAATACATTAATGGTAATATTGAAATATCCTGCTAGCATAAACATTCCGAAGAATGCTACAGGTAACCCTGCTGCTACCCAAAATGCCAATCGTGGTCGTAGGAATAAGGATAAAAACAACATCACTAATAACATTCCTTGCCATGCATTTTTAAATAATAATGCTGTACGTTGATTTAGTGTTATAGATGAATCACGAGTAATTTCTATTTTTACATTTTGATGTTCTTCATTAAACTTCTCTACGTAGGTATTAATTTTTGCTGCTGAGCTTAATAAATCTTCACTATTGGTATTGCTAACCTGAACTCTTACTGCTAAATTTCCATTATAAAAATTTCGATTCGGTGTTTCATTCCAAATATCCTGAACTGTAGCTACATCTTTTAATCGGATAATCCTACCAGATGCATCAGCCCGTACCACTAAATTATCTAATTCATCTCCATAATATGATCTATTATTGGCACGAATTAAATATTCTTCAGCATCAGTTTTAACCGATCCACCCGTGGTTAAAATATTTGCAGATGACACTGCATTAGCCACTTCATTAAATGTTAAATTGTAAGCAATTAAATCATTCTCTCGTACTGCAATTTCAATTTCTTCATCTGGATAACCTGAAACTGTAATTTGAGAAATTCCATTAATTCTACGGATATCGTTTTCTATATTTCTTGCAATGTCTTTTAACGATTTTAATGGAATTTTATCTCCTGTAACCACAAAGCTTATGGTTTCTGCCACATTCTCTACTTTGGCTACTACAGGTGGTTCCATACCTGTAGGAAAGTTAGGCACTTTATCTACTGCGTTTTTTACATCTGCTAAAACTACATTAATATCATAATCTTTTAAGGTTTCTACGGTAATATTGGCTGTATTTTCTGATGATGTAGAGGTTACCCTATCTACACCGACTAAACCTTTTAAATTATCTTCTATTTTTAGTACTACACCTTCTTCTATTTCCTGAGGAGAAGCTCCTGGATATACTACATTAATTGTAATAAACTTTGCCCTAGTTAATGGAAAGAAAGAAGATTTTAGTGTTGAAAATCCAAAATACCCTAGAATTACAAAAGCAATAATAATAATGTTAACTGCTACAGGGTATTTAATAAAATATGCTATTGTTTTCCTCATTTCTTATTCTTTAGCTTTAGTTTCAGAAAAAAGCTTCACTGGCATTCCAATATAAGCTCCTGCTACTGGTTTAGATACTAATTGCATTCCATCAACTAATCCTTCTATAACCACCGTATTTTCATTGAAATGAACAGGTTGTATATCTACTAGATCTAGTACATTATCTTTCACCACATATAATGATTTATTTTCTACTAATAACTTTCTATTAATTTCTATAGCTTTTGGCACAGATTGCGTAGCAACACTAGCCTCTAAATACATTCCTTCTCGTAATCCTTCTCCTTTTACTTCTATAAAGATTTGTACTGTTTGAGAAGTTTGGTCAATCTTACCATTAATTCTTGTTACGCTACCTTCCCATGTTTTTGTTTTTTCAAGATTATGTAATACTACCTTTTTACCTTTTTTCAAAATATCAGCAAAACTTGCACTTACCGCTAAAGGCAATTCAAAAACTGAAGTATCAATAAATTCTCCCATCTTCTGTCCCGTCCTTACTAATGTTCCGTTAGTTACTAAAGCTTCAGTTAAAACCCCATTGAAAGGTGCTCTGATATTATATTTCCCTAATCGAACTTCTAAATTTTTGATATTGTAATAGGTAGTGTAAATATTTTTTCCTGAAATAAAGTACTTTTCTTTATCTGACTTTGGCTCTGGTAATGGTTTAAGGATAGCATTAATATCAAAGTTTTTTAAATAAGCATCCCAAGCCACAAATGATTCATTATAATCCAATCGAATATCGGGCATAATAGAAGCTATTAAATTCTGTAAAGCACTTCGTTGAGATTGAATCGACGCATAAAATTCTTGATTATTGATTTTCAATAATGTTTGCCCTTTTTTATATGCAATACCTACTCTAAAATCTTTTCCTGCTGTTTGTAAAACTCCCTGAACTTCAGAATAAATCTCTACTTTATGCTTTGCTATTAAATTACCATTTGCTGTAATTTTGATTGGAATTTCTTCATTTTTTACTGTTTCAACAAAAACTGTTTTCTCTATTTTTGTCGCTTTTGGTTTAAAGTTTTTCTTACTATTTTTAAAATAATTAGATAGTAAAAGCGATAAGGCCAATATGGCAAGCCCTATTCCAGAAATGATTAGTTTTCTCATGTGTATATTTAGTTGTTACTACAACTGTTTATTGAATTAGCTATTAAGTTTTCTTGTACTCGTTTTATGACTTCTATAGTTGCTTCTATTTGTTCTTCAGAAATATTTCTCTGCAATGACGTTACAAAATCTTCTATAATGGGTAATGTTTCTTTAAATAAAGATTCTCCTTTTTTAGTTAAAAAAATATGATTTATTCTTTTGTCTAATTTTGAAGGAATTCTAGCAACTAAATTTTTCTTTTCCATGGTATTTACTAGCCTTGTCAGTGATGTTTTATCTCTTCCTGTTAAAAAAGCCAGTTCCTGTTGTGGCACTCCATCTTTCTCATGTAGTTTTTTTAAAAGCACCCATTGTGTTTTGGTCAAACGAATATTTTTCTCATGAAATATCTCCTGAATATGATTGTCTATCATCTTCATTGTTTTTCCTAACCAAGGCGCCAATGTCTTTTCTAATCCCATAAAAGATTCTAACTTATAAGATGCAAAATTACAGCTAAGGTTTAATTTAGTTGCATATACAACAAGTTAACTTTCTGTTAAAAAACGGCATAAAAAAACCTGAAGAGTATTCTTCAGGTTTAAATTATAAATCATAATTAAGTAATTATTTACTTAAATACATTTTTCTTCTAGAATATAAATCGTAGAAATCATCATCACGTAAACTATCAATGAATAAGATACTCTCTCCTGTACTCTTCATCTCTGGTCCTAGTTTCTTATTAACGTTAGGGAATTTGTTAAATGAGAATACTGGTTGTTTGATTGCATATCCTTCTAATTCTGGATTAAAATCAAAATCAGTAACCTTCTTATCTCCTAACATTACTTTAGTTGCATAGTTTACATATGGTTCTTTGTATGCCTTAGCAATAAATGGAACCGTACGAGAAGCTCTTGGGTTTGCTTCAATGATGTATACTTTATCGTCTTTAATTGCAAACTGAATGTTGATTAAACCAACCGTATTTAATTCTAAAGCGATTTTCTTTGTATACTCTCTAATTTGCTCCATTACTAACTCTCCTAAGTTGAACGGTGGCAATGTTGCATTTGAATCTCCTGAGTGAATTCCACATGGTTCAATGTGCTCCATAATACCAATGATATACACATTTTCTCCATCACAAATTGCATCAGCTTCTGCTTCAATTGCTCCTTCTAAATAGTGATCTAATAATAATTTGTTATTAGGAATTTTACGTAATAAATCTACTACGTGCTCTAATAATTCTTCTTTATTGATTACAATCTTCATTCCTTGACCTCCTAATACATATGAGGGACGAACTAAGATTGGGAAATCTAACTCATCAGCTAAAGCCAAAGCTTCATCTGCATTTGTTGCTACACCGAATCTTGGGTAAGGAATATTGTTATCTTTTAATAAAGTAGAGAAACTTCCTCTATCTTCTGCTAAATCTAAAGACTTATAACTTGTTCCAATTATTGGAATTCCGTAACGATCTAATTTTTCAGCTAATTTTAAGGCAGTTTGCCCACCTAACTGTACAATAACACCTTCTGGTTTTTCATGTTTGATGATATCATAGATGTGCTCCCAGAATACAGGCTCAAAGTATAACTTATCAGCTGTATCAAAATCTGTAGAAACCGTTTCAGGGTTACAGTTAATCATAATCGTTTCGTAACCTGCTTCTTTAGCAGCATATACTCCATGAACACAACAGTAATCGAACTCGATACCTTGACCGATACGGTTTGGTCCAGAACCTAAAACGATGATTTTTTTCTTATCAGAAACTACGCTCTCATTAGCAACATATCTTTCACCATCTGCCGTTTCTATTTCTTGCTCAAATGTTGAGTAATAATAAGGAGTTTGCGCTTTAAATTCAGCGGCACAAGTATCTACTAATTTATAAACACGCTTAATTTTATACTCTTCACGCTTCTTATATACTTCACTCTCTAAACAGTTTAACATGTGAGCAATCTGACGATCTCCGTATCCTTTTTGTTTAGCTTCAAGTAATAATTCTCTGTCTAAAGTATCAATTGTATATGTAGAAATTTCTTTCTCTAAGTTGAATAACTCTTCGTATTGTTTTAAATACCACATATCAATCTTTGTGATATCATAAATCTTACTTAAAGGAATCCCCATTGCAATAGCATCGTAGATTGCAAAAACACGATCCCAACTTGCATAAGTTAACTTCTCAATTACTTGGTTATACTCTTTATACCCTTTTCCGTCTGCTCCTAAACCATTACGTTTAATTTCTAAAGATTGAGTTGCTTTGTGTAATGCTTCTTGGAAAGAACGCCCAATTCCCATTACTTCTCCAACAGCTTTCATTTGTAATCCTAAAGTTCTATCAGAACCTTCGAATTTATCAAAATTCCAACGTGGAATCTTTACGATTACATAATCCAACGTTGGCTCAAATAATGCTGAAGTAGATTTTGTAATTTGGTTATCTAATTCATCTAATGTATATCCTATAGCTAGCTTAGACGCTATTTTTGCAATTGGATATCCAGTAGCCTTACTTGCTAAAGCAGAAGAACGAGATACACGTGGGTTAATCTCAATAGCGATAATATCTTCTTTTTCATCTGGAGACACTGCAAACTGAACATTACATCCACCTGCAAATTCACCAATACTACGCATCATTTTAATCGCCATATCACGCATTTTCTGATAGGTTTTATCAGATAATGTCATTGCTGGAGCTACTGTAATTGAATCTCCCGTATGGATTCCCATTGGATCCATATTCTCGATAGAACAAATAATTACTACGTTATCATTATCATCACGTAATAACTCTAACTCGTATTCTTTCCATCCCATCATTGCTTTATCAATCATCACTTCGTGGATTGGAGAAATCTCTAAACCTCTAGTTAATGACTTTTCAAACTCTTCTTCATCATATACTATAGAAGCTCCCGCTCCTCCTAATGTAAAAGAAGCTCTAATACATAATGGAAAACCAAACTCTTGAGCGATTTCCTTTCCTTTTAAATATGAAGTAGCTGTAGCTTGAGGTGCCATAGGAACATCAATTGTACCCATTAACTCTCTAAACTTCTCTCTATCTTCTGTGATATTAATAGCATCAATATCTACTCCAATAATTTCTACTCCAAAATCCTCCCAAATACCTTTTTCATCAGCCTCAATACATAAATTAAGTGCTGTTTGACCACCCATTGTAGGTAAAACTGCGTCAATCTGCGGATGTTCTTTAAGTATCTTAATTATTGACTTCGTATTCAATGGTAATAAGTATACATGATCAGCCATTGACGGGTCCGTCATAATTGTAGCAGGGTTAGAATTGATTAGAATAGTTTCAATTCCATCTTCTCTTAAAGAACGTAAGGCTTGCGACCCAGAATAATCAAATTCACATGCTTGACCAATTACAATAGGTCCTGATCCAATAATTAAAATCGATTTTAGCTCTTCTCTCTTAGGCATTTGTGTTGTTTTTCGTGTTTATGTAAAAATATAAAATTTGACTAGGTATAAAAAAAGGTGTTACTAATAAAAAGTAACACCTTATATATAAATGATCATAATCATTATTTCTTCGGTCTCGATTCAGATGAAACCGTTAATTTTTTTCTTCCTTTCGCTCTTCTTCTAGCTAATACTTTTCTACCATTAGCAGAAGCCATTCTTTCTCGGAAACCGTGTTTGTTTCTTCTCTTTCTCTTTGATGGTTGGTAGGTTCTTTTACTCATTGTAAATAAATCTTATTATCTTCTAAACTTTACTTTGCTAATAGTGAAATTCCGACTGCTAAAAGCGTGGGCAAATATACAACAGTTTTTCATTTTAACAAGTACTGAAACATTTTTTTTTCGATTATTTTTTTTCAGTTCCAAAAGCAGTCATTTTTCTATCATTTTTTATTGCTAAATCTGTCATTGTTCTTACTTTTGCCCAAACATAATACTACATGAACAACACTAAATATGTATTTGTAACTGGTGGTGTAACCTCTTCACTTGGAAAAGGTATCATTGCAGCCTCATTAGCTAAATTACTACAAGAAAGAGGATATTCTGTTACAATTCAAAAGTTAGATCCATATATTAATATAGATCCTGGAACTTTAAATCCATATGAACACGGTGAATGTTATGTTACTGATGACGGTGCAGAAACTGATTTAGATTTAGGTCACTACGAACGTTTTCTTAACATACCTACTTCACAGGCTAATAATGTTACTACAGGAAGAATCTATCAATCTGTAATTGATAAAGAACGTAAAGGTGAGTTTTTAGGAAAAACGGTTCAAGTAATTCCACATATTACAGATGAAATAAAACATCGTATTAAAATATTGGGAAATACTGGTAATTATGATATTGTAATTACTGAAATAGGTGGTACTGTTGGTGATATTGAATCGTTACCTTACATAGAAGCGGTTCGCCAATTACAATGGGAACTAGGTGAAGACAATGCTATTGTTATTCATTTAACTCTTGTACCTTACCTTGCTGCTGCTGGTGAGTTAAAAACAAAACCTACACAACACTCTGTAAAATTATTAATGCAAAGTGGTATTGGACCTGATATTTTAGTGTGTCGATCTGAACATGAGATTTCTCAAGACATTAAACGTAAATTAGCCTTATTCTGTAATGTTAAGAAACAAGATGTGATCCAATCTTTGGATGCTGAAACGATTTATGATGTACCTAATTTGATGTTTGCAGAAGGATTAGATCGAGTAGTATTAGAGAAACTAAATCTTTCTACTGATAAGCAACC
This sequence comes from Tenacibaculum agarivorans, assembly GCF_001936575.1. GTDB lineage: Bacteria > Bacteroidota > Bacteroidia > Flavobacteriales > Flavobacteriaceae > Polaribacter > Polaribacter agarivorans. The sequence goes on from NZ_MSMP01000016.1 coordinate 44,730, forward strand.
AGAACTTGTAGAATGGAATTGCTTTGTAAAAAAGTATAAAAATCCAAAACATACTATTGAAATTGGTTTAATTGGAAAATATGTTGAACTCCATGATTCTTATAAATCCATTACAGAAGCTTTTATTCATGCGGGATCAACTCATGAAACTAAAGTAAATGTTCGTTGGATTCACTCTGAAGAATTAGAAACTAAAAACATTAATGAACAATTAAAAGATTTAGATGGTGTTTTAGTTGCTCCTGGTTTTGGAGAGCGTGGTATTGAAGGAAAAATTGAAGCTGTAAAATATGCAAGAGAAAACAATATTCCTTTCTTAGGGATTTGTTTAGGCATGCAAATGGCCGTTATTGAATTTGCTAGAAATGTATTACAACTCTCAGATGCAAATTCTACTGAAATGAATGAAGATACCTCTTCTCCTGTTATTAACTTAATGGAAGAGCAAAAAGATATTACCAATATGGGAGGAACAATGCGTTTGGGTGCTTGGGATTGTCAATTAACTGAAGGATCTAAAGCGTTTGATGCGTATAAAACTACCGATATCAGTGAAAGACATCGTCACAGGTATGAATTCAATAGTGAATTTAAAGCACAAATAGAAGCTGCTGGTATGAAAGCCACAGGTATTAACCCTAAGACTGGCTTAGTTGAGGTTGTTGAAATACCTTCACACCCTTGGTTTGTTGGAGTACAGTATCACCCAGAATATAAGAGTACTGTTTTAAATCCACATCCTTTGTTCTTGAGCTTTATTACAGCTGCTATTGAATATTCAAAACAATAATAAATACATTTGAAATACAAAAAGCTCACAAGATTTTAAACTTGTGAGCTTTTTTATTTAAGCGTGTTTTTCACCTTAATTCCCCTCCATTGTATACCCTGAAAATCCATCAATACATCAAATGATCCAGAAGAGTTTTTTATAAACTGTAAAGATTCATCAGAATTTTTATCATGAAAAAAAATAGTATCATTTTCTGAATATAGCATCCCTTTATTCTTTTCTTTTTGATATAAATATAAATTACCTTTATCAAGCTTTAATGTTATCAGTAAATGACCAATATCAACAAAATCGTAGGTTCCTATATACTTTTTTAAAATACTTTCAGCAACAAAAACTGATTTTCTATCTACTGCTTTTGGCATAACTACTTTTTTTCCTCGTAGTATATTTTGTAAATCTTTTACCAATTGCTCAAAAGGTATACCATCATAGTTTGCTAAAAAAACAATAGTATGGTCATTTTTAAAATCTCTCTCAACATATGCTCTTTTTCCTCTAGTTCCGCCTGCATGAGCAATAATCTTATCGTGACGTAAAGACCTAAACTTATTATCCTCTAAACTCAAAAGAAAATTAGATAGATCGTTGACTGTAGAATAAAAATTCCCCATTCGCATATCATCTTCTGGGAGGTGTTCTTCACATTGTAAACGCTTATCTTCATTCCAAAAGTGACCGTATGCATAATTCGATAAATATTTTAGTTCTCTATCAAAATTATCCCCCGAACTGTTCATTTTTAGAGGAGTAAAAAATGTATCTTTAATAAAAGACGCATACGATTTATGAGTTACTTGCTCTATAATATAGTAAAGTAGTTGAAAACCTACATTGGAATACAGTTCTTGCTTACCTGGTTCAAATTCTAATTTTTCTTTTGATGCATAGTATATAACATCATCTGAAGTAAGTAAGATATTTGCTTTATTAGTTTGACTAAACTCTCTGGGTAAGCCAGAAGTATTACTCATTAAATGTTCAATAGTTATTTTATGTCCATTTGGAAAACTAGGTACATATTTAATAAGGTTATCCTCTTTTTTTAGTTTTCCTTTTCTTTCTAACACTATGATACTTGCCTTAGCAAATAATTTAGATATAGATCGTATATCAAACTGACTATCATTAGTAACATATATTTTAGCATTAGTATCTGTAGTCATGTTAAAAGACTTTTTCAGTACAACTTTCCCTTTCTTTTTTAGCAACACGACTCCATTAAATTTATTCAACCTTGTAAGTTCAGTTAAATAGACATTCGAGTACCAAAAGAGACTATCTATATTTTCATTTTTTATAGTAGTTAAATTGTTTTCTTTTTTTCCTAATGAGCATGACATTAAAATCAAATTCAAAAAAGTTATTTTTAAAAGTATTTTCATGATATGTTTTTTCACAAATTAAAAATGATTTTTTCTCATTAAATTGTAAAAATGGAACATAGCTCAATGCCTCTGCAAAAATTTTGGAAGATCATTAAAAAAAGCTCTTGGTGCTACTCCACAAACTTGTTTAAAATCTTTTATAAAATGAGATTGATCAAAATAATTGTATTGATAACAAAGTGTTACTAAAGAAATATCTTGCTGTTTTATTTTGAATTTAACTAAGTCTAGTATTCTAGCAGTTGTTATAAACTTCTTTAAAGTATAACCTACATTTTGTTTAAATAATTTATTTATATACTGTCGTGATTTTTGAAACTTTTCACTTATATCTTCCACTGTAACTATACCTTTTTCAACATATATATACTCACATATCTCCCTAATAAAAAAAGAGACTTCATTTAATACTATACTTTTCTTACTCATAAGTTGATCAGCCAATTTAAATTTTTTATCAATGCTTTCAATGGTGAAAATCCCATCATAAAATTGAGTGAATTCGTTATCTAGATATTCCAAATCAATAACTCCAGGCTCTTCTATGAAAGAGAAAAAGTAATTTTTAGCCCAAGGTTGTAATTTAATGGTGAAAAAGGTTAGTGAATTTTCAAATTTAATTTTATAAGGTGGAGTAAGATTATGAATAGTGAATATTTTCTTGGAAATTCTAATTTGCTTTTTATTAACACCATATTCTAAAATAGTATTTGCTTCTTTAAAGAAAATAAAATCATAACAACAATCATCAATAATAGGGACAAATTTAGAAGAGACTTCATGGTTAGAAAAATAATAATATTCTTTGACCAAATGACTTATATTAAGATCAGGATTAACACTTTGTATATACATGGTATATTTTAAAATTAATAGAGAATTAAGACAATCAAATTAGTAATAAAGATTAACTAATTTCAATACCTCACCTAACTAGAAAATAAAATTTCTTGCTTCTAAAAGTATTAAATGAAAATCTGACAGAAATTTTTATTCGAATTTTATAGATTTAGAAGGCTTAATCTTCGCTATTATTATTGAAGGAATGAGTAACATTAACATACATAATAGTAAGGTACCTATATTTAACGCAATTACATAAAAAGCATCTATTTTTACTGGTACAATAGAAACGTAATATGTTTTGGGGTTCAACGTAATTATTTTAAAGAACTTTTGGATAAACAATAGCGCAAATGCAATTAAATTCCCCCAAAATAACCCTTTTAGAATTAGATAGGATGCATTGTATAAAAATATCTTTTGTATTTCCCAATTCTTACTACCTAAAGCTTTAAGAATTCCGATCATTTGCACACGTTCTAATATTAAAACTAACAAAGCTGTTATCATATTTATTCCAGCTATTAGAATCATAATACCAATAATAAACCAAACATTATTATCAAATAGCTTTAACCAATCGAAAATATGAAAGAAACTTTGTAATAATGTAGTAGACTGTAATAAGGGACTTATATTTTGATTGATCTTCTCTCCTTTTTCTCTTAACGTATCAAAATCATCTAATAATACTTCAAATCCTCCTACTTCATTTTCCTTCCATTTATTAATACGTTGCACTTCTTTTAAATCTCCAACAAGAATAGTGGCATCAAATTCTTCAAAACCTGTTTCATAAATCCCAACAATTACTGGTTTCCTCATCTTAAAACCCGATGCCGTTTTACTTTCAAACCAAGTTTGGATTGTATCGTTTAGTTTTAAATTGAGACGATCAGTGATATGTTTAGAAATCAAAATCTCTCTATTTCTTGGTTGATTGTAATTAGGTAACCTACCCTCAACTAAAAAATCCTTAAAAAAAGAAAAGTCATAGGCTGCATCTACTCCTTTAAATATAATTCCCTGAAAATCTGTTGCTGTTCTAATAATACCTCCTTTGTTAATGTAAGGCTGTACTTTTTTAATTCCTGAAACTGATGAAAAATCAGGATAAAAATCTTGATTCAAATCGATTGATACTGTAGAAACATCAGAATTATTATTGTCGTAATTCGTAATTTGAGCATGCCCTTTAAAACCTGCTATTTTATCACGTATTTTTTGTTTAAAACCAGAAGTAACTGATACAGAAACGGACATTATAGCAATCCCCAAGCTTATAGCTACTATAGCTATTTTTATTATTGGAGATGATATACTATTTTTATACGCTTTACCAGCTATTATACGTTTAGCAATAAATAATTCGTAATTCAAAGAAATGTTTTTTTACCAAATCAAAAGTACATATTTATTCTTGTTAATATCAATCCTTTTTTTTCTTAATGTTTGTAAGAGTGAAAACTCAAAAATCAATATCAATAAAAAAGATATAAAAAAGGAAGTTTCTTCAGTTTCCGTTCCCTCTATTCTTACTGGTGCAGATCAAACATCTATTTATATTCCTAAACTATTTGGTAAAAATATAGCGATTGTGGCTAATCAAACTTCTGTAATTAATAAAAAATCAAAATTTAACCCTGACATTACTTCTATCCATCTTGTTGATTATATTCATAATTCTGATAAAATTCATGTAAAGAAAGTATTTGCCCCAGAACATGGTTTTAGAGGAAAAGCTGATGCTGGAGAATCTATTAAAGATGGTATAGATACTAAAACAGGTTTACCAGTCATATCCTTATACGGAAAAAACAAAAAACCCAGCGCAACACAACTGGAAGATATAGATGTTGTCGTTTTTGATATACAAGATGTTGGTGTTCGCTTTTATACCTATATTTCTACTTTACATTACGTAATGGAAGCTTGTGCTGAACATAACATTCCCGTAATTGTATTAGATAGACCAAACCCAAACGCTCATTATGTAGATGGACCTGTTTTAGAAAGCAATTACAAGAGTTTTGTGGGTTTACATCCAGTTCCTATAGTTTATGGAATGACTATTGGTGAGTATGGAAAAATGATTAATGGAGAACAATGGCTTAAGAATGGAATACAATGCGATTTAACCGTTGTTTCTCTAAAAAACTATACACATAACACAGCATATAACCTGCCTATTAAACCTTCTCCTAATTTACCTAATAGTACATCAATCAATTTATATCCTAGTTTATGCTTATTTGAAGGTACTGTAGTTTCTGTAGGAAGAGGAACTGATCAACAATTTCAAGTAATTGGAAGTCCTAATAAACAATTTAGAAGCTCTCCTTATTCATTTATTCCTGTACCCAAAGAAGGAGCAAGACATCCTAAACATAAAGGAAAAGAATGCTTTGGATATGATCTAAGTAAAGAAAAGCAGCTTGATCGTTTAGAACTCAAATGGCTAGTGCATTTCTATAAAAAGTATACGACTAAAAATACAACAAGTAAATTTTTCAATCCATTTTTCACAAAATTAGCAGGAACGAAAAAATTACAGGCTCAGATAGAAAGTGGATTAACGGCTAAAGAAATTCGTGGATTTTGGGAAGAAGACCTTAAAGACTTTAAGAAAGTTCGTGCTAAGTATTTAATTTATAAATAGATTGTAACCACAAGGCTAAATTAATGTGAATTTGAATATCTATTATAAAAAGATGTATTCATTTTACAATGTTCTCGGTAACTTTTCAGGACTTGATTCAGCACAATTTTACTTTTGGTTTCGATAATCTCAATCACCGGTAAAAATCAATCGAGCTGACATTATTTTTTTAATTCCTAAGTTTAGCTTTAATGTTTTTCCATCTATAGTTTCTGATAAACTTTCCTTCTTCTCTATTTACAATTTTAGGAACTTTTGAAAAATAGGCCTTATTAAAAGAGTTTATGATTACAAAAAAATCTTTAATACTCTTTTTATTTAATGAGGATTTTAATGCAGCTATTAATGCTATTATTATACCATAATTCATTTTATACATAGCTAATCCCATTTTTTTTGCATGAGATTTTTTATACAATGCCCCTGTTGGTTTATTCACCTTTACTTTCAAGTCTTGTATTACCTTTAATTCGTAACCATAAAACTGTGCTAAGATTTCATCTACCGTATCCCAACCAATCGATTCCCGAATTCCATTCATGGCTTCAAAACAAGATCTACGATACGATTTTATAGGGCCTCTAAGATGATTTTTATCTGAGATAGTTTCGTAAATCCATTCTCCGTCTTTTTCTACATATATTAAACCTCCTACCATTCCTATCTTAGGGTTTTCTTGATAGGTAGCTATTACTTTTTCAAAATAGTTTGAGGGTAAATTCACATCTGCATCTAGTTTAAAAACCACATCCCAATGATCAAGATGCTGTAAACCTACGTTAAAAGCTTGAACAATCTTTGCTCCCGGTTCAAAACTTGGTTGTTTGTGTGTATCTACAATTTCAATAAAATCAACTTGTTTTTGAAACTCCTTAACTACAGCAACTGTATTATCTGTTGATCCATCATTTACAATGATTAATTTATATGGTACTACTGTTTGTTGAATAATCAATTGAATACAAGAGACTATAAATTTTTCTTCATTATAACAAGGAATAATTACCGAAAAAATTAAATCGTTAGCCATTGTAAGTATGAAATGTATTGTAGAAATCTAACTTATTATAAAAAACCTTGTTCTTTCATCCAATCGTCAGAATAGATTTTATCCATATAACGAATTCCATGATCTGGTAGTACTATTACTACGAAACTATCTTCAGTAAACATATTCTTTGCGGCAAATTGTTGCGTAGCTTGTGCCACTGCTCCTGAAGTATATCCGCATAATAATCCTTCCTCTTTCACTAATTTTCTAGCTGAAAAAGCAGCATCTTTATCTGTGACTTTTTCATAAATATCAATAACATCAAAATCTGTAGAAGTTGGAATTAAATTTTTTCCTAAACCTTCTATTTTATATGGAGCAATTTCTTTAGGATCAAATTCTTTTGTTTCATGAAACTTTTTAATAGCCGAACCTACAGCGTCAACTCCTAATATTTTAATATTTGGATTTTGTTCTTTCAAATATCTTCCTGTTCCTGAAATAGTCCCTCCTGTTCCACTCGCAGCAACTAAATGTGTAATCTTACCTTCCGTTTGTTCCCAAATTTCAGGACCGGTAGTATTATAATGTGCTTCAATGTTTAGCTCATTAAAATATTGATTGATATATATAGAATTTGGTGTTTCTCTATGAATTCTCTTAGCCGTTTCATAATAAGATCTGGGATCATCTGCAGCCACATTTGCAGGACAAACGTGAACTTCTGCTCCCATAGTAATTAATACATCTATTTTATTTTTAGATGATTTATCACTTACTGCTAAAATACATTTATATCCTTTAACCAAACTAATCATAGCTAAGCTAAAACCTGTATTTCCTGAAGTGGTTTCTACTATGGTGTCTCCTGGTTTTAGAATACCTTTCTTTTCTGCATTCTCTATAATATGAAGTGCAATCCTATCTTTTGCAGATTGCCCTGGGTTGAATGATTCTAGTTTTGCAAAATAGTCACCTGGTAGATCTTTAGTAATGGTATTTAATTTAACTATTGGAGTTTCCCCTACTAAATCTAAAATCGAATTTACTATTGCTTTATTTCTATTCATTCCTTATCTAAAGAAGAAATGGTATTATAAAATCATTAATATACTTAATATCGAGTGTACTAATAATTTTATAATACCATTCACATTCACTCAATCGAGCGCAAAAATATAATTATTTTTCTAACTTACCTTCTAAAGACAGTAAGAATGTGTATTCTCTAGCAGTTTCTTTTAAAGCATCGAATCTTCCTGACGCTCCTCCATGACCAGCTTCCATGTTAGTATGTAAAAACAGTAAATTATCATCTGTTTTTAACTCTCTTAATTTCGCTACCCATTTTGCAGGTTCCCAATATTGCACCTGACTATCATGTAATCCAGTAGTTACTAGCATATTTGGATATCCTTTTGCTTCTACTTGATCATAAGGAGAATATGTTTTAATGTAATCGTAATACTCTTTATCATTAGGATTCCCCCATTCGTCATACTCACCTGTAGTTAACGGAATACTATCATCTAGCATTGTAGAAATTACATCAACAAAAGGAACAGCTGCAATAACTCCATTATATAATTCTGGATTCATGTTTACAATAGCTCCCATTAATAAACCACCTGCAGAACCTCCCATTGCATATAAATGTTCTGGTGAAGTATAACCGTTATCTATTAAATACTTAGAACAATCTACAAAGTCGTTGAATGTATTCTTTTTATGTAACATTTTGCCGTCTTCATACCATTCTCTTCCTAAATATTGACTTCCTCTAATATGTGCTAAAGCAAATATAAATCCACGATCTAATAAACTTAAACGTGTAGTTGAGAATCCATCAGGAATTGTATATCCGTATGAACCATATGCATATTGTAGTATAGGAGTATTCTTATCAATCTTCGTATCCTTTCTATGTACGATTGATAATGCTACCTTTTTCCCATCTCTAGCAGTGACCCAAATTCTCTTGCTTACATAGTTCTCTTTATTGAACTTTCCTCCCAATACTTCTTGCTCCTTTTTAATCTCTTTAGATTGATCTTTCATATTGAAATCAATCACAGAACTTGGAGTAGTCATTGAGTTATAAGAATATCTGATCACATCAGTATCGAAATCTGGATTAGAGTACACTCCAGCAGAATATGTTTCTTCATCAAATGGCAAATAATAGTCTTCTTTACCATCCCAACGCTTTATTCTAATCTTAAATAACCCGTTGTTTCTCTCTTCTAAAACTAAATAGTCCTTAAAAATTGAGAAATCTTCAAAAAACACATCCTCTCTATGAGGAATTACATCTACCCAATTCTCTTTAGTAGTTTTGTCTTCAGGAGTTTTCATCAACTTAAAGTTAGTTGCTCCGTCTTTATTGGTTTTTACATAAAAGTGATCTCCGTAGTGTGCAATATCATATTCTAAATCACGCTCACGTGGTTGAATTACACGAAATGTACCACTTGGATTATCAGCCTCTAATACCTGATACTCACTAGATACCGTACTATAAGAACCAATTACTATATATTTTTTAGATTTAGTTTTCGTTACAAATGTTCCGAATGTATCATCTTTCTCTTCAAAGATTAATACATCTTCACTTGCATCTGTTCCTAAAACATGTTTGTATATTTTAGAACTACGTAAGGTAACAGGATCTTTCTTGGTATAGAATAATGTTTTATTATCATTTGCCCATACACTACCTCCAGTAGTATTTTCTATTTTATCAGCATAAATTTCTCCTGTTTCAAGGTTTTTTATTTTGATAAAATATTGACGTCTACTCACTGTATCCGTAGCAAAAGCTACTAATTTATTATCCGGCGAAACATTCAATCCACCTAACTGAAAATAATCATGTCCTTCTGCTTCTTTATTTACATTAAACATGATTTCTTCATCAGCTTCTAAACTTCCTTTTTTTCTAGAATAAATAGGATATTGTTGACCCTTTTCATATCGAGTAATATAAAAATAGCCATTACTTTTATAAGGCACAGACTCATCATCTTCTTTGATTCTACCTTTCATTTCCTCAAATAATTCTTTTTGAAAATCATTGGTATACCCCATTACATCTTCAAAGTATTTATTTTCGGCATTTAAGTAATCATATACTTTTTGAGTCTGCTCGTCTTTATTTTCAGCATTTTTTTGTGCATCAGTTAAACGCATCCAAAAATAATCATCGACTCTAACATCTCCGTGTTTCTCTAGTTTGTGAGCTTTTTTTTCAGCTACAGGCATAGTATCAATATTCTTCATCTTTCCTTTTTTGCAGGACGCTAAAATAATACTTAATGTAATACCAACAGCAATACTTTTTATTAGATTTTTTCTCATCTGGTTAAATTTTAGAGCCGTAAAATACTAATTTTGCATAGAATTTTTTATAAAACAAACAGTTATGTTCGGAGATTTATCAGGAATGATGGATAAGCTTAAACAAGCACAACAAAAAGTTGAGGAAACTAAACAGCGTTTAAACTCTGTTTTAATTGATGAAAGTGGTGCAGATGGTAAACTAAAAGTTACAGTTACTGCCAATAGAGAAATAAGAGCTATTAATATAGATGATAGCTTATTACAAGACAATGAAGAGTTAGAAGATTATTTAATCTTAACCTTAAATAAAGCCTTAAAAAGAGCTGGTGAGATAAATGAGCAAGAAATGGCGATTGCTGCTAAAAGTGGAATGCCAAATATTCCAGGAATGGATATGTTTAAATAATTTTTACTTATTAAAAGAAGTAAAAAATTACATTTACATTGTAAAAAACTAAAAATAACAATGAAAAAATTAAGTTTATTATCTCTTCTGATAGTATTATTTACTAATTGCACAAATGAAAATGATCTAACAAACCAAACCTTTGTAGGTAAAGTAAAATTAACTTCTCAAAAAGAAATTGAAGACTTTGCCTCTAAAAATTATACTAGAATAGATGGATCTCTTTCCATTGTTGATCAACCTGTAGTTAACCCACATTCAAAAATTGCAGATATTTATGATTTATCTCCTTTAAATAAGATTGAAGAAATTACAGGAAGACTTACTATAATCAATAATGATAAAGTTACTGAGATTAATGGTTTTAATAACACGGTTATAAAAGGAGGTGTGCGAATTGAAAGCAATACTAATCTCCAAAGAATTATCGGTTTTAATAATATTCTTGATGAAAATCCTAAATATCAAGATGGATCAATTATCTATGTATTTATAGAGTACAACTATAACCTCCAAGAAATAAAAGGTTTTAATCAAATTGAAAAATTAAGTGATATACAAATACTTAGTAATCCAAACTTAAGAAAAGTTGAAGGATTTAATCAATTAGAAACTTGTTTAAGTATTTTTATAGATCAAGTTTCTATAGAAAAAATGGATGCTTTTACACAATTAGAATCAGTATCTGGTCGAGTACGTTTAAGTAGTACAAAACTAATAAACTTTGATTTTCTAGCTAACCTTAAAGAGATAGGATATTTAGAATTATTTTTTAATGAAAATTTAAACTCTTTAAAAAGTTTTAATAAGTTAAAAACATGTAATTCCTTAGAGATTTCCTTTAATAATTCTTTAGTTGATTTAAACGGGTTAGAAAATTTGAACACTTTACAATATGTAAAGTTTAAAGAGAATATCAATCTAACTAATTACTGTGCCATATTTAATCAATTGCAAACCTTTTACGAAAATGGCGGAGTTTATTTTGATGGAAACAAATTCAACCTTAGCTATAATGATATTAAAACAGGAAAATGCAGTCTTTAACATTTAAGTAATAACTAATCCTATGCAAGTAAAACCAGAAAATCACATGCTAGCATGCCCAAATAAAAAATTATTTGGTGTAGATTGCCCTGGTTGTGGTTTTCAAAGATCAGTTATTATGGTTTCAAAAGGCGAATTCTCTAATGCATTTCAAATGTTTCCTGCCGTGTATTCTACTTTAGCTTTATTACTAGTTGTTGGTCTCCATTTTCTTTTAAAAAAGAAAATCACTTTAAAGTTAATACTCATAATTGCTATACTTAACGTATTAATTTTAATTATTACCTATATTGCGAAAATGAAAAACTTATTTTTAAATTAAAAAATTTTACTCCATGTTTGAATTTGAACAAAGAAATTTACCCAATGCTACTGCCGTTTTAATCTTAGGAATACTGTCTATTTTGAGCTGTATATGCTATGGTATCTTCGGTGTTATTTTAGGAGTTGTAGCTCTTGTTTTATTTAAAAAAGATAAAGCATTATATGATGCAAATCCTAGTATCTATAGTAACTATTCCAACTTAAATGCTGGACGTATTTTGGCAATCATAGGTCTTGTATTAAGTATATTATATCTAATGATTATAATATGGATGTTCGCGTATATTGGTTGGGAAGCTTTTCAAAATCCAGAATTAATGCGAGAAAAATTGGAGCAATTACAATAACCTACTCAATAATTAAGATTCTAATTTAAAATAAATCTTAATTCGATACAATGTATTTTTGCCGCCAATTTAAAAAAGTAATAATGAAAAGATTTTTAATTTTATCTCTGGCGGCTTTAAGTTTTTTATCATGTTCTGATTCTGATGATACTGAAAAAGCAGATAATTTGGACCCTATTATAGGAACATGGAAATTAGAAAAATTAGTAGAAACAGATACTAATGGTGATGAAATTGATGGTACTAATACATGTACTACTCAATCTAAGTTAGTATTCAATGCTAACGGAATTACAACATCTGAATTAGTTGGTGGACCAGATATGGATGGAAAATGTCAGTCAGATGGAGAAAAAACGGGAACTTGGCTAAACAATGGTAATAATGAATATCAAGTTTTAGAAGAAGGAGAAACTACCCCTGAAGTTTTCACTATCACATTTGAAGATAATAACACTAAATTTACATCAGGCTCTGTTACTTGGAGAAAACAGTAAATAAAGTTATTTACCATATTTAATAAGCGAATTTAAATTGAATTAAATTCGCTTTTTTGTTAATAAAACTAAAACAACAAACAGATTTTCTTTTCCTAATTATATTATTTTCGCCATCTTTTATAAGATTAAGGGGGATTATAATGAATGATAAAAACTGGCTACAGTACTATAAAAATAGTTTAACAGACAGCGAGAATTTAGCTGTAGATATTGCTAAAATTAAAAACTTACAACATCAAAACAATTCGGATCTTAGCAATGCTTTTATCAATGCTAAACAAGCCACTCAATTAATTGATGCGGAAGAAAGAAGAATTAATAGATTACGCGGTATTCTAAAAAAAGATAGTAGTCAATGGCATGAAATTGATAGCACTAAAATACTAATTGCCCCTTTTCATTTAGAATACCAAACCGATAATGCAAAATTTAAACAAAGACAAATCCACCCTTTTTGGATTTATGCATCCGTAAATCGATTAGGACAATTATCTGCACCTAAAGATATATTTCCATTAATCGTTCGTAATTATATGACTCCTATGGCGGATGTAAAAAATGATTTCATTTTTACTTCCATAGATACTGTTTTAGATGCTAGAGAAATTGAACCTCCTGTGCCTGAAGACGAAAATGATGTTGTGCCTTGGGATGAATATTGGAATTACATTAATGAAGTATTTGAAGCCATAACGTTTAAGAATTTATCGCATTATAGAGCTGAAAAATACACTACTCAATATAAGTTGACTTATTTTGCAGTAAGTTCTAAAATTTCAACAGCTAAAAGTATATTATTCCTGTATGAAAATTTATTGGATTATGATGAGGAACTACCATTACTTTCTAAAATTATCAATCCTTCACAAATTGAAAAAAGAGATGCCATTACAGATGATGATTTTTTGAATTATAACCATTTACATTTGGGTCAAATGTCTAATCAGTTCCCTTTATCTGTTAGTCAACGTAAAACATTACTTTCTTATTTAGCAGCTAATGAAAGTTCAGTTACTGCCGTGAATGGTCCTCCAGGAACTGGTAAAACCACATTATTACAAAGCTTGGTAGCTACTGAAGTTGTTAAAAGTGCTATTATTGGTGAAGAACCTCCCATAGTATTAGCGTGTTCTAACAATAATCAAGCTGTAACCAATATTATCGATAGTTTTATTAATTCAGCAAGTAGCTTGGTAGAATTATCTGAACGATGGATACCTGACTTTAAAGGATATGCTACATACTTACCTTCTAGTGGTAAAAATGAAAAATATTTAGGGGATATCAATTTCTTAAAAGGAAATTTATTTGGTCATGAAGGAACATTATGTAATCTTGAAAACGACGAATATTTAGAAGACGCAGAATATTATTTTCTAACAAAATATTGCGACTATTTTAATGTTGAATGTGACGATTTAGAAGATGCTATTGAACACATACAAGATGAAATTGTAATTATAGAAGAACTATTGATAGATAGTGTTGATTACCCAAATAACTATCTAAAATCAATAGAATATCTCAATAAACGACTCATACATCAAGAAGATCATATTGATCGTGATCATCTCAATATTTCGAAACTCACAACTTGGAGAACTACTTTAAATGAGTTGAAAGCGGCTTATAAAAAACCGGATTTTCTTTCGCTGATTGCGCAATATTTTAAAGCAGATACTACAGAATTTACAGAAAATCAAGAACAATATATTTTTAAGGCATATGAAAATACACTTAATGATAAAGAAAAAGCCAATCAACTACTTAAAGAGCTTATCAATAATTTAAACATTGCATTACAAGCTAATTTAAAACTGAAAGATTGGAGACGAAAAACGAACATTCAGAATTTCCCTATTCTAAAAGAAGATGAATTATGGGCTTCTGAATTTGAAAAACTCAACTCTAAAAACCCAACACCTCGTTTTTATTATGACGAGTTGGATGTTTCCTTACGTCATAAGGCCTTTTTATTAGCTACTCATTATTGGGAGGCTCGATGGCTCATTGCAACTAGAGAGATGTTAGAAGAAGATACTGAACGAGGAACTGGAGAGCAATCTATTATAATAAAATGGAAACGAAGAGCTATGCTAACTCCTTGTTTTGTTGGTACTTTTTACACAGCTCCAAGTCATTTCATATATAGTCAATATCAAGGTGAAAATGAAAACGGGAAACCAATTTTTGAGTATTTCCCTTTGTATAATTTTCTCGATTTATTAATTATTGATGAAGCTGGACAAGTTACTCCTGAAGTTAGTATTCCTGTATTTGCCATTGCTAAAAAAGCTTTTGTAGTTGGTGATTTAAAACAAATTGAACCCATATGGTCTATTCCTTCTAGAATAGATAAAGGAAATTTATCTAGTCTGAACATTATCCAACAAGAACAAGATATGCGTTATTTGGAAGACCTAGGTTTTTTGGCCTCTAATGGATGTATTATGAGAATGGCCCAAAATTCTTGTGAATTTGAAACACCAATCAATAATACCAAGGAACAAGGATTGATTTTATTAGAACATAGACGATGCAATGATGAAATCATTAATTTTTGTAACGAATTAGCGTATGGTGGTATTTTAAAACCTATGAAAGGTAAAGCTAGAGAAGGACAAGCTTTTCCTTCTATGATGGCGTATCATATAGAAGGCATCAGTGAACGAAAATATAATAGCCGTCAAAATATTCAAGAAGTAAAAGCTATTATTACTTGGTTACAACAAAACAAAGAAACAATACAAGAGGCCTATGATGTTGAGCAAATTGAAGAGGTCTTAGGAATTATAACTCCATTTGCTAGCCAAAAAGGTGAACTTTCTAAAGCCTTACTTGAAGCTGGTTTTAAAGTTAACAATATCAAACTAGGTACAGTACACGCTTTACAAGGAGCGGAACGCAGTATCATCTTATTCAGCTCTGTATATACTAATGAAGATGAAGGCACAATGTTCTTTGAAAAAGATAACAAACCAAACATGTTAAATGTTTCAGTTTCTAGAGCTAAAGACAGCTTTATTTTATTTGGAGATACTAGAATTTTCGATGAGACTAAAGATACTCCTTCAGGGGTATTAAAAAAACATCTAAATATTTATGAAATGGCTAACTAATAATTAAATTTCTATTCATAAAGAAGCTGTCAGATATATAAATATTGTTTATCTGACAGCTTCTCATTTTTTATAATAATACACATTCTTTAAATCCTCTTCCATTATCTAGACAAAAATAATCTCCTATATAACCGTCTCCTAAAAAGAAACAGTCTCTTATAGTATTACAAGGCACTATACCTCTCATTCCTCCATTAATTATTTGCTGTTGTTTTTTATTTAACTTTTTTCCTAACGCTAAAATGTTTTTTTTCATGATATATTAAATTTAATAGGTTAATACCTTAAATTTAAGCAAGATCCTTGTAAAAAACTGACAATTAATGATTTCCTACTGTAAAAAGTGGAAATCATAAGCATTTCATGAGGAAAACAAGTAATACAAAAAAAGCGACCTAAAGGTCGCTTTTTCTTATGCTTCGTATTCTAAAATTGTTTTCTTAATAATAGAAATACAATCTCTTAATTGTTCTTCGTTCATTACCAATGGTGGTGCAAAACGAATAATATTTCCGTGAGTAGGTTTCGCTAATAATCCGTTATCACGTAATTTCATACAAATATTCCAAGCTGTTTTACTGTCTTCAGTATCGTTAATTACAATAGCGTTTAACAACCCTCTTCCTCTAACTAAAGTTACCAATTCAGTTTCTTCAACTAACTTACCTACTTCTTCTCTAAAAATTTCTCCCAATCGGTATGCGTTTTCAGCTAACTTCTCTTCCTTAACAACCTCTAAAGCTGCAATTGCTACTGCTGCGGCAATTGGATTCCCTCCAAAAGTAGAACCATGATTACCAGGGCGAATAACATTCATTACATCATCATTAGCTAAAACAGCAGAAACAGGGTATGCTCCACCAGACAATGCTTTCCCTAAAATTAATACGTCAGGTTTTACATCTGGAGTATTAGAACAATTCTTATTATCGCAACTACAGTTACCACAAGTTGCTAATAATCTACCTGTTCTAGCAATCCCAGTTTGTACCTCATCGGCTATAAATAATACATTATGCTTTTCACATAGCGCTTTAGCTCCTGTTAAATACCCTTCAGAAGGCACATAAACACCTGCTTCACCTTGAATAGGTTCCACTAAAAATGCAGCTACATTTGTATTGTTTTCTAAAGCATTTGCTAAAGCTTCTAGATTATCATATTCTATTTTAATAAATCCTTCTGTATATGGACCAAAATTTTCTCTTGCTACTGGATCGTTAGAAAAAGAAATAATTGTAGTTGTTCTTCCATGGAAGTTATTTTCGCATACAATAATCTGTGCTTCATTTTCAGCTATTCCTTTCTTCTCATAAGCCCATTTTCTCGAAATCTTTAAAGCAGTCTCTACAGCTTCTGCCCCAGTATTCATTGGTAATAACTTATCAAAACCAAAATATTCAGTAGCATACTTTTCATATTGCCCTAACATATCATTGTAAAACGCTCTAGACGTTAATGTTAACGTTTTCGCTTGCTCAACCATTGCATTCACAATTTTCGGATGGCAGTGTCCTTGATTTACTGCAGAATACGCAGACAAGAAATCGTAATATTTCTTACCTTCTACATCCCATACATACACACCTTCTCCTTTACTTAATACCACAGGTAAAGGGTGATAGTTGTGTGCTCCGTAATTGTTTTCTAAGTCGATTGCTTGCTGTGAAGTTAATTTTTCTAAAACAGCCATTTCTTTAATTTTTAAAAATGTATAAAATAACCATTCCTACTATACCTTTATTCTTTCGAGAAATCGAAAAAGCAGCGTGGGAGAGAAATCATCCCTAAAAGAGGGTGCAATTTATTAAATACTTAGTGCTTTTATACAATCTTAATCAGATATTTTTCCAGATAAAGATGAAACTTGTAATTCTAAACGTTTAATTTCTCGTAACAACGCTCTTTTATCCATTTGCATCCAAGTATAAAATTTCAACATAGATGAGGCCATTATACTCAAAGCTCCAAAAATTCCCCAACGAATTAATTCATTAGTCTCTTCGGTATTAAAAAACTGAATCGCACAATAAACAAACACTACAAACCAAATCAACTGTACAATACTAATTGTAATTGTCATCCATCTATTTTTTCCTTTAAAAATACCAAACATCATTTGGAAAATGTTCTGCTCGTTCAATTCATCATAAAACTTTGCTTCTTCTTCACTTAACGTTTCTTTTATCAACTCATCTATTTCTCTAAAATTTTTCATTTGTTTTATATTTAATCATTGTTTTCTTTAATAATTCTCTACCATAGAACAATCTGGATTTTACAGTTCCTAAAGAGATTCTAAGTAATGTGCTAATTTCTTTTAACGAGTAACTTTCTACATAAAACAACTGTAAAACCTCCTGATGTTCTATACTTAATTTTTTAATTTCTTTTAATAATTGATTTTTGACTTCATTATTAGAAGTACTATCTTCTGTGGTAACTTGGAATGTGTTTTTATATTCTTCGTTCTTTTTATCTATCTTTTTTTGAAATCGTAAAAAATCAATTGCTTTTCTATTTACTATACGTATTGCCCAGTTTTTAAATTTTTTAGGATCTTCTAATTTTTGTAATTTGTTATATACTATAATCCAACTCTCTTGAGCTATATCTTTAGCTAAGTCAACATCCTTAACATACCAATATCCTAACTTACAAAATGACACATGCCATCTTTTTACCAGCGATACAAATGCTTTATTATCTCCGGATTGAAATGCTGAAACTAATTCTGCATCAATCTCTTTGCTCATGTTCTTCATAGATTAAACTTCATAACATAGACGTATAAAATGGCAGAAGGTTCATTTATTTTTAAAAATTCCTGTAACTTTTTTATAACAAGCACTAACTCGCATCATTTCTCGGTGACTTTTAAGTCGTTTTTTTGTCTAAAAAATAGAAACCATAAAAAAAACAGTATATTATAGCCGTAAAATATTGAATATATTAACAATTTAAACCCCAAAATCATGAAATTATTCAAAAAAATCGTCCCATTTTTTTTAATTGTAGCAATGGCTTTTTTTCAAAGTTGTTCTGGTTGTGATAATGAAAACCCAACAGCTAGAGTTACTAATCAAGGTACAGATGAGGTAAGTGTTCAGGTAAAAACTACAGGAGGAAATACCGAAAACATCAATAACATAGAATCTGGACAATCTTCACCCACAACCAGCTACTCACCAGGGGAAATCACCTACACTGTAGTACTAAAAAGTGGAACAGAATTAGTTAAAACAGTAAATGTTAACTTTTGCGAGGACTACGTAATTATTGTAAAAAGCGACAATACCATAGACATTACTACTACTCCGAGAGACTAAAAGATTTCTAGAAAAAATAACAAGACCACCTAAAAAACTTTTTTGGTGGTCTTTTTTATTACATTTTAGGCATTAAACCACCAGTATTTTCTAATTTTGCATTCCTTAAACAGTAAGTAATGCCAAGAAGAGAACGCAATAAATTTGTGAAACGAGGAGAAATCATTGAATTATTAATTGAAGACTATGCCTTCGGTGGAAAAGGAGCTGGTAGAATTCGTTCAGAACTAGGTGAATTTGTAGTTTTTGTGCATAATACCTTACCGGGTCAGTTAGTTAAAGCTAAAGTAACAAAGTCTCAAAAAAGCTATGCAGAATGTAAGCTAATTGAAGTAATAGAAGAATCTAAAGATGAAATTGCTACAGATTTTCAGGAAATTCCTGGAGCGCCGTATATTAAATTACCTATTGAAAAGCAACATGAATACAAGTATAGTAGTACTATGACATTATTCAAAAAATTTGCAAAAATAGATGATATTGAAGCTTATTTTGATGAATTTGTAACTTCACCAAATGTATACCATTACAGAAATAAAATGGTGTATAGTTTTTCTGCTATTGGTTTTGACGCAGCAATAAATTCAGATGTAGATGAATTTACATTAGGTTTTAAAAGACGTGGTGTATGGTGGATGGGAGAAAACTTAGATAAAGACAGTGGTCTTTTTGATGCAGAGTTAGAAAATAATTTAAAAAATATTAGACAATATTGCGAGGCCACAAATCTAGAACCATGGCACGGACCTCGAAAAGAAGGATTTTTTAGACATCTTATTGTCCGTAAATCATATAAAACTGATGAACTTTTATTCGGATTAACAACTACATCTAAAGAATTATCTAAGTTTAGTGTTAAAAAATTTGCAGACTACTTAGTGGAACTATTTGGAGATCGTGTTGCAGGAGTTTTACATATTATTAATGACGATATTGGTGATAGAGATATACCAACTAATGGTAGTACAAAATTAATCTACGGTAAAAATAAAATAGTAGAAGAGTTATTACACTTGAATTTTGAAATCAGTATGGAAAGCTTTTTTCAAACCAATCCTAAATCAGCAGAAAAATTATATAGTAAGGTTGTTGAATATGCTTTAGAAAATAAAGAAGCTATTGACAATACTGTAGTCATGGATTTGTTTTGTGGAACAGGAACCATCGGTCAAATTTTAGCATCTAATAGTAATAACACAAAAATAATTGGTGTAGATATTGTAGCTTCTGCCATTGAAGATGCGAAAAAGAATGCTCAAAGAAATCATATTGAAGGAGTTGAATTTTACGCTGCTGATGTAGGCAAGTTTTTAACGGAACATCCTCAATATAAAAATAAAATTAGAACTATAATTCTCGATCCAGCTAGAGCAGGAATTGCTCCAAAAACACTTAAAAAAATCATAAATCTAAATGCAGATAGAATGGTTTATGTATCTTGTAACCCAGCAACACAGGCAAGAGATACAGAGCAATTAAATGAAGCAGGATACCAAATAAAAAAAATCAGCTTAGTAGACCAGTTTCCTCATACTGCCCATATTGAAACTGTTGTTTTGTTTGAAAAATAATACTAGATGAAAATTATTAAAATTTTATTCGTCGTACTAGTACTATCCATAACTAGTATCACTTTTTTTTCTTGTGAACGAGACGATTTTTGTGTAGAAAATCCAGTAACACCTAATCTTATTTTACGTTTCTATGATAAGGATAATGTTGACAATCTAAAAGAAGCTATGCGTCTATCAATTACAGCACAAGGATTAGCAGCAGGTGATAGCATACACCAAAGTATAACTACGGATAGTATAGCTATTCCTTTGAACTCATTAACTAACGAAACAGTATTCATATTAAAAAGAAATCAAACCGACAGTGATGTGGGGATGGTTGGTAATGAAACAGCCACTTTAACTGTAAAATACATGCCCGAAAACGAATATGTTTCTCGTTCTTGTGGGTATAGAGTAATTTATAATAATGTTACTCTTGAAAGAGATAATGGTTGGATAAGTAGATTATCTGTAAATGAAATAGAATCAATTAATTCACAAATAAATGCGCACGTTAACATTTTTCATTAATTGTTTTTTCTTATTGTTTCTTGTTAATAGTTATTCTCAACAAAAAACAACGCAACAAAAATCGTCTAAACAAAAAATTTCTAAAAAGAAAGATACTTCTAAAGATACCATAGTTTATAAAACAGGATATGGGTTGCGTTTAGGGATAGATTTAAGTAAACTAGGTTTAAATTTTGTAGATAAAAGTTATACTGGGATAGAAATTGTAGGTGATTATAGAATATCTAAACGATGGTATATTGCTGGTGAAATTGGACGAGAAGAGGAAATTACATTTGAAGATTTTACCACTTCAACATCTAAAGGAAACTATATTCGTTTAGGAGCTAACTATAATACCTATACGAATTGGTTAGACATGAATAATGAAATCTATGTAGGTGGTAGATATGGATTTGCGATTTTTGAACAAACATTAAATAGTTTCACTCCAAATGTTTCTACTGGAAGTACTACAAGCGATATTTTTTTTCCTACTGTTCCGCAAGAAGTTAATATTTCAGAATCTGGTTTAACTGGACACTGGTTTGAATTTCAATTAGGAATTAAAGTTGAAACATTCAAAAACTTATTTATGGGGTTTCATGGAGCTTATAAAGTAGGACTTAGTATAGATGATCAAACTAACTTTAAAACCTTATATTTCCCAGGATTTAACACGGTTTTCGAGAGTAATACAGGATTTGGATTCAACTATACACTATCTTATTTAATTCCATTTGCAAAAAAATAAATATAAAGAAGTGGCTTAATTTTTCTAATTAGCTAAAAGATTACTCGTTTATATCTATATTTTATCTTTTCTCTTTCCTATCTCTCATTTTTGGCTTGGAAAGTCTCTATATGGATATAAAATCATTAATTTTTAGATCAATTCAAAAAGTTTAAATCACTTCATTGAAAAATAAGTGCTTTTTTATTAATTTTATACTTTAAAACGTACCAAAATGACTAGAATACCAAGTGTAGATTTACAAGATTTTTTATCTGAAGATGTTGAAAGAAAACAAAAGTTTATTAATGAGATTGGTAATGCCTATGAAACTATTGGTTTTGTAGCTTTAAAAGGACATTTTTTAGACGATACACTAGTAGAAAATCTATACAGTCAAATCAAAGAATTTTTCGATCTTCCTGTAGATGTAAAACAGAAGTATGAAATTCCTGGCATAGGTGGACAACGTGGTTATGTTTCATTTGGTAAAGAAAGTGCTAAAGGAAAAAAAGAAGGAGACTTAAAAGAGTTTTGGCATTTCGGACAGTATGTAGAAAATAACTCAAAATTAGAAAATGAATATCCTGCTAATGTAATTGTTGATGAATTACCAGAGTTTAACGAAGTAGGAAAGCAAACTTATAAAATGCTAGAAAAAACAGCTAAATACGTTTTGCGAGCTTTAGCTTTGTTTTTAGATCTAGACGAAGAATACTTTGACCAATATATCTTAAATGGAAATAGTATTTTAAGACCTATCCACTACCCTCCAATTAAAGAAGAACCTAAAGGAGCTGTTAGAGCAGCTGCTCATGGAGATATTAATTTAATCACACTTTTAATGGGAGCTCATGGTAAAGGCTTACAAGTTCAGAATCATGATGGAGAATGGGTAGATGCTATAGCTCAACCTGATGAACTTATGATTAATGTAGGAGACATGTTATCACGTCATAGTAATAACAAGTTAAAGTCTACAATTCATCGTGTAGTAAATCCTCCTAAAGAGTTATGGGGAACTTCTAGATATTCAATTCCTTTCTTCATGCATCCTATTTCTGAAATGAAATTAGACGTCTTAGAAAATTGTATAGACGCTAAAAATCCTAAACAGTTTGAAGACATTACCGCAGGTGAATTTCTAAATGAACGTCTACGTGAACTAGGGTTAATTAAATAACTACTAGATATTAAGTTAAATTTTTTAAACACATCTTTAGACTTTAAAATAAAAACTATGGATTTACAAGATCAACTTAAAAATTTATTTCCTGATCATCAGCTTGAAGAAGCTCCTAAGGAAGAAAAGCCAGATGTTTGGCTTCAAGAAGAACCATTACTTTGTAAATATGAAAAACGAAAAGGAAAACCTATTACAATTATAGATGGTTACAATGGAGCTACTGAAGATTTTAAAAAGTTAGCTAAAGAAATTAAAACTAAATTTTCTGTTGGAGGTTCTTTTAAAGACGAAAAAATCATTATTCAAGGTGACTATAGAGATCAAATTATGAAACTGTTAAAAGAAAAAGGTTTTAATGTTAAGCGAGTTGGGGGATAAGATAAAAAAACGTTAACTATTTATGTTAAATCTCCTTGTACTGATTTTAAAAAAATCATTTTTTTAACAAAAAAGATAATAATTAATTAAAAATTAGACTAATACTAAATAAGATTCTCAACATATCTTTTTTTTCATTAATATTGGGGTGTATTTTAAAGTCCCTTTCCAATGAGTTCTTTTTTACACATAACCAATGGTGATTTTACCACCGAAATTTTACGAAACTTACCAATAGAAGGTGAAATTATAACATGGCGAGAAATGCTATGTGAAGGAAAAACTACAACAGATGTTGGTAGTGAAGATTTCTGGAAAACCCGTTTTGATTTCTTAAATTCATCCTACAAAATTACCAAGAAAACTTTTATTGACTTTACTTTAAAAGAATATAGAAATTTATGTAAACAAAATCAAGATGAGATCATTTTATGGTTTGATCATGATTTGTTCTGCCAGATAAATATGATAGCCGTAGTAAGCTGGTTAAAAAGGTATAGGAAAGGAAGAAAAATAACTATAATTCAAACTGGCCCCGATGAAAATAAAAGAGCTGTTGGATTTTCAAAATTAACTCAAAAAGAACTATTAAAATTACACGAGAATAGAACTACATTAACTCAAGATGATATTGAATATGCTGATTACATTTGGCAATTATATTGTTCTGATAGTCCTATACGACTGGAAACTGTCCATAAATTCAATCCTTCATCTCCTTTCATCTATTTAACAGATGCTATTAGTGCACATTTACAGCGATTTCCATCTATTGAAAATGGGTTAAATTCCATTGAAAACACAATTTTATCAACTGCTGATAGTACTCAATTTAAAAGTGAAAATGAATTAGTAAGTACACTTCTAAATCAACAAGGAGTTTATGGGTTTGGAGATATTCAATACACCAACAAGCTTCAAGAATTAAAAAAATTATTCTCATCTTTCAATCCTGTTAAATTAAATGACATTGGGAAAGAAGTACTGAATAATCAGCTTAACTATTACCGACAAATTCGTTCAGATTTTTCGTATCTTGGCGGCGCAAGAAAATATAGCTACTTGTTTATGAATTCTACAAATAAGCTATTGAAATTAACATCGTAGATGCATATTAAAAATTCTGAGCTTATCTTAAATGATGATGGAAGTATTTATCATTTAAATTTAAAGCCTCAACATATTTCCAAAGATCTCATTTTTGTTGGAGATCAAGACAGGGTAGATAAAGTAACTAAACATTTCGACAGTATTGAATTCTCTACGCAAAAAAGAGAATTTAAAACTACTACTGGTATTTATAAAGGCAAAAGAATTACCGTTATCTCTACTGGAATTGGTCCTGATAATATTGATATTGTACTCAATGAACTAGATGCCTTAGTTAATATTGATTTTACTACAAGAGTTGTGAAAGAAACACACACGCAACTTAATATTGTTAGAATAGGAACATCAGGCTCACTACAAAGTGATATTCCAATAGATAGTTTTTTACTAAGTACACATGCTATCGATTTAAATGGTATGTTACAAGCTTACAAAGTAGACCAAATTTCTCACCCAGAAATAGAAGAGGAATTTGTAAAACAAACCAATTGGTCTCAAAGAAAATCATATCCTTTAGTTGTAGCTAATTCAAAAGTATTAGAAGAAAAACTGCTTTCTGAACTTACATTTACAGGAATTACAGCTACTGCAGGTGGCTTTTATGCTCCTCAAGGAAGAGTATTAAGACTTCCTCTACAGGATGAAAACATAAATAAAAAGATAGATAATTTCTCCTACAATAACCACAGAATTACCAACCTAGAAATGGAAACTTCTGCCATATATGGACTTTCTAAATTATTAGGTCATAATGCTTGTTCAATGAATGCTATTTTGGCAAATAGAGCTAACGGAACATTTAGTAAAAATCCTAGTAAGGTTGTTGAAGATTTAATTACATATACATTACAAAAATTAGTTGAATAAATGCTGAATTTAAAAGTAGGTGGTGTTCCTGAACATTTTAACTACCCTTGGTACATTACCCTAAAAAATAAAGAATATACCCAACAAAATATCAATTTACGCTGGCAAGACTTTCCCGGTGGGACTGGCGCCATGTGTAAAGCTCTAAGAGAAGGTGATGTAGATATAGCTATAGTACTGACTGAAGGTATTATTAAAGATATTATCGACGGTAATCCTTCTAAGATTATTCAAACTTTTGTAAAAAGTCCTTTAATCTGGGGAATTCACGTCGGTGCGAAATCAAAGTTTAAAACCATTGATGACCTTGAAAACGCAACAGTTGCCATTAGTAGATATGGATCCGGCTCTCATTTAATGGCTATAGTTAACGCTTATAATAATGGTTGGGATATTGATAAATTACAATTTAAAGTAGTTAAAAACTTGCAAGGAGGAATTGATGCTTTAACGAATGGTGAAGCTGACTATTTTATGTGGGAACATTTTACGACAAAACCTTTAGTAGATAACGGAACGTTTAGACGTTTAGGAGACTGTCCTACTCCATGGCCTTGTTTTGTAGTAGCAATTCGAGAAGAAATTTTAGAAAACTATCCTGAACAAATAAAAACAGTATTGGATATTATTAATAATTGTACAAGTGGTTTTAAATCTCTAGAAAACATAGATCAAATACTTTCTGTACGATATGAGCAACAGCTAGAAGACATACAAAAATGGCTATCTATTACAGAATGGAATGATGGAAAACCTATTTCTGAAAATTTATTGACTGACATTCAAAATAAAATGGAAACCTTCAACGTTATAAAAGAGAAAATTGATTCTGATAAATTAATTAAAATTTTATAAATTAGCGTTTTTAAAAGTAAAAAAATGAAAAGAGTAGTATTTATTGTAATTTGTGTAGTTGGTTTATTAGGATTAACATCTTGTGGAAGCACAGCTCCATGTGGTTTATCACAAAATAACCAAAAACAGACTCAACAAAACCTTCAACAAGACGTAGTTGTAGCTGATGCTACAGCTGAATAAGTTGATTGTTCTTTTTTCAAATTCAATAAATCCGCTATTTTGCGGATTTTTTTGTTACTTTTAACTTATGAAAAAGTTAAAAAAAATTGTTATTACATTTCTTTCGTTGACTTCTCTATTCGTTCTTGTAGACTTATATGTTTTTAGAAGTTATTACTTACCTACATTTTTAAACAATTTATATGACTGGGAAACTAGTAGTCAAGAAATAGAATCAGAGGATTTAAGTATAGAGATTACTAAAGAAAATAATCTATATGAAATTAATTTTAAGAATACATCAATAAAAGCTTTTTTAGTCTGGACCTACAGATACGATCAACTTTTATTTAAAATGAATGATTCTATATTTAGATACCGTTATAGGTTAAAGGTAAATACTCCTCATTTTAAGAATGATTATGAATATGGACTAGATTGTGGAACAGGTGCAGGATCTTTCTCGATCAATCCTTATGAAAGTTTTTCTTCAAAAGTAACTCGCCAAGAACTCTTAGATCCTTATTATTGGGGAGCTTATCACCAAAACAATAAAAATGGTGATACTATTAATGATTTGATTTATAATAAACCTTTATTGATAGTTAATCATAGAGAAAACACTTTTGAAGTTATTAAAAGAAAAGATATTACTGAAAAAGACAGTATTGATGCTCAATTATTTCTGCCATTTTTCTCTTATAATCATCAAAAATTATCTTACGCTAAATCAAATTATATTAAACTATCTTATCCCAAAATAATTGAGAGAATGATATTAGAGAAAAGTAAAGTATTCAAAAAATTAAATAATTAATTCTTCTTCTCTAACATAGGTACAAATCTAAAATCACCTAACTCATGTTTTTCAAATTCTTTTGGAGACGTACGGACTAATAAAGTCATAATTTGAGTACCATCACCTACAGGTATTAATAACTTCCCTCCTACTTTTAACTGACCTAATAATGGTTTTGGAATAAAAGGTGCCCCAGCTGTTACTATAATTTTATCAAAAGGAGCATTTTCAGGTAGTCCTTTATACCCATCACCAAATACAAAACGTTTTGCCTTATACCCAATTTTAGGTAAAAACAACGATGTTTTCTTAAAAAGCTCGTGCTGTCTTTCTATGGTATACACTTCTGCTTTTAATTCTAAAAGCACTGCTGTTTGATAACCTGAACCTGTACCTATTTCAAGTACTTTCTCACCTTCCTTAATTTCAAGAGTTTGTGTTTGAAATGCTACTGTATACGGATGCGAAATAGTTTGATCAGCTGCAATAGGGAAAGCCTTGTCTTTGTAAGCATGATCTTCAAAACTGCTATCGATAAATAAGTGTCGTGGAATTTTCCTTACTGCACTCAATACTTTTTCATCCACAATTCCTTTTTTGTGCAATACATTAGCTAATTGGTTTCTAAGCCCTTGATGTTTGGTTGTATCTCTCACCTCATTTGATTTTTCAGCAAGCTAAAAGTAGTAATAATTACAAAACAAATCTATAAAAGTGTATCTTTGTTGATGTTGATTTTTTTAAACAATTAACACCCTTTAATAAATCTAAACATTTATGCTAAAAGCTGGAGTTTTAGGTGCTGGTCACCTAGGGAAGATTCACTTACGCCTTCTACAAGAATCAGAAAGATATGAACTTGTTGGTTTTTATGATCCTAATAAAGAAAATGCTGATAAAGTTGTTACTGAATACGGATATCATTTATTTGATTCTGTTGAAAGTTTAATTGATGCTGTAGATGTAGTAGATATTGTAACCCCAACCTTATCTCATTTTGATTGTGCTAAACTAGCCATAGAAAAAGGTAAACATATTTTTATTGAAAAACCAATCACCAATACTATTCAAGAAGCTGAGGCTATTAGAACTTTGGCTAGTCAAAATCATGTTCGTGGTCAAGTTGGTCATGTTGAACGATTTAATCCTGCTTTTACTGCAGTAAAGGATATTATTGATACTCCTATGTTTATTGAAACTCATCGATTAGCTGAATTTAATCCAAGAGGTACAGATGTTCCTGTGGTTTTAGATTTAATGATTCACGATATAGATATTATACTTTCCGTTGTAAAATCTAAGGTGAAAAATGTCTATGCTAGTGGAGTTTCTGTCATTTCCGAAACTCCCGATATTGCAAATGCAAGGATCGAATTCGAAAATGGATGTGTTGCCAATTTAACTTCTAGTAGAATCTCTATGAAAAATATGAGAAAGTCTCGTTTCTTTCAGAAAGATGCTTACATCTCTGTTGATTTCCTAGAGAAGAAATCAGAGGTTGTTAAAATGAAAGATGCCCCTGAAACACCAGATGATTTTGCAATTATTTTGCAAAATGCTGAAGGCATGAAAAAGCAGATTTATTTTGAAAATCCTAAAATAGAACAGAATAACGCAATTTTAGATGAATTAAACTCATTTGCTGATGCTATTAAAAATAATACAGTTCCTATAGTTTCATTAACTCAAGGAACTGAAGCATTACGAGTTGCTCATCAAATTATAGATTGTTTCTCTAACAAATAAATTAAACTAAATTTCACAAATGAATAATATTGCAGTAATTGGTGCTGGTACCATGGGAAATGGTATAGCACATACCTTTGCTCAATTTGGATACAATGTTCAATTAATTGATATTTCTCAAAAAGCTTTAGATAAAGGATTAGCTACTATTTCTAAAAACTTAGATAGAATGGTAGCAAAAGAAAAGATCACAGCTGAAGACAAAGAAAACACGCTTAAGAATATTACTACATTTACTAATATTAAGGAAGGTGTTCAGTATGCTGGTTTAGTTGTAGAAGCGGCTACTGAGAATATCGATTTAAAACTTAAAATTTTTAAAGAATTAGATGATGTTTGTCCTGAAGATACAATTTTGGCTACCAATACTTCATCTATTTCTATAACTCAAATCGCTGCTGTTACTTCTAGACCAGAAAAGGTAATTGGGATGCATTTTATGAATCCTGTTCCTATTATGAAGCTAGTAGAGATTATTAGAGGTTATAACACTTCTGATGAAGTTAATGATTATATTGTTGAACTTACTCAAAAAATTAATAAAGTACCAGTAGAAGTTAATGATTACCCTGGATTTGTGGCTAATAGAATTTTAATGCCAATGATTAATGAATCTATCGAGACTTTATACAACGGAGTTGCTGGTGTTAAAGAAATAGATACTGTAATGAAACTAGGTATGGCTCATCCTATGGGACCATTACAATTAGCTGACTTTATAGGTTTGGATGTATGTTTATCGATACTTAATGTAATGTATGATGGATTTAAAAACCCTAAATATGCTCCATGTCCTTTATTAGTAAATATGGTAACAGCTGGAAAGCTAGGTGTAAAGTCTGGTGAAGGTTTTTATGATTATTCGGAAAGTAGAAAAGCAGAAAACGTTGCTAAAATGTTCACTTAATAAAAAACTACTTATTGCATAAAATAAAAAAGGAACTCTATATGAGTTCTTTTTTTATTGGGATTTACTAAACTTTATACTTATTATGTATTGAGAATTAGTTAAAGGATTTTCTTATTACTTATAAATTCAATTATTTACGAAAAGAATGTTTGTCTTTTTTAACGTATACTGGAATTTTTTGCACATTCATTCCTGGAGATAACTGATTAAATAATTGAGTTAAGATTTCGTTTAAATACTTAAAAATTTTCATGATTTTAATCTTTTAGGGATTCCTTTGAACTTTGTCGCTAATGACACTTCTAAATTACAATTGTTTTCCCTTTTTTATTGAAATTTTAGATTTGTGAAAACTTAAGTTCGGTAAATAACATTATTATAACGTTGAATACAATTCATACCTTAAATTGGTACTTCAATATTTTAAATTGTTCTACTGTACGATTCACAATTGACTAAATTTAAAGCAAAAAAAAAGGAACTCATAAAGAGTTCACTTTTAATATTGGGGATTATACTATTACTAAATGTAATAAGGGGAAATATTATGATTCAATTTATATTTTGAATGTAATTACCTTTTAAATGGGTATTTATCTTTTTTTACATACACAGGAATCTTTTGAACATTCATTTCAGGTCTTAACTGTTGAACAAACTTTTCTATAATTTCTAAGAACAATTGAGTAATATTCATGTCTTGTTTTATTTAAGATTACTGTTGTTTTACACTGCAAATTTACGTCAGATTTAAGATGTAAAATTTAATTTTTAGACTTTCAGTAGTTAAAAGTTCGACAAACGGTATCATTGATTCGATCAAATGAAAAATTCTTATCAATTTAGAGAAATGATTGAATTTAAAATAAATTAACCTATGTTAATCGCAATTAAATTAAATTAACATAGGTTAATTTTTGTTTTTATTGAAAATAATGCAAAAACACAGTTAAAACAACCTCTATTCTAGATAGTTAACATTATTTCAACAAAATCTTACCTTTTATTTTTTGATTTGAAGAGTTTAATGAATATAAATATGCTCCTGAAGAAAGCTCATTACGATAAAATACTACCTTATTTTTACCAACCACAGCTTGTATCTTACGAGAGAATACTCTTTTCCCTAATAAATTATAGATTTCTAAAATATAATCATCTGCATTTTTTACTTCAAAATTGAACGTTGCTTGATCTACTATTGGATTTGGAACTACTCTAGCTGTAATTTCTTGATCTTGCTCTTCTAGTGATGCTGTAGATTGCTTAGAAAACTGAATATCTGTTATGTCAAACTTCTTAGTTTTTATAGTAACGTCTTCACTAACTAAAGTAAACAATAACATTTTTATATCATTTAAATTTGTTCCTCCTTTAGCTGCAATAATATCTGCGTTATGCAATACATATTCCTTTTCATTTTCTGTTAACTCAATCATTAGATAAGGTTGCTCTTCCCAAGAAGTAATTTCATCTTTAATAAATGTTAATTTCAATTTACCATCTCCTTTAGCTTTAAAAGTTATTTGATTATAATTTGAAACATCAACAGGTTCAAACTTAGGAGTTAAAGATCGATATATAGAAACATCTTGATTAGTAGTGGTAGTTAATACAATACCTCTTTCAACGTTATAAGCATCTTTACCTTCAGAAATATCACTTTTAATGACTTCAAAAGAATCGATATAATTTTCTGAGCTATAATCTATACCCCAAGTACCATCAGAAAGGAAAAGATCATCTGGAGATATATCTAAAGCATTTCTAACTCTAAAACCAATATCATATAAACTTCCTACTTCTAAAGTTATATTATTTACATAATTAGGCGCGGTAATTGTTAAATTTACTGGTTCAATTTCACTTGTTTCTGTGGCTCTTTTAAACCCTTCGATTGTAATTGATTCAGAAGATAACGTATTGATAACCTCAAGATTAATTTTTCCTCCGTTCATATAACTTGCTTTTCTAACATAAACAGGTGGAGCTTGAGAACTGATATAACTAGCTATTGGTTTTTGAATTTCTATCAAACGAATCACTTCTTGAGACAAGTTATATAGATCATCTACAGAATTTGCCCAAACTTGAAAGTTATAAAAACCTGTATCACTATATTGATCTAAATTCCAATGTGATTCAGCAATAAAAAATGCACTATCTTCTGAGACTCTCACAGAAAAGCTAGCCACATATTCTACAGATCCATCTGGTTGTTTAACTACAGATTTAATAAATGTTGCCTCATTAATTTCCATAGTAGATACAGATAGTAATTCTGCTCCAGTAAAACGATCACAAATATGTTTAGTATGTTCATATACCTCATCTTGAGTTTCTAAAACCAATAGCGTTCCGACATTATCATTTCCTTTAAGATAATCTACAGAAACTAAATCAATTGCATTAGTAATATCAACCAAATCACCTGGAGAACTTTCAATTGCTGTAGCTTCAGGAATTATATCCATAGGTACAAAATCCCATAATGAAATTGTCTGGTTAGCAGATTTCATACCATAGAAACTATTCTTCTTAACCCTTTTAGCTGTTTTCTTGTTGAAAGTATAATTTCTTTTAATTCTATTAATATTTCTTTGACTAATTTGACTAGCTAAACGATTATTACTTTCTAATCCTCCATCATTTCCACTACTCGTTCTTGTTATAGTTGGACAAGCTGCTACTCCCGAACAAGCAGGATCATCACAATCCACTAACCCATCGCCATCATCATCAACTCCATTAGTACAATCTTCTTGTGGTACTGGTGCTGTTGGACATCTTGCTCCATCATTTTGAGAACTTGATGGACCAAATGCAAACAAATTAGACTTCATACTTCCTCCTACTGTAATATTTTGAACTTCATAAACAATATAAACCGTTCCGGTTTGGTTTGCTGAAATATAGAAATTACCATCTACATCAAAATATACAGCTCCATATGTGTAATTTAAGCCTGAAAGGATTGGTACTTCTCCTAAAGCTTCTACATTCCCTGTAGTTGTATCAATTCTATATAAAATATTAGAATGTTTCTCAACAGTATATAACATATCATCTGCTGCATTAAATGCCCAATCATGATTTGTAATTGCTTGTGAAAGTGCTTGACTACCAATATTAGTTAAGTAAGTAGGAGATTCTGGATCTAGATCAATTTTATAAAACGAAGAACTTCCATTTTTAAGAAAATAAACTCCATCTTGGTTTACATCACCTACATAAGAATATGGAGCATTAGAAAGCGTATATGTGGTAACTTCATAATCTTTACCGATTCTTACTATAGTATTAGCTGGTGATTTTAAAGATCCCCATATATAACCATCTTTAGAATTATATCCTACTCCATTTATAACATTAGGTGTAATATCTATAGCATCTAAAATTGCTGAGCCTGAAGCTAGATTTTGAGCATATACATCATTACTCTGGAATAAATATGCTTCGGTTACACAATTAAAAGGTTCGCTAGTTTGAGACGTTAATGTTTGAGCAAAAATACTTGTAAATACTATAGCTAAACATATTTTAATTTTGAAGTAACTTTTTTTCATAATAGAAATCATTTATTGGGGGTTAACAACTATGTTTACAGCAAATTAAGGCAATACTTAATGATTTTTATCAGGAAAAAAACTGTTTCGTAATTATTAATGGTTTAAATACATAAATACATGGATAAGAAGGTTTAAAAACAAAAAAAGACTTCTACTAGAAGTCTTTTTTTGTTTTTAAACATCAGAAAATGTTCATTAATCATCACTTTCTTCTTTTTTATCCTTAGATGCCTTGTTCCAAATCTTAATTTCGTCTTCTGCAGTAACTCCTGATTTTATTTCAATATTTACCCCATCAGAGATTCCTAATTCTAATTCTTTCTTTTCAAATTTATTTTCTCCTACTTTAATTTCTACATAAGGTTTCTCTGTTTTCTTGTCAAACCTCAATAAAGCCTCTTTTATAGCTAAAATGCTATCTTTTTTCTCTAAAATTATATCCGCATTAGCAGAATAACCTGCTCTTATAAAGTATTTTTCATCTAAGGCTACATCTGCTTTAATTTTAAATTGTACAGCTCCCCCTTCTTCTGTTCCTTTAGGTGCAATAAAATTTAATTTTGCTGGGAAATTTTTATCTTCAATAGCTCCTAAAGATACTTTTAACTCTGTTCCTTTCACTAATTTTCCTACTTCTGATTCATCTACTTTACCTTCAAAAATCATTTTATTCATGTCTGCAACTGTAGCTATAGTTGTACCATCATTAAAACTATTACTTTGAATTACTTGCGCTCCTTTTTTAATTGGGATTTCAACAATCATTCCTGAAGAAGTCGCTCTAATATTAGTGTTAGCTGCACTTCCTAAACCAGCAGTAGTACCTCTTTTTACAATATCCATATTAGAACGTGCATTCGATAAACGTTGTTTTGCATTATTAAAGCTTAATTCAGAATTCTCGAACTCTTGTCTAGCAATTACACCTTTTTCGAATAAATTTTTATTACGATCAAATTGTACTTTTGCATTATCGTAAGCTAATTGCGCATTCTTAATTTCATTATTAGCAGAATTTAATGCTTCTACATTAGGTACTACTCTTACTGTTGCTATTAAATCTCCTGCTTTTACAATTTGTCCTTCTTCTGCAACAACCTTATCTACAATTCCTGCAATTTGAGGTTTTATTTGTACTTCCTCTAATGGAATTACTTTACCTGTAGCTACAGTCTTTCTAACAATTGTTGTTTTAAATGGTTTTTCCGTTTCAAATTGTACTACATTTTTCTTGTTCTTTTTCGCGAGCCAAATTAATACTGCTGCGAATAATACTACTACTATAGTTAATATAATTTTTGCTCTCTTACTCATTGTTTTTATTTATAAAGCTTGATTATTTTTTTTATTTATTCTTCTCTTAATGCCTCAATTGGTTTTATTAAAGTTGCCATATAAGCTGGTATTAGACCAATAGTGGTTCCTAAAATTATTAGGATTGCAAATGCTATTAATATAATTGGAATATTTACCGTAGGATTTAATAGTGAAGGATCGGGACCTGTACCTAAAGTTGAATCCATTATAAACAAGACCAAACCTCCGAATACAATTCCTAGCATTCCGGCTATTGTAGTTAGAAATATAGACTCTAAAATAACCTGTTGTCTTATTTCTCTTGGAGTAGCTCCTAATGCTCTTCTAATACCAATTTCTTTTGTTCTTTCTTTTACTGTAATTAGTAAGATATTCCCAATAGCAAATACTCCTGCAATTAAAGTAGCTATTCCAACAAACCAAGTTAAGAATTGCATTCCTGTTAAGAATCCAGTAACTCGTCCTATTTCTTTTGCTAAATTAACTCCTCCAATTGCTTTATTATCTTTTGGATGTACTTTATGTAGATTTTTTAGTGTTAATTGGATATCTTTTTCAAATTGATTGATATCTATTCCTTCATAAACTGTCACTAACATCCAATCAATACTATTACCTCTATTGTATACTTGTTGAAACGTTGTGAATGGAATATAAGCTGCGTCATCATCAAAATCTATATTTCCAGACTTATACACTCCAACTACTTTATAATTTACGTTGTTAATAATTAAATACTGATTTATTGGATCTTCATTTTTCTCGAATAGTTGTTTGTATATATTTTCTTCAATAACAACAACTTTTGTTTTATTCTTTACATCATTTTCATTCAAAAAACGTCCATAAATCAAATTTTTCTTCTGTACTTTATCTAGCACTGGATAATCACCACTAACTTGAAATTCTCCATACTTGAATCCATTGGTTATAGTACTTGAAGTTTGACATCTAGGTGCAATATATTGTAATTCACCTTTATATTCTTCCTTCAAAACTTCAATATCTTTAGACTTCAATTGAATTCTTCTTCCTTTTTGAAATCCTTTGAAAGGAGTATCAGTTGTTTCAGTCCATACTGCCAAGCTATTTGTTGCAAAATCACCAAAAACTGTTTTAAAGTTATTTTCCATACCTCTAGCTGCTCCTAACAAAACTACAAGTAAAAAAATTCCCCATAGTACACCTAAAATTGTGATTATAGTTCTAACCTTATTTTTACGAATTCCTCCGTAAATTTCTTGCCAAGTATCTGAGTCAAATAAAAATTTAAACATAACTAATCTGCTCTTAATGCTACAATTGGTTTAATTCCTGCTGCTTTCTTCGCTGGTAAATAGCCAGCTAATAATCCTGCCAACACTAAGGTTATAGTAGCTCCTATTACTAAACTTGAACTTACACTAGGATTATGAATGAAATACTTTTCTAAACCATCTCCTATTTGGTTTAATATAAATGTACCAAGCAGCAATCCAAGGTAACCGGCTAATCCTGTAATTAAAACCGACTCTTTAACTACCATACTTATTATTGATGCAGGTTTAGCACCTAGTGCTTTTCGTATTCCAAACTCTTTAGTCCTTTCTTTAATAGAAAAAATCATAATATTACTTATACCAATAATTCCTGCTATTAATGTTCCTGATCCAACAAATATTACAATAAAAAATAATGCTGTAGTTAACTGTCCCACTCCTTTATTTGCCTCTGCCATATTTCTTATGAATAAAGCATTCTGATCATCTGGATGAATATCTAGCTTTTGTCTTAATTCTCTTTCTAATCTATTTCCGAAAGCAACAGCTTTATCAATAGTTAGTTTAGGGCTATATCCTATAAGTATATTATCTATATGATCATTATTCCCATATAATTTTTGCGCGGTAGTTATAGGCATATACACATTTCGTTCTTCTCTATCTCCTCCTTCATCAGAAAACACTCCTACAATCTTATAAGATATATCACTTACATTTACATATTTACCTATTGCAGGTCGTTCTCCAAATAAATCTTTCTTAACTAATCGACCAATTACAATTACTTTGTTTTTTTGATTTAAATCTAATTGATTTATAAATCTTCCTTCATCAATAATTGTCTTTTCTAAATATCTATGATCTGGATGTACAGCCCTAATGTTATAAAAATCTTGTTTATTTTTATACGTTATTCTAGCACTTGAATATTTCCTAGCGGATATATGTTGTATTTTATCTGAGTGCTTTTCTAGAATATAATCAAAATGTTCATCTTTAAGTTGTATTATTCTTCCAGACTGTAATCCTTTGTATGGTTTTGTTGTTTTCCATGTTCTTACAAACATTGAATTATCAGCATCGTCTATAAAAGCTTTTGTAAAAAAGTTTTGTAAACCATTTACAATACCAAATAATAAAGTGAACAATAAAATAGCAAACGCAACAGTAAAACCTGAAAGAATAGATCTTAATTTATTCTTATTTATACTCTGAAAAATTTCTCGCCAAGCATCTATATCAAACATAGCTAGCGTTTTTTGACTTTCCTATCTCAGTTAACTCGTCACTAATAATCACTCCATCTTTTAATCGAACAACTCTATTGGTTTGCTCAGCTACTTCTTCCTCATGCGTAATTACAAATACAGTCATTCCTTCATCATTAATTCCTTTTAGCAAATCCATAACAGAATCTGTAGTTGTAGAGTCTAATGCTCCTGTAGGTTCATCTGCTAAAATCACCTTAGGTTTTGTAGCTAAAGCTCTTGCTATGGCAACACGTTGTTTTTGACCTCCAGATAATTCATTTGGTAAGTGATTTGCCCAAGGTCCTAATTCTACTTTTTCTAAATACTCTTGTGCAGTTTTTAAACGTTCTTTACGACCAATACCTTTATAATATAATGGTAAAGCAACATTTTCTAGTGCGGTCTTATAAGAAATTAAATTGAACGATTGGAAAACAAAGCCTAAGAACTTATTACGTAATACTGCTGCTTTCTTTTCATTTAAGTTTTGAATAAGTTGTCCGTTTAAATAATAGTTCCCTAAATCGTGAGTATCTAAAAGTCCTACAATGTTTAATAAAGTTGATTTACCTGAACCAGAAGATCCCATAATAGATACAAATTCTCCTTCTTTTATATGTAAATCTAGACCTTTTAACACATGTAGTGAGTCTTTACCAATGGGATAAGATTTATGTAAGCCCTCAATTTTTATCATATAGTTTAGTTAATTTTTTACTAAAGATAAGTATATAATAGTTAGATTTCATATACTTACACTCACAAGACGTTGTTTTGGTAAATATGTTACAAAAAGTTAATGTAATTTTATAAAAAATTTCGGGAGGGTCCTATATGTCAAGTTTTCCAAGTCATAAGAAAATTATCTTATTTGATGGAGTCTGTTATTTATGTAACAGTTCTGTCTTAAAAATTATTGAATTAGATAAAAACAACTCCTTTTTATTTTCTTCATTACAATCAGCTTCTGGAAAAAAAATTATTAATCAACTGAAAATAGATACTCAAAAAATTGATTCTGTAATTTTATATGAACCTGATGTAGCCTATTATATAAAATCGACAGCAGCGTTAAAAATAATGAAAGAATTTGGTGGTTTTTGGAAAACAGCTCAAGTTTTCTTTATTTTGCCCGCTTATTTAAGAGATTTCATATACGATTTTATAGCTAAAAATCGTTATAAATGGTTTGGTAAAAAAAACGAGTGTATGATACCTTCCCCCGAATTATTATCTAAATTTTTGAATTAGCGAATGATACAAAATATAAAATGTGTAATTTTTGATATGGATGGTGTCATTATTGACTCTGAAACTTTACATAAAAAAGCTTATTATGAAACTTTTAAGTCCTTAAATTTAGATGTTTCTGAAGAACTCTACACTTCTTTTACAGGTTCTTCTACTATTAATACTTTTCAACAAATAGTGACCTATTTCAACTTAGATGAAAATCCAGAAGAATTAGTACTTCATAAGCGGAAACATTTTGTAGGTTTTTTTGAAAATGATCCGAACCTAAGCTTAATCAAAGGCGTAGAAGATTTGATTCAGTATTTTTTCAATAAAGGATACACTTTAATTTTAGCTTCATCTTCAGCTATGGTTAATATTAACCGAGTTTTTGATCGATTTGATTTACATAAATTCTTTAAAGCAAAAGTTAGTGGAGCGGATTTAAAAGCTTCAAAACCTCATCCTGAAATTTTTGAAAAAGCAGCTACTTTAAGTGGTCACGATAGAGAAAACTGCATTGTTATTGAAGATTCTGACAATGGTATTAAAGCAGCTAATGATGCAGGAATTTTTGTTGTTGGTTATAACAACCCAGCAGTAACTAATCAAACATTGCAAAATGCAGATCTAGTAATTACTGACTATGATGAACTAATGAAATTATTGTAATGAAAAAAAATAAATTTAACCTCTTTATAACTACTGCTTCTTTGGTTTTAATAGTCGGTGCATTTTTTATGTTTCTGGCTAATAAATCTGGAGCTCAAGCTAATAAAGAAAGTATTTCGGAACGTTTGAAGTTAACTCAAGATGCTCGAAAAGAAATCGATAAGGTATTAAAATCATCACATAGTGAGGATACCACTATGGATCTAATTATTATATTATTAGATAATTATTCTAGACATAAAAACCTAGGCAAAAAATTATCCGATGATGAAATATTAGCTATTGAAAAAGATTTAAATCTCACATTACCTAAATCCTATAAGTTATTTCTAAAGCATATGGCTAATGGTGGTGTATTTTATGATAATCCTATAAATGACATTAGAAAATCTATTTTTCTTTCTGAATCTGTGGAAGATATAGGTCCTAAAATAGAAATTGTTGGTGAACGAAAACAAATACTAACAAACACATTATTACCTTTAACTTCTGTAGATATGAATGGAGGTAGCTGGTGCTGGCTAACAAATGAGGTTACCGAAAATGGGGAATGGCCTTTAGCATATTACAGTAATTTGGACAACAAATTACATTTTAAAGTTACCAATTTTGCGGAATGGTTAGAGATATTAGTGGATAACAGATCAGAAGTTATTAGTGAACTAGATATTAATGAGAAGTTAATTTTTATAAAAATTACTTAAGGTACTTGCTTATTTTACAGTTTAGAATTATCTAAAATAAAGTCTATTAACTTATTTACATTCTTACATCAACAGTAAACTTTACTGTAATTCTTTACTATATAACTATAAAACATTTGATTTCTTTAGCTAATGCTAAGGTTACTTTTCCTATCAGGAAATAGTTGTAAATCTTTATAGAACCAGAATCAATCTAATTACTGCTTTACATTACATTATCTTAAATAGAGAATACCAGTCTAAAATTTCACAATCAAATTTAAGTTAACAGAATTTTAAATTCATAATTATTGAGTTTTATAGGTTTGAATTTAGTTAAATTTATTTTTCCTATTAAAAAATCAAATAAAAATGAAAAAACATTATTCTCTATTCGGTATTATTTTATTTACATTTTCCTCACTTTCAGGACAAATTTTAAATGATAAATATAGTTTAGCTAATTCTTGCTATAGCGTAACTTATAAGCATAAGAAAAAAACGAAAGATTTTATTTTCAAGGATGTCGATTCAAAGTACTACTTAAAACCAGCTGCTTTAGGTGAATACATGCTATATGGAAAAAATAATAAAATTCTTACTCGTAAAGAATCATTTTTGTGGTATACACTTACCTTTGATGATTCAAAAAATGCTGATGATGGATCTATTTGGATTCCTGAGCCTTCTTCTAACAATAAATTCAGATTGAAAAATAAGCGCTTTGGAAATTATTTGGGTAGAAACTTTTTAGGTTTTACTGGAAATGCAAAGAAAAAAAATGCTATTGAACTTGAATTTTTTGATAACGAAAATTGTGCAATATTTCCAGAAGCATCAGTATCCGCTGAACAGTCAGGCACTTTAAAAGGTCTAAATTCCAATGGCACAGTTTGGGGAATGGCAGATATCCATTTACATTTATTCGGAAATGAATCTTATGGAGGTTACTTCAACCATGGAGCTCCTTTTTCTCCTTATGGTATTGAACAAGCATTAGACAATTGTAATACCTCACATGGTGACTCAGGTCTTTTTGACATTTATGCTTCCGTAACAGGTAGTCAACAAAATCCTTTGGAACATAATACTAATGGATACCCTACTTTCGATTATTGGCCTTCTCATATTGATTTTAACCATCAAAAGGGATATTACCAATGGTTAAATAGAGCTCGACTGGGAGGACTTCGATTGATCACTACCTTATCTGTTCAAAATGAAGTATTAAATAAGGTTTATAATGAACTTGCTAAACAGCTTAAACCTATATTATTTGACACTTTAGATGATCCAAAAGATATTTATGACTCTATGGAAGCTCATAACATTATGGTAGAGAAAGCAACACAACTAATGAATTATGTAGATGCTCAAGAAGGCGGGCCCGGTAAAGGTTGGTTTCGAATTGTACATACTCCAGCTGAAGCCAGAAATGTTATTGCTCAAGGAAAACTCGCAGTGGTTATGGGAATGGAACTTGAAGCTCCTTTTAACTGTATAAAAACTCGTGATGGAGCTTCTAATTGCACGAGAGAATATATTGAAGAGCAACTAGATAAATATGAAAATAAAGGTATTAGCCATATTTTTCTTAATCATCATTGGGACAATGATTTTGGTGGAGCACGTCAATTTGAAAAGTTTTTAGAGTTAAGTAACATTGCTTTTAATGATCATGTATTTGAATGGGAAGCAGCAGATCATGGTGCTGAAGGAATCTTCAATGTACACAAACCTTTAGTAGCAGAAAATCTTGGGGATATAAATGATTTAGTATTAGATGTTATCCGTGTATTATTTAATGTAAATGCACTACCAGCCCAACTACCAGATTCTGAAACTGGAAACTATAGAAACACCAAAGGATTAAATACTTTAGGAAAAGTATTTATAGAAGAATGTATGCAAAGAGGAATAATGATAGATTTTGGACACTCTTCTAAAGCTGCTGTCGAAGATGCCTACGAATTACTAGACCAATACGATTACCCTCCTTTATTTACACATTCGGCTAGTTTTAACTCTATGAAACATGTATTACAAAGAAATGGTGTTCTGTCTCCTATGTTTAAAGCTAATGGTTTTGAAGGGCATACATATCCTTGTGAATTCCCAATCTCTTCTGATTTTATTGAACTGGTTAAAGTTGGAAATGAAGTTAATTTAGAAAACAAAGAAAACCATGTGGGAATTCCTTTTACTTCGGATCTTTTCGCTGGTACGCAACATATGAATGGTCCTAGGTTCAATAATCAAACAAATCCTTGTAATAGAGCACAAAGTAATCCTGTAAGTTACCCTTTCACATCACATGATGGTGCAGTTACATTTAATCGTCAACAAACCGGAGAACGAATTTTTGATATTAATTCTGATGGCTTAGTACATTTAGGTCTATTGCCGGATCTTATCCAAGATATTAAAAACCAAGGATATACTAATAAAGATGTTGATATTTTGTTTAACGGCGCTGAAGAATACCTTAGACTTTGGGAACGAAGTATTGAAGCTTCAAAACGCGTTAAGGATAGTAATTTAAAAGTAACTCCATTAGAAAAGTCACCTAAGAAAACTGAAAACACAACAGCATCATCTGAATTCTCAAAAAACAGAGACACTGTTAATGAAGAGGAAAATAATGAGACCTTTATTTACCCCACATTAATAGAGAATACATTTAATATTAAAACTGAAAAGCCTACAATTCTAGAAGTAAGTATTTATGATATACAAGGTAAAGTTTATTATCAAAAAACGATACATTACAACAATATTTCTCCTAAATCAATAGACAATTTAGGTACCATTACTTCTGGAGTTTTATTTATAAAAATAAAGGATTTAAAATCTCTTAAAAATGTGATTTACAAAGTAATTAAGAAATAGAAATAAAAAGACCTAAGAAGTGAAGTACTTTTTAGGTCTTTACATTTTAGATGTAATGAAATAATTTATTTTAAATTATCTAAAATAAAGTTTATCGTTTTATCTGTATTATTATTTTTTGCGTATGAATCAGTGATAAATTTGGATTCCACAGCATAACCTTTTCCTATTAGATAATTAATCTCATCAGCAAATTCTAAAGTTACCTTACCTGTTAATAAGGTTTTTAAATCTTTACCTTCTTTATAATAATTATAGATTTTTTTAAGTCCTGTTAGATATAAATAATCTTTTGTAAATCCTCCTCCACGATAAGCACGAACAGTTATATAAAATGCATCTTCCCTATTTAAATCAAAAGTATTGTGTAATGAACGGAATGTTTTAGAAAACGAATACCCTTTAGCTAAACCATTTACTGCCAAAACCCTATAAGCTAACTCCTTCAATCTCTTTAGTGTTAAATTCCCCGACATATATTCACTAAAAACTGCTAGTCCCTCTTGAGTTTCTACATTGTTTGGAAAACCGTGAGAAAAGATTTTTATAGGATGCTCTAAAGCATTCATTGTTGTTACCATATGTACACCTATTTCATGATTAGTTAATACTGCCATTTCATTTTCTGAATAGGTATGATGACTATTTAACACTAATGTTTTAACACTATTCAATACCATAGCTATTGCACTCATGGTAGAAGAATGCTTTATATTAAAGTCAAAATCATATTTCTGTCCGTAATCTTTAAATATTTGTTCTGCTTCGGCTGGCGAATATTTAGGATGAAAAACAGCATCATCTTCACTTTCATCATCAAAATGAAGAATAAACTTTGCGTTTTCTACATCAGTTTCAGTAGGTGTCCCAAAAGATCGTAAACTATTGTAATAAAACTTCTTTCCATCACCAATAGTTTCAATACATTGGATTAATCCTGAGTAGAAATAGATAATCTCTTCATATAGATTTTTGATTTTCTCATCTTCAATCTCATCTAATGGAAGTGCAAAAAACTGGCTATGTAATTTGAATTTATCGAAGTCTCTTTTAGGATATTTAAAATCTGGATCTGTTAGGTATTTAGAAGCAAAAAACTTTTGTTTTTCGTCCTCTATATTTATTGGATTTACATATCGCAATAATTCTATTTTTTTTACAAGCGCATCTAAACGATTGTCTATATCCAATACCTTTTGTGTTCTACTAGAAGTATCAATCATAATAAAATCTCAGGCTGTAAATTTAAGATTTATGATTTGCATAAAAATGTTCTGCATGTTGTTTTAATACAATATCTAGATGTTTTTTTACGGATAATACAACTTCAGGATATATAATTTGTGATCTTTCGTCACAATATATCTTGGCTATTTCTGTCGCAAGAACCAAAGTATTGGTGAAATTTTGAGTAATAAATTTCAAAAAATATCCATTTCCTTGAAAAGTATCATTAATTTTTGATGAAGA
Organism: Tenacibaculum agarivorans; assembly: GCF_001936575.1. Taxonomy (GTDB): domain Bacteria; phylum Bacteroidota; class Bacteroidia; order Flavobacteriales; family Flavobacteriaceae; genus Polaribacter; species Polaribacter agarivorans. Next base: position 88,975 of record NZ_MSMP01000016.1, read on the forward strand.
TATGATTCCATTTGGCAAAGGAGTTTTTTCGAGTATTACTCTCCAATCTTCTATATCAATTCCGAATCTATCATTATCTATATTAGACGTTCCTAAATTCCAAGTAGGCACTTCTCTATCCCAGCGTTGCCAATTATAACTATGCATATCGTACACAACACACGTTTCGAATTTACTTTCTAATTTTTCCAGTAAATTGTGTACAACTTTATAAAAATTTGTGTGTTTTTGTAGACTTCTACTCCTTACTTCAGCTGGTAAAGGTGATCTCCATAATTTCTTTCCCCAAGCGTCATCATATATCGCAACATCTGGTGATCGATTTAAATCGTACTCAAATCGAGAATCTAAACCAGAAATAACTATGGGTTGAGAAGCAATCATTTGTTTTGTACACGGATCTTCCTCATACCATCTCTCATATTCAGTATGTAGACAATATTCCCATAATTCTTTTCTAAACTGATGCCCATCATGCACCGCAGCGCATACAAATGGAACGTATTGTTCTACTTTTAATGTAAACGAATAATCATCTATTACTGCATGAAAAACCTCTTCATTTTTTATTTTTTCGATGATTTGATCTATTGATAACTTTTCCATTTACTCAATTATTTCTTTCAAAAAAGCAAAAATATTTTTCTCTAATAAGTCTACTGTACCATCAGCAAAAAAAACTTGTTTAATATCTTTTATCAAACTCTTTTTATCTTCATCTGTATATTCATGAAATGCTAAAAAGTGTTTGATTTTCTTAATATTCATGGCTTCGTTTTCTATAGTAATTTCAGTATGCATCTTATTAAATGTTTCTTCATCTACTTTAGAAAGAATATAGTCACGTTCTTCTTGAGTTTCTAAATGATTACATTGAGCAGCGTAAAGTAGTACATATACTTCAAACTCTCTTTTAGTCCAATTTAATTCCATTTATAATGCTATTGGTAATTCTGTTCTACTTCCCCATTCTGTCCAAGATCCATCGTAAATCGCATAGTTAGTTTTTCCTGTAAGTTCTAACGCAAGAGCTATAACACAAGCAGTAATTCCTGTTCCACAGGTAAAAATATAATCTTTATTAGAGGAATTTATGTTCTTAAAAATATCAGTTAATTCTTCACTAGATCTCATCTTACCTTCTTTCTGCAATGATGTATAAGGCAAACTATTAGAATTAGGAATATGTCCTCCTCTGACACCCTTTCTAGGTTCTTCTACTCTACCATAAAAACGATCTGATGATCGAGCATCTGCTACACAGTAATTAGGATTGTTTATAATTGATAAAACCTTTTCCGTATTAGTAAATTTTTCTGAGTTAAACTTTGCTTTAAAGTTCCCTTTCGATTTGTTTTTAAAAGCTTGTTTTTCCAACAAAAAATCGTGTTTTTTCCATTCAGGCAAACCACCATCTAACACAGCAATGTTATCAAATCCAAAAGTTTTAAACAACCACCAAACTCTAGCTGAAGAATAAATTCCTAAATCATCATATACAACTATACAAGAATCAGTATGTATACCTAATTTCTGCGCTTCTTCTTCAAAAAGTTGCTCACTAGGTAATGTATTTGGATATAATCCGTTTTTATCTAAAAACACACCTCTTAAATCAAAGAAAATTGTACCTGGAATCTGTACTTTTTCAGCTAACGTTTTTTGCTCAGAAGTTACTTTTGGAATTGTAGCATCTAAAACAATTAAGTTTTCGGCACTAAGATTAGCATTTAAACAAGATACTGAAACTAATGGTTTATCTATTTTTAACATGAAATTCTAACTTTCTATTTTTACTTTTTTTAGTAATTATGCTTCATCTACCATACGTTTCAAATCAGTCATTCTCCTAAAAGCCGCATTTTTCTCTAATACTTTACTTTCTAGAAAATCAATAACTTTTTCTTGAAGTTTTACTTTTGATACTTTGTTTATATAAGTAATCCCACCAGGACTCATTACATTCACTTCAACTAGTTTTCCATTAATTACATCAATTCCTACAAAATACAGTCCATCTTTTACTAATTTAGGGCCTATTTTTTTGCATAATAATTTTTCTGCCTGTGTTAATCGATGTTTCTCTACACTACCACCAGCAGTTACATTAGAGCGGTGATCCTTTTCTCCAGGAATTCTTTTCATCGCCCCAATAGGAGTACCATTCAATAATAAAATGCGTACATCTCCTTTTTCTGCACCTTCTATATATTCTTGAAGTATTACATAGTCCGAACTTCCATCGCTCTTACTAATGTAAAAATCAAGTAATGAATTAATATTTCCCATTGCAGACTTTTCAATTAAAATCACACCTGATCCTCCATAACCATTTAATGGTTTTAAAATCATTTTATCTGAATCAGATTCTTCAATGGTTTTAATTAAGTAATTTTTATTTTTAGAAACATGAGTAACAGGGATAATCTCATTATTTGGATCTTCAAAAACTGCCGTATATAATTTATTATTTGCTTCTCGCATCCCTTGAACAGAATTGATAATAAATACATCATCTTTCACAGAATCCAAGAAGTTGAGCATTAGAGGATCTAATGGTGGATTTGCTCTCATAAAAATAGCATCAAAACCAGCTAATGGTAACATTTCTTCCCTAGTAGTTGCTTTTTTATGATAAGATTTTGGAGAAGAAGGTACCTTTTCCATTCTATTAATAATGGTACAAAACGCATTGGTTACACTATTACGAATTGTTAAGTTTGATGGAGAGCAAATAGCTACTCCATGTCCTCTTTTTGCACATTCATGAATAAGTGTCAGAGAAGAATCATTTTCTGGATTTATATCTTCCCAAGGATACATTAAAAAACAAATGTTCATTATACTTAAAATTGTATTTGGTTAGTTTATCAAATAAAAGAACACCAACTACACAGCATGTATTGGTGTTCATAAAAATACTATTTTTTTAATGATATATAAATGAGAAATTTATTTTACTAAATCATAATTATCATCCCAGTTTTTTGGCTTTGGATCGCCCAATTTCCCTACTGATTTTGCTACAATAGTAGAAACTGTGGCATCACCTGTAACATTAATAACTGTTCTACACATATCCAAGGGTCTATCAACAGCAAAAATTAAGGCTAAACCTATCGCCAATTTATCAGCTGGAAATCCAACAGATTCAAGAACTATTACTAACATTACCATACCAGCACCTGGTACTGCTGCCGAACCTATTGAAGCTAATAACGCTGTTAAAATAATAGTCAACTGGTCTCCAAAAGTTAAATCAAAGCTTAAGGCTTGTGCTATAAAAACAGCTGCTACTGCCTGATATAAACTAGTCCCATCCATATTAATTGTTGCTCCAACTGGTAACACAAAACTAGATACTTCTTTATCTACACCAACGTGCTCTTCTACTCTTTCCATAGTTACTGGCAAAGTTGCAGCACTTGAACTGGTAGAAAATGCTAATAGTTGTGCTGGACTTATTTGTTGTAAAAACCAAAGCGGGTTCTTTTTCACAAAAACGCTTATAAGAATCATATAGAAAACTACCATAATTAACAATCCTCCAACTACAGTAAATCCATATTTTAATAACGCTAATAATAAGTCTGGATCATTAGAAGAAACGACTACATTAGCCAGTAAGGCAAAAACAGCATATGGCGCAAATAGCATAATTAGATCTACCATTTTTAACACCACTTCATTCAACGAGTCAAAAAAGTTTTTTAATGGCTCAGACTTTTTCTCACCTATTAACAACATAGAAATCCCTAAGAAAATAGCAAAGAAAATCACTTGCAACATAGCTTTGTTATTACTCATTGCTTTCATAGCATTATCCGGAACCATATCTACCAAAAATTGTAAAGGACTACTATTTTTTTGTTTAGCTGCTTCGGCAATTTTCGCTTGAACGCTTCCACTATTTGCATATGTGCTTGTTAATTTTTCAATGGTTTCTTCAGAAATACCATTACCTGGCTTTACAATATTAACCAACAATAACCCAATAGTAATAGCAATTACTGTAGTTCCTATATAGATACTAATAGTTCTTAATCCTATATTCTTAAACTTAGAGATATCTTTTAAATCTGAAATTCCCTTAATTAATGAAGCAATGATCAACGGAACAGCGATTAACTTTAAAAGTTTTACAAATATGGAACCGAAGGGTTTAATCCAGTTAGATACGAAAGTATCTCCACCACCAATCGTTGTCATTAATAAACCAAACAGTATCCCTGCTACCATTCCAATTAATATTTTCCAGTGTAATGCTAATTTCTTCATATATTAAATTTAGTTGATATATTGTTTGTAAAAATATAAAATTGAATCAATCTAGTATTTATTTTGAATGTGTTTGTGACTTTGTTTTTGTATATTGTGTCTATAATAATCGTAGAACAATAATAAAATCAAAGAAATGGAAGGAATATTAGACCTCTTAAACAGCCCAATGGGTAAAACAATCATTAATGGTGTAGCTGGATCTACCGGACAGGATAGTAGTAAAACAGGAAGTGTTTTAACTATGGCATTACCAGTTTTAATGAAAGCTATGCAACGAAATGCAGCTACTCCACAAGGAGCTGAAGGATTAATGGGAGCGTTAAGTAAACATGATGGAGGGATTTTAGACAATCTAGGTGATTTATTTAATGGTGGTGTAAACCAAGATGTAGTTAATGATGGAGGTAAAATATTAGGTCATGTTCTAGGAGCAAAACAACAGGGTGTTGAACAAGTAATTGGACAAAAAACTGGAATGGACTTAGGAGCTGTTGGTAATATTTTAAAGACTGCTGCTCCAATTTTAATGGGAGTTTTAGGAAAACAATCTAGACAAAGCGGAGTTAGTAATTCTGGAGGTATTGGCGATTTATTAGGCGGAATGTTAGGAGGTAACAGTACCCAACAAGAACAAAGTTTCTTAGAAAAGATTTTAGATGCTGATGGAGACGGTAGTGTTATTGACGATGTTGCTGGAATGGTTTTAGGTGGTAGTCAGAAAAAATCTGGAGGTTTACTTGGTGGACTTTTAGGTGGTTTATTTGGAAAGAAATAAGATTTAATCTACATAATAATAAAAGGGTAAACATATATTGTTTACCCTTTTTCTTTTCTATACATTTGCGCACTGAAATAATATTATTTTTTGTGGAAAAACTTAAAGCACGTTGGGGATTAAAAACAAACTGGGATGTGATCGCTGTTTTTATTGTTTTTGCTATTAATGGATCTTTATCTGCATGGATAGCTAAACCTATTACTCATTTCTTAGGTCTATCTCCAGAAACTATTAGTCCTTGGTTATATTACCCACTAAGAATTTTATTAATTTTTCCTATATATCAGACTACATTACCAATTATTGGATGGTTATTTGGTCAATTTAAATTCTTCTGGGAATTTGAAAAAAAGTTTTTAGGTAGATTAGGTTTAGGTTTCTTATTTAAAAAATAAGTTTTCTAAACATCAATATCTATTGTCTTAGTTACCTTTTCTTCTTTTTTATTTTTGAATACATAGGTATACAACCACATTAATGTAAAGGTTGGTATCACATCTAAACCTGGCATAATTTCTTCTATAAAAGCTATTGCACCTGCAATCTTACCTTTATTCCCTTTGTACATTTTTGTCATTATATAAGCTGCTGCTGGTGCCCAAATAATATCAGTTATTTCAGCAAATCCAGGAATAATAAAAGATGCATATCCTATAGCATCGAATAGCAAACTTAAAACTAACTTTTGGTATTTATTTTCTGTATTCATATTTTTTAAGTAGTTTGGATTTAGATAACTCAAATTTTGAGTTGTAATAATTAGACACATAAAACTGAAAAAAGTAACATAATTAATGCAGTTTTCTCATTTTAAATCTCAAGTTGTTTCCTTAAAAACTAATAAGTTAGGGGGAATTACATCACAATTTAAATTAGTTCCTGAATTAAGAATTAAATTTTCTGAAGAAAAAATAAAGAAAAGTAATCCTAGAAAAGCTGCTGTTTTAGCTCTTTTTTATCCTGACAATAATGGAGAAACATTGTTTTTACTCACTAAAAGAGCTAGTTATAACGGTACACATTCTGCTCAGATTAGTTTTCCAGGCGGCAAAGTAGATCCAATAGATAATAATATGGCTCAAACTGCTTTAAGAGAATTAGAAGAAGAAGTTGGAGTTCACCGTAATACTGTTGAATTAATCAGACAAATATCTGACACTTACATACCTCCTAGTAACTTTCTGGTTACACCTTTTATAGGGTTTGTAGAAGAAAAACCTCAGTTTATTCCTAATGAAGAAGTAGCTGAAACCATTGAAGTAACTGTAAAAGATTTAATTAATGATGATTTTATTTCGTCTGTAAAAATGAACACTTCCTATATGAAGGAGATTGAAGTTCCGTGCTTTACCTTTAATAATCAAATTGTTTGGGGAGCTACAGCAATGATTCTTTCAGAAATAAAAGATTTAATAAAAGATTTATGATTCAAAATCTTTTGTAAATTTGCTTAACTAAAGAAGTATTTATGCCCTTGTTTAAAAGGAATCCTTTTGGTCATATTTTATTCATTAAGCGCTTTCTAATACAAATTTTAGGTGTTATTTCTCATAGCCGTTATAGAAGCTTTAATGAATTACAAATAGAAGGATCAGAGGTTTTAAGACAACTCCCTGATAAGAATATATTATTCATTTCCAATCATCAAACTTATTTTGCTGATGTGGCGGCCATGTTCCACGTATTTAATGCTGCATTAAAAGGACGTGATGATAATATTAAAAATGTAGGATACCTATGGAAACCTAAATTGAACCTTTATTATGTAGCTGCTGGTGAAACCATGCGTTCTGGATTATTACCTAGAATATTTGCTTATGTAGGATCTGTTTCTGTAGAAAGAACTTGGAGAAGCGCTGGAAAAGATATTAACAGACAAGTAAAAATGTCTGATATTTCTAATATTGGTACCGCATTAAAAGATGGTTGGGTAATTACTTTCCCACAGGGAACAACTACACCATTTAAGCCTATACGAAGAGGTACGGCTCATATTATTAAAACATTTAAACCCACTGTAGTTCCTATAGTTATTGATGGGTTTAGAAGATCTTTCGATAAGAAAGGATTAATGATTAAGAAAAGAAATGTACTCCAATCAATGGTTATTAAAGAGCCTTTGGATATCGATTATGAAAATGAAGATATAGCTAGTATAGTAGAAAAAATTGAGTTTGCTATTGAACAACATCCTTCATTTTTAAAAGTATTGACTCCTCAACAACTTAAAGAGCAAGAAGAGTTTATTGAAAGTAGAAGTTTTTGGGGTGTTGATAATAAGAAGAAGGACAAAAAAAAGAAAAAAGAGGACTTTTATTAAACATAAATAGATATGTCAACAAACAAAACAATATTAACTGATAAATCACTTGATTTTTTAGAAAAGTATTTGAATAACGCTGCTCCTACTGGTTATGAATGGGAAGGGCAAAAAATTTGGATGGACTATTTAAAGCCTTATGTAGATGAGTTTATTACTGACACTTATGGTTCTGCTGTAGGGGTAATTAATCCTGAAGCAAAATATAAAGTAGTCATCGAAGGACATGCAGATGAAATTTCTTGGTATGTAAACTATATTTCTGATAAAGGATTAATTTATGTAGTAAGAAATGGTGGTAGTGACCATCAGATTGCTCCAAGTAAAATTGTCAATATTCACACCAAAAAAGGAATAGTAAAAGGTGTTTTTGGATGGCCTGCTATTCATACAAGAGATAAAGGAAATGAAACACCTCCGAAACAAGATAATATTTTTATTGATGTAGGTTGCGCAAACAAAGAAGAAGTAGAAGCTTTAGGTGTTCATGTAGGATGTGTAATTACTTACCCAGACGAGTTCCATATTTTAAACGGAAATAAGTTTGTTTGTAGAGCTCTTGATAATAGAATGGGTGGTTTTATGATCGCTGAAGTAGCTCGTTTGCTTCATGAAAATAAAAAGAAATTACCTTTTGGATTATATGTTACTAATTCTGTTCAAGAGGAAATAGGCTTACGTGGAGCAGAAATGATTACAAATACTATTCAACCTAATGTTGCGATAGTTACCGATGTAACTCATGATACTACTACTCCAATGATTGATCAAAAGAAACAAGGATATCAAGAAATTGGTAAAGGACCAGTAATCGCATATGCACCTGCGGTACAACAAAAGTTACGTGACCTAATTATTGAAGGAGCTGAAGAAAATGATATTCCTTTTCAACGTTCTGCATTATCTCGATCAACAGGTACAGATACTGATGCTTTTGCATATAGCAATGGCGGTGTAGCCTCAGCTTTAATCTCATTGCCATTACGTTATATGCATACTACAGTGGAAATGGTACACAGAGAAGATGTAGAAAATGTAATTAAAATGATATATCACGCTGTGTTAAAAATAGAAGACGGAGAAGACTTTTCTTATTTTAAGTAAACTTCCTCAAGGCAAGCCTACGAGGTATTTATAATTGACTATCCATTTTTATTTTGAGATAAGTCTTAGATTATTATACCCTTTGGCGGTGCCAATAAAAATAACAACGATACTTTTTTTGTGTCATTTTGAACTTTTATCAAATCTTAACTAGATTTTTTCATTGGGTTCAAAATGACATTTTTATTTTTATAGGAAATAAGTCTATTCGCATGAGTTTAACAAATCAAAAACATCTATTTGACATTCCTGAAGAGATAAGTTATTTGAATATTGCTAGTTTATCTCCTTCTTTTAAAAGTATAGAAGAAGCAGGAATTAGGGCTGTAAAAGAAAAAAGTAGGCCATATACCATACCTAGTTCTGACTTTTTTGATCCTGTAGTTGAATTGAAACAATTATTTGCCAAACTCATTGATGTTGAAGACTACAATAGAATTGCTAATATCCCTTCTGTTTCCTATGGTTTAGCTACCATAGCTAATAATATAGAGCTAAGTAAAGGAGATGAAATTCTATTAATTGAAGAACAATTTCCTAGCAATTATTACATCTGGAAAAAATTAGCCGAAAAGTATGATGCAGTTTTACATATTGTAAAACAACCTGAAGACTCTAAAGAAAAAGGAAAATTATGGAATCAAACAATTTTAAATGCAATAACCAGTACAACAAAAGTTATTGCTATGGGAAATATTCATTGGACAAATGGGACTATATTTGATCTAAAATCTATCCGAAAAAAAGCTACAGAACATAATGCATTATTAATTATAGATGGTAGTCAATCTATTGGAGCATTACCTTTTTCTGTACAAGAAATTCAACCTGATGCCATGGTTTGTGCTGGTTATAAATGGCTTTTTGGTCCTTATGGTTGCGGATATGCTTATTATGGAAAGTATTTTGACAATGGAAATCCAATTGAAGAAAATTGGGCAAACAGATTACATAGTGAAAATTTAAGTGGACTCACAAACTATCAATCTAACTACAAACCTCTTGCCAATAGATATTCCGTTGGTGAACATGGTAGTTTTATTTATGTTCAAATGCAAATTGCTGCATTAACACAATTATTGACTTGGAATCCTGAAGATATACAAGAATATTGTCATTCTATTACACAATCTAGTATTTTAAAATTAAGAAAGATAGGATGCGTTATAGAAGAAGATCAGTACAGATCCAAACATTTATTTGGAATTCAACTTCCCCCTTCTATCAATCATGAAATCTTGAAAGAAAAATTGAGAGTCGAACAAATATTTGTATCCTTTAGAGGAAATTACATTAGAGTATCTTGTCATGTATTTAATACTAAAGAACATTTAGACAAACTTGCTAATTGTATTCTATCATTAGTATAATGTAAAGAACAAAAGAACAGATAAGCTATTACAACTTATCTGTTCTAAAATTACTATTAACAAAACAGTTCTTAATGGTGTTTAACCAGAACTTTTTTTATACTTCTACCTATATTACTTACTAACTCTATTAGATAAACTCCTTCAGATAAGTTAGCCATATCAATACTATTTTGATTTTGATTCAGTTTTTTTGTTTTCAGCTTTCTACCTGTGATGGTAAACACATTGATCGTATGATTGTCTCCAATATTTCGAACTTGTAAATAATCATGTACCGGATTTGGATATACTCCTACTTCACCATCATTTTTAATATCTACCTTTTGATTTATTGATCTACTTAAAAACGAACCTATCCTTTTTAAACTAAATTTATCTAAATTCCATGCCCAATTATGACCTCCAGCAGTAAGCCTAATAACGTGAGTATCTGCGCTAAAGTTAGCTGTATTACTAGCTTTTACAGTTTCATATGAAGCATAGCTTCCTGTATTTGGTATTTCAGTAGTATTAAAAAACGTACCACTAACACTAAAATCGATTGTTGCACCTATTTGTGGAGTAGCCACTACATATTCTATTTCGTATACACCAGCTTCAGGTATGTTTACTACGTACTCCACCCAATCTCCTCGATTTACATAATTTATGATTCCTCCTTGAATATTAACTCCTGATCCTGGTCCATTGGCAAAGCTATCATCAAATGTCCCTCCTGTTTCATTAAAAGATTCTGCTTCAATAATTAAATCGTTACCAGTAGGGGAACTTGTATTTCCTTGTCCAGCAGTTTTAACAAAGCTCCATTTCGCATCATCTTCTAATATAATCGGTTCTCTAATATTGTTTTTGTTAAAAAACTTTCCATATAATAAGTTTACATTAGAGTTATTTACAGCCAAAGCAGATTGTTTTTCATTACCTCCTGCAAAAATTTCATATTCTGAACCTACAGGAACAAACGCCCAAAATGGCTTTACAGAAGTACCACTGTAAGTATTGGAAGCATATGGAATAATTGAACCATTCGCTTTGGTTCCATCAGTACCTTTTTTAAATAGATCATTCTCTGTATAGCCCGAATCGGTTTCTAAAAAGTTTCCTGTAGCTATATTTTCAATAAAAAATGTATATGGAGAATTCCAAATTACGTTCCACTTTGTTGTATCATCTGAACTCATAGACATCGTTACAGAATTTCCAGATGCTGTCAACTTCTCCCCTGTTTCTTTATTGATAATTTCATATGCACCCTCTTCTATAATTGGAGTTGGTTCATTAATCTGAATAAATGTTCTACGACCTTGATAATCTGTAATATCAAAATTATCCTTACTCGCATCATTTAGATATAATAATTGCAAACCTTTATTTGCAGCTGTACCTAAGCCTTCATTATTTTTTATAATTACATTTTTAGAAGGAAACCTAGAAGAAAGAGGTATGGGTTCTGAATCTGCCGCTTCGTAAAACGAGAAATTAATAGAATTATCATTTACAGCATTTGCTTCAGTAAAATCGTTATTAGTAATGCGTATATTCTCTACAGAATACGAAGAAATGAAAAAGTTATAATCATTTTTTATAGTATTTCCATCTATGGTAATATCTCTACACAGTTGTAACTCTCTATCTATAACAATAATTTTAGTTCTCAAATTTGGATTAGGTCCACCACAATCAAACGTATTATCAAATACATTCATATTGTAAGAAAATTCTTCAAAATGCAATTGATCTACCAGTCCTTCTCTATCATAAAACTCAGAATCTTCAACTGTTAAACTATGACATCTAGAAACAGCAACGCCAGTATGTTCAAATCTACATTTGTTAACAACAGAGTCATCTAAATCCAAAACTACTGGATATTCTGTATTTCCAGCATCAAAAGAAATTGCTCTAAAATCAAATTGATGCTTAAAAGTATCTGACTCTTCTCTTAACTTAAAAAGACAATTGTTAAACACTGCCTTTCCAGTATTATTTACTCTACCTTCCCTATCTATCCAATAACCAATTCTACGGAAATCAATAAATGTTACATTATTCATTTCTACCTCTACACCATTTCCTGCATGAAAGGAATATGCTGCTTGAGCTAATACCACGTTATTAAATTTCAAACCTTTGTACCTACTAAATGGACTATCTCCAAAATAGTCACTATGACGCGCATCTATTAAAATATCAAACTTATTAGGTCCATCAGTTTGATCTTTTCTAACAAGAGAAATGTTTTTAAAATTTACATCATTTGAACGAATTTGTATGTCAGCAGTATTTCCTAAAGTAGTTTTAATTCCTGAAGCACCTATAGCATTCTTAAAAAATGTACCACTATCGGGCGTAGCGCCTTCAATAGTTAAAGGCTTATTAATTAAGATAGCTTTAGATCCTCCCAAATTATAATATTGACTTTTAAATAGAATAATATCATTATCGTTAGCTTTATCTATTGCTTCTTGAATTTTTTCTCTTATGTCTCCTGAGTTTCCATATACTGCATCAAAATCTATCTGTTGAGCATTTGAAGTAATAAAATTGAATCCCAGTAAAAATAAAATGAGGAGTTTTAGTGTTTTTTTAGTTCTAGTAAAGAACTGAATGTCATTAAACATGATTTTAATTAGGTTTTTTAATATTTATTAATTGATAAAGGTTTAATATTTCTTTTCCATATTATTTTCATGAAAACATTATCAAAAGTATAAAACAACCTATGTTTTTTAGAACACTAATTATCTCTGTAAAGTTTATATCAAGTATCTATTTGCTATTAATCTTCAAAAAAACAAAATTTAACATAGCTCTAAATTCTTATATAGCTTTAAATTGAAAAACTATTTATATATATTTTAAAAAAATTTAACACTTAAAAGAATATTCCTAACAAATCAAGTTATTCTTTAATTTTTTACCGCTAAAAACACATAAAATTTAATTTATATTGAAGTAAGATCATCTATTTTCACATATTGTAAACTTGTATTAGATTAGCAATCGAAAACAACTAAACTAATAGTAATTATGTCTGATGAACTTATTGATATTGTTGATGAACAAGGAAACTATACTGGAAAAACGTGTTTAAAATCTGAAGCTCATAAATTTGGATATTTTCATCCGACTGTTCATATTTGGATATACACCACAGATAACCAAATTCTACTTCAAAAAAGAGCATTAACCAAAAAGGTTTTTCCTGGTTTATGGGATATTTCTGTTGCAGGACATATTGGAGCTGGAGAGGTTATAGAAGAAGCTGCTATTAGAGAAGTAAAAGAAGAAATTGGTTTTGATATCCCTGTAGAAAAGCTTATTAAAATTGGAACTAGAAAACATCAGGTAAAACATAAAAATGGAATTATTGATAATGAATTCCACCATGTATTTATTTCAGAGCTAACTGTGCCTGTAGATGATCTTGTAATTCAAGAAAGTGAAGTAGATGATTTGCAACTTTTTGATATGAATATTCTTTTAGAAGTTGATACATATGAAAATGTTTTGCTCCCTGAATATCAAGAATATTATAAATCGGTGTACGATTCTATTCAAAATTATCTGAAAACCAATTAAAATAATTGTGCTGATTTAGGCTTAATCCTTATTGGATAAATAGCTGAACACTGGGGGATTATTCGATTATTGCTATTCAAACCTAAGTAAGCAAGCGACTTAAAGTTAGACCGAGCGAAGAGAGCTCTTTACTTTAGGGATTAAATAAGAGTATCATATTAACTTACATGGTCTCTTCTCCGCCCTTCTAACTTTATATAGTTACCGTCAAGATAACGAATTATCTAATAGATTAATTATCAATGTTTAAAATTAAACTAAAAAAAAATTGAAATAGTGAAGAAATAAAAAACAAACAAATAACTGAAAATCAATGATTTAAAGAAAAAACAATAATTCTTTTCAACAATTGTACATTTATTATCACAGCTAGGCAATTATTGTTTAACATAATTTAACACTTTTTAAACAATATAAACCTTTAAAAAACAATCGTTAAAAACAAACAGTTTAATTAATATATTTTTAAAACTATTACTTTATAAGATAAATTACTGAAATAATTTTACTTGTATTCTGTAATATTCTCGTTGTGCTCTCCTAATAATTTTCTAGCATGAGTTATAAATCGCATCATTTTATCATAATCCTTCTTCTTAGTGAATGTCTCTGGTTTTGAAGCGTATGCATCTGCTGGCAGCACATAATATTCTTTTTCTCCATTTACAATTGGTTCATATACCCAAGTAAGAAAATAATTTGCCTTTTTAATTTTTACCGTATTTGTACTATCCTTAGTTAAAATTAATTTAAAAACAGCCCCACCATCTCTTGGAAAAGTTCTTTGGTGTGACACAAAATTACCTAAAGAATACACCACAAGATTATCCTTATCTTCTTTTTTAACTGATTTCTCCCATTTCATAGGTTGTAATACATGTGGATGTGCTCCTATAACAATATTTACGCCTAAAGATTTAAAATAAACAAACATATCTGTCTGGCTTTTATTTGGTAGATCCTTATACTGGTCTCCCCAGTGTACAAAAGCAATAATTTGATCTGGTTTAATAGTCGTATTAATAAGTTCTACGTCTTTTTTAATAGTTTCTTTTTTCAAGTAGTTTACAACATTTGGTGGTGTAGGTTTTATTCCATTAGTTCCGTATGTGTAACTTATCACAGCTATTTTAAAATTATTCTTGTTAATTACATAGGCTGAGTTTTTAGTTTTCTCTACAGAATTTATAAAAGTTCCTGTATATCCAATATGTAATGAATCTAAAATATGGATGGTTCTTTCCAATCCTTTTTTACGCTTATCACACGAGTGGTTATTTGAAGTCGTCAAAATATCTACACCAGCATTTTGTATTGCAGCTGCATATGAAGGAGGTGAACTGAACTGTGGATAACCTGAATATGGCTTTACTCCTAATGTTACTTCCAAATTTCCTAAAGTAACATCAGCATCACTCAAAATTGGTTTAATTTTAGAAAAACAAGTATCATATTCGTAGGTTTTAGTTTTCTTATTATATGCAGCGTTTATTTGATCCATGTGCCCCATAAAATCTCCTATAAAAAGTAAACTTATCTCATCATCTTTCTTAGGTTTAGGTTTTTCTATCTTTTTTACCTTTTGTTCAATTGGCGGGGCTTTCTTTTTAACTTCTACTTCTACTTTTTCTTCTTTTACCTCTTCTTTTTGTTGTACCTGTTTTTTTGAAACACAAGAGTTATGTATGAAAAGACATAAACCAAAAATCAGTACTATTTTAAAAACCTTCATATTTTATTGAAATTTTGTAATGCCAATATATTAAACATCAAATTAAAATAACAAGTAAAAACTTCTTAACTTTTTAAATGTCTATAATTTTCATTTATTGGACTACTTAAGAAATCTTTCTTTATTAAATTTAATTCATCATTTATTCTAAAAAAAGTACTTTAGTACTCGGTATTCTAACTAACTTTTCATGAAAAAATTACTTTTATTACTTAGTATTTTCTTATTTCTTCAATGTAAAAAAGAAAAGAAAGAAATTACTCAAATAAAAACAAAACATACGGATTTCAATGCCCCTCCTAAATGGGCAAAAGATGTTGTTTGGTATGAAGTTGCTGTAGAACGTTTTAGAAATGGTGACCCAACTAATGATCCTACTGCAGATGATATAAAAGGTTCTTACCCTGGCTTTATTCCTAAGGGATGGAAAGTTACACCATGGACTCAAGATTGGTATAAAGAAGATGAGTATTTTGACGATATCAAAAACTATAAAAACTTTTATGGAGGCACTGTAGAAAAGTTTGTAGACAAAGTACAACTACGAAGATATGGTGGAGATTTACAAGGTGTTTTAGATAAAATAAACTACTTAGAATCCCTTGGAGTTACTGCTATTTATTTTAGACCGTTGAATGATGGACCTTCTTTACATAAATACGATGCTAGAAACTGGCGTCATATTGATCGAAATTTTGGTCCAAATCCTAAAAAGGATAAAGAAACTATGTCTAAGGAAATTCCTGATGACCCTTCAACTTGGCAATTTACAGAAGCCGATAAACTTTTTGTGAAAGTTATAGATGAGCTACATAAAAAAGGAATTAAAGTAATTTTAGATTACTCTTGGAATCATACAGGAAAAACATTTTGGGCTTGGCAAGACATTCTCAAAAATCAAGAAAAATCTAAATACAAAGATTGGTATTGGATTGATCATTTTGATGATCCTAAAACTCCAGAAAATGAATTTAAATATCATGGTTGGACTGGCGTTCATGAGCTTCCTGAGATTAAAGAAACGCAAAAGCAAGATCTTTCAAAAAAAGTAACTGTCTTTAATGGAAACGTATTTAGTCAAGCGGCTAAAGATCATATTTTTGCAATCACTAAAAAATGGTTAGATCCTAATGGAGATGGTGATCCTTCTGATGGTGTAGATGGATATCGATTAGATGTAGCTGCTGAGATGCCTCTAGAATTTTGGAAAGAGTACAGAAAACATGTAAGAAGTATTAATCCAGATGCTTACTTGTTAGGTGAAATCTGGTGGGAAGAATGGCCTGATAAATTATTAAATCCTTCTTCTTTTTTACAGGGTGATATTTTTGATGCTGTAATGAATTACAGATGGTTTAGATCTAGTCGTCATTTTTTTAATGCTTCTCCTGATAAAATACCAGTTACAACTTTCATCGATAGCATACAAAAGTTCAACAATCAGTTGAATTCTGAGACAAATCTGGCAATGATGAATTATACTTCTGGTTTTGATACTCCAAGGCTGCTAACTTCACTCTTCAATAAAAATAAATACAAGTATAAATGTAAAGTTCACGAAGACCCAGCTTATAAAATCAATAAACCAGACCTAGCTACCATACAAACTTTAAAATTATTGCTCACGCATCAATATACATATATAGGAGCCCCTCATATTTATGCAGGAGATGAGATGGGAATGTGGGGAGCTGATGATCCATCATGTAGAAAACCCTTACTTTGGCCTGATTTAGATTTTGAGGATGAAACTACACATCCATTACATTTGAAAAGACCTAGAGATCAAGTAAAATTGAATACTGATGTATTTAATTTTTATCAAAAGGTAATTCGTATCAGAAAAGAAAATCCTGTATTAATTTCTGGAAATATAGAATTTATAAATACTGCTGATAATGATATTTTAATGTATCAACGTTATAGCAATAACGAAAATATTTTGGTTGTTTTTAACACTGGTTTTGAAGATAAAGAAATTGAACTTCCAAAGCTGAAAAACTTACAATTCAAAAATATAATAAACAACATTCCAATACATCATCAATCTGAAAAAAAGAAAGTTATAATTCCTGGAAGAGAAAGTATTATACTGAAATAAAATATAAACTTTTTAGCATATTTGAATTAATCGGTTAAATTTATAATTCAAAACAAACCAACTTCAATTCATGCTTTCTAAACAAGAAAAATCGGAATTAAGAGGAAAACTATTTCGTCATTTAGACGGAATAGTAACTTGTCCTGCTGCTCACGAATTACACGAAAAAGGGATCACTTCTTATTTACTAAAGAAGAAATCGGTAGACCTACACAAAATCTCTATTGAATTCAAAGCTAATGAAGGCTATTTGAATGTAGCATTACGTACATTAGCCTCTCAAGGATGGCTAGACTATAACGTAGCTAATGAAACTAATACTGTTTCTATTTCAACAAATACACTTTCAGAAGTTGCTTTTAATTACTTTCATCTCTACAAGGAAGCTGCATTATTATTAAAATTCTCTGAAAAATTCAGCGCTAGGAAATTTGAAGTTGAGCCTTTTTTAAAGTTAGAACGTTTGTTTAAAAATTTTAAAAATAATTTTGGCGTTGAAATTCCTACAGACAAAAAAGAGGCTGAAATACTACAACAAATCATAACACATATTGAAGGAATTATAGTAGGACCTACTTTAGTGTTATTAGGAATGAAAGGCATGTTCCATAAATACTTTATGCAAACTAAATTTAAGGCTGAAGAATTTCATAAAGATCCTGAGAATTTCGGTCGATTGTTAGATATTCTAACACATTTAGGATGGTTTTCAAAAATTGGAGATTCTTATGAGTTTACAGATAAAGGTTTGTTTTTTGCAAGAAGAGCTAGTGCCTATGGAGTAACTGTTTCCTATATTCCAACACTTAGAAAATTAGATAAATTTATTTTTGGTGATCCTACAATTTTCAGGTCTGAAGGTATTGGAAACGAAGAAATTCATGTAGATAGAGAAATGAATGTTTGGGGAAGCGGAGGAGCTCATGCTGCTTACTTTAAAGTTATTGATGAGATCATTATTAATCTATTCAATAAACCCATTCAAGAACAACCTAAAGGAATTTTAGATGTAGGTTGTGGTAATGGTGCATTTCTAAAACATTTGTTCAATATTATCGAAAATCGAACTGAAAGAGGAAAAGTTTTAGAAGACTATCCCCTATTTTTAATTGGTGTCGATTATAATGAAGCTGCGTTAAAAATCACTCGAAAAAATTTAGTTCAAGCAGATATTTGGGCAAAAGTAATTTGGGGAGATATTGGTAACCCAAAAGCCATGTCTAAAGATTTAAATGAGAAATACGGTATTGACTTATCTGATCTATTAAATGTAAGGACTTTTTTAGATCATAATAGAATATGGGAAGAACCTAAACTGAATGGTCAATTAAAAACTACATCTTGTACAGGAGCTTACGCTTATAGAGGTGTCAGAATTAATAATAATTTAGTAATTGAATCTTTAAAACAACATTTTAACAAATGGAAACCGTTTATTCATAAGTTTGGCTTATTGTTAATTGAGTTACATACTTCTACCCCCAATTTAGTATCTCAAAATTTAGGAAAAACTGCTGCTACTGCTTATGATGCTACCCATGGTTATTCTGATCAATACATTATAGAAATTGATGAATACATGAAAGCTATGGAAGATATTGGTTTAACCCCTGAACAAAATAGCTTTAGAAAATTTCCTAACTCGGAATTAGCAACTGTATCTATTAATTTATTCAAATAACATAAATAATAACGAATAAAGGTTAACAAAAAACATTAATCATCATTAAATAAACCTCCAAATTTCTGTCTTTTGCTTTCTTTTACGTTTTTACCTGTAATTTCTTTGTCATATAAGTATAATCATCTATTTTTTTCTTCAAAAACAAGGCAATTATAGTTGTCTATTTTTTCTTTACAATAGCTTAGTTGATCGATCCCCTTACTTCTTAAATCATTATAAATTATATTTTTTCATCTCAAAACTAGGGTAATCTATCGTCTACCTGTACAGTTAATAGACAAACTAATTATTGTTAAACATTTCTATACAATGAGATATACAATTACCCTTTTTATATTTTTTCTTTTTACTACAATTAACGCCCAACGTGCTTATCTAGTAAAAGATGTAAATGCTATTCGATCTAGTATTGGAGCAGATATTGAAAATTTTATAACATATAAGAATCAGCTTTATTTTACTGCTGAAGATGATGAATATGGAGACGAGCTTTGGATAAGTGATGGTACTCCTGAAGGAACTAAATTATTTGTAGATATTGAATCGGGACGATTTAGTTCTACTCCTCATGGTTTAACTGTATTTAACAACAAATTATATTTCTCTGCAGATCATGATGCCTATGGTAGAGAATTGTGGGTGACCGATGGTACTCCTGAAGGAACACAAAGAATAACTGACATGAACCCAGGAACAGCTTCTTCTGGAATATTTAGAATTACAGTCTTTAATAATAAACTCTATTTCTCTGCAGATGATGGTGTTCATGGAAAAGAATTATGGGTAAGTGATGGTACTACAGCGGGAACACATATGGTAAAAGATATTTTTTCGGGTTCAAATAGTTCTTATATAAATAACTTAACTGTTTATAATAACAAAATCTACTTTACAGCCGACGACGGAATTCATGGTGGAGAATTATGGGAAAGTGATGGAACTGAAACAGGAACTAAGCTTGCTGTAGATATTGTTCCTGATATGTATCGTTCAGGATCTCCTTCAGATATCGTAGTTTATAATAATAAAATGTATTTCTCTGCACAAAATTCAAGCTATGAGCGAGAATTATGGGAAAGTGACGGAACAGTAGCAGGAACAAAATTGGCTGTTGACATTCATCCTACAAGAGGTTCTCATCCATCTCAGTTAACTATACTGAACAATACACTTTATTTTCGTGCAGATGATGGAACATCAGGAATTGAATTATGGAAAAGTGATGGTACTCCTTCTGGTACTACAATGGTTAAAGACATTTTACCTGGCAATAGCAGTTCTGGTCCTTACAATCTTACTGTTATTGATAATAATTTGTATTTCTCCGCTTCTGATTCAACACATGGAACAGAACTATGGATCAGTGATGGTACAGAAGCAGGTACTCAAGTATTGAAAGATATATATCCAGGTACAAACAGCTCAAGCCCAGGAGAGTTTTTTAGCTTTAACGGAAGTATCTTTTTTAAAGCTTCTAGTCCTGAAGGTAATGGTCAAATGTGGGTTACTGATGGTACTGAAATAGGTACCTCACAATTTTTTTCAATTGGAAAAAGAACGGGAGCTTCTAATGCTTCATATTTTACGACTTACAATAATGCCGTATACTTTAGAGCGAGAGATGATATTCATGGTTTCGAATTGTGGAAAACAGATGGTACAGAAGCAGGTACAACAATTGTTAAAGATATTATCCCTGGTAATCGCGGAGGAGCTAGTAGAATGCTCGGAGTAATGAATGGAAAGTTATACTTTCAGGGAAATGATGGAACTAATGGAACTGAATTATGGGAAACCGATGGAACAGCTACTGGAACAAAACAGACAGTAGATATTAACTCAGGAAACGACAGTTCATATCCATCTAACGCTGTTGTATGGAATGATAAGCTCTATTTTCAAGCTGAAAATAGTACTAATGGATTAGAACTATGGGTAAGTGACGGAACAGCAGCAGGTACACAATTGGTTAAGGATATTAATCCAGGGACCAATCACGGTTCAATTCGAGATATAGCTGTGTTTGATAACAAACTCTATTTTCAAGCAAATGATGGTATTCATGGTGGAGAACTATGGGTAAGTGACGGAACAGCGGCAGGTACACAATTACTAAAAGATATTTACTCAGGTGCTTCAGCTTCATCTCCTAGAAATTTCAAAGTATATAATAATAAACTCTATTTCCAAGCCAATGATGGAGTTCATGGTGGAGAATTATGGGTTACCGATGGTACTCAGACAGGAACTCAATTAGTCAAAGATATTTATTCAGGAAACTCTTGGTCTTCACCACAATGGTTAGCTGTTTACCGTAATAAACTATATTTTAAAGCTAATGACGGAATTCATGGTGATGAACTATGGGAAAGCGATGGTACAGAAGCTGGAACTAAACTAACTGTAGATATTCATAAAGGAAATCGTGGCTCTTATGTTAGAGAAGTTACAGCACATCAAGATCGCCTATATTTTCGTGCTGATGATGGAGTTTTTGGTTCAGAATTATGGGAAAGTGATGGTACTTCTGAAGGCACTCGATTAGTCGCTGATATGAGAAAAGGTCCGTCAGGTTCTTCTTTAGACGATATCGCAATTTTAGGGAATAAACTGATTTTTAATGCAGATGATGGTATCCATCAAGAAGAAGTTTGGGCTTACGAACCTTTTGATTGTAGTACGATTACTTCAACAGTTATCTATGTAAGTACAACAGGAAAAGATACGAATAGCGGAATTTCATGGAGTGAAGCTACTTCGTTACAAAATGCACTTTTCTTAGCGGAAACATGTTCTACTATTGAAGAAATATGGATCCAACAAGGAAGCTATACTCCTGGAAAAAACAGATTGGATACCTTTTATATTCCTGATAATATTAAAATCTATGGTGGATTTTCAGGTTCTGAAACTCAACTTTCAGAAAGAGACTGGATTACTAATCCAACAATTTTAAGTGGAGATATCGGTATTCCTGAGGCAATTTCTGGAAATTCGTTCACCTTATTACATTTTAGAAATACAGATAATACTACTATTGATGGACTTATTATTGAAGAAGCTAATGCTGAATTTGATCATAATGTAGATACTTTAGAAGATACAAGAGGTGGTGGTGCTTATTTAAGAAATGCCAATAACAATACATTCACTAATTGTATTTTTAGAAATAACTTAGGTCTAGAGGGTGCTACAATTTATCAAACTTCAGGATCAAACACTAAATTTATTAACTGTTTGTTCTATGAAAATCAAGCACAACAAACCAATACGATAACTATAGAAGAAGGTACAACTAGTTTTATCAATTGTACAATTGTAAATAATACGGCAGCCTCTGGAAACGGGATTTTAGGAGTGAAAAATGCTTCTATTGCATTTACCAATAGCCTTGTATCTGGAAATCATACTTTAAATTTTAATACCACAGGTACAGGAAGTTTATCTACCTCATATAGTTACTTAAAAGGTGAAAATCCGTCAGGAACGGGAAATATAGATGGTACAACAATCACTGACGTACTTTTTAAAGATATTGCTACTAACGATTATACCTTACAAGGAAGTTCTCCTTTAGTAGATGCAGGAAATAATTCAGCAAACACAAAAACTAAAGATCTTAGAGGTTTTGATCGTATCATTGATGGAAATCTAGATACTACCAATACAATTGATATTGGAGCTTATGAGTTTGGAAAATCTCAACAAACTATCACTTTTGATGCATTAGCAACTGTTACTTATGGTGACTCTGATTTTGATTTAAACGCTATATCAGATTCAGGATTAACAGTTACATATACAAGCTCGGATACTTCTGTAGCTACTATCTCTGGAAATACAGTAACTATTGTTGGAGCGGGAATAGCTACTATTACAGCTAGTCAAGCTGGAGATTCAGATTTTAAACCTGCTACTGATGTTACTCAAGATTTACAAGTAAACGGAAGAGCAGTAACAATTACTACAAATGCTGGACAATCTAAAATATATAATACGCCTGATCCTGCATTTGCTTATACTATTACTTCTGGAAGCTTAATCGGAAGCGATATACTTACTGGAAACTTAGATAGAATTACAGGTGAAGATGTGGGTACTTATACTATTAATCAAGGAACTTTAGATAATGCTAACTATGATATCACATTTGTCTCTAATGATTTTGAAATCATCAAAGCTGATCAAATAATCACATTCAATAGTTTATCTGATGTAACCTATGGGGATGCTGATTTTAACCTAAATGCAACTTCTGATTCTGGACTAACAGTTACATATACTAGTTCTGATACTTCTGTGGCGACTGTTTCTGGAAACACAGTTACGATTGTAGGAGTAGGTACAACAACTATTACAGCTTCTCAAGCTGGAAATGTAAATTATAACGCTGCTACG
>NZ_MSMP01000017.1 GCF_001936575.1 Tenacibaculum agarivorans
TTTTAAATTGGTGGCTGAGCAATTGTGAGGTCACCAATATTTTTATCGAAATAAAACTAAACCTTCTTAATTACATTCGTTACAATTCCCCAAATCACAAAGTTATTTTCTTCTGTAATTTTTATAATAGGATAATCAGGGTTTTCAGGTTGTAACCAAACCTCTTTGTTATCTACACGCAAACGTTTCACGGTAAATTCCCCATCTAAAAAGCAAACCGCGATTTTATTATTCGTAGGAGGAATACTTCGATCAATTACCAACAAATCATTATCGTCTAAACCAGCACCAATCATAGATTGTCCACTTACACGAGCAAAAAAAGTAGCTTCTTTATTTCTGATGAGTTCCTCATCTAATGAAATTCTAGATTCTTTAAAATCATCCGCAGGAGAAGGAAATCCAGCAGAAATTCCTGTGTCTATATAAATAGCCCCGTTACTATCGATGTCTTTCGGACTAAAAAATGTTAGTGTTATACTCATCTTATGTTAACTTTTACTTTTCAAAGTGCACTATTTTGTTACACCTATAAAGTTAAGAATTAAGAGAAATTAATTTTTAATTCTTTTATCTTTCCGCTTTCAACTATCATTTTACCACAATAATATCATTAATATTTGTAGTGTACTTTGGTGTTAAGCGTTCTTGACGCATTTTCCAAGTGCGTTCTAAATCTTGATTTGCTAATTTAACACGATTTGACTTATATTTTTGATTCATCTGATCAATAACATCCATTAAAGGTTTATGCTTAGGATCTTGCTTGCTAAATAAATCGAGTTGAAAATTGTCTTCAGGTACCAATCCTGTTACAATTACACCAGCTCTTTTATATTTAATTCCCGATTTAAAAATAGTTTTTACTGCTTCAACAGCACATTTGCTAATAATCAGAGAAGAATTTGTAGGATGCGGTAAAATTACCGTTTTGCTCACTCTATGTTGTTCCACATCTTTTTTATGTCGATCGCTGCGTAGTAATACGATAATCATATGACAACTGTGTTTTTGTTTTCTCAGCTTTTCAGCACAGTTTACGGCGAAAGTAGCTATCCGTTCTTTAATATTTTCAATGTCATCATATGTGTATTCAAAACTTCGTGTGGTCGCTATGGCTTTTTTGTTCCGTTCTTCGTCTAACTCAATGGTGGGCTTTCCCAATAAATCCTGTTGTAGTTTCCAAACGGTGATGGAGTATTTCTTACGAACTAATTCGCTATTCATTTGTGTAAAGTCGTACGCTTTTACACAACCTGTCGCTTTTAATTTTTGTTGCAAACCACGACCAATACCCCAAACTTTTTCAATGGGTGTCCATTTGAGTGCTTTTATGCGTTTTTCTTCAGAATCAATTACATAAACACCTTGAGTTTCTTTTAAAAACTTACGGGCAATTTTGTTGGCTACTTTGCTTAGTCCTTTAGTAGGAGCAATACCTACACAAGTTGGAATGCCTGTCCATTGTAGTATTCTTGTTCTCATTTGAGTGCCATAATCACGAAAGTCAAACTGATCGAAACCTTTAAATTGTAAAAAAGCTTCATCAATAGAGTACACTTCAACATCAGGTGTAAACTGACCTAAAATTTTCATGACTCTATCGCTCATGTCACCGTACAAAGGATAGTTGGAAGAAATGACTTTAATACCATGATGTTTGCAATAACTTTCCCACTTAAAAATAGGAGCACCCATAGGTAAACCAGTAGCCTTAGCTTCATCACTCCTGGAAATCACACAACCATCATTATTACTTAAGATAGCTATAGGTTTGTATTGTAAGTTCGGATTAAACACCCGCTCACAAGAAGCATAAAAGTTATTACAATCAACTAAAGCAAACATTGTACAAAAATACAAAACATTTGTTAGTTAATTGTAATGGACTCTATGTAGAGTGTAGAGAAAAGGCAGTCTGTTAATTTAAAACCAATTTCGTAATGAACAGTTTTATATATGCGTTTTCTGAAAAAAATACAGTAAATATAGTATCAACTACAGACTATGATTGTCAGAACCATGCTATAAAACGAATTACAGCTATTACAAAAATTATAATTCCTATAATTGCTTTTAATACTTTCCAAGTATTAGATTGTACATTAATTTCTTTTCCTTTGCCGTCTTCTCTTTCAAATGAACAATTTGGACAGTGTTTTCTATAATCGTAGAATTTATCTCCACAATTTTTACAAGTAATTATTCCCATTATTTACTTTTTCTTTATGTGTTGTATTGTTTGTAAGGTTATTATACTTCTGTTACAACGGAATATTATTTTTTGCTCTGTAAATAGAATCGTTAATCATTTTACTAAAGGTGTATTTTACATCTCTTAGAAACTCTTCTCCACTTCCATAAGCTCCTGTGGGGAATAAAATATAAACATCTGGATCTTCCTTATCTTCATCTAAAAAGAAAATGCTGTACTGTCCATCTAGCCTATCAAATACAAAAAAAGGTCTCTCTACTGTATACCCCGTATATTCTAAATCTTCATCACAATCTTCACGAATTTCTTCGAAATCTTCACTAACAACTACTACATCTAAACCATTACTTTTTCCCGCTATTGACAAATATTCAATAAAAGATAAAGGGAATTCTATTCCTCCAGAATTTTCAGCTAAATTTTTGATTTCTTCTTGTGACATAGGAAGGCTTTTAGACCATTTTTTTTCCTATTGGATTAGGACTATCTTTTAGTTGTTGCATGTATTTTAATTCCATTATTTACATATAATTATAATGGAATATTATTCAATTTTCTGTAAATAGCATCATTTATCATTTTACTGAATGTATATTTTACATCTCTTAGTAAAGGTTCGTGCTCTTCATAAGCTCCTGAAGGATATAATATATATATATCAGGATCTTCTTTGTCTTCATCTAAAAAGAAAATACTATAAATACCATCAAGCATATCAAATACAAAAAAGGGTCTTTCTAGAGTGTACCCCGTATATTCCAAAGACTCTTCACAATCTTCTCTTAATTGCTCAAATTCGTCATGCTCCCATACCATTCCAGTTGCTTCATTTTTACCACCAATCAGTAAATACTCTTCAAAAGCCAGAGGGAAATTATTTCCTTCATTAAATTGACTTCTTATGCTTGATATAGTTTCTAGATTTAACCCTTCAAGAGGAAGTCTACTACTCAAACTTGGATTGTCTCTTAACTGCTGCATGTACTTTAGTTCCATTATTTATTCTTTTTATTTTTCCTATAAATCTTCTCAAATTTCTTTTTTATTGGTTTTAATTCTGGGTAGTTCCTCATTAATGAAGTCATTCCAGACACATCTTCATCTGTTTTCACTATGAACTTTACTTTTTTACCTATTGATTTCATATACTCTTCTAACATCACAAACTCACGGGAACAGCTAGAACAGGTAGCAAAAATATTCTTAGTTTCAATTACAAATTCATCGGCTTTATTGATATGGTTTCTTAAAAAATTATAGATGAATTTAATTTCGCTGTCAAACTTTCTAGGGCGTCCACCAAAATCAAAGACGCCTGTAACAAATTTAGTAAACCCATCATAGTCTTCAAATATATCAATTGTATTTTCAGGTAGTTTTGGAGGATTTCCAAATCGTTCAAAAATATCTTTTCTACTACCTGAAAATGAGAATTCACCCACTTCATCAAAAGGTTTTCCATTGTCTAAAAACTTAATATTAAATTCAGCTTGGTTATGCCCTTTAACCAATCCAGGGAAATCATCTAATCGTTTGGTAAACACATCTACCAATTCAACTTCTGTAATCTTTACCAATGATTTTGCTCTCCACAATCGAGTAGTTTCTGCTACACTAAATAAAAATTTAGGTCTGAATTTCACATATTCTTTTAGAGAAGCTCCAAGTTCTACACCATTTACTTTTTCAATTTCTCTAAATAGTCTTCTTTTATCTTGTACCGTAAATGGAAATGGAGAGTTTTTACTATTAGCTATAGCTTCATCTAATTTTCTAGCTAATTCTTTTCGTTGTTCTAATAACTCTTTAGCACTTTTTTGTAAACCATCTCGTATAGCTGCTGTGATCTCACCAGCTAAAGCTAACATTTCCAGATAAAATAGATATTTAGAAATACTTTTACCAAGCTTAGTGTCATTAGTACCTGTAAGTTTTAATAGTGCATTTACAGTACCAGAACTGACCTCTATAATTCCAACAGTAGCTTTTACTGCCCCAATTACTTTTGTAGCTTGCGCAGTTCTGTAAAAAAGAGTTTTACTTCCTTTCAACAAGTTAAAAATTCGTCCAGCTTTTATGATATTTCCGAATCCAGATACTGTAGTAATAATATCTATTCCATACTCTAAACTTGTCATTATATTCTGCCAAAACGCAGTTTCTTGATTGGCAAACAGTACAAAAGCAGGTAATTTAGTAACAAAAATATTCTGATCGTCATTATCCTTTAATAAAAACTTTGGGTTTTCACTGTTTTGTATCAGTATAGGTGAAAAAGGATGATAATGATATGTATATATATCGTATGCTTCTTTTTTAGGAACTTCAATCAGAAGTAATGGTTTTTCAAAATCACCAATATTAAACGTTTCTGTTTCTTCTTTTGTATCTGTTTTTGTTTTTACGCTAATGGTAATGTCAGGTTCTACCCCTTCCCATACAATACTAGCATTATCGGTATAAAAACCTAGAGTTTTGTTAGAACGATAATCCAATAACACAGGACTTTTTTCTGTGATTTTAATTTTTTCATTTTGTTGAGGGTCAATAACACTGTAAGAACTATGTTTCCAAATGTTCCAAATAAAATTGATGTAGGCTCTAAACTGTTGTCCATCTAAACCTGTAATCAATTTATACAATAGTAAGGTATTGTCTACTTTTCTAGTGATTAAATTGGCAATAAATTCATTGTTACTTTTAATATTTGCTTGGGTTACTTCTTCAAATCTTTCGGTACCATGTATTAAAAATGCGCTACGTCTGTGAATTTTTCTATGATAGAGAATACGTAAAACTTTTAAGATTAAGTCTTCTTCATTAATGCTTAGGTTGTTGCGTACGTATCCTTTGGCAAGTTTATGTAGCAAAACCCATAACGATTCAATACGATCAAAAGCAAAATACATCGGTTGTGGCAAATGATAAATAATGCACACTTTTTGTTTATTATTTCCTGAGGCATTTAAAGGTTCAACCACATAGGAGGTCAACGTATTTAAAAAACGATTACGCCATGACGATCTATAATCGTTATACTCATTATAAAACCAAAATATAGTATTGTTTAAAATACTTAATACCGAGGTGATGTCTTTTAAAAGAATACTAAAGCCTATAAAAGATCCATCTTGTTCAGCAACACGGATATTACGTATTTCGGCGCTGTTCTCTTTATAATAATATGATAAACGATATGTATATGCGCCTAAACCTGTTCTACTCAGTATAGGAAACCGATGTACAGGTCCTTTTTTATCATAAGATGTAATTTGGATGTTCTCAGCCACTGAAGCTCCATATACATTTTGGTATGTATATGATAAAGAAGGATATTGTTTTAGATAAGAGAAAGTTTGTGGACTATAGGATATATAGTTTTTGGTATTACTAATAGTTACCGCTTCTACAGAAGCAACTAGCTGGTACTCTTTGTTGATATAAAATTGATAACCTCCATTATAAATTTCATCAGGAATGAAGAGTTCTACTAAGGGTGAAGAAAAACTGGCACCAGAAAATACACGCTCGTCTTTTTGATAGGAAATGAGTTTATAATAAATGTCCTCATCACTAAAGCGATGTATAATATACCCAACATTATCAGCATCCATATAAATAGTTTGAGGTATGCTTACTTCATCATACGTATTTTGAAACGTAGTAAATTCCTTAAATTCTTCCGTAAATGTGGCTTGTTGAGTAATTTTTAAGATGTTAACTTCTTGGTTTTGTCTACTATCAAAATCCGGAATTTTTAGATAATCTAGTAAATCATCTGTAGTGATAATAACGTCACTCATTTTCTTTTTCTTTTTTTGGTTAATTAATAAGCATACACAAATTAAGTAGTAGACAAAAAATGCCTAATTATCTATATAATTTTAAAATGTAGGTTTATATTCACGCAATACCATTTCATATAAAATGGCATGTAAATGTACATATTTCTTTTCAGTTTTTAATTCAGAAAGTAAAAAGATATGCGTTAAACTTTTCCTTATTTTTGTTTTATGTCGAAAAAATTAAAAATTGACGGAATTGATAAAATTATTATCAAACGACTAGTTAAAGATGCTAGAACCCCCATATTGAGTATTGCGAGAGAAGTTGGAATTTCAGGGGCAGCTATTCACCAGCGTTTACGTAAGTTAGACGATTCTAATCTGATTGATGGCTATAAAATGGTGTTAAATCCAGAAGCTTTAGGGTATACTACAACAGCTTTTGTAGGGATTTTCCTAGAATCTGCAAGTTTGTATTCCTCGGCTATTAAACGCTTAAAAGAGATTCCTGAGGTAGTAGAAAGTCATTACACTACAGGGAACTATGCGGTTTTTATAAAAATCATGTGTAAAAACAACCAAGACTTAATGCACTTGTTAAATAAAGATATCCAAAGCATAAAAGGCGTGTCAAGAACAGAAACATTTATATCTTTGGATCAACAAATAGATAGACAAATTAAAATTTAATCCTCTTTTTCTATGAACGATTTTATTCTGTACTTCAAGATGGGTTTATTCCATGTACTTGATATTAAAGCTTATGATCATATTCTATTTCTTATTGTTTTAGCAGTAGTATACCAATTTAAACAATGGAAAAAAGTATTGTGGTTAGTAACATTATTTACTGTAGGGCATTCTATTACTTTAGCGCTGTCTGCATATAACGTGATTAATGTAAGAGCAGACTTAGTAGAGTTTTTAATCCCATTAACCATTTTTATTACAGGGTTATTAAATGTAATTACAGCTAGAAAAGCCTCAGTAGGGAAAGAAAATCAGAACTTATTTTTTGCATTCTTCTTTGGTTTAGTACACGGATTAGGGTTTTCCAACTACTTTAAAGCGATGATAGGTAGAAATGCAGAGAAACTTTTCCCATTGCTAGAATTTGCTTTAGGCGTTGAAGCTGCTCAAGTTATTATTGTAGGTTTAATACTAATAGTAGGTGCATTAGTACAATCTATTTTCGGAGTGAACCGTAGAGATTGGATTTTAGTAGCCTCGTCTATAGTGATTGGTTTTGCCGTACAAATGATGATAGACAGAGTTTTTTGGTAAAATATTAACTTCCATTTACACAATTTTCTAACTATTTTAGCTAATCTATGGCGCTAACAACAAAAGAATTAAAATATGCACGTGCCTATTTAAAAATGGCACAGGAATGGGCGAAATTATCATATTGCCAACGAAAAAAAGTAGGATCCCTAATTGTAAAAGACAGAAAAATTATATCAGACGGATACAATGGAACACCAACAGGTTTTGAAAACATCTGCGAGGATGAGGAAGGACGTACAAAGTGGAATGTATTACATGCTGAAGCAAATGCTATTTTAAAAGTAGCAGGTTCTACGCAATCGTGTAAAGGAGCAACCTTATATGTAACCTTATCTCCTTGTAGAGAATGTAGTAAATTAATCCACCAATCGGGTATAGTAAGAGTAGTGTATTCTAATGAGTATAAAGATAAAAGTGGATTAGAATTTTTAGAAAAAGCAGGTGTAGAATTGATTTATTTACCTGATGAACAAGAATAATTTACCCATATATTTCGCTATAGCTGTTGCGTTTGGTGTGATCATTGGCTATTTTTTCAATGGTAGATCTGCTACTTTGAGTAAAGTATCCGCTAATGAACAAAAGGTAAAACGTCTGATCAACTATATCCAAAAAGATTATGTAGATGAGGTAGATACCGATGCGTTATTAGATGGAGCAATCACACAAATGTTAGCTAAGCTAGATCCACATTCTGTATATATTCCAAAAGAAAATTTACAAGCAGTTACTGAGAGTATGCAAGGGAATTTTGTAGGAATTGGAGTGCAATTTCGAATGATTGGAGATTCTATTACAGTAATTCATCCTATAAAAGGAGGCCCAAGTATAAAAAAGGGGATTTTAGCAGGAGACCGAATCCTTATGGCAAATACGGATACTTTGTATGGTAAGAATTTAAAAAATGGTCAAATTTTAAGAACTTTAAAAGGTAAGCCTAATACGGAAATAGATCTTCAAGTATACAGAAAAACTAATGATAGCTTATTTAATGTTACCATAAATAGAGGTAAGGTGAACATAAAAAGTGTTGATATAGCTTATATGTTAAATGAAACAGTAGGGTATATTAAGTTAGATCGATTTGCACAGAATACATACAAAGAGTTTAAAGCGTCTTTAGATGAATTGTTATCAGAAGGAATGACAGATTTAGTATTAGATCTTCGTGGAAATGGAGGAGGATTTATTCATATTGCAAATAGAATAGCAGACGAATTTTTAGAAGATGAAAAGTTAATTGTTTTTACGAAGAATAATGGAGGAGAAATTATAGAATCTTTTGCTACAGAAGAAGGAGATTTCGAGAATGGAGGTTTATATGTTTTAATTGATGAAAACTCTGCTTCAGCTTCGGAAATTGTAGCAGGAGCTTTACAAGATAATGATAAAGGAACCATTATAGGAAGACGATCTTTTGGAAAAGGATTGGTGCAAGAAGAAATGGATTTGGGTGATGGTTCAGCAGTACGTTTAACTACAGCACGTTATTACACACCTACAGGAAGATCTATTCAAAAGCCATATAAAGCTAAAGGGCAATCTTTAGCAGGAGAACTTGAAGGAGGCGAAAGATTTGAATTACAATATGATGATGAAGTTGAAAGTCGATATAGGAATGGAGAGTTATTCAATAAAGACAGTATAAAAACAGTAGATAGTTTACAATACAAAACACCAAAAGGAAAAATAGTATACGGAGGAGGTGGTATTGTACCTGATGTTTTTGTATCGATAGATACTACAGCATATTTACCAGCTATTTATTTTACACCATTAAATTCATTTGCTTTTGAATATGTAGATAACAATAGAAAAGAATTATCTAAACTTTCATTTGATGAGTTTGTAAAGGATTTTGATCAGAATAATAAGATTTCAAATCGCTTTTTTGATAAGATCAAAGATTTTAATGTATCAGCAAGATCTAAAAAACGGTTAAAGAAGTTTTTAAAGATTAGTATTGCCAGGGAATTATTTAATGATGAAGGCTGGTATAAGCTCAATCATCTGGATGATAAAATGATTCAACAAGTATTACAACTAGAAAAAAAATAATAGAACTCGCCATTTGGCGAGTTTTTTTATAAAAAATAAACACGTAGATGTAACCTTATAAAAAAATGCTGGTATTAATAATAGAAGCTAATCAAAACTAATCAAAACGTTGAAAAATTTAACAGATGAAGAAATAATGCAAGCAGTTGCTGATGGGCAGTTAAAAAAACTATCGATATTGTTTGATAGGTATCATGTTAGAATCTATAATTTCTTTAATAAAATGGTTCAAAACAAAATGGTTAGTGAAGATTTAACTCAAGAGGTTTTTATTAAGGTATTAAAATATAGAGCTTCTTATAACAATGGAAATTTCACCTCTTGGTTGTACACTATAGCTAGGAATATTTTTTCAAGCTATTATCAAAAACAAAAAAAAGAGAGAGCAAATGTAATTGAAGATGATGTATTGCATTCTGGAGAAAAATTATATACAGAAACTAATGATGAGGCGTTAGAACATTTACAAAATTCACTATTGAAACTAAATACAACAGATAGAGAATTGATAGTAATGCATAAGCTTCAAGAAATTAAATATGAACAAATAGCAGAAATTATCGGAAGTTCTGAGAATGCTGTTAAGGTTAAGGCGCATAGAGCTTTAAAAAAATTAAAAGAAATTTATTTTCAATCGTCGAAAACAATAGGTAATACAATTAATGAATGATGGAGTGTAGAGAAATAAAAGATAGATTAATGGCATATGCAATGGATGAAATATCAGAAGAAGAAAAACAACAGATTGATCATCATATTGAATCGTGTAAAGGATGTGTTCAGGAGTTAGAAGAAACAATAGCCTTTTTAAATGTCCTGAATACTGTAAAAGAAGAACAACCAAGTACGCAATTAAAAGAGAATTTTGAAGCTTTATTAGAAGACGAAATAAATAAGGAAGAAAGACCAGTGCTACGATTAAGTTTTACTAGAGAGTGGACAACCTTTGTAAAAGTAGCAGCAAGTATTCTAGTTGTTTTGGGGTCATTTTTCTTAGGAAAAGTTTCCAATACAAATGCCTCAAACCAGCAACAGCAACAAAAAATTTTACTAGCATTATTAGAAAATCAGTCAGCAAGTAAAAGAATTTTAGCCATTTCTAAAACGAACAGCTATTCTATAAAAGATACAAGAATAATAGATGCTTTAATTAATAAAATGTTTGTAGATAAAAATGTCAATGTTCGCTTAGCAGCAGCAGAAGCATTAGCAAAATTTTCATCATTGGAAAAAGTAAGAGACGCTTTATTAAAAGCATTAGAAATAGAAAATGAACCGTCAATTCAAATAGAGTTGATTCAGATTTTAGCAGAGATTCAGGAGAAAAGAGCGCTCACTCCAATGCAAAAACTGTTAGATAACGAAGAAACTCCAAACTATGTCAAACAAGAATTAGCATATAGTATGCCTAATTTAATTTAAATAAAATTATGAGAACAATATTAGTAATAGCATTATCATTTATAGCGCTTACCATACATGCGCAATCAAAAAAATTCACTTATAGTTTACAGGGAATTACCACAGTAAAAATAGATACTGATACAAAAATTAAAATAGAATCGAATACCTCTAAGGAGTTATCAATTTCTGAATTTTCAAATCATCATGATGATGAATATTGTGGAAGTTGTGGACATGATCAAGATGAGCATAGTCATTCCAAAAAGCTAGAAGACAAAACCAAAGGATTAACAGCAATATATCCTGGAGGAAAAGATGATACCAATGGTTTTGGTTTGGCTATAGATAAAGAAGGAAAAACATTAATCGTTACAGATCTAAAATCACATATGCAACGTCATGGTTTATCTATCTCATTACCAAAAAGTATGAATATTGTAGTAGACACTGGAAATTTAGGAGCATTAGAAATAGCTGGTTTTACTTCAGAAGTTGAAGCAAAAACAAATACAGGAACCATTGTAATGAAAGATGTAACTGGTCCTATAACAGCTCATTCTAATACAGGAAATATTACTATTGAGTTTTCTAAAGTAAGCCAAGCCTCTCCAATAACAGTTTCTACTAGTGTTAGTGAAATAGATGTTACCTTACCAGAAAGTACTAAAGCAAATCTTAAACTGAATACTAGAGGAACCGTGTATACAAATTTTGATATTGAAATGCCTAAAAAGGATAATCTAAAAGCTGTAAGAGGGAGTCAAAATATTGTAAGTACTCTAAATAATGGAGGTGTACAAATCAAATTAAAATCTTCACTAGGGAATATCTACCTAAGAAGGAAATAAGCTAGTAATATGATTAGTTACTAAAAATTTGTCTTTACGAACGAAATGAAATGAAGTAATCTCTTTATTTTTAGATAGAAATAACATTAAAATAATAGACTACTTCGTACTTCGCAAAGACATTTTCTACAAAGTTCTTAATCATAATTTGCACAAAATACTTTAACCGTTAAAACTATTTAAAAATGAAAAAAATATTCTTTTTCATAGGGCTACTATTGTCTTATGCGAACCTAACTGGACAAAAAAAAGTTGTAGATTCTCACACTGCTGTAGGAATACAGAAAGTAAATGTACATGTGAAATTCGCGAAAAGCATTACCATAAAAAATTGGAATAAGAACGAAATTGAAGTGATTGCTACTGTGAATTTAAATAAGAACAAAGACAATGACTATTTTTCATTACAAAGTTCTGAATCAGATAATATTTATTTTGTTAAATCCGATTATGGTGATTTTTTCGAAAAGTATAAACAGAGTATTGATAAAACGAATGAAAATAGTACATATGATAGTATGGATGATTGTAAAAGAGATAACAAAATTCATGTCGATTATATAATTTATGTACCTAAAAAGATGGATTTATCAGTTAAGAGTATTTCTGGAGATGTGGATGAGTTGAGCTATGATGGTAATCTTACATTAGATTTAATTAGTGGTAGTATTACCGTAAAAAAACATTCGGAAGATATGCATTTGAAAACTATCAGTGGAGATATAGATGTATTAGTTTCTGATGCTGAATTTAAAGCAGAAACACTTACAGGAACAGTATATTCTAATTTGGATATAGATTTTGATAAAGGCAAAAGACATTACGGAGGAAGTACAATTAAAGGAAAGATAAAGAATGGAAAAGCATCTCTATATTTAAAAACCATTAGTGGTAATATTTTCTTGAGGAAAATCTAAAATCGTATAGCATTTTAAAGTATATTCAGGATGAAAAATAAAAAAGGAGAGAAAAAAATAAAAAATTTGTCCCCTATCAATTATTGAGTAACGTCTTATAGTTGAATAACTTTAAAATTTAAAAAATATGAAAGATTTTATGATGATTTTTATTGGCCCAGATTATGGTGATTTAGGACTATCTCCTGAAGAAATTCAGGGAAGAATGGGGAAATGGTTTGCTTGGAGTCAAAAAATGGAGAAAGACGGAGTTGTAATCAAAGGAGGAAATGCCTTAACTTCTGGTATTAGAAGAATTGTAGGTGAAAATCGTACCGTTTCAGATATTAATTCTGCAGAAGTTAAAGAACTTGTTGGAGGGTATTATATTGTAGAGGCAAAAGATTTTGATGAAGTTCAAGAGATCGCTCAAGGTTTTCCAGATTACGATTTAGGAGGAACTGTTGAGATTAGAGAAGTAATGGTGTTTGATAACTAATGCAAACTAAACTTATAGACCATCTTTTCCGTCATCATAGCGGAAAGATGGTTGCTGTTTTAACTCGAATTTTCGGATTATCTAATCTTGAATTGATAGAAGATGCTATTCAAGATACTTTTATAAAAGCTTCCTTAAGTTGGAGAAATCAAATTCCAGAAAACCCTGAAGCTTGGTTGACTCGAGCAGCCAAGAACAGAGTTATTGATATTTTTAGAAAATTACAAACAGAGCAAAAGTATACCCCTAATTTCTCTAATGGATTATCATCTATAGCTATTCAAGATTTATTTTTAGAAGATGAAATTGAAGATGCACAACTTCGTATGATTTTTACGGCTTGCCATCCAAAATTAGATCCAAAAGATCGAATAGCATTTGCTTTAAAAACAGTATCAGGTTTTAGCGGAAAAGAAATTGCTTCAGCTTTACTATTAAAACCAGAAACCATTAAAAAACGATTGGTTAGAGCAAGGAAAGTCATTCAGAAGTCAAATTTAGCTTTTTCCATTCCTCAAGGTTTAGCATTACCCAAAAGAATAGAAAGTGTGTTAGAAGTGCTATATCTTATTTTTAATGAAGGTTTTCATTCCAATACAAAAGAGCAATTAGTCAGAAAAGAATTCTGTGGAGAAGCAATGCGATTGTGTAAACTATTACTAAAAAACAAACATACTTCTATTGGTGCTGCATACGCATTGTTTGCCTTAATGTGTTTTCATTCTTCGAGATTAGATGCTAAAGTAACTACCGATAATGAAGTGCTAGATTTAAAAAATCAAGATCGTTCTAAGTGGCACTTTCCACTCATTCAATTGGGGAATGTTATGATGAATAAAGCAGTGGAACTAGATGATTTTTCATGTTATCATTATGAAGCGGCAATTATCGCTGAACATTTAAAAGCAGCACATTTTGAAGATACTAACTGGAAGCAAATTTTGTATTGGTATCAATGTTTATATGAATTACAACCAACTCCCTCGCATGTCTTAACTATGGCAGTAGTATGCTTACAACTTAAAAATTATGTAAAAGCTAGTTTTTATTTTGATAAAATACATCCAGAAGCGTTAGAACAACGTTCATATTTGTACTATAGTGCAAAATCTGACTACTATTATGCAACAGGCAATATGAATAAAGCTATAGAGGCTATGAATCTAGCTTTAGAAAAAGTGACCAATCAATTAGAACAAGAGTATTTAAAACGAAAAAAAGAGAAGTTGATTATCTAGATTTTAAATCAAAAAATAGAATGCAGCTTTCAAGTTGAGAAGATTTGATTTTTTACTACTTTTCCACTTCGTAATTTCCATTAGCCCATTGTACAGTAGGAGCTATCCATTCTTGTAAAGGTTTAAATAAAAAACCGTGCTTCATTCCTGTATGTAATTCAATCTCTTTAAAATTAAGGATTTCACAGGTAGATTTTTGTTTTCTTTCTAAAGCAGAAACTCCATAAGGATCTGACTGTTCATAAATAGTAAGGATATTACCGCAATAATTGATTTCGGGAATATTTTGGATATCACTATTTTGAAAACAAGCAATAAAAACAAAATTCAATTTAGGATTATTAGCTATAGTCGATACATATTGAGCTATATATCCACCTTTAGAGGTACCTATTACTGTAATTTTTTCAGGTTTAACTCCTTTAGCAATTAAGCTGTCAATTTGTTGTACAACATTAGTTGCGTATTCACGAGCATTAACATTTCCATTTCTTTTTTCACTAATCACTTTCAATCCATTCCTTTCAAATTCAGATAAAATCTCTTTGTACGCTACCCTTCCATATTGAGGATGTATATCGTTCAATTCATGTGCTTCTAAGAATCGATTATGTAAAAAGAAAACAATTGGTTTTTGATCTTGCTGGAATAGCTTAATCGTATAATCTAGTAGTTCTATTCCTCCATTTTTTCCATGTCCTGAAATCACAATTTCTAAGTCTGGGTACTCTTTCTTTATTTTTGCTACACTAGAAGACCATTCTGAAGTATTTGCATCTGCTAAATTTCCTTTTGAGGCGTTTACGTTTTTTAGTAAACATCCACCAAATAATGCCTTTTCAGAAGGAACATAACCCACGATATTGTCTTTCGTATGACCTTCACCAAAATATTTAGCATAGACTGTTTCACTACCAATTTTAAAGGTTGTTTGTGTATCAAAAGCATGTTGTGGAAGTATTTTTTTATTCTTCTCTTTGGCTAACTGAATCGTTTGATTGGTAGCATAAGATGGTATTCCTTTAGCATGAAATTTTGTTAAACCTCCTAAGCAATCTATGTGAAAGTGAGTTACAACAATTGCTTTAATGTGCTTTTCACCAATCCAATTAATTAGCTCTTCTGATGCTTTGTCGTTTACCGGAGTATCAAATACTATAGCTTCATTTTTATTAATATATACCATTCCATTACAAGGAACAATACCCAAACTTCTAGTTTTTAAATACGAAGTATGTTGGAAACTGTGATCTCCCACTTGTTCAATTTTTAATACTTCAGATGTGTAATTCTCATATACTCGTTGAGGTTGTTTACAAGTACTAAAAATTAAGAAAATACTTAAAATTTGAAATACATATTTCATTTTTGTAGGTTAACTATCATTTTACAACAAAAACTGCTCTAAAACATCTGCAATCTTTCTATTATCTGAAAGCTGTGGTATTTTATTTTGTCCGCCGAATTTACCTATCGATTTCATATATTCATGAAATCCTCCTTTTTTTACTTTTCTAATGATTAAAGAGCGCAATATTTTTCCATCAATTAAATCTTGATAATAAATGTTTTGTGCTTGCATGGAAGTGTCAATTTTAGCCGCCATTTCCTCAAGGTTACCAGGTTCATTTTCAAATTCAATAAACCATTCATGATAAGGTAGTCCACTTTCTGGATTTACTTGTGGAGCTACAGTAAATTCACTAACATTAATATCAGTTCCAATAATAGCATCATTTAATGCCTTTTCTACTTCTTTTCCAATAACATGTTCACCAAAAGCAGAGATAAAATGTTTAATTCGACCTGTAACTTTTATACGATAAGGATCGAGAGAGGTAAATTCAACAGTATCTCCAATATTATACCCCCAAAGTCCAGCAGTTGTATTTAAAATAATCACATAATTTACGCCTAGTTGTACAGCTTTCAGCGAAATTCTAGTCGGATTTTCATCAAAGAATTCTGTAGCAGGAATAAATTCATAAAAAATACCAGAATCTAGTTGTAAAAGCATTCCTTTTTCTTGCTGAGAATCTTGAAAAGCGATAAAACCTTCTGATGCTGGATATAACTCTATATAATCGATTTTCTTTCCAATTAAAGCTTCAAATTTATTCTTATAAGGTTCAAAATTAATACCTCCATAAATGAAGAAATTAAAGTTAGGAAAGAGTTCAGAAATAGATTTTCCAGTTTTATCAATAAGTTTTTCAAAATACATCTGTACCCAAGATGGAATTCCACTAATTACCGTCATGTTTTCAGGTAAAGTTTCCTCAACAACTTTGTCTACTTTAGTGTCCCAATCTTCAATGCAATTCGTCTCCCAACTCGGTAATCTGTTTTTTAACAGGTAGCTAGGTACATAATGTGCTACAATTCCACTTAATCGCCCAAGTTTAACTCCATTTTTATCTTCTAAAACAGGACTGCCTTGTAAAAAAATCATTTTACCATTTACAAAAGAAGCATCTTTGGTTTCATTAATATAAAACAACAGTGCATTCCTAGCTGATTTAATATGTGTTGGCATAGATTCCTTAGTAATAGGAATATATTTTGCACCTGAAGTAGTACCAGAAGTTTTAGCAAAGTAAATAGGTTTTCCTTTCCACAAAATATTTTCTTCACCAGCAACTATTCTATCTACATAAGGTCGTAGTCCCTCATAGTCGTTGACCGGGACACGCTTTTTAAAATCTTCATATGAATTTATAGATACAAAATCGTGGTCTTTACCGAAAGTAGTTTTACAGCCTTCAGTAACTAAATATTGAAATACCTTTTCTTGAGTTTCTATAGGTTTTTTGGCCCACTTATTAACTTTTTTTACAGCTCGTTTTGCAAAAGGAAGGGCTAAAAAAGATTTTAAAGACATAAATTTTGTTTAGTTTGAAGTTCGAAGCTGGAAGTTACTTCCCTCTTCTAACTATTATTGAAAATCGATATAATTAGTTGGGTTTATAGGATAACCGTTATTCCACAATTCAAAATGAAGATGAGGTCCCGTAGTAAGTTCACCAGTAGAGCCTACACTAGCAATTACTTCTCCAGACTTTACAAAATCTCCTTGTTGTTTTAGTAATTCACCATTGTGTTTGTAAACAGATATAAAGTCGTTACTGTGCTGTACTGTGATAATATATCCTGTATCTGCAGTCCATTCAGATAGAATCACTGTTCCATCAGCAATAGCTTTAACAGGAGTTCCTGTTTTAGCTACAATATCCATGGCAAAATGTTTATTTGCAGCATTAAAAGTTTGGGTAATATTTCCTGTAACAGGAGCAAAAAATACAATTTTAGCTTTATTGGCAATACCAGCAGATAAAGCATAACGATCTTTACTTTCTATTTCTTCTCTAAATTTTAAATCTTGTTCTGAAGCAGATAGTTTTTTATAATCGATAACAGTATTGTTGGCTTCACTTCGTATAGAATCTATAGCATCCGGTTTAACTTCACCTGTTAATACAGGGCGAATTGCTTTTGTAAATTGCTCTAAAACCATAAGCTTGGTTTTTAAAGAATCTACTTCGTAGGTCATTCTAGTAGCTTTCTTTTTTAATGCTGTAGAAGAGTAACCAGGTATATATTCTTTTAATGAAGTAAATGCAATTAAAAAAACAGTTAAGGTTATCAGTAGTATCGAGAAAATACCGCCAAATACAAAAACATTTAATCTAGAAAGTTTTAATGAAAAACGCTCTTGAAACGTGTCTTCATTTAAAACTACTAATCGGTATTTATCCGTTAGTTTTTGTTTTAACTTACTTGGTTTTTTCTTGTTTTTAGCCACGTAGTATAGAGTTTGGAATGTTCAAATATACAACGAAAAAAAAGGACAACTATTTTCTATAAAAATTCATTTCATCTACATATTTCCATACGGCATCTGTAAGTAGTGGTCTACTATTTTTTTTATCTTTAATAGCATTCCGGATCATAGTAGAAGAAATTTCAATAATCGGTGCAGCTACCTTGTGTATTTTAGGATGATTACCGAATTGTGTCTCTACTTTTCCTTCAGATATTCTAGGATATACATAGATGTTATGATGCTCTAAAATAGTTTCATAATTTTTCCATTTATGTAAACTTTTTAGATTGTCTTCACCCATAATTAAACTAAATTGATGGGTAGGAAATTTCTCAGAAATATGTGCTAACGTATGTACAGTATAATTAGGTTGAGGTAATTTAAATTCAATGTCAGAAGGTGAAATTTTATCATAATCTTCTGTAGCTCTATACACCATCTCTAATCTATGATGATTGTCGAGCAGAGTGCTCTTTTTTTTAAAAGGATTATGAGGAGTAACTACCATCCAAATTTCATCCAGATCAGAATTTTCAACCATATGGTTGGCAATAATTAGGTGTCCGATATGAATAGGATTAAAAGTACCGAAGTATAAACCAACGTTTTTATGCATTTGTTTTTATATAAAAAAGGGTAAAGATAATATAAAGCTTAAAAAGTAGATAGGTTAAATAACCGTTAAAAACTTGATGATTTTATTTGTTTTTTTGATTTCACAGACCATTAGTAAAACCAAAAAACGTTAAAAACATGAAACAAGAATTATTTAAAAAAGGTTTAAGAGAAAACGTAACTGTATTACAAAAAGAAACATTATCTAAGATTAAAGGAGGAGTTGATAGCGAAACAATAACAGTAGCTAATGCTGAACACAAGAATCGATGGCCTAAAGCATAAGAGTTGAAGTGATTAGCTATGGATCAAAGATATAGCTAATCACTTTAGTTTTTTATTCCAATCCTATAAAGTTACCAACTAACTCTTCGGCTTCTTTAAGCGCAACATCCAACTCATAATTTTTAATGATAGTATCAAATTGGGGTGCAGTAGCTAATTCTACAGAAGCTTTTGCAATGCGCATATTTATCTTATCCTCGCTTTCTGTTTTTCTCTTTTTTAATCGAATTTTTAACTCGTCAACACTAGGAGGTTTTACAAACACAGCTAATGTTTCTTGAGGAAATTTCTTTTTAATACGTAAACCACCAGCAACATCAATATCAAAAATTACGTGTTTTCCCTGTGCCCAAATACGTTCTACTTCAGTTTTTAATGTCCCGTAGAAATTATCTCTATATACTTCCTCCCACTCTAAAAAATCGTCATTTTTAATTTTTTGAATGAATTCATCTCTTGAGATAAAATAATAATCAACCCCATCTTTTTCCTCCCCTCTAGGTGCTCTAGAAGTGGCAGAAATA
Source organism: Tenacibaculum agarivorans (assembly GCF_001936575.1). Taxonomy (GTDB): domain Bacteria; phylum Bacteroidota; class Bacteroidia; order Flavobacteriales; family Flavobacteriaceae; genus Polaribacter; species Polaribacter agarivorans. The sequence continues at coordinate 19,478 of NZ_MSMP01000017.1, forward strand.
GAAAACTCTAAACCAAATTGTTCTTGAGCTAATAAATGACGAACAATGGTTGTTTTACCAGAGCCCGAAGGTGCAGAGAATACAAATAACTTTCCCTTAAAATCTTTCGACATTATTACAGTACGTTTAAAATTTGTTCTTTAATTTTTTCTAGTTCGTCTTTCATTTGAATGACAACTTTCTGAAGGGGGGCATAATTAGCTTTAGATCCTGTGGTATTTATTTCACGTCCAATCTCTTGAACAATAAATCCTAATTTTTTTCCATTAGAATCTTTGGTATCTAAAGTTTGTAAAAAATAATCTAAATGATTGGCTAAACGAACTTTTTCTTCATTAATATCTAGCTTCTCTAAGTAGTAAATCAATTCTTGTTCGAATCTGTTTTCATCTACTTCTACTTTTAATTCATCTAGCGCTTTGCCTAAACGCTGTTTCACGTTTTCAATACGCTCACCATCCATACCATGTACTTGTTCTAAACAAGCTTTAATGTTGGTAATACGTTGTTTAAAGTCTGCTTCTAGTGAAGCTGCTTCATCTGTTCTATATTGAACAATTTCAGTAATGGCTATACCGATATGATTATCAATCTCATTCCATTCATTTTCATCTAACTCTTCACGTTCAGTTTTTAAAGCATCTGGCATACGTACCGCCATTCCTAGGAGTTCAACATCATCAGATGCTCCAGTAGGAATCACTTCTCTAAGTTGATGTATATATTCAGCAACCACGCCTTTATTAATAGAAGATGAAGTTTCGTCAGCAGTAATTTCAACGTAAATAGAAAAATCTACCTTACCTCTTACAAGTGCAGCCGCTAGTTTTTTACGAATGCTTAACTCTTTTTCCTTGTAGTATGAAGGAATACGAGTGTTAATGTCTAAGTTTTTACTATTTAAAGATTTAACCTCAATAGTAACTTTCTTGGTAGGTAATTGTAGTACGGATTTACCGTATCCTGTCATTGATTGAATCATACTTTCTATTTAATAGGGGCGTAAAGATACGTTATTTGCTGTTACTAGCCTGTGGACTTTGTTTGGAAACCAGATATACACCAACAAATATTAAAATGCTGGCTAAAACTTTTACAGTGTTTAAGTGATCACTTCCCACCAATAATGCATAAATACTTGCGACTACGGGTTGTAAATAAATAAAAACACTAACTGTAGTAGGTTTTAATTTTGACAATGCAAAAAGGTTGAATAAATACGTGATACATGAGGCAAAAATAACCACAAACCCAATTCTTAAGTACCCGGACACAGGAATGGTTTGCCATTGAATTTCAGAGAACTCGGTATAACCAAATGGTAAAACAAATAGGAAACCAAATAAGTATAACCATCTAATAAAAGTGATGGGATTGTACTTAGCGACCACTTTTTTAACAATAACTAAATACATTCCGTAAGATGCGGCATTAATAAATACTAGTAAATTACCCAGCATCATGTTTTTTGCGTTTGCTCCTGATTTTCCTCCATACGCTATAAGTACAACAGCGCCAATTAAACCAATAATGACACCTAATATTTTAACTAACGTAGGTCTTTCTTTCGTTAAAATACTAGAAAAAATGAGTACTAAAATAGGAGAGGTTACCATCATTACTGAAGCACTAATTGGGGTAGTGTAGTTTAAGCCTTTAAAAAAAGTAAGCATGTTTAAAGCAATACCAAAAAAGGCAGATAAGGCAATAATTTTATAATCTCCTTTTTCAATAGTATCATTTTTGATAAACAAACTAAGGAACCAAAAAATCAGCATAGCCGCAAAAACACGTAAAAAAATAAAACCAAAAGGCTTTACATAATGTGGCATAACCTCTTTAGCTATAGTAAATGTTAGGCCATAAATAATAGTAACAATAGAAACGGCTAAAAGTGCTTTAATTCTAGTATTCATTTGCTAAAAAATTAAGACGCAAAGTTCTTACTATTTTTCTATTCAATAGCGTTTTTGTTTGAATATTAACTAGAAGACGATTTTAACAAAAAGATTAAAATTTTATGAAATAGAAAAGTTATAGTATATTGATGATTTAGTAGGCATGGGATAAAAATTTCTAATTCTTTTGTTTAAAAAAAATTATTAAATTTATTGTCTATATTTATAGTAGCTAGATTTTACCTCGCCTTCTAGCTATATAATTTAATATTTCAATTAAATTAATTCTTTCTTAATGAATTCATATTTCGAAAAAGCTAAGCTTGATAAGGCAGGTATTGATAGTGACAATAAAAAACAACAAGCTATCCAATTAAAGGACAATAGAGAAGTAACTTCTAAGTATAAGGATACACAAAGTATGATAGATAGAAGTTCTAGGGTACTACAAAAAAAAGAAAAAGCAGAAGCTATATCCAATGTGCCGATACAGCGTATGGAGAATAAAACAGGATTACCAGATCAATTAAAATCAGGTATTGAAAGTTTGTCAGGAATGGATATGAGTGATACACGCGTACATTATAACTCTTCAGTACCAGCACAACTACAAGCACATGCTTTTGCACAAGGAAATAACATTCACATAGCTCCAGGACAAGAACAACATTTACCACATGAAGCTTGGCATGTTGTCCAACAAAAACAAGGGCGTGTAAAAGAAACAACACAGTTAAAAGGTAAAGTAGCTATTAATGATGATGAAGGTTTGGAAAGAGAAGCAGATGTTATGGGAGCAAAAGCTATGGAAGGAGGAACAGGTGAAGTTACGTCTTTAAAAAGTGTATCAGCTAGTGGTCCAGTACAACGCTATATAACTGATAATGGGTGGGAAATTTCTCAGAATTATGCTTTTGCATTAGACGGTAAAGAACTCTTTGCTAAAAAAGCGCAAATAAAAAACTCAGATAGGATGTTAAAACTTTCTGGTTCAAAGGGATCGTTAATTCATTTGGAAGCGGGTAGAGAACATACATTTCCAAACAATGATGTTAAGATGTATAAGGTTGAACCAGAATTAGACACTTCTGTTTTAGATCGTCAAGATGAGTATGGTAAGCATCAACATTTAAAGTTTCAAAATAGACCAGATCGAGAAATGAAACTTTGGAGAGACTGTGAGAAAGCATCAGAAGCAGTAACAGGCACTCAGGTAAATGAAAATAGAAGAACAAAAATACATGGGGTATTAGATGAAAATGGGAATAAAGTTGAGAAAGGATTAATGTACGGACCTGAGGATACTGCACACGCTTTAACAGCTCAGATATATATGTTTAATTTAGGGCCTTTTCTTGATACAAAAAAAGATCAAGATTATAATACTTATGTAGATTTATCATCATCAGAAGCAAACCAAGAATTAAATTTGGATCCATCTTATTATAACATTCAAGGATCAAAAGCTACTTTCACAGATATGACTCAAGATCCTCTTAAGGCAATATTAATATATAATAAATTATTACCTGAAGCTAAAGAAGAGTTCGATAGATTTGCACAAATTAATGATTATGCGTCGCCAGAAATAGGAGATTCTTATGTGATTAGTACAGATAATAACTTACCAGATTTTGATAAAGGGCCTAACGATAAAGCTTGGATGTTTCATTGGGGAGGTGCCATTTTTAAAGATGGTACAGATATAGCTACACTGGAGAGCATGTCTACTGGTAAGCCTGAAGATATAGATAATAAGTGGTACTTTGCGATAAACGGAACAAAAGATGACAATGGAAATATTAATGGAGCAAGTTTTCATCAAATTCATTTAGCTCAGGGAACCCATGGAAATAAAGCCACAACTATCGCTGTATCTAATAGACATACACCTAAAGCTGCGCGTGATTTTATAAAGAATGACAGTATCGATCTCCCAGGTTTAGAGGAGCGTCTTGTTCAAATGGAACAAAATAGAGAGAGTTTTGATGCTGGAAAAGATGCATGGGATGCATCATATGTCGTTAAATTAAATAGCGTTCAGAGTTTTATAGATGGAGATAATTCAGTAGGATTACAAGATTTCCATAAGTACGTTTTTCAAGATATTAAAGACGAGCTAGAAGCGCTAAAAGCAAGAAGAGATGCATTGGAGCATCCTGTGGCTGCACAACAGCAAGGAGGAGGTTTACCAGCATTACCTCAACAAGTAGGAGGTTTACCACAACCAGCTCAAAATGCTGCGCAGGAGCAAGAGGATTTAAATGCTGCGGCAGCTGCATTGATAGAAGCTGCAAGGATAGCCCATCAAAATGAAAATGATAATTCAGGAGATCATGTAGATGCAGCTCAAGATCAACAAAACATAGGCCAGCAAGATGTAGGTCAACAGGGCCCCGTTCAGATAGAATCCCATGATTTTGAAGATTACGATAGTATTCTTGATTTCTAATAGTTACAATTAATATGTATAGGGTGAGATTGCTAACGCTGATTATTATTTCTAACTTATAGCTACAAGTATTTGGAATCCTTTCTCAGAACTTAAATTAAAAGTTATATGATATCATTAATACTATATTTCAATGTGTTTCTAATAGGTTAACTATTCAGAAATAAATTAATATGTGTATTTTTAGCTTAAGTCTTAGCTTAGAAGTTTTCTAAGAATGTTTTTCATTTACAAAATAAATCTATAGTAATGAGTTCTTATACCCCGAAGTTTGAGCAGAAAAAATTATCTGCAAATGACCAAAGTAAAAATAACCAAGCATTCCAATTAAAGAATAATAGAGAAACATCTTTAAAGTATAATGATTCTCAGAATACTGTTGATACGAGTGCTAAGGTAATACAACAGAAAGAAAAAACTGAAACGATTACAAATGCTCCTGTTCAACGTGTTGAAAATAAAACGGGCTTACCAGATCAATTAAAATCTGGTATAGAAAGTTTATCTGGTATGGATATGAGTGATACGCGTGTACATTATAATTCTTCTGCACCAGCACAATTACAAGCGCATGCTTTTGCACAGGGAAATAATATTCATGTTGCACCGGGTCAAGAACAGCATTTACCTCACGAGGCTTGGCATGTAGTACAACAAAAACAAGAGCGTGTAAAAGCTACAAAACAACTTAAAGGCAAAACAGCTATTAATGATGATGCAGGATTAGAGAGAGAAGCAGATGTTATGGGGACTAAGGCAATGCAGGTTGGGACTTCTGAAAAAATAAGTACTGTACAGAAAAAAAGTATAAGTTCTTCATCACAACCGATCCAACGATACGCAGCTAAAAAAGACCAACGAAGTAATCATATTTATAATGTATCTCAGAATAATAGTTTCGTTGTTGGGATAGAATATCCCAATCATGAACTTTATATAAGAGATACTAGTATTTTAGCTTCACTTAATGAGAGAGTTAAAAAGGGGCTTTTAAAATTTGTAGCTAGTGAAGAAGCTACTTCTTTTAATTTCGGAGACAATGATGTTGATTATTATCGTGTAGCTCCTGAATTTAGCTTGGAAAATAAGATGGTACCTATAAATGAAGTTGAAAAACAAAGTGTCCAAAGGTTATATCCTAATTTAGCTGAGCAACAAGATCAAGACGATGATACTATTAAAGATAAAGTATATAGAGGTATCAAGCAAGATCACATTGATGGTATTAGATTACCAGAAGATAGTAATAGTGGGGATGCTGCAGTTTTAGAGAAATATACAACAAATGTAGACGATGCGAATAATATGTACAAACTTCGCTTATTGGTTGAAACGATAAGAAAGGCTATGGTACAAATGGATTATAAAGAAGATGGTGATGTATCTGAATTGAAAGGAAAATTTGTAACTGCTCATCTAAGAATTATGGAATATTTAGATGAAGAAAAGGTAAATGATTATCTAGAACGCTATAATCTGCATAAGTTTGGTAATGCGTCTTATAAAGGTACTGGGATGAAACAAAAGGCAATAAATGAATATATGGCTAGGAAACCTCAAGTGAATAAAACAGATGTTTTATCGGTATTTAATGAATTTAAAAATAGTATACCAGAAGATTCGGATCTTTTACTAATGGAAATGGTACAAACAAAAGCAAATGAAATTACACAATTATTAACGTCATTACCTAATTTAGGATCGAAAAGACAAGTAAAAGTGGGACATTTCAATAGTCAGTTAGAATCTATCAGGCAACAAGAGGCAATGTTGGTAAGAGGTTGTGATTATACAGCTGCAAGTATAATGGGTAAACTACAGGAAGATGATATTGAAGATACTTTTACAATGCTTTTTCAATTAACAAATCTTTCAACAGGGCATCAGCATTACTCCACTAAGTTAATCGCTGATAGTACCGACTTTGTTACTATGGAAGGGTTTGCTGGAGGATATCAGAATTTTGATAATACGTGGGAGTTTTTCCTTCACGGAGGAGATGAAACAGAAGTAGATTCTTTCCAAAAATATACAGAGAGTAGATATGATTTTTTCCCTGATACAAAAATCGAACTTGATGCAATACATGGTGATAATCCAGATAATTTTAGAATAACGACGAAAAAGAAATTAGAATTAGATAATGTAGATAGGAATACTGCGGCATTTACTAATGTTTTAAGAAAAGGAGGTGGGGGTAAAGCTCATAAATTTTATACAAGATCTCAACAAGAAAGAGATGCATATGACGTAGTAAAACTAGAATTATATAATACAGGATATCATAAATTAACAGATGAAATGCCCGAAATAGATGATAGTATTCCGCAAGTTGGATACGGAGCATTAGAACAACAATCTGCATTGAATTTACTACAGTCTGTAGATAGGGGCAAGGCAATATTGTCTCAAACGTATAAACAAGAACTAAATATATTAATAAATACAAAAATAAGTTTTTACGCAGCCTATTTAGATATATTTGAACAATCTAAAGATTACCTAAAAGATTCTATTGATGCAGGTTCAATAACTTTTGATCAAAAAGTAAACGATTTAATATCAGCATGTGATACAAAGATTACAAATAATTCTGGTAAATTATTTTCTTATACTACGGCGACTTCTAAAAAGAGAGAGTTACAAGGGTTACAAAGAAAAGTATTAGAGCTAAGACAGTACAAGTTAAATCATTATCATATAATTGATAATGTTGTTTTGTAACTTTAAAGGTTTGAATAAACGTAATATAATTCAGTGTCTAATTGTGTAGATTCTAAAAAATAGGTATAAGCTAGTTTTTCATAATAATTGAATAATTTTCTTACGTGATATGAATGGGATTATAATAAGAGAGATCTTTTAGCATTAAAAGTAAAAGTAGCAGAACTTATAGCATATGGAGATTTGCATAATTGATGATCTGGCTAATATCCATTAAAAATATTGAATTTTTACAATCAAAAAGCTTAATATAGTATTATAAATTTTATTAACTTTACTTCACAGATTTGTAATAATTAGATCCTTACCTCACTGTCTAATTATATATTTAATATATCAATTAAATTAATTCTCCTTTTATGAATTCATACTCCCAAAAGGCAGAGCCTAAAAAGGCTGGCATTGATAGTCAGAATAAAGACAATCAAACTTTTCAATTAAAAGATAATAGAGGAACAGCTTCTAAATTTAACAATACACAAAGTAGTATTGATACAAGTTCTAGAGTACTGCAAAAGAAAGAAAAAGTGGAAGCTATATCTAATGCACCGATACAACGTATGGAAAATAATACAGGATTACCTGATCAACTAAAATCAGGTATTGAAAGTTTATCGGGAATGGATATGAGTGATACACGTGTACATTATAATTCTTCAGCACCAGCACAATTACAAGCACATGCATTTGCACAAGGAAATAATATCCATATTGCGCCAGGGCAAGAACAACATTTGCCTCATGAAGCTTGGCACGTAGTACAACAAAAGCAAGGACGTGTTAAAGCTACAAAGCAACTAAAAGGAAAAACAGCGATAAATGATGATGCAGGTTTAGAAAAAGAAGCAGATATTATGGGGGCAAAAGCAATGCAAGGAGGAAATGGAGAAGTTACTTCTTTAAAGAAAATTTCGGCTCATGGACCGGTGCAAAGAAAAATAGGATTTGAATTCGAAGATAGTTCTTGGGAGGTATATGAAGGCATACCACAAGTTCAAGATCAAGTGGCAGAAGATGAAGTAGAACAAGATCAAAACGCTATAGTGAAAACTCGAATAATGGATAAGGATGAGGCGGAATGGCCAGCTTTTGTAAAGGCTTATATGGATGAAGTACCTAAGTTTAAAGCATTACGAGAAGAGGTATTATTAGAAACTTTTGATACCGCTCAAGAAGCTCATGATCTTATAACAGAAGCAATTGAAACATCGGATGATAAATTGTCTTTTTATCAGAAGTATACGACCATTTTCCGAATGAATTCTGAAGCGCATGATGAATTTAAAACATCTCAAGAGATGGATGATGAGTCTGGAATAAAAGACTATTTACAGAGTATTTTAACTAATTCTGTAAATGTTGGTGATTATAATTTCCCTTTAACACCAGATGGAGATATAGTGGTATTTCCTAGTATGGGGAAAGAAGAAGATGAAAATCATATTGATAAAACTATGGTTGATCACGGAGTAAGAGCAGCTCCAAAAGTATGGCGCATTCACGGGGGAACACATTATTCCTTAGAAACCGATGGGCCATATAAAAATGGAAAAATGGATATAGAATTGGTAACCAAACCTTTTGAGATGACAGATGCAGGATATGCAACTATGGTAAGCACATTTACAGAAATTGAACGCGATGTGATTCGTATATTAAGGCGATTTGGAGGGCAAAAGAATGCTGCGGAAGGACAATTTGTTACTCCAGCAGATCATGGTTTTGAAAATAGGAATGCGTATTTAGCTGCTGGTCAGGCAACTACTGCGTTTAAAATGCAGGTTACGCATGGAGTAAATTTAGCAGATTTACCAACGTTAATGAAATATTTTGGAGCAAAACAAGACGATGAAACGCATGCAGAAACAAAGAAACGAAAGAATGCACGTAAATTAGGTTTTGGATTTGAAGATACAAATGATGATTTGGCTGTTATCATTGGAAGATCTCCAGTTTTAGCCAAAGGAGCAATAGCGTCTTTAAAGAATGATCATATTTTTGAGCAAGATGCAGACACCAAAGCTCTGGAAGGTTTCATTTCATACATGCTTATGTATATTCAAGGATTATCTAGAACTTCATATAAAGGAATTAAGTTGGCTTTGCCGTTTTTATCGCGTTTTTCAATAGATACCTTATTTGCAAAATTACCAGATGAGCAAAAAAATCCATTACAGCAAGCAAATGGTATGAGAGCTTTAGTAAAAGCAATTGATAGTGTAATGCCAAGTGATATTGTAAAGAATGGAGTAGATGAAGATGGACAACGAGTAGAACGTTCTATGATGTATTTAGGTGATTCGTATGTTAACAAAGTGGTAAAACCAGAGCGAGCTCAGTTCTACAAACATGTTAGGCAAATGACTGTACGAGAGTGGGTAGAAGGTATTTGTAATGGAGTAGACTTTTTAACTAAAGAAGGTATTCTTACCTATTTTCAGAATAAACAGACTGATGTATCAGGTTACGAAAAAGCATTTAAAATATTCTTAAGAGGACATGCAGATACCTCAAATGTTGTTCAAGAGGATGGTAACGTTCAGGACAATCTATTAGCAGTCATGGAAAACAGATTTATCAACCCGAAAGAATTGGGCGGTCCTATTACGTTTGAAGTAGTGAGAAGTTCTGCAAAAAGTTATTTTAAATTTATTAAAGCTGTAAACGCATTACAAGGAGCTTACAGTACACATAAGTTTAGAAAAGTAAATAATCTTTAAAAGATGATTGCTATTTAAAATTATAAGTTCTGCTTTGTAAAATAAGTTATTTTTAAAGGTTTCAAGGAAAATCAGTATCTTTATTTCTAATCAAACTTCCTTTTTATCATGAGTGTTTACCAAAGTAGATTTGAGAATAATAAAGTTAAAGAATTTAATAATAGAACGGTTCAAACAGCTCAATTGAAAGATAATAGAACTGTTTCACAGAAATACAGTGGATTACAAACTAGTTTAGATCATAGTGCTAAGGTAATACAGCAAAAAGAAAAAGCTGATGCCATTTCAAATAGTACAGTACAACGTGTTGAAAATAATACAGGTTTACCTGATCAATTAAAATCAGGTATTGAAAGCTTATCAGGTTTTGATATGAGTGATACGCGTGTGCATTATAATTCCTCAGCACCTGCACAACTACAAGCACATGCTTTTGCACAAGGAAATAATATTCATATTGCACCAGGGCAAGAGCAACATCTACCGCATGAAGCTTGGCATGTAGTACAACAAAAACAAGGGCGTGTTAATGCAACCAAACAGTTAAAAGGGAAAACCGCTATTAATGATGATGCAGGCTTAGAGAGAGAAGCAGATATTATGGGAGCTCGAGCAATGCAAGGAGCAACAGGAGAGGTGACGTCTTTAAAGAGTGTTGCTGCAAGTGGTCCTGTTCAACGAAAGATAGGGTTTGAATTTGAAGAAAATTCTTGGGAGGTATATGAAGGAATTCAACAACCTCAAGAAGTTGAACAACCTCAAGGACAACAAATAGTAGAAGAAAATCAAGAAGAACAGCAGGCAGATGAAGTAAAAAAGGTTAGAATTTCTGGTAAACAACAAGAGGAATGGCCTGAGTTTGTTCAAGCTTACATGAGTAAAGTGTCTAAGTTTGCATCTTTAAGAGATAGAATTAAAGGAAACACATTTGATACATTACCTGAAGCATTAAAATTCATTGCAGATACCATAGATGCTGCTGAAGATAAATTAGTTTTTTATGAAAAATATACTTCAATTTTCCAAGAGAATGCAGAAGCTCATGATCAGTTTAAATCACTTGCACATTTAGATGAAAGTGCTGGAATAAAAGATTATTTATTTCACATATTAAAAAATTCTGTAAACGTTGGAGACTACTATTTTCCTCTAACAGAAGATGGACAAATAGCTGTTTTCCCAAGTATGCTTCAACAAGATGATCCTAATCATATCGATAAAAGCATGGTTAATCATGGAGTAAAAGCAGCTCCTAAAGTTTGGAATATCCATCAAGGAACAAATTATTCTTTAGAGACTGATGGTCCTTACAATAATGGAAAAATGGATATAGAAATAGTGACTAAACCTTTTCCAATGACCAATGCAGGCTATAACACTATGATAGCTACTTATAGAGCTATTGAACAAACTGTTATTAGTAAACTAAGATTATATGGGGGTAAAAAGAATGCTAATGAAGGAGAGTTTGTAACTCCTGCTCAACATGGGTTTGACAATCAAAATGCTTTTTTAGCAGGAGGAAGAGGGACACCTACTTTTAAAATGCAGGTAACTCACGGAGTTAATCTTGCAGATATTCCTACTTTAATGAAATATTTTGGAGCAGCAGAAGATAATGAAGGACATTTTGATAAAGGAAGACGAAAAAATGCGAGAAAATTGGTTTATGGTACAGAAAATCCAAGGAAAACAGAATCTACGCATCTTAAGAGATCACCTTCATTAGCAAAGCAAGCCATAGCATCTCTTAAAGAAGATCATATTTTTGACGCAGATGCCGATACAAAAGCTCTTGAAGGTTTTATTGCGTATATGTTAATGTATATCCAAGGATTAGCCAATACACCTTTAAAAGGAATCAAAGAGTTTATACCATTTCTTTCTCGATTTTCAATGGATACACTTTTTGAAAAATTGCCAGATGCTCAGAAAAATCCATTAAAAGTCCAAGCAGGGAAGTTAGCATTGGTTAAAGCCATAGATAAGGTAATACCTAAGGATACGTTAAAAAATGAAGTTCCAGACGAAGATGGACAACGTGTAAATCGTCCTATGATGCGAGTTCGTCCTTATCAGGCACAAGTAGGAAATCCTGAAAAAGTACAATTCTATAAACATATCAGACAGATGACGGTTAAAGATTGGGTGTTGGGTATTTGTGATGGAGTTGATTTCTTAACAAAAGAGGGAATTATGCAGTATTTTCATGATAGAGACATCGATGCCAGTAGGTATGAAAAAGCATTTAAAATTTTCGTTAGAGGACACGCTGATACTTCTAATGTAGTTCAAGCAGAGAATCAGCAAGAAAATCTTTTAGCTGTTATGGAAAATAGATTTATCAAACCACAAGGTCATGAAGATGGAATGACGTTTGAAGCTGTTAGAAGTGCGGCAAAAGGCTATTTTAAGTTTATTCAAGCAGTGAATAACTTAAATGGTGCATATAGTAGGCATAGCTTTAAAAAGATAAATCATATGGATTAATATGATCTGTTAATTAATAGGTGTTATTCACCATCGTTTAATTCACACTTACATTTATATGCGTTTATAGCACCCTTTATAATTTTATATACCGCTTGAATTAAAAGTAATATAGCATAAAAGCTGATACCATGTTTCCAATGAATTTCTATATTGGGAACATCAGCTTTATATACTTCTTCAATACCAATAACAATTAGACCAATAGAAATAAACAGTTTAACATATGGGTTTTCTAATATATTAGAGATATGGGACATTACTTTTTTCATACTCATACAGTAGTTCAGGGGTTTTTCTAGTGTAAAAATAGAAGTAATACGATTTACAACTAAAAATTTTGCACATCTTAATTGTTTAAAGAAAATAATTCAACCAATTTATACGGAGTTTTTCATCACAAATCGTATAAGAAGGTATATTGTCTCAATGCATTTACTTCTATATATAATTACAAAATTATCATTTATAAATTATATATCAATAAAGTCTAAGAAATATCCACATCTTCCTCACCAGCGTTGTCAAAAGATATAGAGCCTAACCACAGGCACTTACATGTGCTACCATCATCTAAAGCATTCATGTTATTGATAAAAACGTCTGCAATTCCAGGTGTCCAAGGTGTTACGGTACAAGGCACACATGGCGCTGTTGTAGTCGCTCCACTAGAGGATGCAATAACCGATGAAACTGTAGGATTTGTGGTAGATGAACATTCACCAAATGATAAAATATTAACCAAAGGTATATAATCATTAATAGTTGCTGACGGCATACTGTCTGAATTAACCATATTGGTAGGTAGTACAGTAAACGTAGATGATGCTGAACCAAAAGAGCACGAAATAGATGCTCCACTACATGCAAGATTTGCCATAAGTATATTTTTAATTAAAGGTTTTATTTGATTTTTGATATTCTCTTTTAATTCCAGTCATAATATTTTTATAACTGATCTTCTTTTCTCCTCTTTTTGCAGCTTTTATAGCGCAGTATCGAAGTACATTAATCATTTCTCCACCAGAAAGTTCATGGTTTTTAGCAATTTCATCTAGTACAGTTTCTCCTTCATCAATTTCAAAGTTTTGGGTAAGCATATTTGTCCATAAAATCTTACGTTCTTTATATTTTGGTTTTGCAAAATGAATGGTATTTTGAAAACGTCTTAAAAAAGCTTCATCAATATTAGTTTGCAAGTTAGTAGCTAAAATTACCAGTCCATCAAAACTTTCAATTCGTTGTAATAGATAAGCCACTTCTTGATTGGCATGTCTATCGTTAGAGGAATTTGTTTCTGTACGCTTACTGAATAAGGCGTCGGCTTCATCAAAAAATAAAATCCAATCTTTAGAAGCCGCTTTATCAAATAATTGTCCAAGATTTTTTTCTGTTTCTCCAATGTACTTAGAAACAATCATAGATAAATCTATTCTAAAAACAGGGGCATTAATTGATTTTCCTAACAACGTTGCTGCTAATGTTTTTCCTGTACCCGGTGGGCCATAAAATAAAACACGATAACCAGGTTTTAAGTTTTTATTTAATTCCCAATCACGTAAAATTAAATTGCTATGTTTTAGCCATTCTTTTACTTCTTCTAATTGATTTTTAGCTCCAATTTCTAAAACTAAATCGTTCCAATTTAATTTTGTAGTAATTTCTTCTGCTGGAAACTTTGAGTTATACTTTGGTACATGTTTTCGATGTGTTATAAATAAACTTAAAAACTCGTCAGATAACAAAAGAGGTTCATTAAGAAGTATAGGGTGTATATTAGCCTTTAAAATGCCTTCTTTATACAACATATTATTCTCATAAATTATACGCATAAAATGCATGCGTATATCAATATTATCAGCTCCTCCTAATAAAAAACAAACTGTTTCTAAGGTAGGAATAAAACCATTTTGCTTTTCTTCTTTAATTCCTCCAAATTCAGAAAAATTACTATCTATAGATTTGTTTTTTAACAGAAATAGATCCAAACTTTGTGGCTTTACATAGCGTGCTAACGCCATAATTAAGATAAGCCTTTCTTCAAATTTCAGATTGTGTTTTTTTAGGATTTGAGCATAACCAGTGTGATCGTTTTCCTCTATCTGTGGAGGATCAATTTCTAAAACACTATGGTATGGAGTTTCATTTTTAAAATATAAAGCCAAACCAACATCAATGATAGTTTCTAACCAATTGATGTCTTGCTGAAGCGTACGTGTTGTTTTTGTTATTGTCTCCATATAGTCTCCAATAATTTTTCCATCCAATTTAATTTTAACTGTCTAATGTTCCATGGAATATGATCTAAAAGCATATCAAATGATTTTTGTTCTACTACAAGAACAAACTTTTTCTCTTCTTCGATAATACTTCCAGGTCTTTCAAGAAAAGACATTCTTAATCCTTCTACTGATGTATTTCCTAAAGTACTCCATTCTTGAATAACAGCTTGTAACATACTATCTATTAAGTTTTGTTCCTCTTCAGTTAATGGAATCTCAGGTCCTAAAGGCTCATAAATATCAACACCACATATTATTTTATTTAATAAAAGTAAATGCTCACCTGGGTCTGTTTTTCCTGTTACAGCGTATTGTAACGCATACATCCCTTTTTGCTTGCTAACATCATTTTTAAATTCTCTGTTTTCTGTTAGGTCCATTCGAGAGAATAACATTGGAATGTACGGGCCTAAAATTATCATTCCAGCATTTTCAATATAAGCAGCACCTTCCATTGAACGCTCTTTTGTAGAAGTTAATCTTCTAAAGTCTTTATTTTCTTCTTTTTCAATGGTCGTACTTTTCTCTAATAATAGATGAAGTTCTGTTGTTATTTTTTCTGAAATAGTATTGTTGTTTAGTGTAGCTTTTTCAACTAAGCCGATTAAATTTAGTGTTGTATCATTTAAAGAGGATAAACTAGTGAAGATTAAAAGACTCCAATCTTCAATTGACCAATTTTTAGTTTCATCTAAAGCAATTTTTAATAACACTTTATTGATAAAGAATTTCCAAAGCGATTGATATTTAAGAACAGAAATATGCTTTTTAAAATTAGTAAAAATTTCAAAAATAGTAGTCAATTTTGATTGATCAGCTACAGAAAAAAGAGAGGTTAAAAGTAGTTTTTGTTGTTGGCTAGTTACCTGTTCGGTGAGCAATTCTCTGAAAGATCTGCGTTTTAAATGAAAGTAAAGTTCACTAGGTTGCTGTTCGTGAATTAGTTTAAATATTGAAATTATTTCATCAGTCTTTGAGTCGAATTGAATTGATTTCCAAAAATTTATGTTTTCTAATTTTGATAATTGAGAGCTGTATTGATTTTCAGGTTTTGGGATTTGTGTAATTAATATTTCTTTTAACTGAGCATTAATTTCAGAACCTGTTTTTTGATCTACAACTCTAACATATAATAACTGATAAAAATCTGTTGTAGAAATATTGAATGTTTTTGAGACCTGTTCAATAAGAAACTCAACTAATATATGTAATTCAACGTTTTGATTTTTTTGTAGAAATATAAAGAGTATATAGTTTAAGGTTTTATTATACGTACTTGAAATAGACCTTGTTCCAAAAATATCTTTGTGTAATACTAATTCGAAAATCTTCTTTGTTGCAATTATCTTTTTACTTTTTGAAGGGTATATATGTTCAACAAACATTTCAAAACTAGCATCAGTAAAAATTTCAAAAACTATTTTTTGACTTGATGATTTTACAAACCATTTTGTGAATTTTTCGGGTCTAAAATGTAAAACCTGATTGATGTTTTGTTGTAATTCTTTTACATTTAACTTTTTGTTCCACCAAGGTAAAGTTCCTTTTAGAAGAAAGTATTCCACAGTATCCAAAGCATGTTGAAGCGTTATATTTTCTTCAGTTGTATTTTTCTTCTGATTTTCTGTTAGAGTTTTTAAAGCAAGAATAATAAATTGAGGGACACTAAAAGCCGATTTTTTATCGATCAGTTTAAGAGCTATTTCCTTTAATGATGTTTGGTGTTTTTTAGCAAATACAGTCAGTACATCCTTAATACTTTGATATAAATTTTTGTTACTTCGGTTAAAGACTAGCTGTTTAATAGTTAAGATTAGTTCTTTGTAAGCATATTCTGAAATGATACTATCATTTTGGATGTTAGCGTTACTGCTTTCTTTAGGAATTAGATTTTCTGTTTCAGTTTTTTTACCTGAATAAGATTGTTGTACTACAATTAATATATCACTGGCTTTTTTATCTAACTTTAAAACGTTTTTTATGGTGATTAATTCCGAGATGATTAGATAAATATTTTCTCCTTTTTGTTGCAATTCATCTAATCGCTGTTGTAACCAGACTAAAAGTACATTACTATTTATACTCTTATTTTTAGCGTATGTTTCTAAAAAAGAAGTTAGTACTTTATAAGTAGCAATTTGGTAATATTGCTCGTAGAGTTCTTTCTCAAAATCTTCAAAAGCTATATTGTTTTTTTCCTTTACATACGGATATAATTTTGTAATATATTTTTTAGAGTTGATTGCATTTGTATTGTGGTTAACTTGTTTTTTATCAGGCTTATGATCGGTTAATTCTTGGGTAAAAGAAAGTACAATTTCATTTGATATTAATGTTGGGTTTTGACCATAGAGAATTAATATTTCAATAAAAGTAGCATCAAATACAAAGGATTGTAAAGTTTGATTTAAAAATTCTTGAATTGCACTAACAGTTTTATTTTTTACGGCAATAAAAGTTTGTAATATAATACTGTTTACTTTTGCTATAAGTTGTTGAAGTGTATTTGATGGTTGGGAAAAATTGGTTGAAATCCGATCTAATTCAGCAACAAAAGTTACCGTATTTTGAATAATTGTATTTGTACTTTTTTTAATGAAAAAATCGAGTATATCTTTCCCAAAAAATTGAGTAAATATTTCAATGTTATTTTCATCTTGTTGAATAAATGAAAAGAAAATAGTTTCGAACTGACTTGGGTTTTCTTTAAGTAAAGTATGGAGTTCTCTTTTAAAATGTTGTAAAGAAGTAAAGTCACTATCAGTAGGTAAACTTTTATAAGTAAGAAAGTAAGAAAATGTCTCAAAAAAATTAGAGATAGGCTTTGTTTTTACAATATCATTAAAAGTCAGTTCTTCTTGTAATTGAAAAATAATCTTTTCAAAATTAGCTCCTTTACTGATATTCTTTTTTTGAATTCCCGAAGCAATTTTACGAAGTAAAACGGTATACGACATATTGTACTTAGCCGCTACTTTTCTAACCAAATACTTTAAAAAACTCTTTTGGTTTGTGTAACCGGTGACTTCCGTAAAAATATATGCCAATATAATTTCCCAAACGGCATTTCTAAAGTAACTCTGATGAGTTTCAACTAAATGATGTTTTTTTTGATAATCAACAATTGTTCTTCTTGATTGATTGATAAAAATGCCTTCTTCATTTTTTATAGCAATAACCAATTCTTCTAAGGGAGGATCTTGTAATTGTGATATTAATCGCCTTCTAATACTTTCTTTTTTTCCTTCTTTTTTTAAAGCAGTAATTAAAATTTCACGATCTTCTTTTAGAGCTTCAGATAATAGGACGATTGGGTTTTGCGAAGAAGGAACATCCCATTGTAAATATCCATTTCTAAGAAAAAATAAAAAACGATCTGCATATGTTTTATGGATAAATTGTCGTTTTCCTTGTAATAGAGTTCCGCTATAAATATTCTTTTTTAAGAAATTAGAAAAAGCTTCTTCTATTTTATATCCTAATTCACGATCAAAATTTGAAGCTGAAATGGTACCCAAATCCAAAACAATTTCATCGTATTGATCTAAATATTTAGGAGAATGGAAAGTATCCATTACGCTAAGTAATATATTTTGAATAGTGTGTTCTTGAAGTTGACTTACTCTAGATTGATACGCATAACTTTTAGAAGCATCGTCTAACTCAATATGATACTGTTGACTTTTTATGATATGTGTTTGATCATTTTTCAACCTTCAGTATTTAACTTTTGTAATACAGTAATCAGCTCGTAGGCATATTCATTAATTTCTTCTTTAACAGAGTCTTCTGGATTTTGAATTTGCAGGAGTTTTAACCACTTGAAATAATAAGTTTCAAAAACTTGTATGTCGTTATAATAGGGCCAATAGATATCCGACCTAATATGAATTGGAATTTCTTCATACACTGTGTTTTCAAAGAATTTCTGAAAGTTTTCATTTTGAAAACGAACTGGCCAAGAAGGAAGAATAAAACTCATTCGGAATGAGAAGAAACTTTCATCTATAGGTTCTAATCCATAGTAGACATAACATGTAGTAATTGATTCTACAGCTTCCTTTTCAAGTTGATTTCCTATGTTTTTTAATTTTTGAATTTCTTGTTCAAGTAATTCTTTGGTTATAAAATCATTTCTAGAAACCGCAATTGTTCTCCCATCAATAGACTGTATTGAAAGTCTGTACGCCCCTGTAATCGTTTCAGTTTTGAAAGTTAGTTCGTCGGAAATTAATCCATTAATCAATAGGTCAAGAAGTTCATCTCGATTGGCAAAAGTTGTTTTTTCAGAATGCGTGAGAATAATAGACAAAGAATCATCTAGTAGAGATAAATCCGTTTCAAAACCAAAATGATTTTCAAAATATGAAGGAAGTAACAGAACATGTTCTAAAGCGAAGAAACCTTCACTCTCTTGACTTACTTCAGTAAGAAATTCAACGGTTTTTTCTATGGTTTCTACAGCCGCTACTTTAGTGCTAACAATATGTGCAACATTAGACTTTGTAGTTTCTCCTTTAAATAAAATGTAATATAATTCTTCTTCGACATTTTCTTTAATTGTATAGTTACTAACAGCTATACCATCTTTTAAAACTTCATTTAAAAGTGTTTCCTCTGTACCTGCATAATGCATGGTTTCAAAAAGGTTTTCTTGATCTTCACTATTTTTAACTAAATATGAAATTTCATCAATTTCAATAAACTCAATAGGCGTTTCTATAGTAATTTCATGAAAAACAATATCAATTTCTTCTTGTTTTGGATGAATATTAATCCCAGAGTTTGTTATAATTTCTGAAAGTGATGTAATATGTGTATGGTTTATAGCCGTAAGAACAGCTATTTTTTTGAATATTCCAGATAACGTTATAACAATAGTATCTTCATCAATAACTTCACTATTGATATAATTAAAAGACTTTGCTCTATTGTAGCTTATAGTGTCGTATTCACTAATAAAATCTTGTTTAATAGTCAATAAATCACTTTTAAAACTTTCATTAGGAATAGTTCCATTATAACTATTCTTATTAATTTTAGTTAAAGAGTATAACTGAAAAGCTTCATTATAACGTGCTAATAATTGATCTGCAATTTTATGTAAACGTTCAGAAGCATGATTATCAAAGAATAAGTTTAAATCGTTGGTAACAATGTTCCAATATCTAGTAGTTTCTTCAGTGCTAAAGGTTGTATTTACAGGTTCAATTAATTCAATAATTTCTTCTACATCAGGCAAACTATTGGTAAAATAAGAGGTGCTTACATTCCCATGAACATCATATAAACTATAAATATTTGATAGTTGAGCCAAAAAGTTAACTATAATTTGATCAAAAGGTAATAAGTATGCTTTTAGTTGTTTGGTTTGAGCTTGTCGTAATGGTGTTGCGCTACTACTAATTCCACGATCACCAATACCATAAATTTCAGGTAATTGTTTACGAATTGGAAAATGATAATTGATATCTAAATTCCTCCCAGTAGGAATAGGAATGTTATTTTCTGAGTTTGATGCAGCTTTAAACTTACTAGCCGTTAAAGCTTGAATAAAAGAAAGTTGCTTTTTTGTTTCTTGTAAATCAGGCAAAAAAGTAATCCCAGAATTTTCAAAAACTAGTTTCTTGTTTGATGTAGGAAAAGTAACTCTTACTGTAGTGTTTTTAGGAACTGTAAAATGATCTTTTATAGATATAGTTTTATGTGTAGTTTCATCATAATAGTTCAATGAAAAGTAATTGATATTTACTATTCCTGGAAGTGTAGCAACAGCTTTAATTACTTCGGAAATATTTACGATACTCAAAGGCTCTTTTAAACTTTCATCTTTAATAAATCCGTTTGATAAATTAGGGCCGTTAAAAATTTCATTAGTAGATAAACCTTCCTCTTGTAATTGTGCTAAGGAATGATAACTTATTTCAGGAGCTAAATGATTATTTACACAGTGTAAAATAGTAGCCAAAGCCTCTTCCGCATCAACAGTATCAGATAAAACAATTTCACACTCTATGTTAAGAAGTAATGGCCTGTAAATTTCAATTGCATATAATTCTTCACAAAGATTTCTGTTTTGATGATAAATTTTAATGATGTCATTTATGATCTTTTCATTTTCATTTTCTTCTATAACTTTATTGGTGTGGTATTCACTTTTCTCTACATATACATGTAGAAGCCCTTTAATGTTATTCAGTTCTTTATCGTAATTATCGACAGGATAGATCCAAATATTTTTTACATTCTGAATTTGATCAATCCAAATTTTTCGATAATCATTAAACGTAATAGGACTTGTAGTTAAGATGTCAGAAGCTGTGAAAAAACCATTATCTCCAGAAACTAAGGGTTCTTTTTTGGAAGAATGTAAAAGATCTTCTACAGGCAAATTTGCTTTGTATGCTACTTCTGTAATAGCATAAGATATATTTTCGAGTAAGGTTATACCAGGATCGTGTTCATTATAGTCAGTCCATACATCACCACAAAGCTTTTGGAGAATTTCCAAAGCTTCTTTATGTAATTCTTCATAAAGACTAGAACCTTTTTTCTTTTTAGAAATGTATCCTTTGTTATTCATAAAATAGTTAGGCTACTATTTAAATAGTTCATTCATTTGATTGTCCCACAGTTTAGTGATATGATATTTAATTTCAATATCATCGCCATAATTTGATCTTGTTTTTAACTGTAGTTTGTAATTATAAGTAGTGCCTGTAAATCGGATAGCTATTTTATTCCAAAACCAACCGTAATGTGCTTGTGTTTTTCGAATTCTATGGTGTGATTTACCGAATGTACTTACTGCATGTGCGTGTAATAATGCATGCCTACCTGTTTTTTCTTTACCCACTTGAGCCATAATTTCAAAAGCAACACAACCATCTAAATTGAAGAGGATATCATGCCATTGTCCATCAGCGGGTACAGTATCTATTTTATAAGTTCCTACTCGTGTATTGGTACCTAAAGTTCCATTAACTTCTAGGGTAGTCTTAGGTTTACGAGTTCCAATACCAACCTCTCCAGTTTTTTGAAAAGCAATTACGTTATTATGTTCTTTTTCTGTGATTGGAGCTATAATTGAAAGTGATTTATCATCCTGCTGATTTAAATCGATACTCCATTGTGGTATGTCATCTTCAACATTTTGATAAAAACTCATCACACGATTCGATTCTTTTCCTTCAGGAGAAAGAATTAAACCATCTTCTTCGGTTTTAGAAATCCCGTCATCTACTTTGTTTACCATAGAATCAATTAGACTGAAGAAATTACTTTCTTTAGGTCTAGCACCAGCAGTAAAAAGTACTTTAAGGCTCTGTCTGTTTAATAACTTAATTTTCAATGTTTCTATATTTTGTTGAATGGTTATTCTATATTAAAATTTAAAATAGTATCGATCTTTTTCTCTTTAACCGTGGTAACTTTTGGTTTTACTTCTTGAGTAATAACTGTTGTTGAAACTGTATTCTCCTCTTCAGGAAAATCATCGTCATCATCAGCAATAATGTAGTCGACACCTATTCTGAAATTCTGGCTTTCTATTTCTTCAATAGTTTCATCTTCTAAAATTGATGAAGTGTATATGTTGTGTTTTAATTTAGGAACTAACATAGACCATGGTAATGTAGGTCGTATCTCTTGATTTTCCTCATAAACTTTTAAAGAAAAATCGTCAATCCCTTTTCTTATGATATGTTCAATCTCTAATTTTTTAATCGATTGAATATAGGAGAGGTTTTCTAAGTATGTTTTTAACGTTCGTGGGACAATACTACCTCCAATTCCAACTGTTTTTTCTTTATTTTTATTGGAAACAGGACATAAGTATTCATTCAATTCAGTATTCAATTGCTCTATGTAATATCCACCTTGATCTTCCAGGTCAAATTGCACTACGCAAGTTACCAATAACCATTCTGGTGTTGGATTTTGAACATTAATTTTAATGAATGAATTGGATTTGGTTTTTATAAATTGTTGAATGACTAATAATTCATTAGTATTGAAATAGTGATGATTATCATATTGCCATTGTTGCGATAAAATAACTAAAGTAACTTTACCCGCTTGTGGTTTAAACTTGTTGTTTTTATTGGTGCATTTTACTGCAGCAATTTCATGGAATTGTTGTAAAATTAGATGTTCATAGTCCCATATGGTTAGTGCCCTATCTTTATGGCGTATTCTTTCACTAACTTCTGTGTAAAATAATTCAGGAACAGTTGGTGTTTTTCCACCGAAAGAAGATTGTGGCTGAACCACCTTTTTTATGTCAGCTATTTTCTTTCCAAGTTTGGTAATATTACCACCTTCAATTTTCTTTCCAATTACATTTTCATCTTCATTAGTACAAACTACAACTACAGCATTAGTGTAAATTCCATTAAATGTTGGGTATTTGTAAGCATCATGTAAAGCCACAAATCGAAGTTCAAAATTATCCTTGTTCATTTCATCAGAAAGACGAGGAATTAAGATTTCAATAATTCCTGAAGAACTTAATTGATGGGTACTATCCGAAATGATATTCTTTTTAGGTAGTGTAACCCAACGATCTACTTTTTTATATTCAACTACGAGATTGTTTGCTTTTTCAAAGTTAGTTGGAGTAGTATTATTTAAATCAAAGAATAAAGAAATTGAATTCTCAGAAGCTACTTTTTTTAATTTTAAATATAAATACCCTTCACCTTCAAAATCAGTAACTAATGTGTTCTTATATACTTTACTATCAGCAACGATTTGTTCTTTTCCGAAAGGGGTAATATGAATATAGTCACCTTTTAAAGAACTAGCATTACCGTCATAAGCATTATTAAAATAAATAACATCTTTAGCAGTATAGTTTAGTGTAATTCCTTTAATTTTTGGCGAAAAAGGGGTATTAGGTAATGGTAATTCTGTGTTGTTTTTAGCATTGTAAGTAGCTATTCTAGTATACTCTTTTTGATATAGATCTTTTCCAAATGCATATTCTGGTGTGGAAAATGAAAGTTTTAAAAAGCCACTATTTGTATGAATATTATAGGGAATTGGATCGGTTAATTTATAGTTACGTGTTAATTGATATTTTCCTAAATTATTTAATTTAATATTAGTTTTAGTCGTTAGCTTTACTTCATTATATCCTTCTGGAGTAATTACATTTTGGGTTTTGAATAGTGAAAACTCTTCCCTGTCTTTCTTTTCTAAAGGAAACCAATAACCATCTGATAAAGCAGAAACAGCTGCATTAAAAGAGTTGTTATTGAATACTTGAGAATACGATTCATAATAGGAGTCGAAACCACCAAAATCTGAAGGAAGATTATCCCATGCAATATTAATATCGATCTCAGTAATTTCTTTTTGGTACAATTCACTTTTACCGATGAGTAAAGTATCCCCAATCTTAGGAGCTGGGCTAAATGCATAAAAGGGTTTAGCTAAAGCAACTTTCCCCATTGTATTGTACACAGATAAATCTTTGATACCATTTACTTGAACATCTATAGTAAGCATTTCTAGTTGTAAGCCTTTAAAAAATGAGTAGGCATAAATTGGAGCAAGTTCAGAAAGTTCTACTTTAAGCATTGGCCATAGATACTCTTTTTCTATAGTAGAAGAAGTAACTGCAGGCATAGAATTACCTAACTCCAGAATAATGCTAAATGTATTTAAGATTTGATCAAATTGTACATAATATCGATGTACATCGATCCACTTTTCTTTACTAGTGTAGGAAATATTAAAAGCTTCTTCAAAAACATCATTAAAAATAACATCTAATGGTAATCCTTGATTAGTTACCATTTCATGTAATAATTTCCAAAATGTTTGTTCAGAAGAGTCTTTTTCTAGGAAAAAACTAATTTTTATTTCTCGTTCTCCCTCGCCAAGAAATAAAACTTGTGATCCAATAATAAACCCAATATCAGCAGTATTTTTAGGCGAAACTTCAGAGTCTATAATTGAGTTTTCGTCTGCTCCAAATAAACCTTTATTATCCGTTAGTTGTTGTTTACCATTACTAATAAATGTATGCTGTAAAATATTAGCAATTGTAGGATCTTTTGTTCCTATTTTAATAAAGTTACTTTTGTTAGCATATAAGTTTTGTAAACTATCTATTACAACAGGAGAGGCAAGAAGCGGTTTTGTTGTTTCGAGAACAATATTCTTTTTACTATCAAATAACTTCCCGGCTAAAACAGGTGTGTTTTCAGGAATTAAAACTCCTTTAGATTTAGGAGATAATTCAAAACAAACTATTGTTTGTGTAGGAATTCCTTTATTAGGGGTTTGCTGTAGTATGTTTTTATAATAAAAATCCAAATGTTTTTGAGCAATGGCATTAATTTGTGTTTGAATCTTATTAAATAAGATGGCAAACGTAATATACATTGCATTATTTGGCATATGATTTTGTTTAGAAAAAACAGTTTTATGTAAATACTTTCGCGTAAAGTTTTGAATGTATACAATCATTTTTCTGAAAGTATGGGCTGTTTCCTCTAAATTGAATTCGCTATTTGTAAGGCTATTAGTGTAGTTTTTTAAGGAATTAATAAAAGGAGTTTCTATAAACTCTTCTTGTCGTACTGACTCAAGAAATTCTTCTAAGGCAACTTTTTTGTCCCATAGTACTTCTAACAGCACGTTGCTTATTTTATTAGCAATTGTGGTTTCATTGAAATGGAGTAGGGTATGGTACCATTGCTCTATTTTTTGATACCAGTTTAATAAAGTGATAGCAATTTCTTCTGCAATTTTATCCTCAAAACGTAAACTATCTATAGGTTCTTTAATAATTCCTATGATATAAATTACAGGATCTTGTTCTATTAAACTTCTCCAATTTCCATCAATAATATTTTCAGTGGTATAAAAATTAATATGTTCTGCATAGGAAACAACATAAGCCAAGAGATCTTCAAATGATCGATCGTCTATCTCAAAATCTGGATTAAGGAGTTTGTGATTGATTCTTTGCTGTTGTATAGTCCCTTTTCTTCTTTTCATCATCTGTAATCTAAGCTAAAAACTATCTATTGTTTATTTTTTGCTTTATGAAGCGCTAGTAAATCTGCGAAATTAGTAGGTTGCTTAACTGGTCTTTTATATAATTCTGGTATATCAGTTCCTTCAATTTTATAATATGGGAAAACCAAGTTAAAGCGTGTGTTTGTTGAGGGAATTTTATAATCTAAGTTGATTTTGATTACTCCATCTAAATACTGAGATTCATCAACATAAACTTTTATTAATTTTATTCTGGGTTCAAATCTTAAAATAGCAGTTCGAATCATTTCAGTAATTAAATGAATCCGAGAGTTTGATATAGATTCAAACAAATAGGTATAAATATCACAACCATATCTTGGAGTCATAATTCGTTCTCCGATTTTGGTGTTTAATAAAATCTTTAACGATTGCTGAATATCTTTCTCATTGGAAACCATTTCTACTCCTAAAGAACTTTCTTTATGAAAAGTAGGAGGAAAGCTCCATCCTG
This sequence comes from Tenacibaculum agarivorans, assembly GCF_001936575.1. Lineage (GTDB taxonomy): Bacteria > Bacteroidota > Bacteroidia > Flavobacteriales > Flavobacteriaceae > Polaribacter > Polaribacter agarivorans. The sequence goes on from NZ_MSMP01000017.1 coordinate 45,547, forward strand.
TTCCTAAAAACAAATTATGTTTTTTTACATCTTCTACTTTAAATTTCATATTTAATTGAGATTTACTGTTGATCCACTAATACTTGTTGTACCACTACTACTAACATCTGTGCTACTACTTCCACTAAGTGTTAATGATTGTGATGCCGAACCAGAAAGGGAAGCCGAACTACTAATAGTAATATCATCACTATCTGATTTTATAGATACTGATGCACCTTCTATGCTGACAGCATCTGAAGCTTTAAGTGTCATTGCTGAAGCACTTTGGATCGTAATTCCGTCACTATTCATTAAAATTTGATTGCTATTTTGATCTGTGATGGTAATAGCTTCATCTTGATCACTTAATACAATAGTATTTCCGTTTGGAGTAAGCATAGTCATGACAATATTTTCATCATCAAACTGCACTTGAAGTTGACTTCTGGTCACAAGAGCTTTAAGATTATTATCGCTATCAGCAGGAATAACAGTTGAAGCAGGAGGTAAGGCACTACTGTACATGCTTCCTAAAACTATTGGATAAGCTGGATTACCGTCTATAAAACCTAAAATAACTTCATCATTTACTTCAGGAAAAAAGTACGCTCCGAAAGAATTGCTAGCATAGAATGATGCTAAACGCGCCCATACAAATTCTGTGGTATCATTTAACATTGGAATTTCTACTTGTACTCTATATTCTCCTCCATCTTCATCATACACATCTTGTACTATACCAACTTGAAGTCCTTTTACATCAATTAATGTTTCTTTAATTTCAGGTTCAGAAGGGGCTGATTTAACCTTTTGATCATGAAATTCTGGTAGTACTCCAATTTGAACTTCAGTAATCCATTTACCACCACTTAAACTATGATGTACGCTAGATACATAAGCATCACCATTAAACGAATCTCCTAATCCTGTTAACGATATTAGTGTATTTGGTTTTACCTCTGCAGATCCTGGAAATGTAATGCTTCCACGGAATTTAGACATGCGTAAGCGTAATAATAAAGCATCGGATGTTTCTTGAGTTTCTTCTTGCGTAAAAGGAACAGAGGTAAATATGGTTTCATCAGTATCAGTTACTGCTTCTAAGTCAGACTCTGAAGTATCTCCTTGTTCATTTGCGGTAGGCTCGCTGGCTTCTGAACTTACAGTTTCTTGATCCGAAAGTGACCAAGAATTATACGTAATTGAATTGAGTTGTTCTGTAGCTTCAAGTTCAATATCCATTTCCATAATATCTCTACCATATTCGAGTTCTAAAACGGCTTCACTATCTACTGAAATTTCACTAATAGTTAATGTTCCACTATCCGTCACAACCGCCATACCATTTCGTTGTGCTCTACTTACAATAAAATCCCAATCTGAAGCTTGATACTGAATAATCTTTTCTTTAGTTACACTAGTAGCAGTAATACTTGCATCTACACCTGTATTATCTACAATTTGCTGAATTGCATCACTATCTAAGGAATCAGAAAGTACAACTTGACTTTTACTTTTTACAAGAGAAACAAGCGTATCTTTACATGTGATTTGAAAAGTAGTTCCAGAATCATCTACTTTAATGGATTGTTTGGTTACCTCACCAGAAAATATGGTGGTAGTATCGTTGGCATATCCTAAAGAAATTTCAATGGTGTTTCCTATTTCAAAAGTTGAAGCATCTGCAATTTCAAACATTTGAGTGGATGGATTACCATCTCTAACTGTAATTTGTGCTTGAGCTATGGTGTCAATTTCTTGTGTAATACTCACACTCATAACTCCATAAGAATCTGGAATTGCATCACCTTCAGAGGTAATGGTAAATGAAACTAAATTGTTTCCACTGATGATTGGTGAACTTGCCATAACTACAATTACTTTAAAGGAGGTAGGTATAATTTTGTACCTGGACTTAAATCTCTAAAATTTAAAATATTATTGTAAGCAGCTACTTCAGTATAATAATTACTGTCACCATAAATTTGATAGCAAATTAAAGGCAAAGTATCTCCTTCTTTTATTTCTATATAGTGAGTTAAATCGGGTGATTGATTATCTGCTTCTGTAGCAATGTCATCTGCTGAAATAGAACTTTCAAAAGCTACACTTAATTTTGCTCGTAACGGCGTACCGTCACTTTGAAATAAAGTATAAGAAATATTGAGAGAGATCAATTTACATTTAAAAACTAATGTTCCCCAAGAAAGAATTAAATAGTTAGGTTCGTGAATACTACCATTATAGGTAAAACAGGTACTTTTAAACTCATCGATTTGATCTGAAACAGAAGTTGATGAAGATAATAAACTACTTAAACTACTCGTGCTTATTGCTCCAGTAGCATCAAAATAAATATCAAAAGACACCTTTTCTGGAGGTGTTCCTTTATACCAAGTAGAAGTACCTGGTGAACCTACAGGTTGAAATTTATTGTACTCAATAGTGTGTTCATGTGTATATGAAGCAGGATTGATTTGTACAGTACAACTATCGCCTGTTTCGCTTGAAAACTCATTATCTGAGTAAGCGGTAATGGTCATTAATTCTTTCGACATTTATCGTTCTTTAAGTTTTTGTAATTGCCTTTTTACTTCTTTTTTACAAAGACTGGCTATAGTTTCTCTAATAGTATTTGTATCTAAAACTTCAGATTTTGGAGCCATAGATTCCTCAACTTTCACCTTAATAATTAATTCTCTTATTTCTATAGGCATGATTTAAATTACTAATGAATAATCGTAAGATAACTCTAAACTTTCTATAAGAATTTCATTCTTCATAGAATCTAAAGGAGAAAACTCCCATTTTACCGGCCAGGCATTTATAAAACTCCAGTTTTTTATAGGAAAACTATCTTCATCTAAAAGACTGAGAATAACGGTTTGCGTTATAATTGTTGACGATAAACCTCCACCAATTGTAGCCTCACACCATAAGGATAATAAAGAAATACTAGAAGTAACTCCACGTTTTAAAACTAAATTTTGATATTTAGCACCTGTAGGAACTCTATGTTTAAAGCGATTTTCACCACCCTCTGCAATTTCTTCTACACCCATTTCCATAGACATACCCGATACCTCTTTAAAAGAAGTATCGGCTAAGCCTAATTCTAAGGGAAATGTAAGTCTAAAATAAAAACCTGGTAATGGGTAATCACTCATAAATTTTAGCTATTTGCAATAGTTAATCCTTCATGAGCTAATTCTAAAGTTTCTACAGCCACTTCATTAGCTTCAGACTTTAAATCTGTACCAGTAATTTTTGTTGGCCAAGCATTAGTTAATGTCCAAGTCATTGTAGGTGAACCTGATTCATCTAATAACTTGATAACCACGGTTTCTCTTTTAATGGTATTCATTTTAATAGCATCATACCATTTCCAGAAATTATTATCTTTTACAAAGACTCCTTTTTTTAGTGTTACGTTACCAAATTTAGCTAATCCAGGCATCTTAATTGTGCTGAACGTTTTACTATCTCCGTGTCTGTATTCTACCACTTGTGTTTCGGTATCTAAACCAGAAACTTCTTGAAAAGACGCTGTGTTATCTTGAGAGCCTAAACTAACTGTGAAATAAAATTTAGTTAGTGGCCAAACTGAGCCTTGTTTTGATCCATCATCTGCCATGATTCAATATTTTTAAATTATTTAATTATTTTTTGTTGTGAACTTTACGTTTTTTAACCTTTTTGCATTTCTTGTTGGAATGTAATTTCAATGAATTCAGCTGGATGAGAAACAGCTACTTTTACAGCAACAATCATTCTTCCATTTAGAATATCATCTCCGGTCATTGTACTACCTAACCCAACAGTTACAGAAAAAGCATCTGCAGGTTTTGGTCCTACTAATCCTCCTTGGTTCCATAATCCTAAAAGGAAATTAGAAATCATACTTTTTACTGAAACCCAAGTTTTAGCATCGTTAGGAGCAAATACATAGGCACTAGCAGCTTCTTTTACTGATTGTTCTATGTAAATTAAAGTTCTTCTTACATTAATATATCTCCAGTCATTAGAGTTTCCATCTAGGGTTCTTGCTCCCCAAACTAATACTCCTTTTCCAGGGAATGAACGTATTGCACACACAGACTTTCCATCTAAAGGCATGTTTAAATCTTCCTGTGCTTTTAAATCGATTTTAATAGATGGAGCAATTACACCTTGTACACCAACATTAGCAGGTGCTACCCAAACTCCTTCATTATTATCTACAGTAGTATAAATACCAGCCATCGCAGCACTAGGAGTCATTAAGTTTAAATGCTCTAGCATGTGCTTTAATAAAAGCTTATATGAAGAACTTAAGTTTTTAAGTACAGCGTCTGCTTTATCTCTGGTAATACCATCTGCTCCTGGTTTAGCAGCAAATAAGGCATTGATATATTTTACAATAGGATTCGGAGAACTATTTCCTGTTTTAGGATCTACTACATTTGGAAATTCAGCATTTAACATCGCTTTTACTGTAGTGTAACTTCCTTGTGCAATATTGTTGTAAGAAATATCGGTTAATTGATTTACAGTAGTATGTAACCAAGGATAATATACCGCAGCATAACTGTTAAACTTAGGCAAAGTTGGTTCAACTGCATTTCTAAAAGCTTCTACGCTGGTAGTACCTACCAATGGCTCAGAATATCCACCAGGTACATCAAGTAAAGCAACTCTTGTTGCTAATGCTCCACAGTGATTAATTAATTGTCCTTGTAATGTATAACATAAAGCATACTTTTTAGCTAATTCAGTTTCAGTAGGATCCATTAATTCTACTGAGTCTGGAATAACAATCATGGTAGGCTCAGTTTCTTTTTCTAATACTGTTAAGGCATCTGTAAAAGGATCAGTAGATGTTAATCCAGTTAAAGAATAATCATAAGCTCCTGTAGATACTACATAACAAGTACCACCACCATTTTCGTAGAAAAATTTGATAGCACTGTATAGTCTATAGTTTACAGTACTAGTTGCTAAACCATAACCGTTAGCACCGATATAGAAATCAGGTGTTACCGTACTTTTAGTATCAGCTTGCGGAGTAGCTTTAGCAGCATCTCCCTTCTTTTTTGAAGGATCTGTGGCAGCAGCGGCTTTAGGAGCTGGAGCATTAGCTGGTACTTGAGTTACATTAAATTGAATTTGAGGAGGTTTACTTCCAAAGATAGCATTAAACTCGGCTAGCGAAGTAATTCTTACAGCTTTGTTTACAAGGTCTTTACCATTGTAACTTGTGTTTCCCGTGTATCCTATAAATGCAGGAATCGCGGTTGGAACAGGCACAACAGCATTACCAAAAGCATCCAATTCTTGGATGTAAACTCCTGGTGTTTTCATTTCTGTTACTGACATTCTTCTTGTTTTTAAAGGTTAGACATAAATTATTGATTGAGAATAATAAGTATCCTCGTCATTTTTACTTTTGATTTTAATAGAGTTTGCGTTAGGAACAGGGATTTTTAAATCGTGTTCTATAAGCACATCAGAAAACTGATTCATATACTGTATCTTAAGAAGAGGATGCGCTTTAGTTTTTTGGTAGAACTTTAAAGGTTGTTCAGACACAAAAACATAAGATTCTCCATGTTCTTGAAATACTACTTTTTTTTCTGGAGGAGAATATGTTTCATTTCCTCCGCTATCAATGCTAATATTTTTAATTTCTATTTTTTTATATTCTGGAATTACAACAACATATTCTCTAAATGCAGCTCGAGCACTAAAATTTATATTCATTTTAGGTAAAGTATTCTCTTTAAGTGATTCTCGAATATTTCTCATATTTATATGTAAAATTCCTAGAGAATGTAGAGATGGCATTGTAGAGGTTGCATAAAATTTATTTTGCAAAATATTATTGATCCATAACTCATATTGTCCACTACCAAAAGCACTAAGATTAATTGGTATGGTACTTTCACCTTTTTGAGAAGTATAGTTGACAATATTTTGACTTTTATATTTTACAGCAATGGTGTTAGATTGTAGTTTATCAACTTTTAAATTAAATGATAAAGGTTGAATAGTGATTTTTGTTGTTGGTGATATAGAAATCTTTTCATTAAATCGATTGGTAATATCATCATTCGTAAAGTAATGGGTTACATGTTCATCCTTTAAATGTTCAATGTCTGAATAGTTATAGAAATAAGGATCAGTATTTTCTACATAGAAAAATAAATCTTCTGCATTATCCAATTCTTCCCATATTTCTTTTGTTTCTGGTACTTCAATGAAGCATTTGAATTCATTTTTGTCCTTTTGAAAACGAATGCGGTAGTTTTTTATGGTTTTTAAGGAGTCCTGTACAGGAATTAAATTAAAAACAGTACACTCTTGATTAGGAAAATAATCATGATTAAATAGTAAAGAAAACCAATGTTTGTAAGTTTTATTCATAGTTTTCTATTTTTTTTGAGCGCCAGCTCCTGAATTATTAATACCGCTTACTTGTTCTATGATACGACCTTTTTGAATACTGATCATACGAACTTTATATACCATTGAAGGAACATATTTAGCACCAATTCCACTCCAAACATGACTGAGTTCTTGGATAGGAACATTGTAGATTTGGAATATTAAACGTTCTACAGATTCGTCTAAATCAGGATGAGTACTTGGTGTAAAAACTTTGGTTGCTTGTAGTGTACCTATAACCGCAGAAAGCATTTTCAATGCTTCAATATAATTATCTGAATTATAATTTGCTGAAATTAATAAATACATATTCAGATATACAGGAGGATTCATTTTATTGAATGTTCCTCTTCCTGTGTTATGATATTCTTGAGTGTTTTTAACTGCTTTTTCTTGTTCAAGGTTAATAACAGAAAGAATAATTTTATTTTCTATGTTTTGTGTAATACTTCCATCTAGGTTAATAAGGCTACTCACCATTACAATATCTTCCGTAAGTCCGAAAGACATTTTTAGTTCTTTGTTTAGTAAGTCGCGAATAAATATTAATACCCTATCTAACATATATTACTACTTTTTGTCGTTTACTAATGTTTTTATAGCATTCACTACTGTTCTGGAAAAATACATTCCGACCACGCAAATCGAGAATATTAGCGTAAATGCTGGACGTCTAAAGGTTATAATTTCTGAAACATCTTCAATATCTTTTGATAATTGCTGATTTAAAATCTGAGCTTCTGAACTTACTACGTAAGCTAAGATTAATGAAATGGGTATACTTATGATCAATACAAAAAGTAACCATAACAGCTCTTTTGCCATAATTTTTTTTATGATTTTGACTACTTTTTTTACTTTGCCAAAATCATCTTTCACTGCTTTTTCTTTTGTACTCAAACTACTTTTCACGGTAAATCTTTTTCTTTACGTTCTATGAATTTATCGATGAGATAAAAAGAATATGCCCCTAATAAAAAGCCTATAATTAATAATACACTTCCATCATTAATCCAGTGTAGCATTCTAAAGATTACTACAGTTAATAGTAATACTACACCTGTATAGTATTTCCTTAAGTTAGCATTATTAAAAAAGTTATTTCTGGTGTTTTCTGAAAGCATTGCAATCACAAAACCAACACAAGCAAAAAACAAAACAAAACACATAATATATAATAGTACTGTTTTATAATCTGTTACTTTTACAAGCTTTTTTTCTACTCTATTTATTTTACTATTGGGATCTGTAAGTCCTAATCCATCTACAATTTTAGTTACTACTGTAGGAGAAGATGAAGAAGCATTGGATGATGAATTTGCTGGTTGATTTCCACTTCCACTGGAAACAGTATTATTTTGTTGATTTCCTCCAGTTCCATTACTATTGTTCGTTGTAGTGGTAGAGGACGCGCCTTCCACAGTGGTAGTTTGATCATTACTTAATTTAGGCGCTCCTAATTCTTTATAAATCACTTCCCAAAAATCATTATATCCTCGAGCATACCCTAAAGCCCATATTCCAAGACCACGGAGTTTCTTTTGTTTTATGAGATTAGTTTTTATAGTAAAAGAAGAATCATTTTCGAACCAACATTGTCTGTAGGTATTTTTACTTCCTTTTATTTTATAAACACTATAAGCACTTTTACTTACATCATCTATGTAAACCGCTTCATTTTTTTCAATATTAGATTTAATATAGCTATAAGTTCTGCTTCCTAAATAACTTTTTACTTTCGATTTTAAATCTAAATTTTTGGTTTCCCAGAGACTACCATAGGTAGGTAGAGCTAGAATTATTTTAGAACTAGCAATATGACTGGTATAATAATCTACAGAGTTTGTTAAGTTAAAAGGTTCCCAAGTTTTAGCACTTTCCAAAGGAGCAACTGGTCCAGCAACTTTACTACCTTTTCCGTAGTAATCATATCCCATAATTACAAAACAGTCAATTGCTTTATCTATAGCTTTAAAATCAATAGACTTACTCCAGTTTACATTGGGTACAGAAAGGTAAATCTGGTATTTTTTATTCGCTGCTTTTAAACGATTAGATAAGTTGAGTAAAAAGCTAGTATATTCACTTTTTTCATTTTTAGAGACACCTTCAAAATCAATACAAACTCCATCAGAGTCACGTTTAGCGAGGAGTTTAATGAGATTATCAATAAGTGTATCTATGGCATCAGGGTTTTTTAAGAATTTTTTGTTATTTCTAATTCCAAAATTACTTACAGTAAGTAAAACCCTTTTCCCTTTTTGAGCTTTTATAGAATCTATTAAACCTGTTGTTTCCCAATCATGAGTTGAAATGGGATGTCCAGTTTTAGGATTTACTTCATAAGAGAAATAAGCTACTGTTGAAAGTAAAGAAAAATTGATGTTTTTATAATAATCTTTTTCCCAGTAAGGATACCAACCAAAAACTTCATATTTCAACTTAAAGTCATGTGAACTCTCAAAAAGTTTTGATTCTAGTTTGTCAATTTTAGTGATAAAGGTTGATGACTGTTTGTCTTTTAAAACCTTATGATGTTGGTGAATAAATTTTCGTGCTTGTTTAGCAGAATCGTTATGTTTAAAAAGGCTTTGTAAAAATTTTCCAACTTTCGTTTTCTTCTTTACTTGTTGAGGGGTATCTTGAAATAATACGCCAATATCACCCGCAGAATATGCGTCAATATTCTTAAAAAGAAGCAAAAGAAAAACTAAAAAAGCGTTCCTGTAATTCATTATTAATTATCATTATATATCACAACTCTTAACTTAATATGAATCATGATACATTAGTATAACACAATATATATGTAGAATAATTTCTACAAATAATATTGCTATATGGCTAGATAAAGAATTATGAGGGCAATAAATTCAAGAATTTTCTGAAGTCTTAAATATTATTTGGCTGTAAATCAGGGGCAATTCTATATATATCTAGAAACTCTGAGTAAATATAGTTAAATTTTGAAAAGTTTAGTTAATTCTTGTAGGAGAAATAAGTGAGGAACGTAATTATATATCATATAAAGAGGTTCATTTATCTGAAATATTTCCTAACTAAATCAAAAATTCTATAATAAAAGTAAATCTTATGTCAGAGTGAGGAGGAGGATTAATTATTTAGCTTGCTAATTAAAAAAGAGAAACTCATTTTAGCATGGTTTCTCTTTTTTATTTTATTATTTAAGATTGTAAACTAACTTAAATAGACCTAATATTTACCTCTTTTCTTCGAATATTTATTAGAAGAAACATTCGGAGGTAATTCGTTTTTAGTTTCATTTTTAGAAGCTTGCTTTGTTGTGGTATTAGTACTAGCACAAGCACTTAAAAAGAGAATGATAATTAAGAATGAATAAATTTTTTTCATGCTTCAAATATACAAAAAAGACAAATTTCCATACCTTAAATTATGAATAATTTAATTTAAACACCTTATAATCAAGAATAACAAAAAAACATTTTCTTAATATTTTAACATATGTTAATGTTCGGTTATGTGTATGTGTTGTGGTAACTCAGTGTTTTTTTTATTTAGAAATCAATATGTTATTGGATTTTAGGTAGAATAAATCGTTGTAAAAATGAAGATTTTCATTAAAATAAATTAACTTTACGTTAATATTTTCATATCTTCGACAAGATCTTTTTTTCATAAAATTGTATCGTAACCGATGGATTTCAATTTCCCCATTGAAACTATCACTCCCCTAAAAAATGACTCATGTAACTGAGAACGGCGAAGCCGTATCTCAAAGAGAAAAAAAAGATTATTAACCACTTACTAAAATGTAACTATCAAATGAAAAACGTGCTAACAACTGGCATTTCTCCAATGCTAGACCCAATTAAAGAAAAGAATTCTTCCTAATCTCTATCTAATTTAAAGATTAAGTTACTTAATTCTTTGTACACATGTTTCTCTGAAAACCCTCACTTAAATAAGATTAGTCTTATTTGTCAGAGAAAATAACCAACCAACTTACTAAAAATAAATCTAATGAAAAACTATGCTAACGGCTGGCATGTGCTATATGTCAGGTCTCGTTGGGAAAAGAGGGTATTCCAATCACTAATTGAGATTGGATTAGAAGCTTTTTTACCACAAATAACCAAAATACAACAATGGAGTGATAGAAAAAAGAAGGTAACACAACCATTGCTACCATCTTATGTTTTCGTTTATTTAAACTCGCCAACAGAATTATATAGAGCTCTATCAGTGAGCGGAGCGTGCAAATATATCTGTTTTGGGAAAGATTATGCTAGAGTTACAGAAACGGAAATTGAACGTTTAAAATTTATGATAAACGATGAAAATATTTCAGATATAGAATCCAGTTCACGTGTTCCTAAAATAGGTGAAATTAAACGAATTATGAAAGGACCACTTTGCGATTTTGAATGTGAAGTTTTACGAGTAAATAACCTTAATAAAGTTGTAGTAAGATTAGATTCTTTACAACAGAATTTTATAGCTACTGTACCTACAGATTATTTCTGTGAAGTGGGTGCATATGCCTAGTGGAAATATAAATCATATTACACTATTTTATTTTTGAATAGTGTTTTTTGATTTATTTTTTACCAATAATTTATAAAATAAATAAGCAATAGAGATAGTATTAAAAGATCTACTTCAAAAAAACAAAGATGAGATAAAGTTATTTTTACTAAGGATATGATTGTAACTTTTTGATTGCTTTTGGAGCTGTTTATTATGAGGGAATATTCATGTTCCAATTGCTGTTGAAAGTAAATAATATAAATTCTCATTCTTTTGCGTAAGTGGTTAGCTTTTTGTTGTAACTTATCTGTTGATGGTATCTCTATTACTTAAAATGTTATTTAAATCTTACTTGAGAAGAATTGGATAAAGTCTCATAGAAAAATAAGAAGATTAAATACAAATAAAAAACACGTTATTATTGGTTTCATGACTGCTAATACAAGCATGAGATATAATTAAATTTTAGAAGCGAATGCATCTAAAACTAATAATATAAATTAAAATATAGCCTAATGGAGGTTTTAAAATTTGGCGGTAGTTCAGTAAGTTCTGAAGAATCGTTAAAGAATATGATAAAGATAATTGGAGAATATGATTTGAATAATGAACCTCTAATTATCGTTGTTTCTGCATTAAAAGGAATAACAAATGAACTTGTTAAGTTAACAGGTTTACTCGCAAATAAAGATCAAGAGTACGTAAAGACAATTGCTTTTATATTTGAAAAACATAAAAGTTTTATACATACTATTTTTGAAGATGAACCTTTCGATTTGTTCAGGAAAATAAAGCAAATTGAAAATGATCTTGTAGTTTATGTATCATCTGTGCTAAAGTCAGGTAGACTATCAGACAAAAACTATGATAAAATTGTAAGCTTTGGAGAGTTGTTTTCTGCTCAAATTATAACAGCATATCTAAAAAGTAATGGATTTGATTTTTGTTTTAAAGATGCCAAAGATCTTATTATAACTGACGATTCATTTTCAAGTGCTAAAGTGAATTGGGATTTAACTACATTAATAACTAAATCTTTCTTCAGTGAAAGTAAAAAAAGTTGTGTGGTTTCAGGATTTATAGCCCGTTCCATTTATGGAGATACTACTACTTTAGGTAGAGGAGGCTCAGACTATACAGCTACAGTTTTAGGGGCTATTTTAAAAGCAGATAAAATAACTAAGTGGACAGATGTGAATGGTATTATGACTGCAGACCCGAACAAAGTTGTAAAAGCAACTCCGCTCGAAAATATTACATTTGATGAACTTAAAAACTTATCTAAATTTGGTTCCAATGTACTGGTGCATCCAGATTCTATTAACGAATTATCTAAGCACAATATTCCTTTTTTAATTCGAAATACATTCAATCGAAATTTTACGGGTACTCAAGTATTAAATCAGAATATTTCATCAAAAAGAGCATTATCATTACATGAATCTTGTGTTTTAGTAGGTTTTGAAAGAACATTTGGTATTCCAAAAGAATTAATGAAGGAAATCATTGATAAAAACTATTTGTTTTTTAGGGTAAAACGACCAGAGAATAAAGAAAAAACATATTATGTAGTATCTGATGAATGTGTAAGCTTTTTTAATGCTAATACAGAAGATTTAAGCCCTAATGTAGATGTAATTGATGAAAATATAGTGTTAGTAACTATTACAGGCGAAAACATGAAGAAAAAGAAGGAATTAAAGCAAATAAAGAAAGTTCTCGAAGGTAATAAAATAGGAGTATTAGGTTTTAGACGTTTTTATAATTCTATTTCTCTAATCTTAGGTAAAAAGGACTTTGAATTAGCAATGGTACTCATTCATGAAGAGATAACTAAAATTACTTCAGAATTGGAAAGTAAAATGGAAATAATTTAATGGACGAATTGTCCTTAATCTAGTTTTTGTATTAAAAATAAAACATCGCTAATATTGCGATGTTTTATTTTATAAACTATTTGCGTTAAGCTTTCATGATTGCCTTTTTTGCCATTCCCAAGCAGATTTTAAGGCTTCATCTAACGTTTTTTCTGTTTTCCAGTTTAATTCACTTTGTGCCTTTGTTGTATCGGCATAAGCGGCAGTTACATCACCTTCTCTTCGTCCAACAATTTGGTAGTTTAATTCTTGTTGTGTTACATTTTCAAAAGCATGTATTATTTCAAGTACAGAACTACCTTTACCTGTACCAACATTAAAATATTCGAACTTTTGATTGTTTTTTTTATCAAGTAACCTTTGTAAAGCTGCAATGTGTGCCTTGGCTAGGTCTACTACATGAATATAATCTCTAATTGCTGTACCATCAGGGGTATTATAATCATTTCCAAATACAGAAAGCTGTTTTCGAATACCAGCAGCAGTTTGTGTAATGTATGGAATCAAATTTTGAGGTACTCCCAAGGGTAATTCTCCTATCTTAATACTTTCATGTGCTCCAATAGGGTTAAAATAACGCAAGGCTATAGCGTTTAAATGATCTGCCTTACAAGTATCCTTAATAATTTCTTCTCCTATCTGTTTGGTATTACCGTAAGGAGATTCAGCAGGTTTAACAGGAGAATTTTCTGTAATAGGAAGTTCACTTGCTTGTCCATAAACTGTACAAGAAGAGCTAAAAATAAAATTAGAGATATTATGATCTCTCATCTCTTGTAATAAATAAACCAATGAATTGATGTTGTTTTCGTAATATTCTAAAGGTTTTTCAACACTCTCACCTACTGCTTTAGAAGCTGCAAAATGAATGATTCCATCAATTAAATTGGTATTGAAAAAATGATTGACATCTTTTTTATTACGTAGATCTAAGTTGAAAAATTCAGGTTTTTGAGATGTGATTTTTTCAATATTATCTAGAACTTCAATTTTTGAATTTAATAAATTATCTATGATGACCACTTCAAAGCCTGCTTCTTGAAGCTCTACAACAGTATGTGAGCCAATAAATCCTAATCCACCTGTCACTAGAATTTTCTTCATTTTTAAATATGTTTTATAGTAATTACTGATTTGAATTTTTATATAAAAAATTAAGCCTAAAAACTTAGGCTTAATTCTCTTTTGATATCAGTGTATGACATTCAAAATTTATACAAATAAAAACTTAAAGGTTCTTTGTTTTAAGGGCGTAAATTAACTTTTCTTAAAGTTAAATCGTCCATAAAGAATTTCAAAGGTTGTGGGTTGAATTCATTAAATCCTCTAATTAAAAGTTTAGCATCTGTTGTTGTATTAGATGTAAATATTAAACTTTGATATACCCATTCTCCTGTTGGAAATGTATCATTAAAGAAAACAATTCCTAATTCTTGGAAAGGAGGGTCAGCGAAAAATCTAATTTCTGGTAAAAATTGAGAAGGATCACTATTTCCTAAACTTTCTACATAAACCCAAAACCCTAATTCATATGATTGTCCTTGTACTGTTGGTATAGTTGCAGACCCACTATTTAAAATCATACCTCCGTTAGGTTGGTACTCAACCATTAGGCTACTAGATCCTGTTTTTGCTCTTGTAGATGAAACATCACGATTGTACATACCCCATAATCCTCCCCAGCCATTATCTGGCCACTCACTATCTATATTGGTGCTATTTTCGAAACTGTAATCTAATGTCGTTGACTCTAATACATTTTCAATTCTTTCAAAACCAACAACTGCTTCAGAAATAGCATCAGCTTTTACTTGATCAGTAGTTGATAATAAACCAGGAGTATAAGATACTTTAGCGGTATCATCTCTGTATACAGTTTCATTTAAAGTAATTAAGACTACATTTGGAGCACTAGGATCAATAGAGATGTCAGTAATATTAACAGGAATCATCATTCCGTTGTTTTCTAAGCTAACAGTGAAATTACTAGAGTCAACTGTAGTTATATCCATGTCTCGACTAAATTCTAATCCAATTTTACCATCACGTTCGTTAACAGCGTCTAAAGTAACGGGCTCAGTAGAAGGAATTACTTTAATTAAGTTTTTGTAAAAGATTGTATCGGAACCAGCAGGACGATTTCTACTTGCAATGAATTTAAGATCATGGACTCCTAAACTTCTATAGGTTACATCTACATCTATATCTGGTCCATTGAAAGTTTCTGGAGTAGCTCCATTAAATGTCCAGTCAAAAGTATTAGGTTGACCTTCTACAGTATAAGAGAAGCGTACTTTTTTACTTGCAGTAACTTCATTTTCTACATTATCTGCAATAGTTAATGGGGCACCTAGGGTACCATCATCATTTAAAAGATGTGCTGTTAAACCAAGCTTTACTTCTGATAATACATTAACAACAATAGTGGTATCAGCTGTATTAGAACCAGTACTTGTTCCATTGGCAAAAACATCACCTTTAAAAGTTTGATTTAAAGTTACATTATAAGTACCTGGTGTGTTAAAAAAGGCTTTAACAATTTTATTTGTAGAGGTTTTATCATTATCAGATTTGTCTATATCTACAACATTGTCAGGAAAAGTCCATAATCTAGAGACTACACCAGCAGAAGCGTCTGCAAAATCAATATCTGCGTTTACATTTACGTTGTTATTAAAGTCCATCTCAGAAGTGAAAACAGATCTTTGATTAGGCTCTATCACTACTGTTTCTTCCTTGTCGCACTGAACAAAACAAGTGCCAGCTAAAGAGAGAATCAGTATTGTAATAATATTTTTTAATTTAATTTTTCTCATTGTTTTTAATTAATAAGATTACCATTTGATTGTACTTCACCAGTTGGAATTGGAAGATAATCGTGTTGACTTGGCGTATAAGAGCTATTCGCAACCATAAAGTCAGGTCTAATTCTTTCTATAATGAACAAAGGAGCAACACCTCCATTACTAACTTGTAAAACAGTTTCCTTATTAGTTTCTCTCCATACTTCATCTGCAGCTAGTTCATTAAATACCTCTGCAACAATCCCCCATCTTACTAAATCATTCCATCTTTGTCCTTCAAAACATAATTCAGAAGGTCTTTCTACTCTTCGTAAATGCGTCATAACATTCTCAGATGTTGGACTTACCATAGGTTGTGATCCATGAACTTGAATACTAACATGTAGTTGTGGGAACATTCCTCCATTATTTGTAATATAGTTATTAAGAGGAATTACACCTGCTCTAGATCGTACTCTGTCGATATATTCAATAGCGGTATTAACATCACCATTTAATTCTAATACAGCTTCAGCATACATTAAAAAGACATCTGCAAGTCTAATGTGTCTAAAATTAATCCCCGATCTACCACTAAATTCAACAGCATCTTCTTGATCTTTATGATACCAATTTGAATGCTTTTTAATATATGCACTTTGTCCGAATCCCCAACCTGGTTTATCTAAAAAAGGGCGATTGTAGTACTCTCCTTCACCATTTCTTGGTGCAATAGTGGCTGTTAGTCTTTTAGAATGTATATTCGTGTCATTTACTGAACTGCTTGGGTCAATCACATCGTTGATTAACATTTCGTGTAAATAATAAGATGCTAATACAGTATTAAATGCATTAAAGCTTAATTGTCCTGTTGCAGTAGATAAAGTTGAAGCTTCAGCACCAACACCACCTGGGAAATCGTCTACTGCACCTCCACCTATACCAGGAGCTAACTCGTCATTATAAACTACTTCAAAAATAGATTCAGAGTTGAACTCGGTATCATGTCTAAAGTTATCCATAATTTCTGGAGTTAAAGAGTATAATCCTGAATCAATAACTTCTTTAAAATTAGAAGCTGCCATGCCCCAGTCTTCTTCATATAAATATACCTTACCTAGTAATGATGTAGCTGCTCCCCAAGTAACACGACCTAAATCTTGATCAGACCATGTTTGTGGTAAATTAGATTTAGCAAATTCTAAATCAGGTTTAATTACTGTCTCTGTAATTTCTTGGATAGTAGATAGGTCTTTATTAAATTCACCAGCAGCAGGAACAGTTGTATGTATTATACCTTGTCCATAAGTATGTGCTATTTGAAAATAAAAGAAGGCTCTTAAAAAGCGTGCTTGAGCTTCTATTTCAGTTTTACTATTACCATTAAAAGTAACACTAGAATCAGCTGATAAAAGTTGATTAATTACTTGATTTGCTCTAAATACACCAATATATAGCTCATTCCATTTGTCTGTAACATAGAAAGTTCCATCATTAAATGTTAAATTTCTAAACTGTAAAGGTCTATACCAAGGTTCTGTACCTGCAATATCACCTCTTACCATTTGATGTTGTAATAATCCTCCGCTTATCGATTGGAATTGTAAAGCGCCATATACGGTAGTTAATGCAGCATTAAATTGTTCTTGAGTTTTCCAAAAAGTATCCTCTGTTATAGCATTTGGGTTGACTTCTTTTAGAAACTCTTCTTCATCACAACTAACCAAAGTTACTACTAAGAAAAGAAGTGATAATAGGCTTATTTTTTTAAGATTTTTCATGATAAATTATTTTTTAAAAACTTAATTGAACACCTACAGAAAATTGACGAGAAACAGGATAGTCTCCACGATCAACTCCTCTAGTAAAGATTCCATCACCACCAACTTCAGGATCGAAACCTGTATATCGGGTAAATGTAAAGGGGTTAACAGATGATAAATACAATCTAGCTTTATCTACTCCTTGGATATTAGGAATTGTATACCCAAGTGTAATATTTCTTATTCTCCAATATGTACCATCTTCTAAAAAGAAATCTGATCTTGCTCTAACATTATTATGAAAAGCACTAATTCTATCAGTAGGAATATCAGAATTAGGGTTTTGAGGTGACCACATATTAAATAAATCTCTATGTCTACCTTGACCATAAGCATGTAGTTTAGCTCCATTATAAATTTCAGCACCTTGTGAATAGAAATTTTGTACGTATAAATCAAAGTTCTTATACTCAAAGTTAAAATCTAAACCAACTTCAAAATCTGCTTGACCAGAACCTTTATAAACACGGTCATTATCATCTATATTATTATCACCATTTTGATCTACAAACATTAAATCTCCTAACTGAGCACTACCATCTATAGGTAAATAAGCATCCAGCTGTTCTTGTGTTTTAATAACTCCAGCATTTTCAACTAAGAAAAATGCCCCAGCTTCTCTACCAACTGCTAAGAAAGTAGTAAAATCAATATTAGGTCCTTGTGATACAATTGGTCTAGCATTTGCAAATCCTCTTTGTATTCCATTTAAATTGGTAACTGTATTTCTATTACGACTAAAAGTAGAAGAAATGTTGTACTTTAAACCAAAATTAGTTTCATCTTTGTAAGATAAAGCAAATTCAATCCCTTTATTAATCATATCTCCGGCATTAATTACTAATACATCAAAGACACCTGCACCACCGCCTGGTTGAGCTGTTCCTGATGAAGGAGGAAGTCTTTGCTCTAAAAGCATATCTTCTCTTCCATTTTCGTAATAATCAGCAGTAAATGAAAGCTTATTATCAAAAAACGTTGCGTCTAAACCTATGTTTTTAGATATGGTAGTTTCCCAACGAATATTTTCATCAACAAAACGTCTTTGAGAAAACCCAAAATTCAAACTTTCATTGGGACCAAAAGGATAATTTACACCCGATTCGATTACAGGTGAAAATGCGTAGTTAGGAATATTTTGATTACCAACTTCTGCCCAGCTTCCTCTAATCTTTAAACTGTTTACAAAGTTTACATTCTTGAAAAATTCTTCTTCATGAATATTCCAACCTGCTGATAGTCCAAAAAAGTTTCCAAACCTATTCTTAGGAGCAAATCTTGAAGATCCATCTCTTCTGTAACTTGCAGAAAAAAGATATCTATCATCATAATTGTATTGCATTCTCACTAATTTACCAGCCAAAGTATTTCTTTGAATTACTTCTCTAGGTCTTGTAGCTTCAGCACCTGCACTTAATACCTGAACATCATTGCTTGCATTCTCATCAAAAATAACACCTGTAGCGATATCTTGACTTTGTTGTTCTTCATATGATATTACCCCGGTAAAATTTAAGTTATGCTTACCAAAATTAGTTTTATAGTTAAGTATACCTTCAATAGTTTCTCTTGAGTTGAAAATTAAAAATCTATCTAGTAAAGCATTAATTCTCGATGCAGTAGGATTTAATTGACCGCTAAAATCAAAAACTTTATATTGAGGTCTAAACCACTTTCTTCTAAAATCCCAAGTGTTTCTACCTAAATTTAATTTTATATCTAAGCCTTTTGCTAATTCATATCCTAAGTTAGCGGCTATATTAGTTGAATTAATTTCCCTCTCATCTATATTAGTTAAGTTTCTCGATAAATTACTAAATAGTATGGCATTCCTAACAGGAATAGAAACTGTGTTTTGTCCAATACTTGTAACGTCACTCAAACTAGGTTGCCATGGGTTTTGAGCCACTGCAAATTCATATAGCGCAAAAGGTTCTTGTTCTCTGTCTTCTTGCGTAATACCAACAGATGCAAAAGCTCTAAACTTTCCTTTTTTGTAATCTGCGGTTAATCTATTAGCAATTCTCCTAAAACTAGATTGGATAATCACACCTTTTTGATCAAAATAAGAACTATTTAAATTAACTTTTAAATTGTCTGTTCCACCATTTAAGTTTAAACTAAGGCTTTGTACTAAGGCATTATTGTTTTGAATATCACCTACAAAATCAGAATTAAAATCTAATGCATTAGGGTTAAAAAAGAATACCAATGGTTCTTGACCAATAGCATCTAACCTAGTGTCTTCAGCAAATAACTGTTGTGTTGTATTCATTAAAGGAGTTCCAGAAGTAATGTTTTGAATACCGGTATAGGCATTAAAATCAATTGTCATTCTTCCATTTTTCCCTTTTTTAGTAGTGATCAAAATAACACCATTTGAAGCTCTAACTCCATATACAGAAGCAGAAGCACCATCTTTTAAGATATCAATAGATTCAATTTGTTCAGGTGCAATATTTGGATTATCGGTAAAAGGTACACCATCAACAACATATAATGGACCTAATGCTCCAGGGTTTACAGAGCCTAATCCTCTAATTTGAATATTTGCAGATTCACCTGGTCTTCCACTAGATGCTTGAATATTCACTCCGGCTACTTTACCTTGTAGAGCAGTTCCCAAGTCCGGTACAGCTAATTTTGTAATACTTTCAGCTTTAACATTAGCTACAGCACCAGTCACTTCTTTTTTTCGTTGCGTACCATACCCTACAATTACAACCTCATTTAAAATATTATTATCTACATCTAAAGTTATATTTAAATTGTCTTTTGGTTCAGTTATTAAAATTTCTTTTTTCTTATATCCGACAAAGGAGAAAATTAAAATAGTGTTTGTATTCACCTTGATTTCATAGAAACCATCAAAATCAGTTTCAACTCCTTGACCTGTCCCTTTTACAATTACGTTTGCTCCCGGTAAGGGATTTTGTTGCTCATCTATTACTTGACCTTTTACAGTTACTGTTTGTGCATTTACATAGCCAAAAGCGAGTAAAAAAATCAATGTAATTAACGATTTTTTAAAATGCAAACATCGCAATATTACATCCATATTTTTGTTGTTTTATTAGTTATCATTGTCAAATATTGTTAAATTAAGAATCGTAACATAAAATGTGCACTAGATAAAAACTTGACAAAATCGTTTTAGTAACGTGAAACCCGCATTTTTAGGCAATAATTGCGTCAAAATACATTTACGATTAACTAATATTAAGTTCTTATTTTTTTAACATTATAATTTATTATGAAGAATTTTTAAAGTGTTTTTTTGATTATTTGTCAATTTTAAGATAACGGATTCTATCACTTTTTAGAGGCAATTATTTAAATATACATCTTTTGATTTATTCCATATAATGTATTCTCATTTTGGGGTGGAATTTAAATATTAAATTATAATTTCTTCATTCAATTATTGATGCAAAAATAATATTGATTTTTGAAAAATTAATATTGTCTTTTAATCTATGGTAAAAGTTAGTGTTGTTTCGTTTAGATATGTTTCATTTGGTTTCAATAAAGTTGAAGGAAAATGAGGGTTATTTGGAGTGTCAGGATATTTTTGAGTTTCGAAACAAATTGCGGGGTAGTTTGAGTACTCGGTTTTCTTACTTAAATTTAAATGATTAAAATTAAATGGAGTATAAATAACTACTGCAGGCTGATTGGTGGTAACCATCATTGTAATACCTGTTTCTTCAGAATATAATATAATGTTGTTATTATTCTGATTAAAAATAAAAGTATCATCTAAGCCATTAAATGCACCGTCATTAATAAATTTTAAATCTCTGTAATCATATTTAGTATTCTGCACTTTTAATATGTTACCTGTTGGAATGAGGTGTTTGTTTACTTCAAGCCGTTTATCACAATGCAATTGTAATTGATGGTCTAATATAGAATTCCCTCCATTTAAGTTATAATAACTATGATTAGTGATATTTACATGCGTTTTTTTATCGCTAGTAGCAGAATAGTTAATTTTAACTTGGTTTTCGTCAGTTACTATATATGTAGCATTTAAAACTAAATTACCAGGAAAACCTTCTTCTAAATGTTTGCTTGTGTAAGAAAAAGTAACTTTAGATATATGTCCATCGTCTTCTATAATTTCAATGATATTCCAGTTTTTTCTATCAAAACCATTGATTCCACCATGCAAGTGAACTCCATTCTCATCATGAGGCAATTCATATGTGTTTTGATCAATTGTAAATGATTTATTAGAAATTCTACCTGCATACCTGCCAACGGTACTACCTAAGTATATCCTTTCATTTAAATAAGCCTGATTAAAATATTCTTTTTCATCCTTTAGACTAAGGACAACGTTGGTGAATTGATGATGCTTATTAGGTACTTTTAAACTTATTATAGTAGCACCAAAAGAGCTAACGAGTAACTCCATTCCATGCTTATTTGTTAATCTAACCGATGATGGAATGGTTGAATTTAATTTTTTAGAATTCATTTTATAAAGTAGACTGTCTTTTTATGAAATCAGTTTTTAAAATTTTATGAGTGAAGTTTTCTGGGGTTTCAGCATTTATAGTTTCTATTCGATGTATTAATGTGTCGAATGCTTGTTTTCCCATTTGTTCTTCATTTTGATTTATAATAGATAAAGAAGGAGTTGTATATTTTGGAATAATTCCATCTGTAAACCCTATAACAGATATGTCCTTTGGAATATTAAAACCGTTTTCTTGTATGATTTTGAGTGCGCAAATGGCAGATAATTGATCTGAAGTAATGATAGCATCAATAGTATAGTTATTCAAATGATCTTTTAAAATAGCGTCAAATTTATCATAACTAGGGACTTTTATAACTAAACTATTTTCTACTCCAAGCTCTTCTAACGTTTTAAGGTAGCCCTCAACGCGTAATTTACCAACACTTGTTTGAGATATTGTAGATAAGAAAGCGATATTTTTACAACCTCTTTGATGTAAATGTATAGTTGCTTCTTTAGTGGCTCCAAAATCATCAATGGTAATTTTATCACACTCAATTTCATCGCAAACTCTATCAAACATGACTACGGGTAATTTTTTTTGATTGAAGTTCTTTAAGTGCGAATATTCTTGTGAATCTTGTGTCTCTTGTGATAAAGAAATAATTATTCCATCTACACTACCATTCAATAAAATAGAAACACCTTCTATTTCTTTTTCTATAGTATCGTTAGATAGACTGATTAAAATTTTATAGTTTTTTTTAGTGGCTTCATCTTCAATCGCTCGAATGACTTTGGCAAAAAAATCACTTTCAATATTAGGTAAAATAACTCCTATGCGTTTGGTTGCGTTAGACTTTAAACTCCTCGCAATATCATTAGGAACATAATTTAATGATCTTGCTACTCTTACTACATTATTTTTAGTTTCCTGACTAATTTCATGACTATCACTTAATGCTTTGGAAACTGTAGAGGTAGAAACATTTAAAATGGCAGCAATATCTTTTAATGTAACTTGATTACTCATTAGTTAGAGATTTTACATTAGTGCTACAGGCTGTAATGTATGTTGCTTAATCCTTTTAAAGTATTCGCAGCTTGTTCTGCAGTTATATCTCGTTGTGGATTTGCAAACATCTCATATCCAACCATAAATTTTTTTACTTCAGCAGATCTTAATAAAGGAGGATAAAAAGACATATGGAAATGCCATTCAGGATGCTCTTTATCGGTTGGGCTTTGGTGTATTCCAGATGAATAAGGGAAAGAAGTTTCAAATAAATTATCGTATCTAACCGTAACTTCTTTGATTATTTCTGAAAAAGAATCAACCTCTTTTTTATTAAGTTGTTGTATGTTATTGTAATGCTGAATTGGCGCTATCATAACCTCGTATGGCCAAACGGCCCAGAAGGGAACTAAAGCAACAAAATGTTCATTCTTTGCAATAACACGTTCATTTAATGAGAGTTCTTTTTGAATATATGCGCTCAGTAAACTTTTACCAGTTTTTTTATAATACTTTGCCTGCTGTTCTTGTTTTTTTAATACGATCTCAGGTATGGAGCTTTGAGCCCATATTTGACCGTGAGGATGTGGATTACTGCACCCCATAATTGCTCCTTTATTTTCAAATATTTGAACATGGTTAATTCCTTCTTTTTTTCCCAATTCAACATATTCTTTTTTCCATAAATCAATAACTTTAGCAATATCCTCAATTTCCATTAAAGGTAAGGTAAGAGAATGATTAGGAGAAAAGCAAACAACTTTACAAATACCAGTTTCTGTTTTGGCTTTTAACATATCATCTTCATAAGTCTCTTCAACTATATCTTGTTGTAAAGCAGCAAAATCGTTGGTAAATACAAAAGTAGAATTATAATTAGGGTTCACTTCTCCATTTGCTCTAGTATTGCCCGGGCATAAATAACAATCTGGATCGTAATCAATCTTCGGTAAAACTGTAGGAGCGTCTTTTTTTCCTTGCCAAGGTCTCTTAGTTCTATGTGGAGAAACTAAAACCCATTCATCGGTTAAAATGTTATATCTTCTGTGTGACTGTTCGTTTATTTTCATAGTTATATTTTTACACCATCATCTATGTGAACTGCAATGGGCGTTAGGTCAATTGAAAATTCGTTTCGGTAAGCGTATGAAATTTCTTCAATTAAATTATCAACAAAATCTTTATGAATGATATTAATTGTGCAACCACCAAAACCACCTCCCATCATTCTAGCTCCTAAAATTTGATCGTATTTTTTAGAACAATCCACCAAGAAGTCAAGTTCGTTACAGCTAACCTCATATAGGTTACTGAGTCCTTCGTGAGACTTATATAAAAGTCCACCTAAAGCATCTAAATCATTTCGTTTTATAGCTTCTACAGCTTTCAATGTTCTTTGATTTTCTTTGGATACATAAAGAGCTCTATTATATATTTTTTCTGGAAGAAGATTTTTAAACTCTTTGATTATTTGAGGTTCAACATCACATAAATATTCATATTCATTGTATTTAGCTTTAATCGTTTCCATTGCGGTTTCACATTCGCTTCTCCTCACATTATATTCACTACTAGCTAAATTATGAGAAACATTTGTGTTCAATAAAACAAGTTTATAATCACCAAAGTCAACTTTTATAGTTTCATAATCGTTTGTTTTGCAGTTTAAAAGTAGTAAGTTGTTCTTTTCACCTTTAACCACAGCAAATTGATCCATAATTCCACATTTAGTTCCAACCATAGTGTGCTCAGCATCTTTTGAGAGATTTATGATTTCAATATCAGTTAAACCAATAATAAAAAGTTCATTAAGTCCTTTGGCTATACCACATTCTAAAGCGGCTGAAGAACTAACACCAGATCCCAAAGGAAGATTACTATCAATGTAACAATCAAAACCTTTAACAGATTTAGGCTTAAGTATGTTTATATAATAAATAACACCTATTATGTAGTTGTGCCATTCTATAGTACTTCGATTTAAGTTAGATAGATCAATGGTAAATTGACTATCAATGTTTTTAGAGTAAACAGTAGCACTGTTTGTATTATTTTTTTTAAATTTAAGAGTGATTTTTTTGTCAATTGCACCAGGCAATACATGTCCACCGTTATAATCTACATGCTCACCAATTAGATTGATTCTACCTGGAGATTTTACCACGAGATCATAAGAATCATTTTTGTTCATAATTAAAAAATTTGCACCAAGATGTGTAAAAGTAAATATAGAAATGTAGAATATTACAGATATGAATATTTAACTAGACAAAAACTAGACAAAGTTCTATTAATCTACTAGTAAATAGTGGACAATATCTTTTTGTAGATTTTTTTGGAACCTGTTTTATCACTATTATTGTTTTATACGAATAACTTTTTCAAAAGAATTTTTAAATGATGTCTAAATTATTACGTGGAGTATTTTCTCTGTTTTTGATTCTACTTTCAAACTTCAATGAATTATATAGTCAAGATAAAAAAGCAGATGAAATTTATGAAAGAGCAATGAAAATTCGTCTGGAAAATCCAGATAGTGCTATTTATTTATTCAACAAAAGTTACAAAAAGTTTATGCAAGAAAAAGATACTGTAAAAGCCATTTACAGTATTTTAAATGAAAGTGAAGTGTATGAAAACAATGCAAAGTATGCAAAATCATATGAGATACTTTGGCAAGCAGTAATCATGTTAGATAATTCTAAAAGAGAAAGCTTAAAATCTGTTTTATATCATAGATTAGGTAGAATTTTTTCATATCATAAGAGAGAAAAAGAATCTGTTGAATATTTAAATAAAGCACTAAATATTCAAAAGGATATCATGAAAAAAAATAATTCATCAAAAGTTGTTTTAGTACCTTATTATTATTCTTTGGTTTCTACCTACAGAGAATTGGATAATGACAAACTTACCAAAGCTTACTTAGATAGTTGTTACATGTATTATAATGAAAAAGAATCTTTGGTAGCTAAACCTTTTATCGATTTTGAAAAAGCATGTCAATTCATTAAGACAGACAGCAAGGAAGCGATTAGTTTGTTTGATGAACTTTATCCTTGGTTCAAAAGTAATTATCCAACATATTTAGTTTTATTTAATAAATACAAGGGCGATGCGTACTTTCAAATATCTAATTATAAAGAAAGTGAAAAATGTTACCTTGATGCGTTAGAAATTTCAAAAAAATATAATAGTCATGTTGATTTTACTGCACTTATATATCAACAATTGGCTAAGTTATATGCTAAAAAAGGGGATTATAAACTTGCTTTTGATAATTTGACTAAAGAAAAAACATTAGATCAAACTGTTTTTGATATTAGAAGCGAACGAAATCAAAATCATATTGAGATAAAGAATGAGTATCTAATTGAAAAACAAAAACAAAGTCAGTTATTACAAGAACAATATTTAAAACAATTAGAACAGGAAGATAAAATTAAAAATTTACAAAGAATTGTTTTATTGATTTCTATTGTGTTCATTTTGGCTATCGGTTTTTCCTATGTGAAACGTTTACGATATAAGCATTATTCTGAAAGGAAAATGCTGGAAATGAGTAAAGAACTAGAGATAAAAAAGAAAAATGAAATGCTAGATTTAAAAAACAAAGAGCTAGCAACTTCAGCATTACAAATTATTGAAAAAGATGAATTATTAAAAATGTTAAAAGGTAAAATAGAAGCCTCAAAAACTGATAAATCAAAGGTTCAAGAAATCAATAATGCGCTGCGTACCATATCAGTGAGTAATAATAAGAATTGGGAAGAGTTTAAACTTAGGTTTGTTGATGTGAATAAAGAATTTTATGACAAGGTTTTTGAACGTTTTCCTAATTTAAGTCAAGGAGATCAAAAAATATGCGCCTTAATAAAACTAAACTTTTCTAGTAAGGATATGGCAAAACTTTTAGGAATCTCTGTTGAATCAGTACATACTTCTAGGCATAGAATTCGAAAAAAAATGAACCTTGATAGAAGTATAAATCTAGAGGATTTTATCAATTCAATTTAACTGTGTTTTTACATAAATAGCCATACTTTTTAGGGTGCTTTTAGATTTTTCATAGAAAGAAAATCTTAATTTTATTGTGTTTTATTTAAGGATATAGTAAATAATTAAAAGTTTTTTTAGGATTTTTTCATCAATAAAAAGCTGAAAAACCTTAATTTAAAATAAACAACAGTCCTTTTGTTGTCTTTTAAGACTATTATAAGTGATGTGTTTTTTACTTTGTTTTTTTAATGGTTAAACAGCTGTAACACTCAGTAAATAAAGCTAAAACGCTATTTTGACACAAGAGTTCTCAAGCTCTCTAGAAGGCTTGTAAAGTTTTTGTCAAGTGGCTTTATTTATCACTTCATAGCCTTTTCTTCTATTTTTAACTCACTCAATTTGCGTATCATTTTTAAGATGTATTTACTGTTGTGATACGTAATTGAAAACAAGCAGTTAAATAATTACAAGGAGATATAAATCTCTACAGCAAATCAAATTTTAAATAAATGAAAGCAACTCTTTACGAGGGAAATAAAGTCTTGTCTTTAATTGATAAAGAAGTAGAAGAGCCAAAAGCCGATGAAGTAAGAATTAAGGTAGCATATGCAGGAGTGTGTGGTACAGATATGCATATTTATCATGGAATGATGGACAAACGTGTAGATATTCCTTTAACTATTGGTCACGAAATGTCTGGAACTATTGATGCCATTGGCGAAAAAGTAACCGATTACAAAGTAGGAGATAAAGTTGTCGTAAGACCTTTAGACGATAGGTTAGCAAAACCATCAGATAAAGGATTTAATCACATTTGTGAAGAGTTAAAATTCATAGGAATAGATAGTCCTGGAGCTATGCAACAATATTGGAATGTTCCAGCATTTACACTTCATAAACTTCCAGAAACTACAGATTTAAAACTAGCCGCTTTAGTAGAACCTTTATCAGTAGCAACACATGATGTACGCATGAGCGAATTACAGCCAGGTGAATTTGCGGTAGTGCTGGGCGGAGGTCCAATAGGAATGCTAATTGCTTTGGTGGCAAAAGAAATGGGAGCGAATGTAATTATCTCAGAAGTTAATGAAAGCAGAATTACTAAGGCAAAAGAAATGGGATTGGAAGCAGTAAGTCCTGTTGAAACAGATTTAGTATCGTATGTAAGAGAAAAAACGGATGGAAGATTGGCTGATGTTGTTTTTGAAGTTGCCGGTGTACAACCAACTTTGGATATCATGACAGAAATAGCAGGTATTCGAGGTAGAATTGTAATGGTGGCAATACATGGTCAACCAAAGCCAGTAAACTTATTTAAATTCTTCTGGAAAGAATTAAAATTAATCGGAGCTAGAGTATATGAAGAAGAAGACTATGAAAGATCAATTCAATTAATTAACGAAAATAATTTACCGTTTTCAGAAATGATTACAGATGTACAGTCATTATCTGAAATTCAGAAAATTTTTGAAAGTATTGATGAGAATCCTAATGGAATGAAAACATTAATCGATTGTCAATCTATATAAAAGTATAAAATACTCATGGGAATATTAAACAAGTTTAGTTTAGAAGGTAAAACCGCTCTTGTAACCGGTTGTAAAAGAGGAATTGGAAAAGCAATGGCAGTTGCATTAGCAGAAGCGGGTGCAAATATTATTGGTGTTTCGGCTTCTTTAGAATTAAGTGGAAGTGATGTAGAAAAAGAAGTTACCGCTACAGGTAAATCTTTTAAAGCATATCAGTGTGATTTTGGAGATAGAAAAGCATTGTATGCGTTTATAAAGCAAGTAAAAGAAGAATATGCTAAAGTAGATATTTTAGTAAATAATGCAGGGACTATTTTACGAGCACCAGCAGTTGAACACTCAGATGAATATTGGGATAAAGTTATTGAAATCAATCAATCTGCTCAATTTATTTTAACTAGAGAATTTGGAAAAGAAATGGTAAAAAGAGAAGAAGGAAAGATCATTTTCACTGCTTCATTACTAACCTTCCAAGGAGGAATTACAGTTCCTGGATACGCTGCGAGTAAAGGAGCGGTAGGTCAGTTAACTATGGCTTTTGCAAACGAGTGGGCTGGAAAAGGTGTGAATGTAAATGCAATAGCACCAGGTTATATCTCAACAGATAATACTGAAGCCTTAAGAAATAATCCAGAAAGAGCAACTTCTATTTTATCTAGAATACCAGCAGGAAGATGGGGTCAGCCTGAAGACTTTGCAGGGCCAGTAGTATTCTTAGCCTCAAAAGCATCAGACTATATGAGTGGTTCTGTAACGCTTGTAGACGGTGGTTGGATGGGAAGATAAACTAAACGTAAAACAAGGAAATTATGTCAGCAATTAAAGAATATAAATTATTTATAGGTGGAGAGTGGAAAAGCTCTACATCTGGAGAAACTATAGATGTGGTTTGTCCTTCAACAGAAGAAATCGTTGCAAAAGTTCAAAATGGAACAGCAAAAGAAGCTATTGAAACATTAGAAGTAGCTGAAAAAGCACAAAAGGAATGGAGAAAGCTTCCTGCTCGTACCAGAGGAGAATACCTATATAAACTAGCTGATGAAATAGATGCAAATTCAGAAGATTTAGCTAAGTTATTAGTAAATGAACAAGGGAAACTACTTAAAGTAGCTAAAATGGAAGTAGCTGTAACGGCGTCTTTTATTAGATATGCTGCTGAAGGAGCAAGACGAATTGAAGGAGACATTATTCCTTCAGACAATCCTAATGAGCAAATCTGGATTCAAAAAATACCAAGAGGAGTTGTAGTGGCTATCACAGCTTGGAATTTCCCATTAGCATTAGCAGGTAGAAAATTAGGACCTGCATTAGTAGCAGGAAATACTATTGTAATTAAACCTACTTCTGAAACACCTTTAGCAACTTTAGAGTTAGGAAACTTAGCTAATAAAGTTGGTATACCAGCAGGTGTAATTAATATCTTAACAGGACCAGGTAGAGCTATGGGTAATGCTTTGGTTGAAAGTTCTATTACTAAAATGGTTACCATGACGGGTTCTACACCTGTAGGACAGCAAATAGCTAGGAATGCTGCACAAAATTTAACTCATGTACAATTAGAACTGGGAGGTAAAGCTCCATTTATTGTATTTGAAGATGCAGATATAGATGCAGCAGTAGATGCAGCACTACATTCTAGATTTGATAATTGTGGACAAGTATGTACTTGTAATGAAAGAATGTATGTACATGAAGGAATTTATGACGAGTTCATGGATAAATTCATTGCAAAAGTAAAAAGCCTTAAAGTTGGAGATCCAATGTTAGAGGATACGGATATGGGGCCAAAAGTAAATGCTTCTGAATTAAAAAATATGGAGCATTTAGTTGAGATAAGTTTACAAGAAGGAGCAACATTAGCAACAGGAGGTAAACGCCCAGAAGGAGCACAGTTTGAAAAAGGTTTTTGGTTTGAACCTACAGTACTTACTAATGTTACCCAAGAAATGACTATTGTTCATGAAGAATCTTTCGGACCAATTTTACCGGTGCTACAGTTCAGCACTTTCGAAGAAGTAATTACGTATGCTAACGATTGTGATTATGGTTTAGCGGCTATGGTATTTACTAATGATATCAGTACGATTATGAAATGTAATGAAGAACTTGAATTCGGTGAAATTTATGTGAATCGTGGTCACGGTGAACAGCACCAAGGTTTTCATAATGGATATAAGTTATCAGGTTCAGGTGGAGAAGATGGGAAGTATGGTTTTGAACAATACTTAGAGAAGAAAACTTTTTATGTAAGACATAAAGCATAGCTTTTATGAGTACAACAATAAAAAATGTAGCCGTACAGCTATTTGAAGTACCATTACCAGAAGTGCTTTCAGATGCAAAGCATGGCGATCACTATCATTTCGAATTGGTAACAGTAACAATTACTTTAGAAGATGGTAGTGAAGGAACAGGGTATACGTACACTGGAGGAAAAGGAGGCTATGCCATAAAAGCTATGATAGAACACGATTTTACCAACGTACTCGTAGGTAAAGATGGTACTGATGTAGAAGGAATATATGAGTTTTTAGAATGGCATATTCATTATGTAGGTAGAGGTGGAATAGCTTCATTTGCTATCTCTGCTGTAGATATAGCATTATGGGATATTCGTTGTAAAAAAGCGGATAAACCATTATGGCAAATGGCTGGAGGAGTAGCTAATACTTGTAAGGCATATTGTGGGGGTATCGATTTAATGTTTCCTATAGAAAAGTTATTGAAAAATATGGATGATTATATATCTAGAGGTTTCAATGCAGTAAAAATTAAAATAGGAAAAGAAAATCTAGATGAAGATATAGAACGAATAAAAGCGGTTAGAGAACACATAGGCCCTGATGTTACTTTTATGGTAGATGCTAATTACTCTATGACTAGAGAAAAAGCTATTGAAGCTATAGAACGCTTTAAGCAATATGATATAACATGGTTTGAAGAACCTATTATTCCAGATGATTATAAAGGTTATGGAGAAATTGTAGATCAAACAAATTTCCCTTTAGCTATGGGAGAAAACTTACATACGATCCATGAATTTGAATACGCTATGGATCAAGCCAAGCTATCTTTTATACAACCAGATGCTTCAAACTGTGGAGGTGTTACGGGTTGGCTAGCTGCAGCAAAGTTGGCAAAAGAAAATGGAATTCCTGTATGCTCTCATGGAATGCAAGAGTTACATGTAAGTTTAGTTTCTGCACAATCCAATGCTGGATGGTTAGAAGTGCATAGTTTTCCTATAGATGAATATACAAAAAGACCTTTAGTAGTCGAGAATTTTAAAGCTGTAGCGCCAGATGCTCCTGGAACTGGAGTTGAGTTTGATTGGCAAAAACTACAGCCATTTAAAAAGTAAAAAGTAGATGAATAATAATATAACAGACGAACAATTAGACTTTTTAGGAATAACTAACAAGGATAAATTAAGTGCTGCCAGTAAAAGGGCACTAAAATGGCCTATTGATTTAGGAAATGATTGGTTCTTTGAATATGAAGTTGAAAACTTAAAAGGAGATTTAGCCTACGAAGAAGGTGTGGTAAGACGAGATCCAAGTGCTATGATAAAGCACGATGAAAAATACTTTGTTTGGTATTCTAAATCAGTAGGACCAACAGATGGTTTTGCTGGAGATATAGAAAAAGAGAAGGTATTTCCTTGGGATAGATGTGATCTTTGGTACGCAACCTCTTATGATGGTATTACATGGAAAGAAGAAGGTGTAGCAGTAAAAAGAGGTGATAAAGGTGCTTATGATGATAGATCAGTATTTACTCCTGAGATCATGGAGCATGAAGGAATGTATTATCTCGTATATCAAACTGTAAAATCACCATATGATGTGCGGGTTAAAAACCAAGTAGGTTTAGCTTGGTCTAATTCTCCACACGGACCATGGACAAAATCAGAAGAACCAATTTTAAGTCCAGCAAATAATGGAGTTTGGAAAGGTGAGGCTGATAACCGTTTTATGGTAGAAAAGAAAGGAGATTTTGATAGCCATAAAGTACACGATCCATGCATAATTCCATATAACAATAAGTTCTATTTGTATTATAAAGGGGAGCAAATGGGTGAAGCAATCACATTCGGTGGACGCCAAATCAGACATGGTGTTGCTATTGCCGATGATCCAAAAGGACCTTATATAAAATCAGAGTATAACCCTATATCAAATAGTGGACATGAAATTTGTGTTTGGAAATATAAAGGAGGTATTGCATCATTAATTACTACAGATGGACCAGAGAAAAACACAGTGCAATGGGCGGCAGATGGAATCAATTTCGATATTAAAGCAGTGGTAAAAGGTGCACCGCACGCAATAGGTTTGAATAGAACTGCAGATATCGAAAGGGAACCTTGTGAAATTCTTCGTTGGGGATTAACTCACGAATATATGAACGATGATTATCAATATATCAGAAGGTTTACAACTTGGAAAATGAAACATCATACAGCTAAAGGAGAAAGAGGAGAATAAATGAAGAAAGTAGTAGCATTTGGTGAAATCTTATTACGATTATCACCTCCAGGATATTTAAGATTTTCTCAAACAAATAGCTTTGATATTCAGTTTGGTGGAGGAGAAGCTAATGTAGCAGTCTCCCTAGCAAATTATGGAGTTCCTGTAGATTTTATAACCAGAATTCCAGATAATGATATAGCACAATGTGCACTTATGGAATTGCGTAAAAGAGGTGTGGGTACTAATAATATCATTTTTGGAGGTGATAGATTAGGTATTTATTTCCTAGAAAATGGTGCAGTAAGCAGGGGAAGCAAAGTGGTATATGACAGAGAAAACTCTGCCATGTCTCAAATAACTCCTGGAATGGTTGATTGGGATACTGTATTAGAAGGAGTAGAATGGTTTCACTGGTGTGGAATTACACCTGCTATTTCTAGAAGTGCTGCCGATGCTTGTTTAGAAGCTGTGAAAGCTGCATCTGCTAAAGGCATTACAATTTCAACAGATTTTAATTATCGAGCTAAACTTTGGAAATATTGCGATCATGAAACCAGACAAGAAATCATGACTGAATTAACATCATATAGTAATGTCATTCTAGGAAGTGAATATGATGCAAAAATGTTTTTCAATATAACACCAAAAGATTCTACCTCAGAATTAGGTAAAAAAGAAAGGAAACAAGAAGAGTTTGTATCAGTATGTGACCAAATCATGCAAAAATTTCCATCAATACAAAAAATTATCAAAACCCTTAGAGGCTCAATATCGGCTTCACATAATACTTGGGGAGGGATTTTATATGATGGAAAAAAGATATATGAATCGCCACAATATGAAATAACAGATATTGTAGATAGGGTCGGAGGAGGAGACTCTTTTATGGGAGCATTAATCTATGTGTTATTAGAAAACAAAAACGATAATCAAAAGGCATTAAACTTTGCTATTGCTGCATCTTGTTTAAAACATACCATAAAAGGTGATGTGAATTTAATGAGTGTGGAAGAGGTCGAAAAGTTAATGTACGGTGATGCTTCTGGAAGAGTATCAAGATAAAAACGTAGAGAAGTGGCAAAATATTCAAGAATAGAAGTAGCAAATGCAATGATAGAAACCGGGTTAGTGCCTCTTTTTTATCATGAAGATGTTGATTTAAGTAAGCAAGTACTAAAAGCATGTTATGATGGAGGTGCGCGTTTATTAGAATTTACGAGTAGAGGTGATTTTGCACACCAAGTATTTGAAGAGTTAAATAAATATGCTCTAGAAAATTTACCAGGTATGATCTTAGGAGTAGGATCTGTAACTGATGCTGGAGCAGCTTCTTTATACATGGCTTTAGGCGCTAATTTTATAGTAACGCCAGTACTAAGAGAAGATATAGCTATAGCCTGCAATAGGAGGAAAGTATTATGGTCACCTGGTTGTGCTAGTTTAACAGAAATTGCTAAGGCTGAAGAGTTAGGATGTGAAATTGTAAAGCTTTTTCCTGGGGGTATTTACGGACCAAATTTTGTGAAGGCTGTGAAAGCTCCACAACCTTGGACTATGATTATGCCTACTGGAGGAGTTTCTACCGATAAAGAAAATCTTGAAGCTTGGTTTAATGCTGGAGTTACCTGTGTTGGAGTAGGTTCTAAGTTAATTTCTAAGGAAATCATTAAGAATAAAGATTTTAAAAAACTGCAAGAAAATGTAAGTAAAACAATCAACATCATTAAAGAATTAAAACAAACAACCTAAACTAAAAAAGAATATGTCTAGTAAACAATTATACATCATCCGTATAGCCACAATTGTAGCTTTGGGAGGATTCCTTTTAGGATTTGATGCCTCTGTAATTTCAGGAGTGGTAAAATTCATTGAACCTGAATTCAATTTAACAAAACTACAATTAGGTTGGGCAGTAAGCTCTATAACTCTTACAGCAGCACTTGGTATGCTAATCGCAGGACCAATGAGCGATACGTATGGAAGAAGAAGGCTGCTTAAATATGCGGCATTATTGTTTACAATTTCTGCTATAGGATCAGCAGTAGCAGGAAACTTCTTTTGGTTAATTATTTTTAGATTAATTGGAGGTTTAGCCGTAGGCTCGTCTTTGATTATAGCTCCGATGTATATTGCTGAAATAGCACCTGCAGAAAAAAGAGGACAGTTAGTATCTATCAACCAACTGAATATTGTGTTAGGTATTTCAATTGCTTTTTTTACCAATTATTTGATTTTAAAATGGGGAGAGCTTGACGTAAGTTGGGTACAATCTCTAGGATTAAAAGAATGGAATTGGAGATGGATGTTAGGGATTGAAGCGTTACCGGCTATTCTGTATTTCTTTGGTTTATTTATGGTACCTAGAAGTCCTAGATGGTTAATAATTCAAGATAGAAAAGAAGAAGCATTACAGGTAATTGAAAAGGTAATATCAAAAGAAGAAGCGAAAGATCAAGTTGAAGAAGTTGCTCAAAGTATTTTAGAAGATAAAAACAAAGAGAAATCAAAAATTTCAGACTTGTTTAGCAAATCTATGCGTAAAGTAATTGTCATCGGTTTAATAGTTGGGATTTTTCAACAAATCGTTGGAATTAATGCAGTCTTATTTTATGCTCCAATGATTTTTGAACAAACAGGTATTGGAACAGATGCTTCTTTTGTTCAAGCGGTGTTAGTTGGTTTTACTAATCTTTTATTTACAGTAGTAGCTATTTTTACTATAGATAAGTTCGGAAGAAAACCACTATTAATTATTGGTATGGCAGGTATAGCTGTATGTTTATTTTTATTAAGCTATGGGTTTAACTCTGCAACATACTCATTAAGTGCAGAAGCAATACAGAACTTACCAGAAACAGTACAGAAAGAAAAATTAGCATCCATTCAAGATAAAGTGTTCAATAATGATTTAGAGTTTAAAAAGGTAGTTTCTTCTTTATTAGGTGAAAAAGAATTTGCATCAGTAGAAGGAGCTATTGCAAGTTCAGGAACACATATGAACACAATCTTAATTCTAATAGGAATTATTGGTTTTGTAGGTTCTTTTGCAATGTCAATTGGTCCAGTAATGTGGGTGTTGTTTTCAGAATTATTCCCGAATAAAATTAGAGGATTAGCAATTTCATTTGTCGGGTTAATTAATCTTGGAGTGTCATTTCTAGTGCAGTTATTGTTCCCTTGGCAATTATCTGCATTAGGAAGTACAAAAACGTTTTTAATCTATGGCGTTTTTGCAGTAATAGGATTTGCCTTTGTTTGGTTTAAAGTTCCAGAAACAAAAGGAAAATCGTTGGAAGAATTAGAAGAAATTCTAGTAAAACACTAAACATAACTCTTTTTAATATTCTTAAAAATGAAATCGTTTTATAGTAAATATCTATTAATTATAGTGGGTTTAATCACGCTTGTGAACTGTAAAAGTCAAGTGCAAAGTGAAAACGTAAAAAAGAAAGAACATAAGCTTGTACTTTTCGATTTTGAAAACATTCAAGAAAAATCACGTGTAAAACCACAAGATGCAACTTTTGAATTTATTGAAGGTGAAAGAAACAACTATATAAAAGTGAATAATGGTTTTACAATTAAAGAACCTGGTGTAAAGTTATTTGCAGAAAAACCTTGGGACTTATCAACATATTTTCAAGTAAAAGCAGATGTTAAGAATATAGGAGATGAAGATATTCAAGTAGAAATGTTTGTTGGAAATGACCCAAGTTTATTGCTACGTTGGTATTGTTCTGATTATATAGATTTAAAACCTGGAGAAGGAAAAACAATAACAGTAGATCTAGCTTGGACCCCATGGATTAATAAACCACAAATTGAATTCAAGGGCATGAATGGTGCACCTGGAAAAATTAAAACAGACTTAACTAAGGTTACAGAAATTACTTTCAATTCACGTTATGCAACCAAACGAAACAATTTTACAGTAGATAATGTTAGAGCTGTAGGAGCATATAAAGAAAAAAGCTCTAAAGATTTCTTTCCTTTTATAGATGAGTTTGGTCAATATAAACATGCAGATTGGAAAGGAAAAATACACTCTAAAGAGGAGTTAATCGAAACTGCAAATAAAGAGTTAGCTGCCTTAGAGGTTAGCAAAGGAGCCCCAAATATTGGAAAGTATGGAGGTTGGACTGCCGGACCGAAACTAAAAGCTACTGGTTTTTTTAGAACTGAAAAATTAGATGGTAAATGGTGGATGGTAGATCCTGAAGGCTATTTATTCTGGACTGCTGGATTAAATTGTGTGTCTTCAGATGCTGTATCAACCGGAATTACTGATAGAGAAAACTACTTCGCAAAATTGCCAACTGAAAATGAAAAGTTAGGTCAGTTTTATGAAGAAACTAAATTTACTCCTAACCATGGATTTTACTTTGATAAAGTACCTTATACTACATATAACTTTTATCAAAGTAATTTATACAGAAAATACGGAGACAATTGGAAGAAAAAATTTCAGGATATAGCACATAAAAGAATTAAAGATTGGGGAATGAATACTATTGGATTCATGTCTGATTTTGGAGCTACTCGACAAGGAAGGACACCGTATGTAGGTTCTATTTGGATTAAAGAAACACCAAAAATAGAAGGATCTACAGGATATTGGGGACCAATGCATGACGTTTTTGATCCTAATTTCAGGAAAGCTGTTAAAGAATCTATATCTGCTCAAAAAGAAGGAGCAAACGATCCTTGGTGTATTGGATATTTTATTGATAATGAATTGTCATGGGGACTTTTAGGTTCTTTATCTGTAGGAACATTAAAAAGTCCTGCGACTCAACCTGCTAAAATCGAGTTTGTAAACGATTTAAAATCGAAATACAAAACTATAGAAGAATTGAATAAAGTTTGGGAAGCAAAGTATACCTCTTGGAACAATATGCTAGAAGTAACTGAAGAACCAAACGAAGAATTAGCAAGAACAGATTTAGTTGGTTTTTATAGAAAAATAGCAGATACTTATTTTAAAATCATACATGAAGAAATTAGAAAAGTAGCTCCTAATCAAAATTATTTAGGTTGTCGTTTTGCTTGGGCAAACAACGATGTGGTTTTATCAACAGCCAGTAAATATTTAGATATTATGAGCTTTAATAAATATGAATATAGTGTAGAAAAAGTTTCACTTCCTAAAGGTGTCGATAAACCAATTATGATTGGAGAGTTTCATTTTGGAGCAAATGATAGAGGAAGTTTTCATATAGGGGTGAAAAAAGCAAAAAACCAGGCAGAAAGAGGTCAGATGTATCAAGATTATATTCAAGGAGCATTAAGAAACCCGTATATAATTGGAGCACATTGGTTTCAATATATAGATGAACCAAATACAGGACGTTTTGATGGTGAAAACTACAATGTAGGATTCATAGATGTTTGTGATAACCCTTTTGAAGAAGTAATAGATAAAGTAAGAGAAACTACTTATTCTATGTATGAGTATCGTAGAGAAAATAATTCAAAAAGTTTTAGTAGCGTTAAGTAAGAAAATTCTATTGAATTTTTGAAGTAAAAGCTGTCCATAAAAAGACAGCTTTTTTTGAATATTCTCTTGAGAAGAGTAAGAGGACTTAACTTAAATAAGTTTATTTTATTTTTCAAATATAAATAATATATTTACATATGAATAATCAAATCAAAATTAGAAGATATACATGAAGAATATTAGTCAAGATGAAAAAGAGAAAATGAGTAGAAAAGGAGTTGTCTCCAATGAAAAAATCGTTTTCGACTTAAGTGGAAACAATTGGCAAATGGAAGGTATAAGACCAGATGAAGGAGTAAAGATTGGTTTTCATGAATTAAACTTTGATATCACTGGAGATTCATTCAACTGGATTTATGCTAAAGTACCTGGAGATGTGTATACTGATTTATGGAGAGCAGGTAGATTAGAAGACCCTCATTATGGTAGGAATAGTTTAAAAGCCAAATGGGTTCCAGAAAATGAATGGTGGTACAAACGCCAGTTTGATGTTCCTAAAGAAATGTTTGAAAAAAGAATTCAATTGGTTTTTGACGGAGTAGATTTTGCTTGTGATGTATGGCTAAATGGTGAATTTTTAGGAACACATGAAGGTATGTTTTCTAAATTTAAATTTGATGTTTCAAAGATCATTCGTTTTGAAAACCTACGATTTGGAACCAATGTGTTAATGGTACGTTTACATCCAGCACCAAGGCGTTATAGTCAAGTTGCTGGAAGGAAACCAGCATGGCATGGAGATTATTGGGTGAGTTTACCACCAACAGGAATTTGGAAACCAGTGTATTTAGAAGCAATGGGAAATGTAACCATTGAAGATACATACGTAAAACCTACGGTTGTTTCAGACAATTCCGCTAAACTAGATGTAGAAATTGAACTAGAAAATCATGAAGAAGAATCGAAGAAAGTAACCTTAAAAGTTGATGTAGAAGGAGAAAATTTTAAATCTAAAGTATATACTGTTTCGAAAGCGGTAACATTAGATAAAGGGACGAATAAAGTTGAGTTAGCTTTAGATATAGATGAAGCAAAACTTTGGTGGCCTTGGGACTTAGGAGATCAGAATTTATATATAGCCAAGGTTACGGTTTTAGAAAGCGAGAGTTTACACGATACTACTGAAACTACTTTTGGAATTAGAGAGATAAAAATGGAACATAACCCCGGATTTACTTTAGATCAAGTAGAAAATCCTTGGACAGTTATGATTAATGGTAAACGTCATTTCATGCGTTCTGGAACTTGGGGTGGACCACCTGATATTTTTATGGGAAGAGCACATAAAAGTAAATACGAAGAGTTAATCAGATTAGCTAAAGAGGCAAACTTTAATAACTTGCGAATTTTCGGTTGGCATCCAGAAGAGATACCATATTTCTATGAACTATGTAATAGAGCAGGTATTACAGTATGGCAAGATGTGCTACCATTAGCAAGTTTATCTTTACCAAAAGATGAAGAGTTTAAAAAAGCTGTTTTTGAAGAAGCTATAGCATCTGTTAAAGAGCAACGCAATCATCCTTGTATTGTGTTACTTGAAGGTTCAGAAGAATTATTTATGACGGCATCTGATCCACAACACAATCTCAATTTTGTTAATGAATTAGGTGAAGCAATTAAACCATATACTTCATTATACTATATTCCATCTTCGCCTTTAAGTGATGAGGTAGGATTAAACTTAGGTTTTAAACCTAATGAAAGTTATCATGCAAATGATTTATTCTACGGAGAAGGAGAATTTGTAATGGAGGATTACTTCCCGAGTTTAGATTATGCAGTTATTCCAGAGCTTGCAATTTCCTCATGTCCAAATGTAGAAAGTATCAAGAAATTTATTCCTGAAGATGAAATTTGGCCGCCGGGACCAAGCTGGGGGCATCACTGGACGGATTTTGATGCATTACGAACGTTAAATTTTGAAGTTTTAGGTGATCAATCGAGAGATGGTTTTGAAAAATTTGTTAAAGCTACTCAAATTGCACAAGGAGTAATTTTTCAATATGCATTAGAACATTTTAGAACAAGGAAACCAAAAACAAGTGCCATTTGTATCTGTCATTATATCACATTTGCGCCAGATATGAAATGGGGAATCGTAGATTACTATCAAGAGAAAAAAATATCTTTTGATTATGTGAAAAAAGCATATCAACCTGTTTTAATTACCATGAAACATTATGATAGACGTTGGTTGCCAGGCGAAGAATTTAAAGGTGAGTTATGGGTAGTAAATGATTATTATAAATCATTTAAAAATTGTAAAGCCACTATTAAGTTCTTAGACGGAAATAAGTCGGTAGTAAAACAAGAATTCTATGATCTTGATGAGATTTCAGGAGATAGCTCAAGTAAATTTATAGATGTTTCCTGTACAGTTCCAGGAGGATTAGGTGATAAGTTTTATGTAGAAATCAATCTATTGGATGCTGAAGGAAATGAACTGTCTGCAAATGACTACATGTTATTGGTAGCAGATAAAAAGAAAGACAAAGAAGAGTTAAGAGCAATTGGTAAAGAAGCTTTTGATATTAAGCAAAAATACGGTTGGGCTAACTACTTTAGATATTACCCTAGTTTAGGTGGTGAGGAAGGATACAAAGAGGCTGATGAAACCATGCCTATTGCTAGAGGTTTTGAATAAACTATAGATCAAGAAACCTTGTAATTAAGGTTTCTTGGTTATTTAGATTTTTTGTAATCCAATAGCTTGGTTGATTGATGAAGAAGCTTTTAAAATTTCTTCAATCATAAAATCGCTAGAGTCTTGTTCTTTTGACACATTGATTAAGCTTGAAATGGCTAAAGCTCCAAAAAGGCCTGTTTTAGGATTTCCAATAGGAACTGAAAGATCAGTAACTCCTAAATTTAAATCACTTTGTTGAAGTATAAAACCGTCAGTTTTAATAGTTGATAATTGTGCTAAAAATTTCTGTTTTTCTTCTTTAGAAAAATCTAAGAAGTGACTGTCTTTTTTGAGAATTTGATCTCTCTTTTTAGCACTTAAGAAAGATAAAATGAGTTTACCTGAAGCGGTTTTTATTAAAGGAAAAAGGCTTCCTTCCTCTATAGATAAAGATACTGGTCCAGGACTCTTAGTTTGTGAGATAACCATAAGCTTATGGTCTTTAATAATACTCAAATGACAAGATTGATTGGTAGCATGAGATAGCTTTTCCATAATGGGTTTAGCTGCATTTAGTAAACCATCAATAGGACTATGACTGTGTGATAATTGAAATAGTTTCAAAGTTAATGAGAACTTTCCCGAAGATGGATCTTTAGCAATGTAACCCCGCTCTTCAAGAGAAACTAACATTCTATAAAATTCATTAGGATTTCTTTCGATTCCTTTGGCTATTTCAACTTGAGATTGAGGTATTGCTTTGTGAGATAAATATTCTAAAATATCTAAACCTTTATCTAAAGCAGGTGCGTTGTACTTACTCATAGGCGATAAAAGTATAAACAAATGTTTTTAAATACAAACGGTATGTTTACCTATAAATAAAATGATGAAAAAAAAACAAATACATTTAAAAGGAATTACATGGAATCATAGTAGAGGTTTTACCTCTGTAGTGGCTACAGCACAAAGATTTCATGAACTAAATCCTTCCATTGAAATAACATGGGAGAAAAGATCACTACAAGCTTTCGCAGATGAACCTATAAATGAATTAGCTAAACGATACGATTTATTAGTTATAGATCATCCTTGGGCAGGTTTTGCGGCTAAAACAGGAACTATTCTTCCTTTAAATAAATATTTACCAGAAGATTTTCTGAAAGGACAAGAAGAAAACTCTGTAGGTAAATCTCATGAAAGTTATAGTTATGATAATGATCAATGGGCATTAGCTATTGATGCGGCTACACCTGTTGCAGCATACAGACCTGATTTATTTGAAAAAATGAATTTGAATGTACCTAAAACTTGGGAAGATTTGGTGAACTTATCTAAAAAAGGAATGGTAGCAATACCTGGAATCCCTCAAGATACTTTAATGAGTTTTTATATGGTATGTTGTACCTTAGGAGAAGATGTTTGTTTGAATAAAGAGGAAGTGATTTCTGAAAAAGTAGGGTTACAAGCATTAGAAATCTTAAGAGAATTAGGAAAAAATATTTCAGAAGAAAGTTATCATATGAATCCTATTCAGGTGTATGAAGCAATGACATTAAGCGATACTTATGCCTATTCTCCTTTTGCCTATGGTTATTCTAATTATTCTAAATCGGGTTACGCAAGAAAACTACTGAAGTTTTGTGATATGGTGAGTATCAAAGGAAATCCGTTAGTTACAACTTTAGGAGGTACAGGTTTAGCAATTTCTTCATCATGCAATCATATAAAAGAAGCAGTAGATTACGCAAGATTTGTTGGTGATCCTGAGACTCAAAAAACATTGTTTTTTAATAATGGAGGTCAACCAGGGCATAGAGAAGCATGGTTAGATACTCGTGTTAATTATAATAGTTTAGATTATTTTAAAGATACGTTACCGGCTTTAGATAGAGCGTTTTTAAGACCTAGATATCATGGGCATATGTATTTTCAAGATAACGCAGGAGCTCCAATACGCGAGTATATGATGAAAGGAGGAGATTCAAAAAATCTTCTGAATAAATTAAACGATTTATATAAAGAGTCGTTATCGTAACTTAAAATCAACAGAAGTTTATGTTGCCTTTACAAGGAATTACCGTTTTAGAATTTTCACAATTTATGGCAGGCCCGTCAGCAGGATTAAAATTAGCTGATCTTGGGGCGCGTGTTATAAAAATTGAACGTCCACAAAAAGGAGAATCGGGTCGTCAGATTGCAATTAAAAACCTATTCATTGAAAACGACAGTTTGGTTTTTCATACAATAAATAGAAACAAGGAGTCGTACACAGCGAATTTAAAAGATCCAGAAGCTTTGGCTAAAGTAAAACAGCTAATAGCCAAGGCAGATATTATGACTCATAATTTTAGACCTGGAATAATGGAAAAAATAGGATTAGACTATGATACCGTGTCTAAAATTAATCCTAGAATAATTTATGGAGAAGTAACGGGGTATGGAAAAAAGGGGCCTTGGTCAAAAAAGCCAGGACAAGATTTATTAATACAGTCGCTTTCAGGTATAAATTTCTTGACAGGAAATGAAAAGCATGCGCCAACTCCAATGGGAATTGCAGCCGTAGATATGTTTACAGGAGCACATTTAGCACAAGGGATTTTGGCAGTATTATATCAAAGTCTGAAAACAAATAAAGGAGCTAAAGTATCTGTAAGCTTATTAGAGTCTGCATTAGATATTCAATTTGAAGTGCTAACTACGTACTTAAATGATACTAAAAGACAACCAAAAAGAGCAAAACAAGGAAATGCTAATGCCTTTTTAGCGGCTCCATATGGAATTTATAAAACTGCTGATAGTTATTTGTCTCTGGCCATGGTTCCATTAGATAAATTGTTTGAAGTGCTACAAGAAAAATTACCTGTAAAATTTCAAAATCAGGAAGATTGGTTTCATAAGAAAGATGAAATTATGGAATATGTAAGCTCCATTTTTATACGTAAAACAACTTCAGAATGGCTATCAGTTTTAGAACCAGAAGATATTTGGTGTTCTGATGTCTACAATTATGAACAACTTTTGAATCATGAGGCATATAAAATATTAGAAATGGATCAAACAGTTGAAACAATAAAAGGCGAGAAAGTTAGAACAACAAGGTGTCCTATACGTATAGATCATCAACAAATTTTCTCAACTAAATCTGCTCCAAAAGTAGGAGAACATACAGCACTTATTAATCAAGAATTTAACTTAAACTAATATGATAAGTAAACCTTTACATGGAGTAGTTGTGTTAGATTTTAGCCAATTCCTTTCAGGACCTTCAGCAAGTTTAAAATTAGCTGATTTAGGAGCTAGAGTGATAAAGATAGAACAGCCAGAAACAGGTGATATCTGTAGATCTTTGTATAACTCAAATATCGTTTTTGATGAAAGTTCTACTATTTTTCATGCTATAAATAGAAATAAGCAGAGTTATCAGATTGATTTAAAAGATGAATCTCAGCGTTATAAAATAGAAGCATTACTAAAAAAAGCAGATGTTGTAATCCATAACTTTAGACCAGGAGTAGCAAAACGACTAGGAATAGATTATGAGAGTGTAAAAAGTTTGCATCCTACAATAGTTTATGGAGAAATTTCAGGTTACGGTAAAGAAGGACCTTGGAAAAATAAACCCGGACAAGATTTGCTATTACAATCACTCTCTGGATTGACTACTCTTAGTGGTAATGACGGAGATGGACCAATTCCAATGGGACTTCCAGTTGTAGATCTTATTTCAGGAGTACATTTAG
This sequence comes from Tenacibaculum agarivorans, assembly GCF_001936575.1. Classification (GTDB taxonomy): domain Bacteria; phylum Bacteroidota; class Bacteroidia; order Flavobacteriales; family Flavobacteriaceae; genus Polaribacter; species Polaribacter agarivorans. The sequence goes on from NZ_MSMP01000017.1 coordinate 90,296, forward strand.
CACAAGGTATTTTAGCATGTCTATTTAGAAAAGCGAAACATAATATTGGTGGAATTGTAGAGGTAAGTATGTTAGAATCTATCTTAGAGTTTCAGTTTGAATCTATAACTACATATTTCCATGATGGAGGTGCGCCAACACAACGAACAAAAAGTAATAATGCACATCCATATCTTGGAGCTCCTTATGGGGTGTATCAAACAAAAGATGGTCATATGGCATTAGCAATGGGACAAATCCCCGTTTTAGGCAATTTATTAGAATGTCCAAGTTTATTGATGTATGAAACTTTTGAAAGTTGGTATGATCAGCGTGATGAAATAAAAGCAATTTTAGCTACCCACTTACAAACAAAAAATACATCTGAATGGTTGTCAGTATTAGAACCTGCTGATATATGGTGTGCTGATGTTTTAAATTGGAGTAGATTATTCGATACGGAAGCATTTCAAATACTAAATATGATCCAAGAGATTGAACTTTCAGAAGGAAATACGCTAAAAACAACTAGATGTCCGATACAAATTAATGATCAAATACTTACTTCAACTTTAAAAACACCAAAACTTGGAGAACATAATGCAGAAGTAGAAGAAGAGTTAAAAGTAAAGGTTTAGGATTATGGAAGAATTAAAATCACAATTACGAGTAAGAAAAGATAATGGAAAAGCCTATGTAACTCTAAATAGACCTCCTGCAAATAGTTATTTTTTGGAGTATTTACTCTACATAGAAGAAACATTGTTATCTCTAGAAAAAGATAAAACCATAAGCGTTGTGGTTATAAATAGTGCTTCAGAAAAGTTTTTTTGTGCTGGAGCAGATATTAAAATTTTCAGTAACAATTCAAGTGACCAAAATATAGAAATGGTCAAAGCTGCTAGAAAAGTTACGAAAACGATTACTTCTAGCGATAAAATTTATATCGCCTGTATACAAGGTCATATTTTAGGAGGAGGATTAGAGCTTGCTATGGCTTGCGATATAAGATTAGCAAAGGAAGGAAACTATTTAGTGGGATTACCTGAAGTTAAACTCGGACTGATGCCAGGAAATGGAGGTACCCCTAGATTGATTGATTTAATTGGGGCTTCTAAAGCAATGGAGTTGTTAGTAACTGGTGATAGTGTTACGCCTAAAAGAGCATATGAACTAGGTCTTTTTAATCAATTATATACCCATGAAAATTTTGAAGAAAAAGTAAGCGTCTTTGTCAACAACTTGGCTAAAGGACCTAAAAAAGCTATGAAAGCTATTAAAAATTACGTCATACAACATAAAGGAATGACTGCTGAACAAGCTTTACAGTTTGAGACTGAAAGTGTAAATAAGCTATATGGCACTTATGATGCTATTGAAGGATTCAAAGCTTTTATAGAGAAAAGAACTCCTGAATTTGAATAAAAACAACACAAACAAAACATATTGAAATGAGTCAAGAGATAATACATTACAAAGGATATATAAATGGTGAATGGATAAATGAAACAACCAGAGAAATACTAGAAGTTCAAAACCCAGCGAATGATGAAGTATTTGCCACCGTAACTGTAAATACAACAGAAGACGTAAAATATGCTTTAGAAACTTCAGAAAAAGCACAGTTAAGTTGGCAATTATTACCAGCGCAAACAAGAGCAAATTATATTTTTTCTATAGCGGAAAAACTAAAATTAGAAAGAGAACACTTTGCTAAACTATTGGTTTTAGAACAAGGAAAAACTTATATGGAAGCCCTTGGAGAAGTAGATGATACGGTACGTTACCTAACCTATTCTGCTGAAGCCGCTAGAAGAATACAAGGAGCAATTTTTCCATCTGATTTACCCAATGAACATTTAGCAATTCATAAAGTACCTTTTGGAGTTACAGTAGGATTATGTGCATTTAATTACCCATTAGCTTTAATAGGAAGAAAAGTAGGACCAGCATTGGTAACAGGTAATACTATGATTATTAAGCCTCATGAATTAACACCGGTTACAGCTGCTGAGTTCTGTAGACTAGTAGATGATGCTGGATTACCTAAAGGTGTAATCAATTTAATTACAACAAAAGATGTACAAACAGCTTCTTTATTGGTAGAAAGTCCCATTACTAAATTAATTAGTTTAACAGGAAGTACTCGCGCAGGAAGGGCAGTATATAAAGCAGCATCAAATAATATTTCAGGATTGATTTTAGAATTAGGAGGTAAAGCTCCTTTTATTGTTTGTGATGACGCTGACATTGACAAAGCTGTAGAGGCGGCTGTTATTTCTAGATACGCAAATTGCGGTCAGGTTTGTATTTGTAATGAAATAGTAATGGTTGATGAAAAAATAGCTGACGAATTTACAGAGAAACTTATAAAAAGAGTACAGCAGATTAAGGTTGGAAATCCTTTTGATACGAATATGAATATGGGACCGAATGTAAGCAGTTTAGGTTTAGCAAGGGTAGATGAATTAGTAAAACAAGACATAGAAGAAGGAGCAGAATTAATACTAGGAGGAGGAAGACCTTCAGGTGTTTTTTTTGAAAAAGGAAACTGGTATGAACCTACTATTTTAACGAATGTAAAAAATGGTCAAGCAACAACAAAACACGAGTTATTCGCTCCGGTTTTACCTATTATGAAGGTTTCAGGATTTGAAGAAGCTATGTCGTTTACCAATCAAAGAGAAGAAGGATTATCAGCATATTTGTATACTAATGATTATAAAAAGCATAGAAAAGCAATCGCAGAAATGCAAGTAGGAACCATATTTATCAACCATCAAATTGTAGGTTATATTCAAGGGTATCATTCAGGTCATAAAACTTCAGGAATAGGAGGTGAAGATGGAATTTATGGTATTGAAGGATATCTACAGAAAAAAACAATTTATTTAGACTATAATTAGTAGTTTTTAGTCTACTAAAAATTTACATCAAATTTTATATTTATCTAAAACAAGAGGTTGATAAAATAGAGATATGTTAATTTTAAGGTGTAGATTTTTCTTAAAAAGGTTAAAATTAAATAGAAAAAAACTTTACAAAGCAATGAAAGGCCTTACAAAACCTTACTGTTTTCAGCTAGTTTTAGTTTATTGCATTATACAATATAGTGCTCAATTTTTGAGTTACACAAACAAATAATCCAAATAAACAATTCTAAAGTATAGATGTATGTTTAGTAGAAAATTAAAAAATGCAGTAAAATTAACACTACCGTTACTAGTATTACAAGTATTGGTAAGTTGTGGAGGTTCTGATTCAAATGATGCTCCAAAAACAGATAATTCACCTGTAGCGCAAGATGACGTGTTAATAGTGGAAGAAAATAGTAAAGCAGGAACATCTAATCAAGTCAATGTAGCAGATAACGATGAGATTGGAGCAGATGGAGGTGATAGTGATAATTATGAAATTGCTACTCAACCAACAAGCGGAACAGTAAGTGAAGTTAGTGATGGTGTGTTTGAATACGTGCCAAATATGGAATTCTTCGGTACAGATTCATTTACGTATAAAATCATCGATTCAGATGGCGATTCAGATACAGCTAAAGTAACCGTAACCGTAAATAAAGTTGTACCTACTGCAGATGATTTTAATAATATTGATCCAGATTTACCTTCTTTTACTTCTATAAGTAACACAACACCTAGTGATAAAAAATGGGTAAAGTTAGAGTCAATGTCAGATGAGTTTGATGCATGGGATGATACCAAATGGTTTAAATCAACTTGGAATTATGGAGTACCAGTATATATGTCTGCATCTTCTGATAACTCTGGAGTTTCTGATGGGAAATTATGGATCAAAGCTACATTAAATGAAAGTAATCCCGAGAACCGTTGGTTTCAGACTGCTAGAATCCATTCTAAAGCAGAAACAAAATATCCAATGTATACAGAAGCAAGAATAAGAACTGCACATATTTCTGCATACAACACGTATTGGTTGAATAATGGGGATATTGAAAATAGAGATGAGATTGATATTATTGAGAATAATTCAAAACCATCTTGTGGCTGTCAACCAGATTTTCCAAATCAAATGAATGCTCAATATTTTCAAGCAGATGAAAATAAAGTACCTCAAACCATCAGGAATAAAGGAAATTTTTTAAGGTCAAATCTGTCAGATGCAAACCCTTTAAAGAATGTAGGTTGGAATGAAGATTATCATACATATGGTGTGTGGTGGAAAGATTCAAAAAATATACAATTCTATTTAGATGGAGAGCCAGCAGGAAGTGTTGTTGTTGGAGAGCATAATGATGGAAAAACGTATGATAGAGAATTCACTCGAGAGTTAGAAATTATTTTCGATTTATGGACAAGTAATGATGATTGGTTAGGAGGACTTCCTCCAAAAAGTGACTTAGGAGATAACACCATAAATACGATGAAAGTTGATTGGGTTAGAACCTGGAAATTGGAGGATAAATAAAAATTATCTTCTCCTGAAATAATATTTTTAGCACATCATTTTTTTATTTTTTAAAAAGATGATGTGTTTTTTTGTGCAAATTCATAAAAAAAAGCAAAAATTAAATTGAAAAAAACTTTACAAACGTCTTAAAGCCTTAATTACAAGCCTTCTTTATCAATAGATTTTAGTTTATTGCATGTGAATCAAATTAACATATAATCAAAATTAAGTGTCAATAATTGAGAATAATCGTTTTTCGAAGACACTTTTTTTAGAAAATGAAATAACATGACAGCTAAAATTTTGTATAAAGTATTTTTCTTAGTACTACTTACAACATTTTTTTCTTGTAAAGAGAAAAAAGAAAATCAATCAACCGCAAAAAAAATATGGAATTATAAATCTGAAATTATAATCAATAATTTCGAAAATGATTCAATAGATAATTTTGAAAATATAAAATCTAAACACGAATTTGTTACTACAACTGAAGGTAATAAAACCCTAAAAGTTGCTTTTGAAAAAGATAATAAAATTAGTGGGATACTTTTTGAAGCTAAACAACCATGGGAATTAGATAAGAATAAGAAATACTGTTTAGTTTTTGATGCTAAAAGTGAAGGTAATCATTCTTCATTCTTAAATGTAGAAGTTAAAAATGATAAAGGACATACAACAAGAAGATTTGTAAGTATACATCCGAATGAATTCAATTCGTATTATTTCGAGCTAACTACACAGCAAGAAGATATAGATAGTGGATTAAGAGATACACCTAAAGCTTGGGATACTGATGCAATTCCTTTAAAAATAAGTGGCCTGTTAGGGAAAATAGATTTCTCTAAAGTGGCGTCAGTTAAGATTTACTCGAATAGTGGGTATAAAGATAAAACAGTAACACTTGATAATATTCGATTTGTAGAGAGTCCAGAAAGAGATCCAAACTTCTTAAAAGGTATTGTAGATAAATACGGTCAAAATGCTAAAATAGATTTTCCAATTAAAGTAAGTTCTGACGAAGAATTGAAGAAAATTGCTGATACAGAATTAAAGTCATTAGCAGAATACACATTAATGCCAGATAGAAGTCAGTATGGAGGTTGGAAAAATGGACCAAAATTAAAGGCTACAGGGTTTTTTAGAAAAGAAAAAGTAAATGGTAAATGGGCATTAGTAGATCCTGAAGGCTATATTTTCTTCTCAATAGGATTGGCTAATGTTAGAATGGCAAATTCAACTACTTATACTGGAATAGATTACACGGATGAGAAAATTAAACATAGAGATCCTGAAGATGTAACTCCAGAAGATTCTAAAGGTATTGTAGCAGTGCCTAAAGAAATTATGAAAACAGGGCATGTTACCAATAAATTACGAAATGATATGTTTGTAGGCTTACCTGATATTGATGGACCTTTAGCGGATCATTACAGCTATAGAAAAGAGTCTCATTTTGGACCTGTAGAACATGGACAAACGTTTAGCTTTTATAGCGCAAATTTAGAAAGACGTTATGGAGAACAATACCCAAAATCTTACATTGATAAGTGGTTAGAAGTTACAGAAAATAGAATGCGAAACTGGGGATTCACTTCGTTTGGTAACTGGATTGACCCTGCTTTTTATCATAGGAATAAGTTACCATATTTTGCCAACGGATGGATTATTGGTGATTTTCAAAAAGTATATTCTGGTCTAGATTATTGGGGACCAATGCCTGATCCATTTGACCCAGAATTTGAACGTAGAGCTAAAAAATCTATTGCAGTAGTAGCAGAAGAAGTAAAAAATAATCCTTGGTGTATTGGAGTTTTTATCGATAATGAAAGAAGTTGGGGAGCAACTAGCGCAAAAAAATATCATTATGGATTGGTATTGGATGGACTTTCAAAAGATATGACGAGTTATTTGAAAAGACATTCTATGGAAATTCTAAGAAAAAAATATCCGACAATCCAAGCGTTAAATGCAGCATGGAAGACAGATATATCTTCATGGAAAGTATTAGAAAAAGGAATCAATTACAAATCAAAAGAAGAATATTCAGAAGGAATGCTTGCAGATTTATCTGTGTTGTTAGAAGCGTTTGCAACTAAATATTTTCAAGTTATTCATGATGCATTAGCGAAAAAAATGCCAAATCATATGTATTTAGGTTGTCGTTTTGCGGTATGGGGTGTAACTCCAGAAGTAAGAAAATCAGCAGCTAAGTTTGTAGATGTATTTAGTTACAATTATTATAAAGAAGGAATTGGTAAAAAATATTGGCAATTTTTAGAAGAGGTAGACATGCCAACACTTATTGGTGAGTACCACATTGGAGCTCCTGATTCAGGATTATTACATTCTGGTTTAGTGCATGCAACGGATCAAGATGATCGTGCTAGGATGTGGGAAGATTATGCAAATTCTGTTATTGATAACCCATATTTAGTTGGTTGTCACTGGTTCCAATACTTAGATTCTCCACTCACAGGTAGAGCCCATGATGGCGAAAACTACAATGTAGGTTTTGTTTCAGCAACAGATATACCTTATCCACCGATGATCAAGAAAGCTAAGGAAATAAACTCAGGTTTGTACACGAGAAGATTTGGTAGTGCAGATCAATATAAAGAAAATAAATAATGACAATAAAAAAATATTTTTCAATAAAAAAATTAAGCATATTATTTACAATATGCTTAATTTTTTCTGCCAAAGCACAGGAAAACCTGCTAAAGTTACCAGATTATATTGCCCCAAAAGATCGAATAGCTTTTGCACTGTACACCATTCATGAAAATACATTAAAGCTTACCGCTCAATTTTATCCGATAGAGAATGTAGAGCCTTTTGAAGCTAGTTTAGAGGTTTTTATGAATAATGAATGGAAAAAAATAGCCGAAACCAGAATTATATATCCTGGATATACAGCTCCATTTAGAGTAGAAAATTGGAATGATACCAAAGAGGTGAAGTATAGAGTTAATCATAATAATACGGCTTTTTACGAAGGAATTTTAAGGAAAAATCCTGTAGATAAAGAAGAGTTTGTAATGGCAGCATTCACTTGTAATTCTATTTATCCTGGTCATGGAGGCGATATTTCAAGAGAAGATATTGTATCGAATGTAAAAAAGATAAAACCAGATTTATTGTTTTTTTCTGGAGATCAAGTATATGATCATAGTCAACATTATTTGTACTGGCTAAAATTTGGGAAAGATTTTGAAGAAATTATTAGAAATACACCGACGATTACCATTCCAGATGATCACGATATTGGTCAAGGAAATCTTTGGGGACAAGGCGGAAAAAAAGCAAAATCGAGAAGAGGAAAATCTGGCGGGTATTATATGCCAATTTCATACATACAAGAAGTTGAAAGGGCACAAACGAGCCATTTACCAGATCCTTATGATGCAACACCTATAGAAAGAGGTATTGGTGTTTATTATACTGATTTAAAATGGGGAGGTATGAGTTTTGCTATTTTAGAGGATAGAAAATTTAAATCGGGAATTGATGTATTAGCTGAAAAAATTACAGATGTTTTTCCGAATGGTTCTTATGAAGCTATTTTTAATCCCAATGTAGATACAAAAAGAATGGATATTGAGGGATTAAAATTATTAGGTGATAGACAGCTAAAGTTCTTAGAAGATTGGACTACAGATTGGGAAGATGCCAGTATGAAAACAGTATTATCTCAAACCATTTTTTCACAAGTAAATAACTACTCTGGAAAGCATGATAGAGAATTACTAGCAGATTTCGATACAAATGCCTGGCCTCAAACAGGAAGAGATAAGGCACTATCTGTGATTCGAAAAAGTTTTTCTGTAATGGTAGCAGGAGATCAACATCTAGGTAGTGTTGTAAAGCATGGAATTGATGATTTTGGTGATGCTGGTTATTCGTTTTGTACACCCGCAATAGCCAATTTTTGGTTACGTTGGTGGGATCCTAAAAAGCCAGGACTAAATCAAGAAAAAAACAGTCCTAAATATACTGGTGATTTTTTAGATGGCTTTCAAAATAAAATGACGGTAAAAGCTGTAGGCAACCCAACACTACCTCAAATAAAAGAAGGAGGTAAATTATCTACAAGAGCAGCAGGATATGGAATTGTACGTTACAATAAAAAAACAAGAGACATTACCTTCGATTGTTGGGGGAGAAATGTGAATATTACAGATCCAAAGAGCAAGCAATATCCTGGGTGGCCGATTACAATCAACCAAAAAGACAATTTTACCATTAAAAAAGGATATGAACTTCCTAAGCTAAAGATTTCTAAACCTAATCAAGTAGTTACAGTTCGAAATGCTACTAACGGTGAACTGATATCATCGCTAAGAATTAATGGTACAAAATATCAAGCTAAAGTTTTACAAGAAGGAAGCTATACTATTTCTGTTGGAGAGGGGACGAATATAGTTGAACTTAAAAATGTTACCGCTAAAAAAAGGAATAGAAAGGTGAAAGAAGTTTACATAAAATAAAATTTTGAATAACAATTATAAATGAGAAACATATATTTAGCAATATTACTTTTAATTGTTTTAAACTCTTACGCTCAAAAAAAACAACCAAATATAATCCTTATTGTATCTGATGATGCAGGTTATGCTGATTTTGGTTTTCAAGGTAGCAAAGCTTTTAAAACACCACATTTAGATAAACTAGCTGACCAAGGAATGAAATTCACACAAGCTTATGTAACCGCCGCTGTTTGTGGACCATCGAGAGCCGGGCTTCTTACAGGTAAATACCAACAAAAATTTGGTTATGAAGAAAATAATGTACCAGGTTATATGGGGAATTCCGCATTAAAAGGAGATGAAATGGGGTTGCCGTTAGAACAAGTAACTATGGGGGATTACATGAAAAATTTAGGGTATAAAACTGCTATCATAGGAAAATGGCATTTAGGTAATGCTGATCAGTACCATCCAACCAAAAGAGGATTTGACTTTTTTTATGGTTTTAGAGGAGGGGCAAGATCTTACTATGAGTTTAATGAGAGCAATCCAAATTATAGACAGGAAGATTATTTAGAACTTGGATTTAGAAACTTTAAAGAGGACTCCGTATACTTAACAGATGCTCTTGCAAACAAAACAGTAAAATTTATAGATGAAAATCATAAACAACCATTTTTTGTAGTTCTAGCATTCAATGCTGTTCATACCCCAATGGAAGCTGATAGAAAAGATTTGAAAGAGTTTCCAAATTTAAAAGGAAAGCGTAAAACTTTAGCAGCAATGACATTATCTATGGACAGAGCTTGCGGAAGGATTTTTAAAAAAATTGAAGAATTAAACATTAATGATAATACAATAATAGTATTTATGAATGATAATGGAGGTCCATCAGATACTAATGGATCGCTTAATCACCCTTTAAGTGGAACTAAAGCAAACCATTTGGAAGGAGGAATACGTATACCTTTTGTAATGCGTTGGGATAAAAAAATTCCTTATAAATCGGTATACAATTATCCGGTAAGTACTATGGATTTATTACCTACTTTTTATTCAATGGGAGGAGGAAATGTCAAGGATTTAAAAGATGTTGATGGTGTAAATTTAATACCATTTATTAAAGATAATAGGTTAGATAGACCACATCAAAAGTTGTTTTGGAAAAAAGAAAATAGAGGAGTTATTAGAGATGGAGATTGGAAATTATTACGTTACCCAGATCGTCCTGCTGAGCTATATAATTTAAAAGAAGATATTTCAGAAGTAAATGATTTAGCTGCTAAATACCCTGAAAAAGTAAGAAAAATGTATAAAGAATTATTTAAATGGGAGCTTACTTTAAAAAGACCTTTATGGCAATTAAAAAGAGAGTATGAGGGTAAAGCAATGGAGCGTATGGATTCTTTTAGAAAGAAAAAATAAAAAATGAAGAACAAGTTATTTTTATTAACTTTAATATTAGCACTTTCATTTAAAAGTGTATTAAGTCAGCAAACTCAAACTCCTATTTTTTCAGAAGTAACCCAAAAAGTAGGATTAATAACTGAATACAATTGGAAATATGGAGGTCCTACTATCGCAGATTTAAATCAAGATGGGAAGTATGATCTTTTATTAGGAAATCATGACAATACACCCGTACAATTATTCTGGGGAGGTAAAGAAAATGTATTTACAGAGCAAAAAAATATCTTTCCTAGAGCAGATTTACACGGCATGTCAGCAGGTGACTATGATAAAGACGGTGATTTAGATATAGTATTATCCTTAGGTGGAGGTAATGGTTTAACTCCGCAGCCCCAGCGCTTATTACGTAATGATAATGGTACTTTTAAGGATGTAACTGAGGAAGCAGGGTTATCAAAAATGGGAGCTAGAGGACGTTCTGTTCGTTGGATTGATCTTGATAATGATGGAGATTTAGATTTCTTACAAATCAATGCAGCACAAATGGTTCATGAAGATATTCCAAGAAATATTTTGTTTGAAAATAAAGGAGACGGAACTTTTGCGTATAAGCCTAGTCCTATTTTTGAAGCTATCGATGCTGAACGATTACTAATCACTGATTTTAATAATGATGATCAATTAGACATTATTACCTTTTCACCATATTCACCTATAGAATTTTGGGCAGGTAATAATGACTTTACATTCACAAATAAAAGTGACACATGGTTACCCAAAGAACTACAAAAGACAAATAGTGTAATGACAGTTGCTGAATTTGATTTTGATAATGATGGTAATTTAGATTATTATTTAGCCAGAGGAAAATCTACGTATCAAATGGCAAACAATGCTGTAAATTTTGATGAAAATAAAAAGCGATTAGACTTTCGAGATGAAGGAAATAAAAGTCATGATAGAATTACATTTTTTGCATCAGGAGATATTAATTTATTAGAATTTTTCCGATTTCCAAGAGGACCTAAAAAGCCTTTAATTCCACTTTTTATTGGTCGAAATAAAATAGAATACAAAATGCCTGTAGAGGTTCAAACTGTAACTCAAGAAGAAGCAAAAGGTTTCCCTAAAGAACTTGATAAAAGTGGCTGGTATTTGGGGTATAAGGGTAATGGAGAGTGGAGATTAGAATGGTTATTAAAAACAAATTTGGCCTGGGGGATACGAGGTTCTATAACAGGGGTTAATAAGATAAAAACGGATTGGGAACGTCAAAATTTAGGAGTAGAAGATATTTTACTAAAAAATCAAGGAGATCATTTTGTTAATGCTACAGAGCTATTACCAAAAGAGAGTGGCGATAATAATCCAGGAATTATTCCAGGAGATTTCAATAATGATGGATTTACAGATCTATTTATATACCGTTATGGTAAATTAAAACAAAGAGAACCAGACGTGTTATTAACTAATCATAATGGACAGTCTTTTAAAGCTGCATTAAATCATGGAGCAACACCAAAAGAGTTAAGAGATTTTCATGGAGATATGGGAGCTGCTTTTGATTATAATCTTGATGGTCGTTTAGATATTTTAAGTGGAGATGAAGATAATGGAAGTTGGCATTTGTATGAAAATAAAATAGAAAATATCAATAATTATATTCTAATTACTGTGGGTAATACTAAAGACAATATAGATGCATATGGAGCTAAAGTTACAGTTATTACCAAGTATGGAAAACAACATAAATTAATAGGGTCAGGGAGTGCTTCTCATGCACAGTCATTTTTAAATACGGTACATTTTGGCCTTGGGAAAACCCAAAAGATTGAAGAAATTAAAATTCAATGGAGAAACGGGGGTACCAAAACATTTAAAAATGTAAAAGTAAATCAGAACTTAAAAGTATTCGAATAATAGAATTAAATCCCTTTTAAAGAAATTAAAATGTAATGTAAATCGCTGTTTTTAAAATAATTTAACTTAAATGTTAAGTTTTTATCAAGTGTGTAAAGTGAAGTTTTCTTATGGTATAAATGTATATTTGATACTTTTCGAAAGTAAAGTTTATGTAATATGAAATTTAAAAGCCTTTTTTTAATAATAATCGTAATTTTATTTGTTGGGTGCTCTTCAGATAATGCTGAATCTGTAAAAACTGATTCAGATGAGCAAACAGATGATAATACCAATGGAAATGGAGGAGATTCAGGAACAGATGGGGGAAATACAGCGGAAACTTGGATGACAATACCTGTACCAGCAGATCCAGGTAGTGGAATGACATGGGAATTTCAAGAGGATATTTCTGATGATTTTGAATATGAATTTGCAGGACAATCAAGTTTAACAGAGTTTGGAAATGGTAAGTGGACTAATTTTTACCATAACTTGTGGGAAGGACCCGGATCTACAATTTGGAAACATGAAAATGTAACCGTATCTGGAGGTAATTTACGTTTAATTACAACAAGAGAGCCTGGAGAAATGAAAACATATATGGTAGGATCTGATACATTTACAGACAAAGCTACTCGTTTAGGTTGCATTACTTCTACAAAAAGAGTGCAGTATCCGGTTTATGTAGAAACTAAGGTGAAAGTGGCAAATGCATTTTTTGCATCTGATATATGGATGTTAAGTCCAGATGATACTCAAGAGATTGATATTTTAGAAGCTTACGGAGCGCAAAACCCAAGAAATGAGCAAGCGTGGTTTAGTGAAAGATTTCATATTAGTCATCATGTTTTTATCAGAAATCCGTTTCAAGATTACCAACCTAAAGATGCAAGTACTTGGCAAAAAATTGACGGATATCCATTTACATCAAGTGACTGGGTGCGTATAGGTGTGTATTGGAAATCACCAACCTATCTTGAGTATTATATCAATGGAAATTTAGTGAAAGTTATGGATGATTTAGATACTGTAGGAGGTAAAGATGGTATAGATCCTTTAGGGTATACATCTCCAACACAAACTGCAGACAACACTAGAACAGGATTGAATAAGGAAATGGATATTATTATCAATGCGGAAGTTCAGAATTGGAATTCAGCAAAAGGTAGGTTTCCAACGGATGATGAGATCGCTAATGCTCCAGAAGACCATGTGTTAAAAGTAGACTGGATTAGAATTTTTAAACCAGTACATCAATAAAAAATGCGATAACGTGAATCAAGAATCTAATTTTCTCATATAAGTAATCCCCTAAAACCATAGATTCTAAATAGGGTTCACGTTATTCTTTTATACGATACAATTTTGCATAAGCCTTTGGGCTTATTTTTTTTTGCTTTTTAAACTGTCTATTAAAATAACTTAAACTATTAAATCCAGAAGCAAAACAGATTTCAGAAATCGTTAAATCAGATTCAGCAAGTAATTTAGCGGCTTTGGTTATTCTAAGTCGGTTTACATAATCAGTAAATGTTGTTTTTGTTCTTTTTTTAAAATATTTACAGAAAGAAGATTTACTCATGTATACTTTAGATGCTATAGTATCTAATGAAATTTCATGTTCTAAATTATCGAAGATATAGTTTAAAATCTTTTGAAAAGTAGCACTGTCTTTTGCTTGATATAATTGCGAACTAGCTGTGGTAGAAAGTAAACGCTGATGCTTATCCAAGCTTAATTCTTCTAAAATTTTATAGAATGAAAGTAATCGATGAATCCCAGTACTATTTTTTAAATTTAGAATTTGTTCTTCGTATTGCTTACCATTTAGAAATTGAATTCCACTAATAGATTTCTTTAATAAAGAGTGAATATTTTTCATTTCAGGAAGCTCATGAGCAAAAAATAAATCTTGTTTAAATTGTATCACCTGACTTTTTGAAATAAGATTTTCCTGTTGGTAGAAAATAGTATCACAACGCCAATAATGTGGTAATTGCGGACCAATTAATACCAAATCTCCCACTGTAAATAATTCAGCACTAGTACCTACAAATCGAGTTCCATGTCCAGCTTGAATATAGGTAAGCTCATATTCATGATGAAAGTGCCATGGAGAATCAAAATAATTTTGTTCAAACTCAGAAATTAAAAACGACTGTTGATTAGCATAAAAAAGTTGCTCTTTTATAGCTTTCATAATCCAATATGTGCTTTGAAAAGTGAAAAATAAAATAAAAAGGAAATATAGTTCAAATATCTGACAATATACGTCGATGATTGCAAAACTAATATTGTCAAATTTGTAAAAAAACTATCCAATATTTATGAAAAGTGAATTTCCAGATCCTTTTGAAAAGGCAAGACAAGATTCAGGATTAGGACATATTGATGATCAAAATGATCCTGTAGCAATGATTTTACGTCATAAAGATGTTAGAAAAACAGCACATAATTGGAAAACATATCAATCAGGAGCAGTTCCAGGGAGAATTGTAGTTCCTTCTGAAGTAAATATTCGTGATATTAGACAGATTCCTTTTGAGGTAGACCCACCATTACATAAAGATTTTAGAGAGCTATTAGAAGGATGGTTTAAAAGGCCCAATGGAGAGGAGTATCAAAAAATATTGAACGACCAGATTTCAACATTAATTGACGAAGTTGTATCAAAAGATGAAATTGAAGTAGTAGATGATTTTTCTCTAAAATTACAATCAAGAGCACTGACTATTTTATTAAATACATCATATGTTGAGTCGGATACATTCATCTCTTGGGGAACACATGTATTCAGAAGCGAAGGAGATAGCTTAGATGCTTCTAAAGCAAATGTATTATATGATTATTTGGATGATAAAATTAACGGAGCTAGAGAAAATTTAGGTGAAGATTTATACTCCGTTTTATTACAGGCAGAAGTAAACGGAAAAAAGTTAACTCACGATGAAATCAAAGGAATCATGATTTTAACTTTTGCAGGAGGAAGAGATACTGTTATTAATGCAGTAACAAATACGATTGCCTATTTCGCAGAGCATCCAAAATCTTTGCAAGACATAAAAGAAAACCCAGATAAAATTAATAAAGCAGTAGAAGAATTAATCCGATATTTTTCACCATTAACTCACATGGGAAGAGTAGCTACGGAAGACGCTCAAGTTTGTGAGCATGCTGTAAAAAATGACACTCGAGTATCCTTATGTTGGGCTTCAGCTAATAGAGATGAAACTGTTTTTGAAAATCCAAATGAAGTCAATTTTGATAGAAAAATAAATCCACATGTTGCTTTCGGGTTTAGTCATCATAATTGTTTAGGAGCAACTCACGCACGTCAAATTATGAGAACTTTATTACGTCTTTTGTCCGATAAGGTTACTTCTATTGCAATAACAGATAGTAGAGAAAACATTGAAGAATGGGGTGAATTCCATCGTAAAGTCGGATTTCATGAATTAAAGGTAAAGTTTAATAAATAAGTAACAATAATAAATTATGGCTAACATAACTTTTATAACAAGCAATAAAGAAAAGATAGTATTAGAAGGTGATTCTGGAAACGTAATGCAATTGGCTGTAAATAATGGAGTACAAGGTATTGATGGTGATTGTGGAGGTGTATGTTCTTGTGCAACATGTCATGTTTTTGTTGCTGAAAAAGATATAGATAAAGTAGGAAAAGCGAGCGATATTGAAGTAGATATGCTTGAGCTTGCAGATGATGCAAATGAGTTTAGTCGTTTATGTTGTCAAATAGAAATTACAGATGCTATTGACGGAGTTGAATTAACTGTTGCAAAATAAAAATTATATGTCTCAGAATACAACTTGTGTTATTATTGGAGCAAGTCATGCTGGGGTAAACTTAGCTTTTGCGTTACGTAAAGAAGGTTGGGAGGGAAGTATTATAATTTTTGATAAAGATTCAAAACTACCATACCACAGACCACCACTTTCTAAAAAGTATTTAGAGTTAGAAGATAGCATTCAAAATAATCTATTAAAACCAGAAGAAAGCTATACTAAAGATAATATTGACTTACAGTTAGGAGTATCTGTTGTCAGCATAAATACGGAAGAACGGTTTGTTCAATTAGATAATAATAGTGTACAACATTATGATAAACTAGTTTTTGCTACGGGAGCAAGAGCTTTTATTCCACCAATAAAAGGAATACAACAAGCAAAACATGTTTTTACACTTAGAAACGCTAATGATGTTGATGGAATTCGTAAAGCATTACACACAAGTAAGACTAAGAAAGTCGTTGTAATAGGAGGCGGTTATATAGGATTAGAAACTGCAGCATCACTAAAGAAGCTAAGTGCTGATGTTACGGTTTTAGAACGTGAAGATCGTATTCTAGCAAGAGTAACTACTACTTATTTATCAAAATTCTTTGATGAATTACATCGAGCAAATGGAGTATCGATTTTTACGAATAAAAATGTTACTGAAATCACAAATACAAATCATGTGATATGTAATGATGGTTCTGCTTATGAAGCAGATATTATTATTGTAGGTGTTGGAATTAGAGTACATACAGAGTTAGCAGAAAGTATTGGATTGAAACTTGAAAACGGTATTCATGTAAATACAAAAACAGAAACCTCACAAAAAGATATTTATGCTATCGGAGATTGTACCTATCATTACAATGGTATTTATGATCGATTTGTTCGATTAGAGTCTGTTCAAAACGCTGTTGATCAGGCAAAGGTTGCGGCCAAAAATATTTGTGGAAAGGAAATAATATATGAAACTCTTCCTTGGTTTTGGTCAGATCAATATGATATTAAACTTCAAATTGTTGGTTTAGCGGATGGACACGACGATAAGGTTGTTAGAGTTGAAGAGGATAAAAAGTTCTCTATTTGGTATTTTAAAGGAAAACAACTTCTTGCTGTAGACTCCATAAACAATGCTAAATCTTATGTGTTAGGTACAAAATACATTAAAACAAAAGCAGAAATCGATAAAATTAAATTGGCTGATCCAGCATCAGATTTAAAATCTATAGTAGTAATTAACCAAAACGAAATAAACTAACAAAAACAAGATGAGTACTATTAAATGTAAAGCAGCAATCGCTCCTGGAGATGGAACTTTCAAGATTGAAGAAACCGAAATTCATCCACCTAAAAGTGATGAAGTATTGGTTAAAATTAAAGCTGCGGCTATATGCCATACCGATTATGACTCATTAACATGGGGAATGCCTATTGTTATGGGGCATGAAGGAGCAGGGATAGTAGAAGCAGTTGGTGATGCAGTAACAAAGGTTGAAGTTGGAGATGAAGTCATTTTAAACTGGGCTACCCCAAAGTATGATAGTTTTCAATCTCAAATAGGAAATCAAAATATTTGTGAGTGTAATTCTCCAGTTTTGGCAAGTCATGCAGGTAAAATTTCAGGAGGTCATCCAACTTTTGAGTCTACAACATGGAATGATAAACCTATAGAACGCTCATTTAATTTAGGAACTTTTTCTGAGTATGCATTAGTGAAATCTTCAGGTGTTGTAAAGAAAAACTCTAAGAAATTATCTTTTGAAGCAGCATCAACTATTAGTTGTGCTGTAATGACTGGGTGTGGTTCGGTATTTAACACAGCCAAACCAGAGTGGGGAAGTTCTGTAGTAGTTTTAGGAACTGGTGGAATAGGTTTAAACGTAGTGCAAGCAGCTAGAATTTCTGGAGCAGTAAAAATTATTGCGATAGACATTAATGAGCAACGCTTAGAAATGGCAAAACAGTTTGGAGCTACTGATGTTATTTTAGCAGATAAAGAAGATAAAGGTTTGCTGAAAGCTGCTGAAATAGTAAAAGGAATGACTAATGGTAGAGGGGCAGATTACGCTTTTGAGTGTACAGCTGTTCCTGCTTTAGGTGTAGCCCCTTTAGCCATGATACGTAATGCAGGTACTGCGGTACAGGTAAGTGGAATTGAAGAAGAAATCATGGTAGATATGCGCTTATTTGAATGGGATAAAATATATATCAATCCACTATATGGTGGGGCTAAACCAGATATTGACTTTCCTAAGTTTGAAGCATTGTATGAAAAGGGAGATTTATTAATTGAAGAAATGATTACACGTACATATACATTAGAAGATCTTCAACAAGGATTTGATGATATGTTAGCAGGGAAAAATGCAAAAGGAGTAATTGTTTTTGACTAATTATTAGCATACTAATAACAGTTGAAATACATCTTAGAATTACAAAATATTTGTTTTGGTAGGTGAATTACCCCCTTGTTATTTTTAAGGTTTCTATAGAATTCAAGGGGGATCTACTAAAGTCAGAAAAACTAGAGCATGTTATGACATCAAAATTTAGGACCATTGAAATCTCAAATAAAGAGTTTGAATCCGATAATCTTCGATTTATTACCATAAAAACGCCTAATCTTAAAGGTAGAGGAGATATTTGTGTATATATTCCAAGTGTACGTTTAGCACCAAATACACCACTAGTAATTTTACTACACGGAGTGTATGGGAGTGCTTGGATATGGTCTCAAAAAGCAGGAGTACATCGTACTGCAGAGCGAATGATTACAGAGAAAGAAATCCAACCCATGGTAATTGCAATGCCTTCTGATGGTCTCTGGGGAGATGGTTCAGCCTATTTACCGCATAGCAGTTATAATTTTGAAAAATGGATAGCAGAGGATGTAATTACAGCTGTAAAAGAAGTTGTAGAAGAGATTACAGATGATTCTAAAATTTTTATTGGAGGACTTTCCATGGGAGGATATGGAGCATTACGATTAGGAGCTAAGTATCCAAATGTGTTTTCAGGGTTTTCTGGGCATAGTTCTATTACAGATTTACCTCAAATGAGTTTGTTTGTAGAGGAAGAATTAGAAAATTACAAACAAGAAAGTGCTAAAGAAGAATCTGTCTTTGAAATCATTAAAAAGAATAAAGACCATATTGCTCCTTTCCGATTTGATTGTGGAAAAAATGACGAGTTAATAGAACACAATAGGAAACTACACCAAGAATTAGTAGATGAAAATATTATTCATGTTTATGAGGAATTCTCAGGAAAACATGAGTGGCCTTATTGGGAAGAGCATGTTAAAGATAGTTTACTGTTCTTTGATACTTTATAGTAATAGAGATGTAAAGTAACTTTAGGTTTTTAGATTTACGAATTGGAATCGTACACAATTGAAAACACAATTTCCATCTTCTTTCTTTAAATCTTATAGATTTTGAATGTACTCGTCTAATTTATTTTCTTTACCCAATTGTAGCTTCTTTTTCAAGCGAAAGCGAGTCGATTTTATAGCTTCTAAACTTGTTTTTCTTACGCTGGCTATTTCGTTTCTTGAAAATCCAACTTTAATGAAAGCACAGACTTCAATATCGGTTTTAGTGAGTTTTGGATGTTTTATTTTAAGCCGAATTAGAAAGTCATGATTTAAAGTTTTAATATTTTCTTTTAGTTCATTAATTTTTTCATCATCAATAATATCATTTTTTAAGTTAGAAATGATTTGTTCTAGTAATATCGTATTATTAGGATTGGATATAACGGAAGGCTCTTTAGTTTGTATATGAGATACCGTTTTGGTATGTAATTCTCTAACTTGTTCTTTTTTTATACCAACTTCAGAATGTATATTATGGTTGGTGGTGGATAGTTGTTTTTCTTTCTTAGGAGGACTTTCCTTAGCTTTTTTATAGCGTTTAAATCTAAGCAGTAAAATGATTATGACTAGTAACGTAAAAATAAAAAGTATACTAACATACAATTGTTTTTTGAGTTGTTGTGTTTTAGCATGAATAAGTATATTTTTCTTTTCTGCTGATTTAATAATACTATCCCTTAAACGTTTTTTTTCGTAGGCATGTAGTACTTCAATGTCTTGTAATTCTTTGGCTTTTTTTACATTATTTATTTCGTCATTAATTTCTGTGTATTTCGCAACATCTTTGAATGCAAAATCATACTTTTTCATCGCTTTGTAAATTCTACTTCTAATTAAATAACCGTTATATAAGTATTGTTTGGTATCTTGAGAAATAGCCATTTCTATACCTTCATTAACATAACGCAGTGCATTGCTATGTTCTTCAATTTGCAAATAGGCATTAGCAATATTAATTAGTGTATTTACAATAGATCTTTTTTTGTGTATACTTTTCACATATTCCAGATAGTCTAAATACATAGAAAGGGCTTGGTTATATTTCTTTTGAAACGTTAATACTGAAGCCTTATTAGCAATAGCTTGTTGTTTGCCTTCTTCATAATTATCCAAATCAAAATATTCAATAGCTTTATTTATAACATAAAAAGCAGAATCAGTTTGATATAAGTTTTTATAACATTGAGACATCATACTGTAATTATTACCAAGACTTCTATATTTTTTATTAGTATAGTTTAAAGTAATTGCTTTTTTGAAGTGCTTGATTGCTTTGTTATATTCTTTTTGACTTCTGTATACAAAACCTATGTTGTGGTAAATAGTAGAAAGTTGAACGGTATCGCTTAAGCGGATATAGATTTTTTCTGCAGCATAGTAATCTTTTAATGCACCTACATAATCAGATTTTCGTCGTTTATAAATTCCAGAATGACCAAAGGTTTTTGCTCTTTGTATTTTAGTATTATACGTAGCTTTATTAAGAATTTCATGAATTTGACTACAATAAGTAATAACTTTATTATAATCCCTCTTTCTTTGGTAATTGCAAAGTTTAAGTAAAGCTTCTACTTTTAAGGAATCTGTTTTGGCAGTTGTAAACTGGTTTTCGAAACGTATAAGCGTACTATCTATCTTGGTTTGAGCGCTTGCCAAAGAACTCAAGACCATTAAGTACGATATAAAAAGTAGGTTACGCATTATTTTCATTACTATTCTACAATTAAAAAAAGGTCAGCCAATAAATGGAACTGACCTTTCAACATAAACAATCCC
>NZ_MSMP01000018.1 GCF_001936575.1 Tenacibaculum agarivorans
TCTTGAAAAAATAAAGAATCTGATTTGATTAAAATTTCAGGAGTACTTCCCATTATGAAATTATCGAAACTTTTTCTCTGATTTAAAAAAGTAGCTTCTCTAACAATAATACCCTTATTATACAATACTATTTTAAATGTATATTCATTAGATAGTTCTCGTATTTTATCGTAATCAGGATTCCATCCAAATCTCCAATATTCTTCACTTTCATCAATTGGAGTTATAGAATACGAATCACCATTCAGATCCTTTCTAATATTTTCTTCTAAAGCATCTTTAAAAGGGATTATAGGAAACTTACCTATAATAGAATCTGTGGTAATAAAAGTAGTGTTATCTACAATAGCTCCAATATGAAAAACTACTTCATCATAACTTTCATTGGTATAATTGTAAAGATCTAGATATATACCATTTTCACCTTCATCTATATCAGCTATACAACTAGTGAATAGTATAGATAAAATCAAGAAATAAATGCGTTTCATATACAAACATTTTATCTTAAATATACTGCTTTATCTCCATTACAAGTCTTGTATGTTTCATAATAAACTTCCCAACATTCCTCTTGATTGTAATCGATCTGATCTATTTGATCAACACCAAATGAAGGAGCATCCGTTATCAATTCGCCAGTTGAAGTATCTTCACAAATAAATCTAGTTTTTCTAATGTATCTGGTAGTACAATTAAATTGACCTGCTTTAATTGTTTGCGCTTTTTCATTTATGCTATTTCCTTGTATTAAAATAGCATTATCAACTTCAGTCTTGGCCTTACTCTTTAAGTTACTAACACTAGGAGTTCTGACTCCCACTGTAAAGCCAAAAAACTTTTTATAAGGAGCATTTTGGTCATAAATTTTTCTACCAATAGCATTATTATGATAATCCATTTCACGAGCATCAGCATTATTATTTCCACACTCTTCGTTAACATCTCCAATAGCTTTAGCAAATCTTAATTTAGGAGCTTTAGAAGAAATTGTGTAATAATATCTACATAATAAAGAGCTCCAAAGAATATGTCGATAAGCATCTTGTTTGGTATCAGTACTAACACCTGGAAAAGCAATAGGAGCAGCATCTCTAGCTGTAGTAGAAGCTTTATAGAAAGCATATGCCGATAATGCATAAGAACCAAAAGATCCACCATAATTTTTAAAAGCTTTTTTTATACAACTAATCTCAGTATAACTATCATTAGTTCTAGATAAAATAGATACTTTGTTTTTTTTCAAATTGTCATATGCTAAATAATCTAAGTTTTGATGATAGTATTCTTCAATTATTGGCATTTTTTCCTGAATTTCTTTTTGAGAAAGTGTTGGGAAATCTCGTTGTAAAAGTTGAATTTTTTCTTCAGGTAAACTCTCTTCTCTGATGTAAGGGAATTTATCTAATTCCATTTCTACGGCAGCCACAATCTGTTCTAAACTATAATTATCGAAGTTAACGCGATTGACTGTTAGATTTTTACTTCTAGTATTCCCTTTACTTAAATTTGCGCCTGTTAATTCTTCAACAGAAACATCAAATCTATGCGCTACAGGAATACCTTTATAGTATTGTAAATCTTGAACATCAATACTTTCTTCTTGATTAGACAAAGTTTCAGGATTGTCCTCATTAGTACAACTCAAAAAAGAGAATAATGTAACTAGAATTAAAAGATTGATTTTTTTCATAGGTTATATATATTTAAATTTCGATTACAATTTTTGAGATGCCAAAAGTAAAAGAAAATTAATAGTTAACAAATGAAAAATTCTTTCTTTTAAACAAAGAAAAGCCTTGTTAAAAACAAGACTTTTCTAGTAGTAATCTAAACGTAAAGTTTGGTTAAACTTTTTTATTTTAAAGAATCGATATTTGATTGAATAGACCATGCAAAATCTAACATTAATCGATTTTTGAATATAGAATCTTTATAACTTAAGTAACGATCACCAACGTAATCAGGAGAGCCATAACCAGGTCCTTTTGCACTAGTTTTAACTGCTGCAGACATATGGCAACTCATACAGTTGGACATAGTACCTAAGTCTGTTTGTATTTTTGTACCACTATTCATAACATAACTCGTTTTACTATCAAAAACGTCAGTTCCAAATCCAGACTCTAAATAAGGATTAAATCCTACAACTAATTCACCTTCATTTTTCCCACCAATATAAGGTTGCGCAGGAATTATCATAGAATAAGCAATATCCATAGCATAATGACTGGCAGCACCTTGTAAACCAATTCCATTTTTAGCAGAAGCAATATCGTCAGAACTTGGAATAGATGGAGTTAAAGGAGTTGGAGACCACCAGAATGTTTGCCATACCCAACGCTTAATTTCTTTAGTTCCCACATGCATACCCACTAAAATAGCTGTATCTCCTTCAGCAGTTTTTAAATTCTTTAATTGGTATTCGTAGTCTGTTTTAGTAATAATTTTGTTTTTTAAATCAGATTTTAATCCGCCAGCAATTTCATCATTATACTCTTTAGATTGATGTGCAGATATTTTAAAATTGATAAAATCGTTTAAGTAGAATGTATTATCACTCGTAATCGTATTACAGTCATAATCAATACGACCGTTAACATTATTTCCCGACTTCTTTGTATCTATATGAATACAAGATTTCCATTCTTTTTCAGGATAACCACTGTTTTTATATTCAGGTCCATGCCAAGCAGACATGGTAAAAATTCCATTTTCATTTGTGTTATTAGCTGTAATAATCTTATACACAGGTTTTATAGTAATAGCGTCATTAGGAAAATCTGGTATTTGACTATATTCACCTTTTTGCATTGATTGTAATGTTGATAAATAGAAAATTTTATTGTCAATTGCGAAATTCTCAGCAGCTTTATTATAAGCTACCACTTCTACAATATTAGTATCATCAAAATCAGCTTGTCGTAACTTGGCATGTCCAAATTGTTTAGGTTTATTAAATTCAATTTCACTAACACTATTTTTACTCGGATTATTCATTTTATCTAGAATCTGAGCTGGACTTAACCAAGTTTGATATCGTAATACTTTACCATCAACAGGTGTAGTTAAATGTTTCCAAACTTCCCAACTATGTTTATACATAGCATTAAAATCATTAGCAGCTATCCATTTATTGATGGTGATTGAATCAGCTGGATATGCATAGCTTACAGGTAAATCAATTACGTGAGCATATGATTTGTCGTCCTTTTTTGCAGTATTATCACACGATATAAGTGCAATTAAAAATACTATTAGAGTGATTAGTTTTATTGATTTCATGACTCAGTTTTGTTAGTTATTTCATAAAAGTACAAACGGATTATTTCAGTTTAAGATAAAAATGCTTTAGTGCAGTTATAAAAAGCATTAAAGACTATTTTTAGGTTATAAGTGATATTAGAACCGGTATTTTAAATTTTATAAGAGTATTTGATTTTTTATCTTTGGTAAAAATCATTCTTTGATGAACTACGAGAATTCACTGAATTACGCAAAACAACTAGATAAAAACGATCCATTAGCATACTTACGAAATCAATTTCATATTCCTAAAGATACAGAAGGTAATGATTGGTTGTATTTTACAGGAAATTCATTAGGCTTACAACCCAAGCAAACCCAACAATACATTCAACAAGAATTAGACGATTGGGCGAAATATGGTGTAGAGGGACATTTTGAAGGAGAAACACCTTGGTTACCATATCATGAGTTTTTGACTGATAAAATGGCAAAAATAGTCGGAGCTAAACCAATTGAAGTTGTGGTAATGAATACCTTAACAACCAATTTACATTTGTTAATGGTTTCATTTTATCAACCTACACAACAAAAGTTTAAAATAGTTATTGAAAGTGATGCTTTTCCTTCAGATCGTTACGCAGTACAGTCTCAATTACAATTTCATGGTTTTAATCCAGAAGAAGATGTAATCGAATGGAAACCTAGAACTGGTGAAGAATTATTACGAATTGAAGATTTAGAACAAATTATAGATAAGCAAGGAGATGAAATTGCTTTGCTACTCATAGGTGGTGTAAACTATTACACAGGACAGTACTTAGATATTAAACGTATTGCTGAAATAGGACATGCTAAAAATTGTGTTGTAGGAATTGATCTAGCGCATGGAGCAGGGAATATACAACCTAATTTGCATGATAGCGGAGTAGATTTTGCTGCTTGGTGTACGTATAAATATTTAAACTCTGGACCAGGAAGTTTATCAGGATTATTTGTTCATGAAAAACATGCCCAAAATAAAGATTTACCTCGTTTTGCAGGTTGGTGGAATCATAATAAAGAAACTCGTTTTAACATGCGTCAACCATTTGATGTTATGGAAGGAGCCGAAGGCTGGCAATTATCGAATCCACCAATATTATCTATGGCAGCAATTCGTTCTTCTTTAGATTTGTTTGATAGTGTTGGGATGGATGCATTAAGAGAAAAGTCAGAAAAATTGACGGGATATTTTGAGTATTTGATCAATCAAATTGATACGGATAGAATTCAAATTATTACACCTTCAAATCCTAAAGAAAGAGGATGTCAATTATCTATACAAGTGCAACATGCAGATAAAAGTTTACATGAAGAGCTAACAAAACATCACATTATTACAGATTGGAGAGAACCAGATGTTATTCGATGTGCTCCAGTTCCAATGTATAATAAGTTTGAAGATGTATTTAGAATGGTTTCTATATTGAAAGGATTGTTGTAAAAATTAGTAAAGTATCACAAGAAATATGAAAAAATTTGGATTACTAGGAGGTATTGGCCCAGAGTCGACAGTTGAGTACTATTTACAAATCATAAAAAAAGCCAAAGAAATAACAGGTACTAATCCTGATTTTTTAATAAAAAGTATCGATACTAATGTGGTTCTTGCTTATGCAGCTGAGAAAAAGTATAAAGATTTAATTACTTTTTTAAAACAAAAAATAAATGTACTAGAAGAAGCTAAGGTAGATTTTTCAGCGATGGCTTCAAACACACCACATGTAGTTTATGACGAATTGATAAAAGAAGTTTCTGTACCTATGATAAGTATTGTAGAAGAAACATGTAAAAAAACCAAAGATAATAACTTAAAGAAAGTTGGGTTATTTGGAACTATGTCTACAATGACTAGCGGATTTTATCAGAAAAAAGGAGAAAAATATGGAATAGAAATAATTACACCTTCTCAGGACCAAATGGAATATATTCATGACAAATACATGAAAGAATTATTGTTTAGAAATATAAAACAGACCACTAAAAAAAAGTTAATAAATATTGTTGATGATTTGTGTGAAAAATATGACATAGAGGGTTTAATTTTAGGAGGAACAGAAATTCCTTTAATTCTAAATCAAGATGATTTTGAGCATATTAAAATTATGGATACTACTGAAATACATGTAGAAGCTATAGTAAATATGATGTTGAACATATAATGTTTTTTAGATTAAAAAATGAATAAGCAAGACAAAATAGTAATCGTTGGAGCTGGTTTATGTGGAAGTTTACTTGCATTACGTTTAGCGCAACGAGGTTATAAAATAGAAGTATACGAAAGTAGACCAGATTTACGTAAAGTAGATATTTCAGCAGGAAGATCAATCAACTTAGCATTATCAGACAGAGGTTTAAAGTCATTACGTTTAGCAGGTGTTGAAAAACAAGCTAAAGAATTATGTATTCCAATGTATGGTCGATTAATTCATGATATAGAAGGAAATACGTTTGCATCTAACTATTCAGGAAGAGAAGGTGAGTATATCAATTCAGTATCACGACAAGATTTAAATGCTTTATTACTAAATGAAGCGGAGAAACATGAAAATGTAAATATTCACTTTAACAGTAAATGTACAGGTATAGATATCGAAAATACCATTGCTCATTTCAAAAGTTATGAAACTGATGAAGAATTTTCCGTAAACCCAGATATCATTTTTGGAGCAGATGGTGCAGGGTCAATACTTAGAAAAAGCTATTACTTAGAGCGTAAATTCTTATTCAGTTATAGTCAAGATTACCTTACCCATGGTTATAAAGAATTAGAAATTCCTGCCGATACATCAGGAAATCACCAGATTAGTAAAGATCATTTACATATATGGCCAAGAGGAGAATATATGTTAATAGCATTACCAAACTTAGATGGAAGCTTTACAGTAACCCTATTTTTAAGTTATGAAGAAGGAAAGTTTAATTTCGAGAACTTAACTACAGAAGAAGAAGTAACTGAGTTTTTTGAAACTCAATTTCCTGATGCATTAGCACTAATTCCGAATATAAAAGATGAATTTTTTAATAATCCAACAGGAGCATTAGGAACAGTAAAATGCTCACCGTGGATGTATAAAAACAAAACATTGTTACTAGGAGATGCAGCACATGCAATTGTACCATTTTACGGACAAGGAATGAATGCTTCTTTTGAAGATGTTGCTGTTTTTGATCGTGTTTTAGAACGATTTGAAGGTGACTGGGAGAAAATATTCAAAACCTACCAAAAAGAACGTAAGAAAGATACTGACGCAATAGCAGATTTGGCCGTAGATAATTATTATGAAATGAGAGATCATGTGGCTAATCCATTATTTAAACAAAAGCGTAAGTTAGAAATGGACTTAGAAGAGCAGTTCCCTAAATCTTATTATTCGAAATATTCGATGGTAACCTTTAACGAAGACATGGGGTATAACGAAGCAATGAAAAAAGGAAGAGCTCAAGATAAGGCCTTATTAAATTTAATAGCGGATGACGAAGTTTCAACTTCAGAAAATATGTCAGAGGAAGAATTAGAAATCATATTGAAAAAAGTCAATCAAGAAACAAAAGAGATTCTAGAAGAAGATAAAATTGCGGGTTTGAAATAAAAAAGACCTCACAGGTTTTAAAAACCTGTGAGGTCTAGTATATTGAGAATAAATATAAATACTATGATTAAAGAGAAAGGAAATGAAATACGAAAAAATAGAAAAAGAAACGTATTACCATATTTACAATAAAGGAAATAACGGTGAGAATATTTTTATAGATGAAATGAACTACTCATATTTTTTAAATTTAATGAAAAAATATATAGTTCCTGTAGCAGAAATTTATTCATATTGTCTTTTAAAAAATCATTTCCATCTATTAGTTAGAATGAAAAATATTGAAGATGAAAAGATTATTTCAAAATCTTTTTCTAACTTTTTTAATTCTTATTCAAAGTCTATTAATAAAAAGTATGGCAGAACAGGAAGTCTATTTACAGATAGATTTAAGCGTATAAAAGTTAAAGATGAAAAATATCTAAGAAAACTTATTGTATATATTAATTTAAATCCAATATATCATAAGTTTGTTAATGATCTTAATGAATATAAACATTCTTCGTTTTTAGCTTTAGTTTCAAGTAAAAAAACATTGTTAGAAAGAAAAGAAGTAGTTACTTTATTTGATGATAGAGAAAATTTTATATTTCATTTGTGTAAAAAGAAGCTAGATTTTGACGAAAAGTTAAAAGAATTAATATTGGAATAGTGTTAAAAAAGACCTCACAGGTTTTTAAAACCTGTGAGGTCTAGAGAAAGTATTTTATATAGAATGAAAACATACATAGCCATACTAAGAGGAATAAACGTTTCAGGAAAAAATAAGCTTCCTATGCAGGAGTTAAGAACTATGCTAGAGAAGTTAAATTATTATGAAGTAAAGACATACATTCAAAGTGGGAATATTGTTTTAAAATCTTCTGAAGAAGCTTCAGAAATTGAAAAAACAATTAAAGTCGGAATAGCAGACACTTTTGGATATGATGTTTCTGTTTTAGTGAGAACAATTACAGCATGGGAAAAAGCAATAGCAAACAATCCGTATACAACAGTAGAAGAAAAACAACAATACTTTACATTTTTATCAGAAACACCAGAAATCAAAAGTTTTGATATCGATGCAAAAGCAGACACTTATCAAATAATTGATGATATAGTATATGTTAATGCTGTTGGAGGTTATGGAAAAACAAAATTAACGAACAATTTGTTTGAAAAGAAACTGAATGTAACAGCAACCACCAGAAATTTAAAAACCACATTAAAATTATTAGCATTAGCCAAAGAAATTAATTAGAATACCGTTCTTAACTTCTTTTCAGAATATCATAATAGAGAAACTAAATAATGGAAAAAAAAGTAACACCAAGAGGCGCATATCCACATGTAAAAGTAGTAGGAGATTTTATTTTTGTTTCAGGAACTAGTTCTAGAAGACCAGATAACACTATAGCTGGTGTGGAACTCATCGACGAAATGAATACCAAAAAATTAGATAGTGAAGTACAAACTAGAGAAGTTTTAAAAAATATCGATAGAAATTTACAAACAGTAGGCGCAAGTTTACAAGACGTAGTAGATGTAACCACTTTTTTGGTGAATATGAATGATTTTGCAGGTTATAATAAAGCATATGCAGAGTTTTTTGATAAAGAAACTGGACCAACGAGAACTACAGTAGCAGTTCATCAATTACCACACCCAGATTTAGTAGTTGAGATTAAAGTAACTGCGTATAAAAAACAATAGATGATCGGAGTTAAATCACATATAACTGAATTAGAAGAAAAAGGTTTTTCTATTACTAAAAGTCTTTTTTCAAATAAAGAATTGCAAGAAATATGTGATGTAATTGATCAATCAGATTCAAGTTTTGCTATTCGCCAATTGTTAATTAAAATACCCGAATTACAAGAATTGATATGTAATAACAGTAATTTCAAATCTTTATACACTAGTATTTGTGATAAAAGTTATTTTTTATCTAAGGCTATTTTTTTCAATAAACCTAAAATGTCGAATTGGTTTGTGAATTATCATCAAGATTTAAGTATCAGTGTAAAAGAAAAGAAAGAAGCAAAAGGATTTACCAATTGGACAACTAAAAATGGACAATTGGGTGTGATTCCTCCAGAACAGATTCTAAAAAGCACAATTACATTTCGAATTCATTTAGATAAAACGGATGAAACCAACGGAGCGTTACATGTAATTCCCAAAAGCCATACTAAAGGAATTATAAGAGTAGATGAAACTTTTAACAAAAATAAATTAGAAAAGGAAGTATTGTGTACTGTTGATAGAGGAGGAGTAATGTTAATGAAACCGTTATTATTACATGCATCACAAAGATCTGTATCAGCATTTAATCGAAGAGTCATTCATTTAGAATTTTGTAATAAAGAAATACCATTGCAATGGTTAGAAAGAAAAGAAATTGTTTCATGAGATATATTTTAACAATCATCCTATTTTTTTCGGTAAAAACTTTTGTAGCACAAGAGTTTATTCAGTTAATAGGTATAGAATCAGATCATAGTGAATTTAGTGAAGGTTCTTATACAGTAATGTATGATTCTGAGTCTAAAAAGAAAGCACATAAAAAATATACCCCTTATCAAACAATAGGAATATATAGAAATAAAGATTCAGTTTCTATACAGTCTATAAGTTATTTATTAATTCCTACCAAAAGAGGTTTTCTATATGGTACAACTGAAGTTATAGAGGTAAAAGAGGATGATGAATCTGAAGAGATGAGTGAAATGATAACAGATGAATATAAATTATTTAGCTCTGTATCTAAACCAAAGTTTTTCAGGAGTAAAAAAAGTATACAAAGTTTCATAGAAAATCACAACCCAACTTTTGAACAAGCTATACAAGTAGATTTTGAAAAAATATCATTTGTAAACTCTAAGTTTTATATTACAAGGGGTTTTGAATCCATTGTACATGGTGGAGCTACCTGGTTTAATGCTACTGAAAAAGTCAATATTTATGCTTTAGATTGGAAAGGGTCGCTATCTAATAAATTAACAGATTATGTAAGTAATGAGGTTAAAAATAAAGTAGTAATAGAAACAGTATCAAATTTAGAAGGATATGGTTTTGGGGATGAGGTTTCTGCTGAAACAGGATTGCCTTGGGCTGGAACTATTAATAATCATAATAAGGTGTTTTATGATATTAATTTTGGAACAAACGGTATTCAAATAATTCCATTGACATTCTTGTGGGGTAATTCTTCAAGAAGTTTTTTAGCAGAAGGAAATCCTATTAAAAACCAAAAGATGTATCAAGATTTACAATTGTCTAAGTCTGAAGAAAATATTCATTCAAAAGAGATTATTGTTTTCAATTCACCAGATAATTTAACTAGAATAGAATTGAAAAATAAAACATTAATTGTTATTGATTCTAAAAGAAACAAAGTATTGAAAAAAGTAAAATTGAATTATAATAAAATTATAATGTCAGAATTTGCATTAGGAAAATACGCAAGAAAGTGGAAAAATGAATTTTAATTTTTTTATAAGAGTAAAAAGATTTTAAAATTATGATTATTAAGAACTACATAAATGGATCATTTTTAGAACCAACATTAGGAAATTATATTGATAATTATAATCCTTCAATAGGTGAAATATATGGGCAAATACCCAATTCAACTCAAGAAGATGTAGCACAAGCATATCAAGCGGCTAAAGCTACTTTTCCAAGTTGGTCAAATACTACTTTAGAAGAACGAAGTGCTATTCTATCTAAAATAGCACAACTCATTACAAAAAAGTTAGAAGTATTAGCAGAAGCAGAAACTAAAGATAATGGAAAGCCATTAAGTTTAGCTAAAACAATAGATATACCAAGGGCTTCAGCAAACTTTCAGTTTTTTGCCAATGCAATTACTCAATTCTCTTCGGAAGCCCATGAAACTGTTGGTGTCAATGCGATGAATTTTACATTGCGACATCCAATTGGGGTGGTAGGTTGCATTTCTCCTTGGAATTTACCTTTGTACTTATTCACTTGGAAAATAGCACCTGCTATAGCAGCAGGAAATTGTGTAGTAGCTAAACCAAGTGAAGTTACTCCGATGACTGCATATTTATTAGGAGAAATTTGTAATGAAGCAGGTTTACCTAAAGGAGTTTTAAACATTGTACATGGCTTGGGAAACACTACAGGTCAAGCTATTGTAGAACATCCGAATATTAAAGCAATTTCTTTTACTGGAGGAACTAAAACAGGAGCACATATTGCTAGAACTGCAGCTCCAATGTTTAAAAAGCTATCATTGGAATTAGGAGGAAAGAATCCGAATATCATTTTTGCAGATTGTGATTACGAATTGATGTTAGAAACTACAGTAAAATCTTCTTTTGCTAATCAAGGACAAATATGTTTATGTGGAAGTAGAATTTTTATTGAAAAAACCATTTATGAACAGTTCAAGAAAGATTTTATTCAAAAAGTAAGTCAATTAAAAGTAGGTAATCCTTTTGATGCTGATACCAATATTGGAGCCTTAGTTTCAAAATCGCATTTAGAAAAAGTAAAATCATATATAGATATTACAGAAGAAGAAGGAGGAACAATTTTATTTGGAGGAAAAAAAGTTACTGTTGAAGGTTCCGAAGAGGGATATTACTTAGAACCTACAATAATTGAAGTTCAAAATAATTCTTGTAAGCTAAATCAAGAAGAAATATTTGGTCCTGTTGTTACTATCATGCCTTTTGAAACCGAAGAAGAAGCAATAGCTTTAGCAAATGATGTTTCTTATGGGTTATCAGCTACACTTTGGACAAACAATTTGAATAGAACCATGAAAATGACAAAGCAAATTCATGCAGGAATTATTTGGGTAAATACATGGTTATTACGAGATTTGAGAACTCCTTTTGGCGGAGTGAAAGCAAGTGGAGTAGGTAGAGAAGGAGGTTTTGAGGCCTTACGTTTCTTTACAGAACCTAAAAATGTATGTATTAAATATTAAAAACGTATAAGAATGAAATTTAAATTCACATTACTATTATTTGTTGTAACAATGGTTTGTTATGCTCAAGATGATTTTATTAAATATGAAAAGAATAACTATGAGATTTCTTATCCTAAATCATGGCAACTGGATACTACAGGACAAATGGATTCTAGTTTTATTCTTTTTTCAGGATTAGATGCTGATGATAAATTTAATGAGAATGTAAACTTGACAATTCAAAATTTAAAAGGGAAGGATTTTACTATGGAATCTTTTGTGGAGCTATCTTTGAGTCAAATCAAAAGAATGATACCTAATGGAAAAGTTATAGAGAATTCTTTTAATGCAGCAAAAAATCGTCAAGAAGTAATTTGGTCTGGAGATATTCAACAAGCACTAAAATTCAAGCAGTATTATTATTTTAAAGACGAAAAAGCATATATATTAACTTTAACAACATTACCTGAAACTTTTTTACAATTTGAAACCACAGGTAATAACATTCTAAATAGTTTTCAACTTAAATAAATGAATTTATATATTGAAAATAAAAATGCTCTAGTGTGTGGTAGTACACAAGGTATTGGAAAAGCATCTGCAATTGCTTTAGCAGAAGAAGGAGCGAATGTAACATTAGTGGCTCGTAATGAAGAAAAACTAAAAGCAGTTTTAACGGAGTTACCAAATCAAGATCAACATCATAGTTACATTATTGCAGATTTTTCAAATCCTCAAGAGCTAAAAGAAAAAATAGAAGCATCACAGTTAAACTTCCATATTTTAATCAATAATACAGGCGGACCTGCAGGGGGACCTATTTTCAATGCAGCTATAGAAGAGTTTGATAGCGCTTTTACACAGCATTTAAAGTGTAATCATATTTTAGTACAAGCACTAGCACCTTTTATGAAAAAAGAAAGGTATGGAAGGGTTATTAATATTATTTCTACTTCTGTAAAACAACCTTTAGATGGGTTGGGAGTTTCAAATACAATACGTGGAGCAGTAGCTAACTGGTCAAAAACCATGGCGAATGAGTTGGGGCAATTTGGGATTACGGTAAATAATGTATTACCTGGAGCAACAGCAACAGAGCGTTTAAACGAAATCATTAATAATAAGGCTAAAAAAACAGGTAAATCTGTTGATGAGGTTATTCAAACTATGAAAAACGCTGCGCCTGCAAAACGTTTTGCAAAACCTGAAGAGGTAGCTAACGCAGTGGTTTTTCTAGCAAGTGAAAGGGCAAGTTTTATTAACGGAATTAATGTACCTGTAGATGGAGGTAGAACAAAATCATTGTAAGATTTAAAAGTGGATTTTAATAAGCAACTTATTTTCTTTTTTAGTGCTTTAGGTGCTTTTAATGCCTTTATTCTAGCATTTTATTTTACTCTTATTGCCAATAAGAAAAAGTTTTCCAATTACTTTTTATCGGCATTATTATTAGTGCTAAGTATTCGAATTATCAAATCGGTTTTCTTCTATTTTAATCCAGAATTATCAGGTGTTTTCATCCAAATAGGACTTTCAGCATGTATACTTATTGGTCCTTTTTTGTATTTATATTTAAGGTCTGTTTCAAAAGAACAAACAAAACAATGGTGGCTACATATTTTTCCTTTTTTTGTTGGAATCACGATTGTAGGAACTTTCTATCCATACTTTGAAAACAGACCTTTATGGAGGATAGTAGTAAGCGGGATTTATATACAATGGTTGGTATACATAGCTTTATCATTTCGCTTAATGCTTCCAATATTTAAAAAGCTATTCAATAAAAGGGAAAAAGTACAACGTATAGAAATTTGGAAACTCAGTATTTTTTGTGGAGTGGCTTTAATTTGGTTTGCACATTTTATAAGTTCGTACACTTCTTATATTGTTGGCGCATTGTCATTTTCTTTTGTGTTTTACTTAATCCTTTTAACTTTCTTTTTTAAAATTCAAAAACAGCAAAACTTTTTTGAAGATAAAGTTAAGTATAAAGATAAAGGGATTGCTAAAGAAATGATTGATAAAATTACCCTTGGATTAGAGGAATTCAAAAACCAAGAATTGTATCTAAATGCAGATATTACAATTTCGAAATTGGCAAAAGAATTTCAAATTTCTTCTCATGTACTATCGCAGTTTATGAATAATAATCTAGGGAAATCATTTTCTTCATATATTAATGAGTTGCGTATTGAAAAAGCGAAGACATTATTATGCTCGCAGAAAGGTTATTCTATAGAAAATATAGGTTATGAGAGCGGGTTTAATTCAAAATCTACATTCTATACTACATTTAAAAAAATAACAGGGATAACTCCATCTGAATATCAAAAAAGGAGTTTAGTTTAAGTTCGGAATTATAAAATCGAACTTCTAATTTATAAGATAAAACCCATTAAATACTATTACTGTGCATATTTGTGAGAAAAAACGAAAATGTATAAAACTGTAGTATTCATATTTACTGTTCTTTTATTATCAAGTTGTAATCAAAAGGAAAAAGTTCTTTTTATAACTTCTAATCAGCACAGCTATGGTACAACAACTATAAATACAGCTAATCATTTTGGAGAGATCGTTTATGCATACGATGTATTTGTCAAAAAAGGTTATCAAGTCGATTTTGTAAGTCCTAAAGGAGGAGCAATCCTCATAGGGGATATAAAAACTTCAGATAGCATTCAAAAGAAATATGTGTACAACGAAGATTTTATGAATCTTTTAAAAAATACATTTTCACCTGATCAAGTAACCGCATCAAAATATAAAGCGATTTATTATCCTGGTGGTGGAGCAGCAATGTTCGGAATTGCTGATCATGAAAAAATTCAGAAAATTGCCAAACAGATTTATAATAGAGGAGGAGTTATTTCTGCAGTTTGCCATGGTACAGCAGGAATCTCATCTTTAAAGGATAATCACGGTAATATATTATATGCAGGAAAAAAGATAAGTGGATATCCAGATCTATTTGAAAATACATCAGCAAAATATTATCAGACTTTTCCATTTTCAATAGAGCGTAAAATCAAAAATAATGGAGGTGATTTTGTGTATTCAACTCAAAGAAATGATAGTTTTTATATAGAAAGTGGAAATTTTATAACAGGGCAAGATCCTTCATCTACAAAGGCAGTCGCTGAGGCTGTGGTTAAAAAACTTTAAGAAAATAATAATTAAAACCAAAACAATGAAAAAACTAATTGTAGTTATTACGGTATTATTAAGTACTTCAAATGTAATTTTTGCACAAAAATCAGATTACCAATTGGTAGAAGAAACAGTATCTTTTTATTTAGATGGTGGTACGAATAATGATTATGAGACATTAAAAAAAGCATTTCATGAAAATGCAACAATGAAATTTAATAGAAAAGGGGAGTATGTTGAAGTAAATGCTCTAGATTTCTTTAAAAAAGTGATAAAACCAGGACCTAAACAAAATAGAAAAACACATATTGTATATATAAATATTACAGGAGACGTAGCAAGTGCTAAACTACAGATAGATTATGAAAATTTTAGTTTTATAGATTATATGAACCTTATTAAAATAGATAATCAATGGAAAGTGGTCAGCAAAATATTTTTTAGAAAGTAGAATTGTATATAATGAATAAGGTAGTAAAAATCACAATAGTATTGGTCTTAAGTATCAATTTTTGCCAATCACAAACCTTTAATGGTAAAAAAACGGATATTGATGAAATACTAAAAAATACGAGGCAGTTCTCTTCGTTTGTTGTTGCATCTAATTATCAAAAAATTGCTGATAGCTATACAAAAGATGCTAAAATTTTTCCTAATAGAACAAAGATTTTATCAGGCAACGATATTATTAACTATTGGACATTACCAGAAGGAATTGCTACTGTTTTTCATAAAATAACCCAAGAAGAAATTACAATAGTTGATGAAACAGCTTATGATTATGGTTATTATGAAGGAAAAACAAAGCATAAAGACGGACGGATTTCTTCATGGAAAGGCAAATATGTAATTGTATGGAAAAAAGTAGATGACCAATGGAAGATGTACTTAGATATCTGGAATAGTGTTAAGGAGAAAAAATAATAAATTTTACTTATGCCTTTGGATGTAATAGCGGTTTAAGTTATACACTTATACCGCTACTATATTTACATCCTATCATTGGGGGAATATTTATAAAATTTCTAAGGTGTATTCGCTTAATTTTAATCTATCATCTTCAGTAATTAGGATCCAATTGGTAATATTACTCAAAGTCATTTTTCCTATATCTTTAATGTCTCCTTCAAAGTTTAAGATAAAAGTGACTTTAAATCCTTCTTTATATTTTTTTACAACGATGTTTGTAGGACTATGAACAGAATAATTTTGACTTTCCTTTTGAGCAATTAAAAATGCTTCTAATCCTTCTTTACTTTGGATTTTATTTCCTAAAATATTAACATTTAATGGTTCGTTACTGGTTAATTCCATTAAATTAATAGCATCTCCAGCATCTATTAAAGCAAACCAATTATGAACAAATGCTTTTGCATCTGTATATGAGAATTTTTCTTGTTTAGTTTCTTTAATATTTTCTATAGAACTTGGTTTTGGAGCATCTTGAAGTACTACTTTATAAGCAACTACCTTTATTAAATTACCACTAGGGTCTTTTTTTGTTTTTAAATTAGTGGTTAATCGCATTCTCCCTATAAAATTCATTTGAATAATATTACCATCTGCTTGTAACGCATGATAAGTATGAGGACAAATTACCTCAAAATTATTTTCATCAATTTTATATACTGAAATTTCATTAATTATATGTGTACTTTCCTTAATATAAGAGAATGTTTGTTCTGCATATTTTACAAGTTCACCAACGCTGTTTAATGTTGCTGTAGGGTATACAAATTCTACAGTATCATCTGGTAAAAATGGTTTTAATTCTTCCATACTTGTGCCTTTGTCAAAGCGACTGTACCAAGCGTATACAAATGATTTAATTTCGTTTTCTACCTTTTTTTCTGTTTGTTTTTGAATCATTTTGAGTGCTTTTTTAGGAGTTTTATATACATAAGTTTAGCCTTATAAATAACTCTCAATTAATATTAATTATTTTTTGGAATATTATAAATAGATGATACAAAGGTCTATTATGAAAACTATAATTCACTTGCCAAATGGCAAGAAAATTACAAGGAAGCAATTGCTTTTCTAATTCTACTTAGAGAAAAAGGTGTGATTCCAAGAAAAGAGGCTATGTAGTTTAATGGTGCTTTCTGAGCAACATTAGGGTAAGTATTCAGAAATTTTAAGTATGCAGTTTTAGCATCAGTATTTAATAATCCTCTTTGAAAGTTTGTTTTTTTAATCAGTACTTCATTGAGAATTTTTTGAAATGAATTTTCCCAGTTTTTAATATCCCTACAAAATAATTCCCAAGATTGTCTAGATATAACGATAATCTCACAATCGGTAATTGCTTGTAAACTACCAGAACTAGGCATGTATTCAAAAAAACTTGTCGCACTCCCAACAAATTCTTTTTCGATCATAAAATGAGCAGTTATCTCTTTTCCATTAGAATCATAGAAAAAATACCTGAAGATTCCAGATAAGATAAATCCAATTTCATTACTTCTATTTCCACTTTCTAAAAAGTATTCTTTAGCATTGAATTTACGAAAAGTAATATTTTTATTGATTAAATCTTTTTCCTCCTTTGTTAAAGTTTGATACGTTCCTATGAATTCAGTTAATGTCATTTTAGGTTGGTACTAATGATTTATTGTTATTTGAAAAATTATTTTAAATCTAATACGGACATTTCTTTATGTATTGTAAATATATTACTTTAATCCTTGCATGAATATTTTCTTTCATTTTTACTTGAATTATTATTTCAATCATTAAAACTATGAGTAGAGAAAAATAAGTTTGAAATAATTTAAAATTTAGATTATTCTATTTTTTACAAAAAACACCAAGAGGAATCTTATCCTCCTTGGTGTTTTATCATTAATTCTAATAATTACTTTATTTGGTATTGATAATCACTTGCTGTGATATTTTTTGATCTTTCGTTGAAATAAAATATACTCCAGATTCTACAGAATTTAAATCTAATACAGCTTTTCCATTTTGAACTTGAACCGTAATTTCTTTTACGGTTGCGCCTAAAAGATTAGTAATCCAGAATACTTGTTCTTTACCATCTAATCCTGATATTGTGAATATTCCATTTGAAGGATTAGGATATAATGAGATTTTTTGTTGTTTAAGTGTCTCTTTTGGTGTTTCTATTTCTCTAAAAGTAGTACCGGTATTTACATCTTTGAATATCCACTGTGTATAATTACCAGACCAATTAGTGGGACGTTGTACTAAATTACTTGGAAGAGTATTTACAGCAGGACGAAAATACATTCCAGTTTGTCTATTTTTCAAATAAAAATAACCATCAGAAGTAGGTACTTTTTTCCATTGAGTATAATTTCCTTTGTATGTACTAGGAACTTGTTGAATCATACTTCCATTTGAGGTATTGAATGGACGGAAAAACAAGCTAGTTTCTACATTTTTTAGGAAGAAATATCCATTTCCAGCATCAATCATTTCCCATTTTGCAGTATTTGAAGTTTCAGTTGCGTTTGCCATTTGTAAACTAGCAAAAAGAGCAGTGCCATTTGAACTTATTTTACCACCTGTTTGTTTGTTGATTATGTAGAAATTATCACTAGCTGTTATTAACGTAGGCGTTATCTCACAACTATCAATATTGGTAGTATAGTTGCCTCCAACAGCTCTAATACTCGTCTTTAATAAAATAGTAGCATCAGCCTCTGGTGCTTCATTTAAATCTAGTTTTACAGTGGCAGTACCAGATCCAGCGTTTACAGTAGTTACACCATTCTTTTTCCAAACACCTGATTCCCAAAATTCAATAACAATATCTTGAGTAGCATTAGTTTCATAAGGAATTTGAAATGTATAGCTTGTTTGAGGAGTAATTGAACTTGGTAAATCTTCACAGCTAACAGTTGAGTTATTTCCTGAACTTGATACAGGTTTATATACTCTTACCCAATCAACTAACATTTTATTTTTTGTAGGATCATTTAAATCAGCAGATGAAGGTGTAGCATTTAATAACCAACTTTGTGATTCCATATTAATTATGATGTCTAATTCCTTAGTAAATCCTATTGGTTCTATAGTAATTCCATTTCCATCAACATCATTATCATCTCCACCTTGAAACCATCCTGGATCAATTACACTAAAACCTTTAGAAGCATTACTAGTTGCTTGAAGTGTACTTAAACTATACTCATTAGTGGTAGTATGAATAGTAACATCAGAATATCCATCACTTCTATTCGTTGGGAAATAGTAACCATTAGCATTTTGTGTTACAGCATTGTAATATGTGTATTCCCATTTTTCGCCTATTTTGGTAGCCATAGCATTGTAGTACATCACACGTACTAAGTTTCCATCAATATAGTATTCCCAATGCTTTGGACCTATCCAATTTACTCCCATTCTCATGTAGCGTCTATTACCTCCATTCCAACAGTATTCTCCCCATCCACCAGCTTGAGTAATTTCATCAATTGGATACCAGCTATTCCAATCTCTTGGTTGATAATCTGTAAAAGGTTGTCTAACAAATGAATGGTGGCTAATGTGTGTATAGTTTTTAAAAAAATCTACACCACCATAGTTTTCAATAATGTCAATTTCTTCTGTATCATCAGGACTTAATAGCCAAAAACATGAAGCTAATGAAATATTTGCTACACTAATTGAAGATTCTACATATACAGGATAAGTAACCTTATTGTTAGATGTTACACACCCTGAAGCAACACCGTAAGTTCCACCCTTAGCAGTTTCGGGTGTCTGACCTACTGTAATAACTAGGTTATTACCATCTACAGATACATTAGAAGTATCCCAGTAAGTATATCCAGGACCATCCCATTGATTATGATAAAAATTATACCACTGATTTTTAGAACCAAAATTTGATCGATTAGCGTATTCTCCAGCTGTAAATGAGTTAGAATAATTAAAATCATCAGACATCGATTCAACTAATTCCCATGAGTTACCAGAACCCGCATTGGCAGATATTGGTATATTATCCCAATCATTTTGTGCTGTTATGTTTATACTAAAGTATAAAGTAAATAAGATAAATAATTTAAAGTTTTTCATAATAAAAATTGTTTTTAATTAGGAGATATAGTAGGATTTGTTTTTTTTAGAATAGTTTCACTGTAAGTTGTGAATCCCTAAAAAAAGAAATTAATTTTTTTGAAAAGAAAGAAAAATCCTCTTTTACACTATTTTTTACTTGGATAAAATGAATTGATGTTCAGTACGTATCAAATCGGATAGAATATGAGTAGCCAAAAAACAACGTGTTAACTTTTTTTTGAATACTTTTAGTAGAGGTAATGTGAGTGTTGCTAATAATAAAGCAACACAAAGTAACAAGGTTAATTTGTTTGAAATCATTTTAGGGTTTTTAGATTGTTAATTTGATTTATTTAACGAAGATTAATCCTATTTGTTCTACAAGATTATTTTGAAAACTATACAAAGTGTGTTTTAAAGTTTTGTTTTTTAGTTGCTTATGATTTTTGTGTCTAGTTTAAGTCAACTTTTTTTATAAAAAAAATAAGAAGAAACAGTTTAAGGAGAATTGTTTTTTACCTGATTCTTTTTCTTTAATTTTAGAGTCTAACACATGAATTGAAAACCTTATGAATTTAGTACAGCCTCTAAATTTTAAAAAATGGATAGACGAACATCGTCACTTATTAAAACCACCAGTGGGGAATAAGCAAGTTTGGGATAATGGAGAATATATTGTTATGGTAGTTGGTGGTCCGAATAGTAGAAAAGATTATCACTATAACGAAACTCCTGAATTCTTTTATCAGGTTGAAGGAGATATGGTACTTAAAATTATAGATGATAAAGGAGAAATGGTAGATGTTGAAATTAACGAAGGAGATATATACCTATTACCAGCAAAAGTACCTCATTCACCACAACGTAAAGAAAATACAGTTGGTTTAGTGATAGAATATCCTCGTTCTGAAGGCATGCTAGATGCTTTAGAGTGGTATTGCGAAAATTGTGGGACACCTTTATATAGAGAAGAATTTGCATTAGATAATATTGAAACAGATATGCCTAAAATATTTGATAAGTATTATTCAGATAAAGAAAAATGTACCTGTACTAATTGTGGAACTGTAATGGAACCACCTAAAAAGATTAGCTAATTCTAAAAACTATTGAAAAACTATCAAAACTTTAAAACAAATCGATGTTAGCTAAACGAAAACTAAGAATAAACGGACATTCCCATTTACTTCCTTATCCAGAAGAAATACCACAATTTATGAAAGATAAAGGTATTTTTTGGGTGGATAAAGACAAAAAATTCATGCTTCAAAAAAATTGGAAAAGACCTGTAACAGATTCAAGTTTCTTTTTGAATGAAAAGCTGGCATGGATGGAGCATTTTAAAATAGATCATGCTGTAGTTTTGAATTTATCGCAACTCTATGGAAATGGATTACGATTGGAAGAAATGAAGCAAGCATTGCGTTTTCAAAACGATTTTAATGCGCGTATTCAACAAGATCATCCTAGTAAATTTACATGTGGATTTGTAGTACATCCTGGTTTTGTTAGAGGAGCGTGCTGGGAAATAGAGAGATGTGTTGAGCAATTAGGAATGAATTTGTTGTGTTTACCAACGCATTATATGGATACTATTGGGACGTGGCGCTGTATTTTTGATGAAGAAAATGAGCCTATTTTTGAGTTGGCAGATAAATATAACTTAGCAGTAGAGGTTCATCCTTATGATGGTGAAAAATTTATCAAATTAGAAAATACTAGTTGGCGCTTTCATCTCATTTGGATGTTGGCACAATGTGCAGATGCCTATCATTTTTTAACCTTAAATGGCTATTATGAAAAGTACCCTAATATGAGAATTTGTTTTGCTCATGGAGGGCAATTAGCA
The DNA here is from genome assembly GCF_001936575.1 of Tenacibaculum agarivorans. Lineage (GTDB taxonomy): Bacteria > Bacteroidota > Bacteroidia > Flavobacteriales > Flavobacteriaceae > Polaribacter > Polaribacter agarivorans. The sequence goes on from NZ_MSMP01000018.1 coordinate 21,836, forward strand.
CAGATGAATTTAGGGAGACGTATCCAAGGTTTTGATGGTAGACCAGATTTATTTGAAGGGAAACAGCATCCTCGTAAAGCAGTAGGACATAAAAATATTTTCTTTGATACTTTAGTACATGATACAGGGTCTTTAGATCTACTGATTAAAAATCAAGGAGTAGAGCAAGTGCTAATAGGTTTAGATGATCCTTATCCATTAGGAGAAATGGAAAGTGATAAACAGTCATCTTATCCTGGTAAAATTCTAGATTTGGCTATAGACAGAGAGATTATTTCAGAAGAAGAAAGAGATCAAATGTGGCAATGTAATGTATTACAATGGCTGTTTGGAAACGATGAAGAAAAAAAGAAAGACTTAGTCACTAAAATATTGGCATAAAAAAAACCTCAGAAATTTCTGAGGTTTTTTTTATGTTTTTGATATGGACTTTTTATTTAAAAGTAGACTGTACGTTAATCGCCACTTCACTCCATGTTTTAGAAACACCATCGGCACCTTTATGTAAATCTTTACATACTTCATTTAAAGAAGCGATAGCACTCTTAGCATTCCATTTATCTATATCCATAGTAGTAGACATAGAAAATACTTTATCTTGTATAGTATAAGTAAACGGTAACTTCTCTGTAACACTATTCATAGTAAATTCTGCTACACCAGTACTATCATTTTCAATAGTTAATTTACCTGTTAAATCTACAGTGTTTTCCATAACACCAAAGAAGAATTTTCTAATTTTTAAATTTCTTCCATTATCTTTAGTTTCTAAACTGCTGATTGGAATTTTAAATTCAGCACCATTAATAGCTTCTTTTACAGATTCTCCTTCACCACCACTAGTTACTTCAATTTCTTTAAAAACACCTTTTACAGGTACTTTTTCTGTAGTCTTATAAGCAGTGAAATTAATGCTGTTATTTGAAGTTTTTATTGAATATGGCGCAGTTTTTTCTACAGGTGATGTAGTGGTAGTAGTTTCTTTAGTTTCTTCTTTTTTAGCTTCAGATTTACACGATGTAAGTTGAAATGCAATAGCAAAAACACCTACTAAGGTCATAAATTTGTTCATTGTATGTTGTTTTAGATTAGAAATAGTTAAATTACTGTTATTTATGCGGTTTAATTCCTTTTATTGATAATCATACTCTATGTTAAAATTGAATTAACCAATTTTATGTAATTTTTTTTGGCCTCATTTTCATCCATACCTTTTAACTGTACCCAAGCATTAAATTTAAAAGCATTTTTTAAATTATCATCAACTGAAAGTGCAAAGTTATCTCCTTTTGTAGCTTGTTTATAGTATGCATACAAGCGCAATTGCACGTCTGGAGCAAATTTTTGCTTAGTCTTTGTAGCGCGTAAAAAAGCTTCTTTAAATAGTATGTCTAACTTTGAAACCATCCTAGATACAGTAATGTATATACAAATATACGAATGGAGCAAGGAAAAACAAGCTGTCTAACCGATCTAAAAGGCCTCCATGACCTGGCATAATCTTTCCACTATCTTTTACATTTGCTTGTCTTTTAAACTTACTTTCCACTAAGTCTCCGAAAGTTCCAAATATAGAAACTAAAGTAGCTATTATGGCCCAATCCAACATGGTAAATAACTTAGAATACTTTCCAATAAGCAAACCAACCATTATAGAAAATAATAACCCTCCTATAAAACCTTCAATTGTTTTCTTAGGAGAAATTCGTTCGAAAAGCTTATGTTTTCCATAATTCTTACCAACCAGATATGCAAAACTATCATTTGTCCAAATAATTAGTATAACATAAATAATTACATTAGGCTCATATATTCCTTTAATGAAAGGAAGGAAAATTAGAAAAAGAAAGGGTAAAAGTATGTAGCTAAAAGAAGTAAAAAATTTTACTATAGTATTTCTTACGATATAGTTTTTTGAATATAAATCAATAATTAAATATAGGGAATGAAGTATACAAAAAACGAGAAAGTAGAACAATACATCAGTATCTATAACTTTAAAAAAGAATAGAAATATAGTGCTTATGAGCACAGGAATTAGTAATAAAACGGTTTTTGATTGTACAATCCTAGAAAATTCCCAAATACAAATTCCACTAAACACAGTCAATAATCCAACATAACTTTCTTTAGAAAATAGTATTGAAAATATAAAAAGCGCTGCATATATGATCGCTGAAATAATTCTAGTAAAAAAATTATTCATAATTATAAATCTTCAAACAATAGTAAGTATAAGTTTTTTGAATTACTATTAAATTCTAGAATATTATCTTTTGAGTTGGAAATAGCATAATTTTTAATAGAACTAATATTACTTGGTATATTTCCTTTGAAGTTCGTTTTTATTCCTGTTAATCCTTCCCCTATATTTTTTACCAATTGACTTGTAGTAGCATATACTATAAAGTTATCAGTAATTTGTGAGAGTTTTTGAACACCAAGTTGGTTAGATGAAAATAATATTTCACCAGTATTAGCAATTAAATGTTCACAAGAAGTAAAAAAAGGGATGTTATTATCAAACTTTTGATGTGCCTTTACATCAACACTAGAAATAAGTTTTAATAGATCAATATCACTACAAGTAATTTCTTTCCAATTATTTTCAGAAATTATATTTCTCAGGTTAAGAACTACTTCTTCAATTTTAGTACTATATAAAAACTTTCCTCCTTGATTTATGAAATGATGAACAAAAGAATCGTCTAGTGACAAGTGAACGGGTTGTTTTTTAACCTGTTTATCATTAGACGATTCTTGATAGTTCTTAAATAACTTTCGGAAAAAATTCATGTAAAAGTTATAAAGTAATTTTATAATTCAGGGGTTTCTACCTCACTATTAGCTTGTTCTGTGTCTTTAGTTTCAAATGGTCTTTTACCAAAAATTTCAACTAAATCATCTTTGAAAATCACCTCTTTTTCAAGAAGTTTTTCGGCTAAAATATCTAACTTGTCTTTATGCTGACCTAAAATTTCGATAGCTCTTTTGTATTGCCCTTCAATAATTTTAGAAATTTCTTCATCGATAGTTTTAGCAGTCTCTTCGCTATATGGTTTCACAAATGAGTCATTTCCTGAAGAATCATAATAAGTTACATTTCCTACTTCTTCATTCAAACCATATACCGTTACCATAGCTCTAGCTTGTTTAGTAACTTTTTCTAGGTCACTAAGAGCGCCAGTTGAGATTTTATCAAAAATTAATTTTTCAGCCGCTCTACCTCCCATGGTAGCACACATTTCGTCAAGCATTTGTTCTGTTTGAACAATTTTTCTTTCCTCAGGTAAATACCAAGCAGCACCTAATGATTGTCCTCTAGGTACTATAGTTACTTTAACTAAAGGAGCAGCATGTTTTAACATCCAACTTACAGTGGCATGTCCTGCTTCGTGATAAGCAATCACTTTCTTTTCTTTAGGCGTAATTACTTTATTTTTCTTTTCTAAACCACCAACAATTCTATCAACAGCATCCATAAAGTCTTGGTGATGAATAGCCGTTTTATCATTTCTTGCAGCAATTAATGCAGCTTCATTACAAAGGTTAGCAATATCAGCCCCAGAAAAACCTGGTGTTTGCTGTGCTAAGAAGTCTAATTTAACATCATCTGCAAGTTTTAAAGATTTAATGTGCACTTCAAAAATTTCTCTACGCTCATGTAAATCTGGTAAGTCTACATAAATCTGACGATCAAAACGACCCGCACGCATTAAAGCTTTGTCTAAAATTTCTGCACGGTTAGTTGCAGCTAATACAATCACATTAGTATCAGTACCAAAACCATCCATTTCAGTTAATAACTGGTTTAATGTATTTTCACGCTCATCATTACTACCTGTAATACTGTTTTTACCACGAGCACGACCTATAGCGTCAATTTCATCTATAAATATAATAGATGGTGATTTTTGTTTTGCTTGTTTAAATAAATCACGTACACGAGAAGCACCTACACCTACAAACATTTCAACAAAATCAGATCCTGAAAGAGAGAAAAAAGGTACGCCAGCTTCACCAGCAACAGCTTTAGCTAATAAAGTTTTACCAGTACCTGGAGGTCCTACTAATAAAGCTCCTTTAGGAATCTTACCACCTAACTTAGTATATTTTTCAGGGTTTTTTAAGAAATCAACAATTTCTTGAACCTCTTCTTTAGCACCTTCTAAACCAGCAACATTTTTAAATGTTGTTTTTACTTTAGTATTTTCATCAAAAAGTTTGGCTTTAGATTTACCAATATTGAAAATTTGCCCGCCAGCGCCACCGGCACCACCAGCACCTGACATTCTTCTCATAAAAAATAACCAGATGGCAATTAGTAAAATGAAAGGTAAGAAGTTAAAAAGTGTATCGAAAAAGCTAGTTCTAGGATCATTTTTATAATCTAAAGATAGGTTATATTCCTTTTTAGCTTCATCTAGTTTTTTTAAGAAGTGCTCTTCGTTACCAATATTGTATTCATATATTGGTCTGTCTTTTCGATACAAAGGGCTCTTGATGATTTCTTTATAACGCTCTTTAGAAGTAGCTTCCTCTTTAATGTAAATTTCAGCTTTTAATTGATTGTTGATAATCAATATTTTATCTATGTCGTTATCTTTAAGAATTTCGGAGAATTCATTGTTTGAGATTTTTCTAGATAATAAAGAACCCGAATTACTGAACAAAGTCATTCCAATAAAAAATAATACTAGAACAATATAAATCCAGTAAGAGCCTAGGTTAAAATTTGATGTGTTTTTTTTCTTTTCGCTCATAAGTATACATGAAAATATTAGAGAAGTTATGCAGGGTTTATTTCAGTGATTTTAGCATCACCCCAAAGACTCTCAATGTCATAATAATCTCGAACATGTTTTTGGAAAATATGTACAACTACGTTAACATAATCCATTAAAACCCATTCTGAGTTTCCTTGTCCTTCAACATTAAAAGGTTTATCTTTAAGTTCTTTACTAACTATTTTTTGAACCGAACCTGATATAGCATTAACTTGTGTGTTTGAACTTCCTGTGCAAATTACAAAATAATCACATACAGTATTATCAATCTCTCTTAAGTCTAATAATTGAATATCTTCACCTTTAACATCATCTATTCCTTGGATAATTGTTGCAATTAACTGGTCTGTACTTGCTTGAGTTTTTGTCATTAAATAATTTTAGTTTTTAGCAAAGTTATTACTTTTTTGTGACTAATTTGTGTAATATTGAAACGAGTTCACTATTATTAATCGTGTATGAATATAATCAAACTTGATGCCACCGAATCTACTAACTCTTTTTTGAAAGAATTGTCAGTAAATTCTACTATTTCTAGCTACACAGTTGTTGTTGCTAATAAGCAAACTTCAGGTCGTGGTCAAATGAATACTACTTGGGTTTCTGAAGCTAATAAAAACCTCTTATGTAGTGTATACATTACTTTTGATGACTTTCCTATCCATCAACAAGTATATTTAAATTTTGCAATAGCAATAGCAATACACGAGGCTTTATTAACGTTGAAATTGCCAAATTTGGAAATCAAATGGCCAAACGACATTCTGTCAGATAAAAAGAAAATTTGTGGCATTCTTGTAGAAAATATTTTAAAAGGAAACAAAATAATGGCATCGATAGTAGGTATCGGAGTAAATGTTAATCAAGAAAAGTTTCCAGAAGACCTACCCAATGCATCTTCCATTAAAAATTGTGTAGGAAAAGAAGTAGAAATAGATGAAGTTTTAGCACATATCATTGCGCAATTGAAAAATAAAATAGCGCTATTAGAGTCAAAAAAGTATGTTCTTTTGCAAAAAGAGTACGAAAGTATATTACATAAAAAAAACGTACCAAGTATGTTTAAGGATACCGAGAACGTTCTTTTTATGGGTAAAATACTTGGAGTAAATACCATAAACGGTAATCTCCGTATTGAATTAGCTGATGAAACTATTAAAGAGTTTGGACTCAAAGAAGTTTCATTCTTGTAATCTTATAACTTAGCTAAGTTTTCTGTTAAAGCTTCAATAAAATTAGTTAATGGCTTTTTCACCATCATAGCCATCATTGGGTTAAAACTGCTTTCAAATTTTAATTGTGCTTTGCTTTCAGTATCAGAAATAGCTTCAATATCAGCAGCTAATGTAAAAGGTAATTTGCTGCTTGCTGCCCCTAAAGTTACATTAGAAAATTCAGTTTTTTCTTTCATTATTAATCGAATCTCAGGCATACCTTTTAATCCAAAAACAAAAGACTCTCCATCAACTTCAAATTTTTCCTTAGATTCAGGCATCAGTTGCTCAAAGTTTTCTAATTGTGTTAAAAACTCAAATAAATCTTTCTGAGACTTTTTTACTGTAACAACGTTTCCATCAATGTTCATTAGTATGTAATATTTAAATGATCAATATTTATTGTTTCCACTCACTTGGATTTAATCTCCAACTTTCTAGTGTTTGTAATTCTTTTTGTGTGATGTAATTACTTTCTAAAGCTTGCTCTAATAAAACTTCATAATTACTCAGTGTTGTGAAATCTAAACCATAATCATTAAAAGTATCATTGGCAATAGCAAAACCATACGAAAAGATAGCCACCATACCTTTTACAGTAGCATTTGCTTCTTTTAGTGCCTTAATAGCATTTAAACTACTTTTTCCAGTACTTATAAGATCTTCAATTACTACAACATTTTGACCACTTTCTAAGAAACCTTCAATTTGGTTTTTTCTACCATGTTTTTTAGGCTCTGGTCTAACATAAACGAACGGAACACCTAATTCTTGTGCAACTAATACGCCAATTGCAATTGCACCAGTAGCTACTCCAGCAATAACATCTGGTTTTCCATATTTATCTTCAACAAGTTTTGCTATTTGCTCTTTTAAATAAAGTCTAACAGCAGGGTAGGATAACGTAACTCTGTTATCACAATATATTGGAGATTTCCATCCCGAAGCCCAAGTAAAAGGATCGTTAGGACTTAATTTTATTGCTTTAACTTGTAAAAGAAGTTCGGCAGTTTTTTTTGCAGTATCTTTGTTTAAAATCATAGCGCAAATGTATAAAGTTTTTGTGAATGATAGACCTATTATATTTACTTCTTCATTAATACTTGAAGAAGACTTTCCAATGTTAAATTTCAAAGATATAAGTATACCTCATGTTATAAATAAGGTAAAAGCGGGTAATTTAAAGGGCGTTTATTTGTTTTGTGAAGAATTGGAAAAAGATTGGGGATTATTTTGCAGTACTTATAATATTAAAGAAGCGGGTGGAGGATTAGTACTAAATGATAAAAAAGAAATTTTATTCATTTACAGAGCCAGAAAATGGGATTTACCTAAAGGAAGAAAGGCAAATAATGAAGCTATTGAAGAAACTGCAATCAGAGAAGTACAAGAAGAATGTGGAATTTCACAAGTAACTATAGATCGTTTTTTATTGAATACGTATCATATGTTTTATGATAAAGGAACATTACGATTAAAGAAAATTTATTGGTTTTTAATGAAAACCAGTTTTACAGGAGAATTAACCCCACTTTTAGAAGAAGGTATCAAACAAGTTGTTTTTAAAAATCAAGAAGAAACAGAGGTAGCACTTCAAAATACATATGCCAATGTTAAGACTGTTTATCAGACTTATCAGGCTTTAGCATCATAATTACTGTCACACTGTCATTGTTTTTTCTTTTTTTCTGTCAAAAGAATAGAAATTTTTCGTTGGCATAACCTTTGACATTTTCTAGACGTAAAATTTTTGAATAAAATAAATCGATAATAAAGTTATGAGTAAAATTATAGGAATAGATTTAGGTACTACTAACTCATGTGTTTCTGTGATGGAAGGAAATGAGCCAGTTGTAATTCCTAATTCAGAAGGAAAAAGAACTACACCTTCAGTAGTTGCTTTTGTAGAAGGAGGAGAGCGCAAGGTTGGTGATCCTGCAAAACGTCAGGCAGTTACCAATCCAACTAAAACTGTATACTCTATCAAACGTTTCATGGGAAATAAATATTCTGAAAGTTCAAGAGAAGCAGACAGAGTACCTTACGAAGTAGTGAAAGGTGATAACGATACGCCTAGAGTAAAAATTGATGATCGTTTGTATACACCACAAGAAATTTCTGCAATGGTGTTACAAAAAATGAAGAAAACAGCTGAAGATTATTTAGGACAAGATGTTGCTGAAGCTGTTATTACTGTGCCAGCATATTTTAACGATGCTCAGCGTCAAGCTACTAAAGAAGCAGGAGAAATTGCAGGATTAAAAGTTCGTCGTATCATTAACGAACCAACTGCAGCAGCTTTAGCTTATGGATTAGATAAGGCAGATTCAGATAAGAAAATTGTAGTATTTGACTTTGGTGGAGGTACACATGATGTTTCTATTCTAGAATTAGGAGATGGTGTATTTGAAGTGTTAGCTACTGATGGAGATACACACTTAGGAGGAGATGATGTAGATGAAAAAATCATTAATTGGTTAGCAGAAGAGTTTAAAGCAGAAGAAAACATGGATTTACGTCAAGATCCAATGGCTTTACAACGTTTAAAAGAAGCTTCTGAAAAAGCTAAAATAGAATTATCTAGTACTACTTCTACAGAAATTAACTTACCTTATATTACAGCTACGGCTAGTGGACCAAAACACTTAGTGCGTACATTAAGTAGAGCTAAGTTTGAGCAGTTAATTGATGATTTAGTAAAGAGAACTATAGAGCCATGTCAAACTGCATTAAAGAATGCTGATTTATCAACTTCTGATATTGACGAAGTAATTTTAGTAGGAGGTTCTACTCGTATTCCTGCAATTCAAGAAGCGGTTGAAAAATTCTTCGGAAAAGCACCAAGTAAAGGAGTAAATCCTGATGAGGTAGTTTCTTTAGGAGCTGCTATCCAGGGTGGAGTATTAACAGGAGATGTAAAGGATGTATTATTATTAGATGTTACTCCATTATCATTAGGAATTGAAACTATGGGTAATGTATTCACGAAGTTAATCGAAGCGAATACAACTATTCCAACTAAAAAGTCACAGGTATTCTCTACGGCTGCAGATAATCAACCTTCTGTAGATATTCACGTATTACAAGGAGAGAGAGCTATGGCTGCTGACAATAAAACTATTGGACGTTTCCAATTAACAGATATTCCTCCAGCGCCAAGAGGTGTACCTCAAATCGAAGTAACATTTGATATTGATGCAAACGGAATTATTAATGTGTCAGCTGCTGATAAAGCAACTGGTAAGAAACAAGATATTCGTATTGAAGCTTCTTCAGGATTAACAGAAGAAGAAATCCAAAAGATGAAAGCGGATGCTGAAGCTAACGCAGAAGCAGATGCAAAAGCTAAGGAAAGCATTGATAAAATCAATGGAGCTGACTCTATGATTTTCCAAACGGAAAAGCAATTAAAAGAATTTGGTGATAAATTATCAGCTGATAAAAAAGCACCAATTGAGTCTGCTTTAGAGGAGTTAAAGAAAGCTCACGAGAGTAAAGATTTAGCTCAAATAGATGCTGCAATGGAGAAAATTAATGAAGCGTGGAAAGTAGCTTCTGAGGAAATGTATGCAGCACAGCAACAAGCTGGTGGTGCAGGTGGACCTCAAGCTGATGCTGGAGCAAATGCACAAGCAGATAGCGGTGATAATGTTGAAGATGTAGATTTCGAAGAAGTTAAATAAAACATTGAACAAATTTAATTTAAAACGTAACCAAATATTTTTGGTTACGTTTTTTTAATTCTATAAAAATTATGAAAAATAAAATTTTAACAATAAAAAAGATAAGTATTCTAATATTAGCTTTTATAGTAGTTTCTTGTAGTAATGAAGGTGATCCAATTTCAACAAAAAATGAACTTAAAGGTAAACTACTTGTTTTTAAAAGGAATACAGATCCAAATTCTCCAAATATTTTCTCTAAGTTATATGAAGCTAATCCTAAAACTGGTGAAATAGGAAGAGAATTAGGAGGTTATGAAAAGATTCAGGCGAGAATTTACTATGATATCGTGTATTTAAATAATGAGATCTTAACAAAACGAAGTACAGGGGAAGTCATTACCTTCAATTTAGATAATAACGAAACCACAATAAGTGATTTTAATGGAAGTATACATAATTTAACGGTTGTTGATGGCAGGTTATACGGAATGCGTAATAATATTAATTCTGCGGATTTAGTTGAAATAGATAAATCAGGTAACGTTTTGTCAGTCATAGAAAACTTTAAAGAGGTACCTGGTGCACCAGATCTTAATAAAACGGGGTTAGAGAACTTGACTTTTTCTGATGATAAAAAATTATTGGTGATTAGAAGAAGAACTTCGTTCTATTCAGGAGATCCTAACAAATTATTCATTTATAACATTGTAACAAAAGATAAAAGAACAATTAATACGGGAGATTACGAGTCAATCATTTTAGGAAATAACGGTAGACTTTTTGCTCTTAAAAGAGAGTTAGACGCTGCAACTAATAAGATGATTTCTAAAATAGTTGAAGTAAGCTTGAGTACAGGAGAAGAAGTGAAAGATATTTACACATTTTCACAGTCGTTATTTGATTTTAAGGAATTAACTTTTTTCTCAAATTCTAATCAAATTATGGTTGGGTTAGGTTTAGGTTATGGGTTGATAGATGTTAATACAGGAAAGTTATCTTCTGTAGATCTTACTTATGAATACAGACATATAACAGGGTTTAATGCTGTTAGGTATATAGGATTTTAATTAATATAATATCTTAAAATATATCAAAGTCCGGAAAGAGTTAAGTCTTTTCGGATTTTTTATAACAATAACGTGAATCTTGGATAAACTTTTTTGTCAGTTCGAGTGATTTTACAAAGTGCTAACGGTGTAAAATTTTATCGAGAACTAGTGAAATACTTCTCGATAGCTCTACTGAATATTTCGACTATCGCTCAATATAAACTTTAGTCGAAGCACAAAATTATTTTCCATTGTATTATAAATAATTTTACTCGAAGGGACAGGAGTTTCTTTAAGTAAGATTCACGTTAACAATAATAAATATTTTAGGTTTGTTATTTCAATGAAAATATTAGTTGATGGAAAACTTTCGATACAATAAAACCAATTTTTTTAAACATACATATTGCGTATTTGAATATCAAGATCCTGAAGTTTTACAAGAGAAAGATGTACATTTTAAAAGCAAATCAGGAAGTTCTTATGTGTATACAGAGAAAGGAGTGTATCGATATTCAAATCATTGGGGTAGAGTAGCAAATTGTAGATGGAAATTGAACGGAATAGATAAGTATAGAAATCAAAATTATTATGTAGGTTATGCAAATTGGTCAGATTTTTATAGCTTGACTTCAAATGAGAAATTATTTAGTTTAAAAGTCGATTTTTCAACAAAAAGGGTAGAAGTGTATCAACCTGATGAAAACGAAGCCATTCCTTTATTCAGTGTAACTGTTATTTTTAAAAAGAAAAAAGAGGTAGAAGAGGTGTTTAAGAATACCAAATGGATGCAATATTATGATGAAGAAGTAGAAGTACTACAAAAAGAGATTATAACAGAATTGATAAACTCGGATGCAACACTAAAAGAAATTAAGTTAGCGCTTAACCAGAGATAATTTTAGTGCTATATTGATCTTTATACTGCTTAGGAGTCATTCCTGTTTGTTTTTTAAACGTAGTGTAAAATGCAGATTTAGAATTGAAGCCTACTTCTAAACCAATAGAAAGTATACTATACTTATCAAATTCAGGGTTTACAAGTGTTTTTTTTATTTCTTCTACACGATAGGTATTGATATAGCTAGAAAAGTTTTGTCCTGTAACTTTATTAACTACTTGCGATAAATAATTAGGAGAGACTTCCAATAGTAGTGCAATACTATCTAGACTAATATTAGAGTCTTTATATACTTCTTTGGTTTCTACCAATGATTTTAACTTAGTGTAAGTTGGGTTGTTTTCTGATACTGTTTTGTTTTTGGGAGTTGTATTGAAAATCTTTTCTTTAGTAATATCGGTTCGTATTGATATTTCTTTTTCGGAAACTATATTTAATAGATGAAGCCCTTTGTAATCAATCCAAAAAAATAAGAGTGTAATTAGTAATAATAGAGGGTAAAATAAGTATGTTGCATCGGTGCCAGCAAATACCATAAGAGTAAAAGAGAAGAACCATAGCATATATAATCCTAAAGACACTTTAAATAGGTCTCTGAACCATTCTATATTCATTGCTTGTGTATCCTTTTTAAGTTTTTTGAAATGTGAATATGCTTTAATACCTAAAAATAACGTGAAGAAAAGTGCTATATATTCTTCTAAAAGATAAAAAATAGAAGTATCAAATAAGTATTGTTCATAAATATAATAATAGGTTTTGCTAACACATCGTGTTACCAGAGAAATAAAACTTGGAATGAAAAACAAGATAAGTTTATTATTTTTCAAACCTAAACTTCTGATAATATAGAAGTAAAAGAATACAGGGAAAACAAGGTGCCATTTTACAAGAAACCAATCTATGACAGGATATTTTTTGAGTAGTCCAGTATCTAAAAACCAAAAATTCAAGTTGCCTAAGGATAATGCTATAACCGCTAATGCCAAAAATTTATTAGCAACGTTCTTGTAAATGGATGCTGTTAGAATAGGATATCCAAAAGTAATTCCTTGAACTATTCCTGAAAAGATAAGTACATTAAAAAAATTAAGATTCACCCCGCAATGTTTTGTAACGAAGATATTGATTAATGCTACTTATACTAATAAGTGCTTAAAGTTTTAGAAATAATTAACAAGATGTTATTAAAAAACCACACTATTCTAAAAATAATGCGGTTTCTTAAGTTTTGTTTGTTTTAACTTTAGACTATTTGTAAATCAGTGTTGTATGGTTGATCTGTTAATTAAATAGGTCAATCTTTTCTCTTTAACCTACGGGGTAACTTTTTATTCAAACGTTTCATTACTTTATCTGAGTTTTTTCCATTTATAAAAATAGTATAACTGCCCATTTGTGCTCTTGTATTAGGATGGTATAAAGGTAATTCTACATTGGCTTGATTTGAGAATGAAATGCCAGAAGTAGGTTTGGTTCTAATAGGGGAATTTGATAATATTGTAGCAGTACTAGAACCATCAAAAGTTGCTGCCCTATATAAAGGTATGTTATATAGAACTCCAACGCTTTCTCCATCAATATCCATTATAGCTCTACCAGTAATTATACTTTTATATTTAGTATTTGAAAAATAATCTGTAGAAAGGAAGGAAGAAGCTCCTTCTGAGTTTGAATAATCTCTTGCAAATAAATATTGATCAAATCTTTTTTGAGAATTTTTACCTTCTTTAGAGTTTAAATCTAGTTTTAAAACTTCATTTCCTGTAACATTTTTTACTTTTTCTCCAGATATTTTTGTTCCTGATTTTATTTCCGTGTCACTTCGAGTTCCTGTTATAGCTTCAGCATCTTCAATTTCTAATCCATATTGAGAGGCAAGGGTTTTTGCACTATCTCCTTCTTCAGCGGTATAAGTTACTGAACTATCTTCATTCACAGTTGGTACCCATGGGGCCATTCCATCTGGGTCGATAAAATACATAGGATTATTAAAAACGTAATTATATGGAGAATGTGTAGTCATTTCTTCTGCTAATGGATCCAAATTCATCCATCTACCTAAACTAGCGTCATAATTTCTAGCACCGAAATCATGCCATTCAATTCCTAACTCTTCGTTTAATTCTTTTCCATTATATCCAAACTTTTGAGCTAGTGAATTTCCTGCAGGTGATACTAGCGTATGATATCCTTTATGTTTCAAACCAAATGGATAATAATTACTTTCTTCAATTATAGTTAGCTTTCCTTTAGAAAAAGTAACTTCATCTACATAAAAATGGGTAGTTTCATTTGTATAGGTATTGTCTTTATCTATATGCAATGAAATTTTATGTCCTGCTTGTACTGTATATGGAAAAGTATACGATCCAGTTTGTAAATCATAATCTAATCCAGTATATAAAATGTGATTGCCATTGCTATCTCGTTCTCTAACATAGAATCGAACTTTTGCATTTGTATTTCCTTTGTCAAAAGTACATCTAACTGTAAATTTGTCTCCAGGTTGTACGGCAATATCAGATAAGTTATGACGTATGCCTTCCCATTGTCTATTTACAGTAACTTTAACTCTTCCATTATTAATTTCAGTTTCTACATTTCCTTTTAACCATCCTTCCATATGATTAGAAAAACTAGAGGATACTATATTTTGATAATCTCCATCACGATCTGTATAGGATAAACGAACATTCCCTAAATGATCTTTATATTGGTAGATGTAATCCATTTCAACTCCGTTTGATGTAACATTGGGTTTTATATACCCTTCTTCATGGTTGAAGAATTGTAATTTTTCATTTTCATAGATATAATTTCCTGCATAATCAGTTACAACACCGTTTACTTCTTTTCGTTGTTTTACACCTAAAGCATCATAAGTATACACTATATTTTTACCTCCAATAGTCACTTGTTTGGGGAGATTCAAATGATTATAGATGATGTTTGAGATATTTTTATTGCCGTCGGTTTTCATATTACCGTTTACATCGTAGGTGTATTCTTCGTTGCTATTGATACCGTCCTTAAACCCAAAATCATCATTTCCATGATCTAAAACTTTGGTTAGTTTATTTCCTGTATCATAATGGTATACTAGATTGTCCATAACACCAAAAGTACTAGAATCACTATTTAGATGTCCATTTCTTTGAAGTGTTAAAATGTTTCCATTCTTATCATAAGTAATACCCTGTATGTTATAATTAGTAGTTTCTTTACCTGTAGCTCCTGTAATTCTATTGAGTGCATCATAGGTATATGTGTATTCACTTAATACAGGATTATTCGTGGTATTTATACTAGCGGTGTTCCAGCTAGTTTGAGAAATATTTCCATTATATAAAGCTTTCCCAGTAGTAGGGTTGTTATATCTAATCTTAAAGTTGAACAAATCGTTGTCATCTACTGCATCTTCATTAATATTAGTTAACCAACCTCTAATGTTGTATGTATAATCTACTTGTTGAAGATTACCCCCAACTTTTTTACTTTTTAATAGTCCTAGGTCATCATACTCATTACTTACAATAGTTTCTTCTGATTGATTATTGATCTGTTGTTTTTGCGTTAATAGTCTGCCTATATGATCATATGTAAATAAATCAAGGGTTACAATTTCAGCTTGTCCATCTTTTTGATGTGTTGTTTTCTTTTCCAATATTTTCCCAACAAAATCTAATTTATGTTCAATAATATCTGTAGTGTTTAAATACTCATTTTTAGAATATATATAAATTGGGCGCCCTTTCTCATCATAATATGTAACAGTAGTAATCCAGTCATCTGTTTCTAAAACTCTAGTTTTAGATACTGTAGCTAAGCCTTTGGTTTTTGTTGTAGATTGTAGTCCATAGCTTGTTGTTACTGTTGGTTGTAAGTCAGCTGGTAAATCCACATAAGTATCGTAATAATTGATCGTGAAAATTTGCTCAATTGCAGAAAGTGGCAAGGCTACATTCGTATAATACAGTTGTGTATTAGCTATTGTATTTGCTGTTGACCTTTCTTCAGTATTCTTATAAAAAGGATTGTTAGCATGACCTTGAATTGCAGTAACACTTTGCGTATTAGACCATTCTCCAGTATAAATAACTCGTCCAAAATCATCATATTTGGTAAATAACCATCTGGTATTTGCTCTTAAATTTCCATCTTGAGTAATAATAGGTTGATCTAAACGATTGTAAATAATATATTCCCAATCCTTACCGGGTATTTTCTTTCGAGCCAATCTGTTTCTGTAATCATATATATACTGATAGCATAACTCATTCAGTTCACTGTTAGATATTCCATCGGTAGTAACTACTTTAGGAGGTAATACATAAGTAAGATTTCCGAAATCATCATAAACATAATAGGTATCATGGGGTTCGACAGAACTCACACCACTTGTTGCCGAGTTTATTGAGGCATAAGTACGTTTTAGTACCACTTGCCCTTGTTTATTTTTGAATTCTTCTGTAGTGTGTAATTTTGTGTTAGAACCGTCATGATTTTCATCCTTTGTGATAGTTTTAGACAATTCTCCAGCTGGATATGTTCCTGCGTCTACTAATGTTGGTTGATAAACCCTTTCATTTAAGGGAGTAGTAACACGGTATAGTTTTACTTCGGATGCTGTATTTGTTTGATATTCAAATTCGATTTCATGTCCACTACCTAAGCGCCAATCTTGTCCAGGTGCTGCTTGTTGTAACACTCTGTTTAAAGGTGAGTTTTCGAAATGTTTTTCTGAATATGGATTAGGTGAATTAATATTGATATCAGTTTGATAATTATTGATATAATGATTATTCGTGTTTGTAACAGGATTTGATTTTAAAGAAGCATTTCCAATAGCAGTGTATGGTAAATATTCTTTTGTTTGTCTTCCAAACTCATCATATTCAGTATGAGTTACGATATCGTCTCCAGTTGGGCTTTGTTTAATACCAACGTTTTGTTTTGCTCTTCCTAAACCATCAAAATAAGTAATTGATCTAATGATATCTTTATCTTTTGTTTGATTGGTTATACTTGAAGTTGAAATTTGAGGTGTAATCGTATACACATAATTTTCATTACTTAATGCTAAAGGTATAGGACAACCAGTTGCTGAAACTCCTCCGTGAGTTGTAGGACATTGATCGTTGCCATTATCTACATATCCTAAAGGTTGTTCACATGCTTCTTTGGTGTTGTTAGGATCTCCTAAAGTATCATCATCAGTATCAGCATACCAGATTTTTTTGGTACAAGGACATCCAGTTAATGATCCATCACCGTTTTGATCAGGACATTGGTCATCACTATTGCTTACATAGTTGTATGGTTGATTACATGCTTGTTTGGTGTTATTTGGATCGCCTAAGCCATCACCATCAGTATCTGCGTACCAAGTTAACTCTACACATGGACATCCTGTTGAAGATCCGTTGCCATGTTCATTAGGGCACTGATCTCTATTGTTAGCAACATAACCTAGAGGTTGTTCGCAATGTATTTTCGTATTATTTGGATCACCTAAACCGTCTCCATCTATATCTGCAAACCAAGTTCTATTGGCACCTATGGTAACATCAATATAGCTTGAATTTTTACTCCATATACCACTTGCATTTTGAGCTCTAAGATAATACCTGCCTGAACGAGTAACTCTGTAGTTAAAGCTTTGATTAGAGGTACTAGTGCCATTAGGATTAGTTCCTTGCCAATACCATGTAGTATTGAAAGGAGAGAGGGATTTTGTTAACGTAGTACTTTTACAGTCTTGACTTAAAATATAGGGGATTTTCGGAGTAGAAGGGGGAGGTGCAATTGGAGTACTAACATATACATCGTAAGTGATTTCAAATACCTGACTTCTATGATTGATAACATATCGAATAGTCTGTTTGCCAATAGAATTCCATTTAATTTGTACGCTTTTTGTAGTTTGACTTATTATTGTGGCATTGGAAACAAACCATTCAGCAGATTGAATAAATAGTTCTTTGTCTTTAGGGATATTAATTACCTCATATGTGTTTTTTTCATTAATAACTACCTCATTCGAACCTGATATTTGTATTGTATTATCCTTTGTTTTCTCAATTTCTATGATTGATTTTGTTTGAGAAAAAGTACTATTACACACTAAGAATAATAGTATACTTAACATATAAAATATATAATTTTTCATAGCAGTATTAGTTTTTATAGTTGTATTTGTATTCTTCCGTAATATTTCCATTTGCATCTTTAATAGATTGTAGTCGATTAAATTCATCGTACTGATAGTATGTGGTATATTCTCTTGGATCTGTAATACTGGTAATTCCTATTAAAGGATCATAAGTGAATGTAGTAATCATTGCGTTAGGTAAGTTGGTGCGCAATGTTTGCTCTTGAGTTTCTGTAAGAGCAAATGCTCCTGTATGAAAATCAGCTCCAAATCCTGATAATGCTTCTATTTCTGCTCTGGTAGCATTTTCAATTTTTGCTACAGGATATTGTTGATTATAGCCCCAGATATAACTAATATGCATTCCATCATGCTTAGAAACTTCTAAAGGATTACCGTTTAGATCATATTTGTGGTATATAACTCGTGTTTCTATATCTATGCGATGAGCTCCTTTGTCTATTTTTACTTTTTCTGGTGCTATGATGATTGTGTTATTATTGGAAGAACTTCCTTGATGCCACACTTTATAATCTGTTGTTTGCGTACCAACTGGTTTTCCATTTAATACAGATGTTGATGCTATAGGGTTAGCTACCATGTTTTTATCGACCATTTCATCTACATATTGTATCCAATTTGGTTTAAAAAATGATAGCGGATAAAAATAGTGTTGAATTCGAACATCTCCATTAGAATGTGAAGTAGTTTCAGTGCTCAATTGTGTGTTTTCATATGCATAGTTTGAAGTTGATGTTATTGGGTTTTCATCATTACTGTTGAATATTTTCTCTATTTTGTTTTCCAGTGTAACAAAAGTTGATATTTCAGGATATAAGCATTGTGGAAAAAGATGATGTCCTAATAATGTATATTGAATTTGTAAAGGTCCAACAGGAAGAGTTTTATTTACATAGGATATAGGTATACCATACCATAAAACTTCAGAATCAAGAATTTTATATCTAAAATCAGTACTTTTTACAATGCTGAAGTTATCCCCGTTGGATTTAAAAACTTCTTCTTTTTTTAGCTTTCCATTTAAAGGGGAACTTAGACTAGGAAAATTTTCCACATCGTAGTCAGGAGTTCCAATATGAATATCATCTATAATATTGTGATACTCGCATTCTATTTTTCCGTTAATGTTATCATGTGTTCCTATCTGTATTTCTGTCACTTTATCATATCCTAACATTTTTCCGTTGGCAGAAGTAGAAAAAGATCTTTTAGGAGTATTAGTCCTATAGAAAAAATCATTTCTTCTTATTATTGGAATATCATTTTGTGTGGTGTTTTCTAGTTCTATTGCCTTATAATGAAAAACGGGTTTATGTAATAGTTTTCCACTTGTTTGTATTTTTCCTTCACTGTTTAACTTTGTATAGTCATATCGTTTTTTAGAGATAACAGTATTATTAGTATCTCTATCGGTTATTTCTGCTATTCTGACTCCTGGACCATATTCTGAAGTATCTGTATAATCCTTATAATAGAATAAAATATCAGCCTCAGCTATACTGAGTACATTTCCATCAGAAGTGGGTACGTCTATGTTTTCTATATCATTATGTGTGTCTACAGTGTAAGTACCAGGAGGTAGTATGATACTAACATTTCTTGTGCAGAGTTGCTCAGCTTGTACTTGTCCGTTATGCATAATAACCTCACAAATATCGCTGCCTGATGCATCTCCTGTTGAGAAATCCCACTTCTTAAAATAACCTCCATGAATATTATCTCCAGTAATTTTTACGTAAAGATCATTAGGACCAAAAGAACTATTTCTACTAAGTAACGTCCAATCAATAATAACAGTAGTTTCTTCTTCAATTGTAAATGTTATATTTTTTGGGTCGATTTTTAAATTTTCATAGCCTCCACTATAATTAGAAGCAACTTTTTCTTCAAATCTTTTATAGGTATAAGGAACAAAATACTCATTAGCCTCGTATTGAAAACTGGTACTCCCTTTTGTGGGATAGGTTATTTTTTCTAGTAAGCATGCGTTAACAACATTTGGGTTAGGGGTAACATTTGCGCCGTTATATAGTACATCTTTTGGAGATATATCTCTATTATTTAAAATATCATCAATGGTTACATTATTATCTGTTATTAAAAGTTGAGGAATAAATGTGAAGTTTCTTTTACCATTATAATAACCATATTTATCCACGCTATATGACGTTTTAGGAGGTAGCATGGTATTATTATAAGCAAACTCATGAACTTTAGGAGTTGTATTTATAGTATTACCAAGTTCTTTGATGCGATCTAATCGCAATCTTTTTGTATTGAATGTTTGATCAAAAAGAGGGTGGGAAGGTGTGTATCCTATACTAGAAGATGCCGTGAAATAGGAATACTCGAATTCAAATCGTTTAATTAGTTTTGAGCTTCTATTAGAATTAGCGTCTGATGCAGAGGTATATTGATAAATTTCAATGGCTTCTAGTTTTTTAGCTCCAGAACCTTTAATATCTTCTCTAGGGTTTAAGTTGTCATTGACATGAAATAGAACATAACCTTGTGAGAATTCAATTTTACTTAAAACTGATTTTCTAGTTAAAGAGCTTGTTTCTATCGTTTGTATTGATTTACTATCTTGAGGTAAAATGTTAGAGGGATTTCCGGGAATGTATCTGGCAATCTGTTTTACTGAAGTTGTAGAAATAATGTGATCTCCATTATTTGTGTTTTCATAATAAAAATCTACCTTCCTTCCTGTAGGAGATGTAATATTTGTCAAATAATAATTCATTTCAACAATACTACTAGAAGGGGCACCTCCCGCATAAGTATAAAAAGAGCTTAAATCTATACCTTGATGTGCTAAAACTCCAGAATTTTTACCGTAATTATAAATTGCACCATCTGTATTTGTAATTTTAAAAATGGCATCATTGTTATCAACTCTTTCGATTTTTAAAAGATTAATGGATCTATCAACAAGTTCTTTATTATTTCTATTGTATAATTCACCAGCCCCTCCTGGAAAGCTGTAATTAAAATGATCAGCCTGAAAAAGATCTTTATGATGTATCCCATTAACAGGATATTCTTTAAGAAAATAAGGCTCCATATCTTGAATTGGATAATGACTTCCTTGTCTAAAAACATGAGAAATTCCGTATTTTTCAAATACAGCACTAGGACTGGAAGAAATGAAATCATTTGGAAGCTTATTATTGTCTCCCCAAATTTCAAAATAGGTTAAGTTGCTAAACTGATCAGCATTTCCCCTAGGGTCTCTAGAAATCATACCCCCAGGGGTTAGTGACCAGCCTAAACCAACCCAAGTTGCGTCTTCCTGTACTTTAAAACCACCAGCATGGTAATTTAAAGTAATTGGTACTTCTATATCTCCTTCCTTAATAGTATATAAAGGGATTGAAATATTAGGTACTCCTGTGTATTTACTTACAGGGGTATTTCCATATTTCCCTAAAGTAGCAGCTTCTGGTGTTTGAGAAATTATCTGTGGTAATTCCTGTCCATAACTTTTTAGTAGTCCAAGCGCGATGGTGACGCTTAAAATTAGTTTTTTCATAAATTTTGGTTGAAATTAGTAGGTAAAGTTCTTTTTTTTATGAAAGTTGAAGTGCTAAAAGTTCAGCTATATTAAGAATTAAAACTTTTTTTTACTCTCACTTTTTTTGAGAGTAAAAAGCTTACTCTCAAAATAAAAAATGATAAAGTTTTGCACCCTTGATTTTAGGGTGCAATAGAATGAAATTTTAAGTGATTATTGTTTCTTGGAGTATTTTCAAAATAGAATGACAATAACATATCTATTAAGATTTTTAAAAGCTTCTTTTTTTGATTATAATTGATGTCAAGAAGTGATTAAAGATGAAATTTTACCAAAAAGAAATTAGTTTACCTGCTTTCGAGAGAGGTTATCATTTAATAACAGATATGATTGTTGAAGAAATTCCTGAATTAAGACAGGTTAGAGTAGGGCAGTTACAGGTATTTATTAAGCATACTTCGGCAAGTTTAACTATCAATGAAAATGCTGATCCAACTGTGCGTATGGATTTCGAAACACATATTAACAAAATGATTCCTGAAAACATGCCTTATTATAAACATGATGATGAGGGAGCAGACGATATGCCCGCACATATTAAAAGCTCGATGTTAGGTTGTCAAGTTCAAATTCCTATAACCAATGGAAAATTAAACTTAGGAACTTGGCAAGGAATCTATTTAGGTGAACATAGAAATTATGGAGGGCGTCGAAAATTGGTATTGACGCTTTTTGGAAGTTAATTGACTCTATTTAAGAATATATTTTTAATCACGTCATTTGAAGAAGTAATCTGTCAATCTAATAAAGGAAAATCTCGTTTTTAAGACAAAGATTGCTTCATTCATTGTACTTTTTCGCAATGACATTTCTATTTAATACATCTTTTCTTAGTTTCTTGTTTTTCAGCCAAGCCTTTATAATTCGTACAACTGGATATAATAAAGCTAGGCAAACATAAGCACAAAAAGTAAATGTGAAGCCAGAGATAAAATAAATAAGAAGTAGCACAGCAAAAATACAAACAATAAAAATCGAAGTGATACTAGGAGGTGTAATGTTTTCCATGTAGTACAGATCTTTATGATTTAAGTTGTTTCCTTCTATAGAAGTAAATATAAAATTATTACCAAAAACTGGAGGGCTATCAAATAATTGTACATATTCAAATGCAATATATTTAGATGAGCCATTATTTGGAGGATCAAACATACCTGGAACAATCATAATAATTAGTTTGTCGCCTACTTTAGAAATGTATTGAGGATGTCTTGAGGAACTGTTTTTGAGTTCTATTTTCCATTCATCTTCATCTGAATAAATTAAGTGAGAACAATTTACATTACACTGTTTTACAGCTTTTAGAATTCGTTTTACAAGAAACGTTAGCATGAAAGCTATAACCATAAAGATAAAGCCAGGAAGTAGTTGTTTGGAAAATGCCAATACGGTTAAAAACCAAATAATGATGGTTAAAATCAAAAAAATGAAGAATATTTCTCGATAAAAATAACGTGTATTTTTTTTACAAATATCAATAACCTTTTGTTCAATCTCATTTGGTTTTCGAAAAATGTTTTGTCCTGTCAACATGTAAAGAATTTTTTATTTTAAACAGTTTTTAATTTTTAGCAAATCCTTTTTGTAAAACTTTTTTAAAATAATACATAAATCAGATCGACAAGAATAAAAACTCTTCCTATAAACGTTAATACATAAATATAATTTTCAAACCAAAAACTTAGAATAAATACTGTTAAAATTATAAAAGGAATGTTAAAACCGTATAGTTTTCTAAAAGTATTGTTTTCTGTTTTTTGAGTTTTGACAGCTTTGTAATTATTGATTTCATTAAAAATCGGAGATAATATATACGCTATTTGGCCTCCTTCTTTAATTGAATATAGGAAACCTCTCGAGCAATAAAACGAGTATTTATTCATAATAATTTGATAAGAATATCTCGAATTATTTTTAGAGTTGTAAGTCCTGTCATAAGGATTCTCAATATCTTTTTCTATTTTCTTACTTATAACATTATCATAGTAAGTTTTTCCTTTTACCGAATAATCATAAATTATTGTTAGAGCAATAAGTATAAAAAAGCAATTGATTTTCAATTGCTTTTTAGGATCTTCTATGATCATAATTTATTTTCTAATCCTTTCTGCAAAGCCTCCTTAATTCCCTCTAAATTCTCAGAGAAAGCCATCATCTGACTTAAAATTTGAGCCATTTCATTTTTATCACCGAAACCTTTTAGCTTATTGTTTTTTAAGAAGATTTCTTTAATGCTTGTCCATCTTGTTAATTCTTCATTAGAAAGTTGATCAATCAACTCTTTATACTTTAAAAGGTTTCCTTCTGCAGCAGAGGTAAGGGTTTGTGACTCACTTTCATAATGTGATAATAGCAAACGTTGTAACTCACTATCGTTCATAATTGGAACTACTTTGGCAACCAACTTGTTCATATCACGATACGAACCTTGTAATTTAAAAGAAGGTTCTGTTCTGTACTGATCTTCCATGGCAGCCGATTGAATATATGCCTGATTCACCTTTAAAATGGTGTCTCTAACTGTAATTACTTTTTCTAAAACAGAAGTGTAATCCTGAATTTCTTGTTTGGTATGATTTCCTTTTAAATCAACATCAGCGGTATTATTTTCCACTTTATCAATCAAAGCATACACATCTTCGAAATATTTACTACTCAATTGGTGTAAAACAGGATTTGATGTTAATGAGTTTTCTATTAAACTCAGTTTGAATAAATGCGCTGTGTCTCCAATAATATCTCCTAAATTGTAAATATCAGCACGGTTGGCTAGCATATCAGGAATTTGAAAACGATCTCCACTTTCTGTATATGGGTTACCAGCCATAATTACACAGAATTTCTTTCCACGTAAATCATACGTTTTTGATTTTCCGTTAAAAACTCCTTCAATTTTACGTGTACCATCAGAAAGTGAAATAAACTTCTGTAAAAACTCAGGATTACAGTGTTGGATATCGTCTAAATATAACATCACATTATCACCCATTTCAAAAGCTAAATTCAATTTTTTTAACTCTTCTCTAGATGCAGAATTGTTAGCAGACATTGGATCAACAGAAGTTACCTCATGTCCAATAGCTGGACCGTTAATTTTCATAAATACTAAACCTAAACGATTCGATATGTATTCCATTAACGTAGTTTTACCATAACCAGGAGGAGAAATTAATAATAACATACCCATTCTATCGGTACGTTTATTGTCGCCAACTGTTCCTAATTGTTTCGCTAAGTTATCTCCAATTAAAGGGAAGTATACTTGATCAATTAATTTATTTCTTACAAAAGATGATAATACTCTTGGCTTAAATTCTTCTAACTTTAAATCTTCTTTTAATTGCTCAGTAACTTCTTGTTTGGCTTCTTTATATCTGATAAAATTCGGAACTTCTTTAGTAGTAAATTGCGCTAATTTTGAAATGAAATCATGATAATTAAAAACAAAAGTTCCTTCAGTAATTGTACTGTGATCTCCTCTTAAACCTTTTATTTCTTCTATCGGGTGAACTGCTTTAACTTCAGAAGTTGATTCGTGTTCAAACAGTAGAATAGCAACAATTTCATTGATATAGTTTTGTTTCGAACTTTCTGCTGAAGACAAGAACGAACTTACCCATTGTTTTGTTAAATGAATTTTATCGGTGTATTCATTTGATTTATCAATTCCGTTTCTGAATTTATGATAAGCATCTTGTTTCTTTAAGGTTTTTACAAACTCATCTTTTAAACCAAACGCATCTGTACTGATTTGGAACGAATTATTTTGTTTCAATTCCTCAAAAAGATAATTAGCAATTGGTTCACTTTCTGATTCAGAAAACAATTTACTTTGCTGAGCAAATTCAGTAATTTTAGTACTTAAATTTTCAATGATAAAAGCAAATGAGTCACTGTTTGGAAAAACACTTAGTACTTCACCAGAAGCTTTAATATTAGTGTTTAATAAAGTCTGAGCTTCCTCAGAAAGAGAATTCCAAAAGTATTGTGCGTAAGCTCTGGTATTGGGAGAATAAGTGAGTAGTCCTAATTCATGATGTTTATGAACTAATGTGTGTAAAATTTGACTAGCATCGGTATCATGAACTCCTTTTACATAACCTTCAGAATATAAATTACTACTTTCTTGTTGAACAACAGTTAATAATTCTTCTTGTGTTTTAGTAATTAATTCAGTTTCTGGAATGTTTTTGAAAATCTTGTACGCTAAATAAGCGGCACGATATATTTCGTTGTTTTCAGAAACTAATTCTTGATTCCAATATTTTTTAGATTGTACTAAAATATCGTTTTCAATAGTATCGTAAAAATCAGTACCTGTTAAGTGATAATATAATTCTTCGTTTTTATATACAATCGTTAAATCTAAAACTTGTTTGTTAACTCCGAATTTATGTTTACCAAGTTTGATGATGTTTTCACCATCTTCGTATAACTCTTGTTTGTCTTTAAGTTTACGAAGTGCATCTTCTTTTGCAACTTTTAATTTCGTTTCGATAGCTTCTGCTTTTCCGGCGTCGTCTAACTCACGTAGCTGATTAATAATGTCTCTAACTTTATTAATCATTAAATCTGCAGCAAAATATCCATTGATATCTTCAATGGTATCGAAGCTTTGCGCTTTTTTCTCAACACCTTTTAAAATACGTTCAGAAGCAGTTTGTAACGCCACAGCTTTCTTGTTACGTTTTTCAATAAGGTTGTTTTTACGCGTATCGAAAGCGGCATGAATTTCTTCACGTTTTTCTATAATCTGTGTAATAAACTCTTCAAAATCGGCAAACTTACCTTCTAATTCTTCAAGCTGAATGGCAGTTTTTGTTAAAAACTCATCACATTTTTCTGGCGTAGTTGCCATGTCTATATAATTGATAATACTTTGATCAATTAATTTTAACTGTGCAACAAAATCAGCTTTAGCTTCAGAACTTCCTAAGCTTTTGATACTGTTTTTAATTCCTGCTTTTAACTGATTAAGAGTCGCAAAAATTAAAGAGATATTATCTATAATTTTTGTGGATTGCGAAGTATCTTCTATTTCAAGATTAGAAACAATATCAATCAGCATTTCTAAATCAGCAGTAATTTGATTGACTTCTTTTTCTAAAGCTTTCGCTTCAACTACTTTCTTAATTTCGGGTAACGAAGTTTCTTTTTTAGCTACACGTTTATGATACGGAGCTAATGCTTTATCGTTCAATAAAAATTGTACACAACGTTTAGAAATTAAGGTGTTTTGCTCAGCAACTTGTGTTTCTAAAGCATCTAAATTTTCCTTTTGGATATAACGAACATCATGTAAGCTAATAACCTCACCGCGTAATGTCCGTAATTGACTTAGCAATCCAACAAAATCATCAATAGATTTAAATGAAGTACTCTTTATTTTACTAAAAAGTTCATCTGATTTTGTATTGATTGCTGCAGTAGCTTTTTCAGCTTGCTTTTTTAATTGAACTACTTTTTCAAATTCTTCAATGGCAGCATTTGCAGCTTCATTGATTTGAAGAATAGGCTCGTTTAATTGATGGGTATCTGCTTCTGGTAACCAATAATACGTATCGTTAATATCTTTTGATATTTTAGCGATATCATTATATAAACCAGTATAATTATCTTCTTTATTTAACAGGTTGATTAATTCGTGGCATTCAGCCATGGCACGAACAATATCTTTATTTCCAATTTTGAACAGTAAACTATCTGTATGTTGCGAAGGCATAAAATCTCCTTTTAAATACGGAGTTTGCCAAATTTGAACTACATGATGTTTGGTTTGTTCATTTTCAGTTTTAAAATAACATAATTCACCGTTTTCAAGTAAGGTAAATCCGTTACAAATAATTGGAGTTTTAACTTCTTGCTCAATAATGTTATACGACATCAATACGTATAATCCACGGATTGTTGCGTAAAAAACATACAAGAAATCTTCACCGTTTGGTGAACTTACTTTCTTTTGAAATTTTACCTCTTTTACATCACTTTCGAATATTTTATATTCTCCAGTTTGTAAATAATATCCGTTAGGGAAAATAATACCATGTCCGTCTGGTAATTGAACAGCTGTATCTTTAATGCTTTCGATACGTTGTACTTCTTGTAGTTTATGATTATATACGAAGTAACGCGGATCTTCCTGAAAAGGTTTGATTTCTAAAGTGATTAAGTTTCCTAAATCACCATAACGAAATTGACCATCGTCCAAGGTTTGATCTATATGTTCAACAGGCTCAGAAAGAATTCCTTTTCCGTCGTCTGTATTGTCTTCAATTTTTATAGTTAAATCACCCCCAATGGTTTCTACAAAAACCTTGTCAAGAATAGAAATATGTGAATGCGTTCCGTATCGGTGCATATCACGAGTTACTTCTTGCCATTTAAATTCGTGCTGCCTAGGGAATTTATATTCATGTTCGCTACGATTATCTACGTACTGAAGTTGATTCTCGTTGATTAACCATTTAAAGGTTTTAATATCACTTGTATTTTCGCTTAATTGGAAAACCATATGGAGGTAGTTTCCAATCACAGCGAATTTTGAGAAAATCGTATTTCTATAGTATTTATACAAGTTAGTAAAATCGTTGATGAAAATATCATCATTGATTAAATCTAAAGATTGAATATGGAAATGATTTTCCTTAAACTCGTAAATACTAAATACATCTGAAAGTTTGATATCTGTACGTAGTCCAAAATGTACGTTATATCCAAAGATTGATGTGTTTCCAAAAGAAACAATATCTCTGGCAATACAATTATTTTCAGTGTTTATTCTATCGTTAGCAATTAATTTGGTTTCTATGTTTCCAAAAACATGTTTCCTTGCATCATTTAGCTTATGTAATCGTTCTTGTAGCTCTTGCTTTTGTTTTTGCAATCTACCTTGAATAATTTCATATGTTCCTCCGTCTAGTTGTTGATTGTTTTGGTTTTCCATGTATTTTTTTGTGTCAATTCTTAGTTGTCTCTTCGAGTGAAATTACGTGAAATGCAATGGAACATAATTTTGTATCGAGAAGTTATTGTTGTTGAAACTGTTCTCGATACGATTTTTACTCCGTCGCTCTTCGCAAAATCACTTGAACTGACATTCTTATTTTGAACTTTATTGTCACTTCGAGTGAAATTATTCGAATGAAAAGGAGAATAATTTAGTATCGAGAAGTTTTTATTTAGGAATTATTCTCGATACGATTTTTACTCCGTTATCACTTCATAAAAAATCACTCGAACTGACATTAAGACTTTAATCAAATTTCTTCTTAGCTAAATTAGGAAGTAATTCATATTGATTATTTATCAAAGCTTCTTTTTTAGCTTTTGACCATTTTTTAATTTGTTTTTCTTTTTCTATTGCTATTTCAATATTCGTGAATTCACAATAAAAAACTAACGCTATAGGTCTTCTAAAATATGTATAACTACCTTTATGCAACCCTTTGGAATGTTCTAAAAGTCTTTTGTCTAAATTTGAAGTTATTCCAGTATAGTATGTTTTATCAGAACATTGTAAAATATAAACATAATACACTTTCATAACTTTTTGAACTTTATTGTCACTTCGAGCGAAATTATTTGAATGGAATAAAGGATAGTTTTTCGAGAAGTTTTCGTTATCGGAATTGTTCTCGATACAATTTTATCTCGTTATCACTCTATAAAATCACTCGAACTGACATATTAGTTATTGTTATATTATCAAATTTTCAAATTGATACATTGAAATTAAGACAATTTCTTATCTGATAAACCTAATCCTTTAGCTAGGTTGAAAAGATTACTGAATAATCCTTCTTCATCTGATGTGTTAGCTCTGTCTTTTAAATCTAGTAAAAGATTAGCTACAGTTAAGTTTTTGATGTCTTCAGAAGAGATTCCATATTTATTAGCAAAATCCTTTACTTTTTCTAGTAAGTTTCCTTTAACATCATCGCTACCTAAAATAGCATCTTTTACATCTTGAATATTATCACTGTGTTGCACTAATCTATCGATTCCTTTAGCTTTAGTAATCTGTCCGATAATTTGATCGAAGAACATCGTTTCTCCACCAACAATATCAATATTTGCAGCTCTTAATGCATCACCAATAACTTGAGCTTGCGCATCTGCGATATCTTTTTGGATTTGAATTTGAGCTAAGTCTACTTGTAATTCTTTCTCTAAACGTAACTTGAACTCTTCATGCTCTTTTCCAACCCCATCTAATTTCTTCATTGCTTCAGCTTTTTCTTCGATCCCAGCAGCATCTGCAATTGCTTTTTCTTTAATTACTTGTGCTTCAGCTAAACCTTCTTCTTTAATAGCCTCAGCTTTTGCTAAAATACCAGAAGCTTCTGCTTTAGCTTTCTTTTCAATAATGTTAGCTTCTACTAAACCTTGACGCTCATTAGCATCTGCTTTAGCATGCATCACTTGTGCTTCAGACATACCAATTGTAGCTTCTTCTTTCGCTTTTGCTTCTGCTAATGTTTTACGAGCTTCTGCTTCTTTTTCACTAGCTTCTTTTTGAGCTTGTGCTTCAATGTTAATTTCTTCTGCTTTTTGTTTAGCAGCTTCTTTCTCAGCTTCTGCTTGCTTAATTCTCTTGATTAAAGATTCTTCTGCTTCAGCTTCCGCAATTGTAATTTTAACTTGTTTCTCACGATCTGCAGTTTTGAAAGCTTCAATATCTTTCATATTTTCTTGCTCTTCAACCACACCTTTCTCTAACATTACGCGATCACGAATCACATCTTGAATGTTTTTCTTTTCTACTTCAACAACTTTCTCTTTTTCAATTTGTGCTAAAGTTACAATACGCTCTCTTTCTGTAGCTTCTAACATTCTGTCTTTTTCTACTCTTTCCGCTTCTACAGCATCTGTACGTAATTTATTCTTTTCAGCAACAATAACCTGACGTTGTTTGTTTTCTTCAGCTACTTGTAATTTCTCTTCGGTTGCAATTCTTGCACTTTCAGATTTTAAACGCTCTTCTTCTGCAACTTTTAACGTTTCTGCTTCCTCACGAGCTTTAATATTTGCAATTTCACGTTTTTGTTGTTCTTCTTTTTCAGCTAATTGTTTGTCTAATTCTAAAATAGCTTCACGAGCTTCAACATCTTGTTTACGAATTACTTTTTCTTCATCTCTCTTAATTAAATTAGATTTGATGTTTTGCGTAGCTGTTAATTCAGTAATTTTCTTAATACCTTCTGCATCTAGAATATTATCTGCTTTTAGATGTTGAACTGAAGTTTGTTCTAAGTAGTCAATTGCACAATCTTCTAAAGTATATCCATTTAAGTCTCTACCGATTTCATTAATAATTTCATCTCTGAATTCACTGCGAGATTCATACAATTGAACAAAATCGAATTTCTTTCCTACTGTTTTTAGAGCTTCAGAAAATTTTGCTTCAAATAATTCTTCTAAAGTTTCAATATATGAAGCTCTTTCACATCCAATGGTTTGTGCTACTTCTATAATAGCTTCTTTAGATTTGTTAACACGTACGAAGAAGGCAACTTTAATATCCGCACGCATATTATCTTTACAGATTAAACCATCAGTTTGTAAACGTTGGATTTCAATTTTCTTTACAGAAATATCCATAATTTCTACTTTATGTAGAACAGGAATAACATACATTCCCTTATCAAAAGCAACAGCAGTACCTCCAAATCCGGTTTTAACTAAAGCTTCTCCTTGAGGAATTTTTCGATAAAATAGAGCAATAAATATGACAAATAATAGTATTAGAGAAACTATTCCTCCGACTACTGTCCATACAATATTTGAAACGTCAATTTGTGAAAAAAATAATAGGCTTGTGTTCATAGTTGATTTTTATTTAATAATTTTTGATGTAATAAAATTTTTTATCTTTTGATTCTTTAATGATTAGTATTTCATTTCCTGAGGCAATTGGATCTCCATTCAAAGATTTTGCATAAATATTTATAGGATCATTTTCTACAAATAATTTTACACTTCCTAGTTTGTCTCCTGAAATGTTAGATAAAGAAGTGCCTGTTCTTCCGATTAAGTCTAAAGCACTTTCTCCTTTTCGATTTAGTTTTTTAAATATAGCTTTAAATGGTGTTGTAAATATTTTATTAATAAATAATGACGGTATAATAGCTGCAAAGAAAATTAGTAACCCGAATGAGTTTTCATAGCTATGAGTATAAAATGTTCCTATTACTGTTATAGCCCACCAGAAAAATATCCAAGCTGTAAATGTAAATAAGAAAGGTAATTCAGAAAAATTGAAATAAATTAAAAATACCTGCCACCATTTCAATGTTTTCTTTTTTTTACCAACTATAGTTTCGTTTTTCAATTCAACATTAGAAATATCTTCAACATCTATTCCTGTGGCATCAAATGAAGAATCTCCATCAACATCAAAATCAGCATCTACGTCCATGTCTACATCAACATCGATATCAAAATCTAGATCAAAGTCAAAATCCATCCCAAATAGCATCGTTACTACTCTATATACAGCTAATACTATAAGTAATACTGTGAGCGGTGCATTTATTGATGAAAAAACTAAATCGGTTAGTGTCATAGCTAGTTGTTATATTAATTTTAAATTATGAATTACGATTGAATAATAGTAAAAATTAAAAAGACAAATCGTAATTCATAACTCATAATAGGTACTTGTTGTTATTTGTCTTCAAATCCTAATTGTTTCTTTAGTTGTGCTAAATTATCTTCAGCCGTTTTATTTTTGGTATCTGTAATTTCATTTAATTTCTGATCTATGGTTTTAGATGATTTTGATACATCTCCATAAGCTTCAGCTAGAGCTTCTTCTTGTTGCACTTTTTCTTTCATGCGTTCTAACATAGCAACAGTTCCTAAGCTATCCATTTCAGCCATTTGTTTATTTAAGTTTTTTGTTGCTTTAGAAACTTTCACACGGGCTTTTAACGTTTTTAATTCATTTTCCCACTTATTAATTGTGCTTTTAATTTCTTGAACATTTCCTTCTAATTGGGCAACAGAATTATCAAAATTATCTGCTTCATTTTTTGCCTGTTGTATTTGCAAATGTATTTCTTCTTTTTTAATTAGAGCTTGTTTAGCTAATTCATCAGCTTCATTAAATTCCAGTTCACCATTTTTGGCTTTAGTGAGTACTAACATTGCTTTTTGCTCATAGTCATTAGCTTTGGTTGTGAATTCATCAATATCATTTTTAGCTCTAATAGCTAAAGCTTTAACTTGTGCTAAAGATTCTAATGATTTTTCAAGATCTATTCGTAAATCACGAATGCCTTGTTCTGTCATTTTAATCGGGTCTTCCATATTATCTATGGCAGCATTTGCTTCTGCTTGACCGATTTTAAAAAGTCGTTTAAAAAAGTTCATAATTTCTAATATTTTGAGAAATTAATGATTTGCTCAGAGTATTCACTAAGTAATAGGCTTAGAGAGTTTAAACTAGCTTCTAATTCATTAATATCTAAATTTTCCAATTGTAATGTGTCTCTGAAAATGACACGTTCACCAGTTTCATCAAGCACAAAAGCCCCATGAATGATATCTCTATTTTTTTGAAGTAATGCTTTAAACATAGCTTCATTAGGTTGGGTTGCTTTAAAAATAAATTGTTCCATAACTAGTATAGGATAAGCAACGCCAATAATTAAATTTTTAATTCCAAAATTTTCTTTTTCAATAACAAAAATCCCATCAGTTTCAATCTCTTTACGAATTGTAAAGTTAAGTTGTAATAAAAAATCTTTGGTTTTGTTAAAGTGAATGTTCATTAGCAATTAGTTCTGGTTTTATAGTTGATTTTAGTTAGCCTAGTATTTTTGAAATTAATACTGTTACGAGTTGTAAAGTTAATAGAATCATAATAAAATAGTTAATAGTTTAATATAGTTTTTTCTAGAAAAATTAGCAATATTCGTTTTTATTAGCTAATATTGTTAGTGTAAAGATACGAATTATTTTAGTAATTGCAAATAAAATTAGCAAAGCATGTCTTTTTTTGGTAGAAACATTAAAAAAATAAGAGGAGTTAAAGGTTTGAGTCAAAAATCATTTGCTGAAATATTTGACTTAAAGAGAGCTACTTTAGGGGCTTATGAAGAGGGAAGAAGCGAGCCTAAAATAGAGACAATTATTAAGATTGCTAATTATTTTAGCATAACCATAGATAGTTTGCTAACGTCAGATTTAACAGTTAATGAATTGTTACGTTTTAAAGAAGATTTAATTCTAGATGACAATGAATATGAAAAAGAAAGTTTATTATCCATCCCTTATGTGTCAGAAAAGAATATAAAGGGGTATTGTGAATATTTTGATAACGTGTCTTTTATAAATGATTTACCAATAATTAGTTTACCAATTGATACTGATGAGCAATTAAGAGCGTTTACTGTTACTAATTTAGAAATGACAGATCATGATAAAGGTTTGTATCCTAAAGATATAATTATTGGCCAATTTATCCCAAAAGAAGAAATGATGAATTTTGGGAATGGAGAAATTGTTGTAGCTGTATTGAAAGAAGAAATTGTAGTAAGGAAGGTTTACTTTATCGCTGATAAAGTGATTTTTAAAGCAGCACATAAAAATATCGAAGAGAAAATTTTTCCTCAAACATCTATAAAAGAGCTATGGTTAGCAAAATTTGCTTTCATAAAACGTTTACCTGAAGTAGGTGATGAAGTAGAAAACAAACTTTTATTTTTAGAAAGAGAATTATTGAAGCTTAAGAATAAAGGTTAGATTTTATAATCATTATTAATTCCAATACTAAAACCAAATCGAGTTTCATTTTCGCTTCCTAATCTATGGATAGCAACTTTACCTAATCCTATTTTACTAAATTCATTAAATGTAATATCTTCTTCTTCAAAAAATAGAGTTCCTGTATATGGTTTTTTAGGAACATATTCACTTGTATTTGAACTTTGATATACATTAATAGATACGATATGATCGTCACTTTTTAAGCTACAAGAAATACCAAAATCGTCCCAAATAATATATTCACTACTTGAGTTAATAGTTCTAGTTGGCTCACCAAAAACTTCAACTAAATTTTGGTATTGAGTAGGGAAAGTAAGCGCAGTTCCATTTACTAAAATGCTGTCTGTGTTACAGTTAATGATGAAATGTTTCTGTTTCTTTTTTTTGAAAATAGTAAACATATAAAAGAGGTGTAATTAATGTTACTATAACAAATCTATAAAATATTGTTTCAAATAAAAACATTAAAAATTTCTTTTTTCGAATATCTAAGTATTTTTGAGAGGTTGTTAAAAAAAATGAAAAATAATAAGAAATCGTAATTATTTAAAACCAAGGAAGTTTTAATTAAATTTGCTTTCCATAATTAATTTATTGCTTAAAAATATATAACATATGAATATACCTCAAACCAGTTTTCCACGAGTAGTCATTATTGGTGGGGGTTTTGCGGGTTTAGCTGCTGCTAGAGGATTAGAAAATCAAGAACTTCAAGTAGTACTTATCGATAAACATAATTATCACACTTTTCAGCCTTTATTGTACCAAGTTGCAACTGGAGGTCTAGAGCCAGATAGTATTGCATTTCCACTTCGAAAACGATTTAATAATGTTGAAAACTTTTATTTCAGGTTGGCAGAAGTAGTTCAAATCAATACTGAAAATAAGGAGATTAATACTTCTATAGGAAAGTTGGATTATGATTACCTGGTGATAGCTACAGGTTCTACTACAAATTTCTTTGGAAATACTAATATTGAGAAGTTTACAATGGAAATGAAATCCATTCCACAGTCGCTCAATATCAGAAGCTTAATTCTTGAAAATTTTGAAGAGGCATTATTAACTTCTGATTTAGAAGAAAGAAAAAAGTTAATGAACTTTGTTATTGTTGGAGGAGGGCCTACTGGAGTTGAATTAGCAGGAGCTCTTGCGGAAATGAAAAAAGAAATTTTACCTAAAGATTATCCTGATTTGGATATAAGGTTAATGAAAATAAATCTTATTCAAAGTTCAGAGTGTATTTTAAAAGGAATGAGCACGCAAGCTTCTGAAAAAGCAGAGGATTTTTTAATACGACTAGGGGTTGATGTCTGGAAAAATTTGCGAGTACTCGATTATGATGGAAATGTAGTAAAGACTAATGGAGAAGATCATTTTAGGTCAAGTACTGTGATTTGGGCAGCAGGAGTAAAAGGAGCAACAGTAGATGGATTAGAAGCAGAATGTGTAATTGAAAGAGCTGAACGATATAAGGTTGATGAGTTTAATAGAGTAGTGGCACATACTAATGTTTTTGCAATTGGAGATGTAGCCTGTATGAATACTGTAGATTACCCTAGGGGACATCCAATGATGGCACAACCTGCTATTCAGCAAGGAAGATTAGTAGCAAAAAATATTCTAGCGGAATTGAAAAATAAAGATATTGAACCATTTGTTTATAATGATAAAGGTTCTATGGCTACTATAGGAAGAAATAAAGCTGTAGTAGATTTACCAAAATGGAAATTTCAAGGGGTTTTTGCATGGTTTGTATGGATGGTAGTGCATTTGTTTTCTTTAATAGGATTTAGAAATAAAGCAGTAGTTTTTTTAAATTGGGTGTATAATTATATTAGATATGATAGAGAAACGCGATTGATAATACGTCCTTTTAAGAAAAGAAATAGGTATTCTTTTGATAAAGAAGTTTAAAATAAAAATCCCAAGTTAAAAACTTGGGATTTTTATTTTCGGTAATTTATATGATTCTATTCTATGTTTGTTGGTATGATAGTTATAGAATTGTTTTCTTCTATTATTATTTCGTAATCGGTACAAAAATCAACTTCTGTTTCTGCTTCAAATTCGAGTTTATTTTTAGAAGTAATTATAAAGTTAACATCACCTGGTGAATATGATCTAAATTCAGATGATTTACCAGTTTCAATATTACTTATGTTTTCAGTATTACCACCTGAGGTTTTAATTTGTACGCTAACTTCATTACTACTTAAGTTAGTAACTCTAGCTCTTGGGTTTTCATTATTACATTCAGAACAATTATAAAGAGAGAGTAATAGTAAACTTAAAAATAAAGTTGAAATTAGTTTTCTCATGATTTTAAACATGTTTAGGGATTATTCGGCGCGAATATACCATTTTAAAACCAATTGTAAATTTACGGTAAATCAATAACTGTTAGTAAAAAATGAAGAATGTATAAAAAAAACGAGATGAAACACTCGTTTTTTTTATTTATGTCAATCAAATTGAATTTTCTATTTAATTTTTAAGGTATAAGTTTTATAACAATTAGCAGCATCCGGAGTTCGGGTCGCAGCTAAATCCTTGGCTTTGTATTTCTGAAAGTTTTAATTTAGTTTTTGGAGTGGATGGTATGCCACATTGATCTTCGGCTAAGCAAGCTGTAGCTGTATTTACCAATAAGAAATTTTCTCCATTAAAATCTAAATCATATTTACCAATAGTAGTTCCTTGATATTCAACTTCAATTTCTACATCCTTTAAGTTCAATGTTTTTTCAGATAATTCTATAATATTGATCAGTTTTTCAGGATGTAATCTATGGTTGTAATCATTAGCATTCCATAATTGAAAATTGATTTTCTCTTCTTTGCGCAATACGCCACCACAATCAATAAAGTGTTTGGTTACTTTTCCAACTTCAGTAACATGAAAATGTTCTGGTACTAATGTTCCGTCAGGCAATTCAAAAGCTATCGTTTTTAAATCTTGTAAATGCTGTTTAATTTCTGAAAGTATCATATGTTATTGTTTTAAATGTGATAAGACATAATACATCTCAGAAGCAATTTGATTACTTCTTTCTGTATATGTTTGTTGTTCTAAATCAGTATTATCTGCTATTTTAGGGTCTTCATAAGTAATTGGAATCCTTTTTTCCGAGCCAGCAACAAATGGACAGCCCCCATCAGCTTCAGAGCAGGTCATTATTGCTGCAAAATTGCTAGTAGGATTAAACTCATCATGATATTTTTTTGAAAAACCTATAATTGGATGAGTATTTTCATCATAGCTAATAGCATATATAGGATTATTATTTTCACTTAATTTAGTAATTGCAAAACCTTGATTACTTAAGGTTTTAATAATTGGTGTAGCAACGGCAGTATTTTCCGTTCCTCCAGAATATGTGGTTATTGTATCTAAATTTAAGTACTTTGCTAATGTTTGTGTCCAAATTTGTCCTAAATGACTTCTTCTTGAATTGTGTGTACAGATAAAATTAATGGCTATTTTTTCATTCTTAGAAATCTTCTCATTTAAGTATTCAATGAAAGGATTGAGAATTTCCTTTCTATTTTCAGGAATTTCAAGCTTAGCAACTGATTCAATGGTTTCTTTTAATTTTGTATTCATTGTAATATTACGATTGATTAATGTAAAATTTTTTAACAACATTTACTTTCGGTACAAGAAAATACGTTTAAAAAATTAGATATTATATGTTTAATTTCTGTCCATTTTTCTTGATTCAAACAATAGCAAACACTTGTACCTTCTATTGTTCCTTGAATAATTTCTACTTTTTTTAATTCTTTTAAATGTTGCGAAATTGTTGCTTGTGCTAATCCAATTTCATTAACAAGATCACTACAAATACACGTTTTTGTTCTAGATAAATGTTCTAAAATGGCTATCCTAGCAGGATGACCAAGAACCTTAGCTATAGTAGCAATTTCATTTTGCTC
Source organism: Tenacibaculum agarivorans (assembly GCF_001936575.1). Taxonomy (GTDB): domain Bacteria; phylum Bacteroidota; class Bacteroidia; order Flavobacteriales; family Flavobacteriaceae; genus Polaribacter; species Polaribacter agarivorans. The sequence continues at coordinate 59,910 of NZ_MSMP01000018.1, forward strand.
TTTGGTGTATATGTCTTTTTTTGTTACTCCCATTTATATATTGCAATATTACGATAAAGATAATAAATATAAAAGCTAAAGTTTGTTTTTTAATGTATTAATGTTATGTTTAGCATGATTATCAATTTCATTTTCTGTAAAAAAAGCATGTGTGTCTCCAAGATATTCCATTCCTAAGTATTTAGCACTTTCAATAAAAGGCATTTCAAATCCATCTCTTCGATCATTTTCTCCAGAGTTACTAATCATTGCCATTTTTTTACCTCTTAGTTTTCTTCCTAATTCTTTTTTGTAATGTAAAAGATCTGAAAGTCGATCAAAAAAAACTTTTAAAATTCCGCTCATAGAATACCAATAAACAGGAGTAGCAAAGACTATAGTATCGTATTTTTCAATAATTTCTTCCATTAAAGGGAGGAAATCATCATTAGCGTTTTCAAAATTATAATTAAAATGTCCAATGTTTTTAGTAGAAAGATCTATAATATCAAATTGGTTGTCTTGATTTAAATACGTAACAATCTTATACGTATTACCTTTAGCATTAGAGCTAGCTTGTAGTATTAATTTATTTTTATTCATACCCTAAATATACGATTTATAAAGGTGAAATACCCCAGAAAAGTATAAGATAAAAACTATACATAAAATAGGGTAAACCTGATGGTTTTAAAGGGTGTAAACATTTCTTTCTCTGGTTATTAGGTGGTTAATTTTGTGAAAATGTTAATCTGTTGATTGACAAATCTATAACCAACTTAAATTTAAAAATAATGAAACAGATTAAAGGAAACCTTTCTGGATACATATGTGAAGATTGTTTAGAAAGTGTAAGTAATACTAAAGTAAAATTATATCAATCGACTAATGATGATGTAGCAAATTCTAGAAACTCATTCAAACTTTTATCAGAGAAAGAAATTAAAAGCAAAGATAATTTTTTGGTAGGCGAAGGATTTACAGATGAATCAGGTAATTATGAGATAGAACTTTTTGAAAATTATCAAGATGGAAATTTAGAATTTCATTTCGAATTGAATACCGTTCCAAAATCATTACATGAACAAGGTAAATTTCCAACAAGACAATTTTATGCAGAAACATTTTTACCAAAATGGGATTTCGATTCTACACAAGATTTTGAATTAGCATTCCATGATTATATCATTAACTCAAAGTGGTGGTGTTATATTAGAGGAGTTCTTTTTGATGCTTGGGTTATCTGTGGAAAATTATTGAATTGTCAAATAGGAACTCCAATTAAAGGAGCTACTGTAAATGCTTTTGATGCTGATTTTCTTTCAGATGATAGTCTAGGTAGTACAACAACTGATTCTAATGGACATTTCAGAATTGACTACACTTCAAAAACATTTAAACAAACATTTTTATCTCCTGTGATTAATGTAGAAACAGATCCAGGATTGCCATTACGTTTTCAGAGTGGACCAGATGTATACTTTAAAGCTGAATTAGCTGGAGCTACTTTAGTAGATGAAAAAAAAGCAGATGCTAGAAAAAATGTAAACCATTGTTTATGTGTTACTTTATGTTCAGAGGTAAATGTGGTTGATCCAAATGATTCTAATTTTCCTAGTGCTTGGACAGGAATAGGAAGTGCTTTCAATGCTTCATTTGGGACAAGTACCAGAGATTTTGATGTAGATGGTTTTGCTGGTGCGGGTAAATATGCATTGTATAGTGTGATTAATTTAACAGGTCAGGCAGCTTTAAAATCGGTAAGAGGTAATCCTATAGAATACCGTTTTTTGGTGAGTAATGTAACTACACCAAATGGTAGTTCAAGTCCAGCGGATAGTAATTTCAATAGAGTAGTAGGAGTTGAGCCTGGTTTATTTGTTTCTAGAGAAGTATTACGTCTTAGTAGAAAAATATCACTGCCTAGTAATAATATCATTTCAGTTTCCAGTGCACAAGCTGATTTTGATGCCAATGGTTGGTTTGATGTAAATAAAGCTATTGACAGAACATTAATTGCAAATGGCTTAACTCCAGCAGACTTATCTTTATTTGACATTATTGATACGGATACGTTAATTTCTTTAGATACTAGAAAGCTAACCACGGCGTCAAATGTCACTAGTACAATTTCAGCAGGGCAAGACATACCACCTTCAGAAAAGGCATCAGTAGAAAAATTTGCTATCCGATTTGAAATAAGAGAAGTGATAAACAAAGCGACAAATCAATTTAATACTATTCCAGGTAGTGGTAGAACTTTAAATTCAGTAGTAATGAATAATACTTCTTTATATAAGAAATTATCAATAGCAGAATTAGAAGCTACTACGTTGTGTACACCTATAAATGGAACGATACATGCAAAATATACAGTATATCATCCTTATTTATCATATGTTAGATTGCATTTAGAAAGTAATAGTGGTTCTGTCGATAGAAATATAGATGATGGCGTTTTACCAAATAACACAGGCTTAGTTCCCGTTTCGGATGAAGTTACTAATGCGAGTTCACAGCTTAACAATCCACCTAATGATATGGACAGATGTACGTATACACTAGAATTATCAGTTAATGCTAGACTTCATAATGGTAATAGTGCAACTACAAATCAAAAAGTGAAACAAGTGTTCTTTTATGATATATAAATTGTAAGAATAGAGTTTGAAGAGAAAGACGATCTAAAAAATAATCGTAATGTGTCATTACAAAGCTAGTAAAGCTAAAGTAATCTTACTTTATAAAGGTTAGATTGCTAAAAAACTTCATTGTATTCCATTTTTTCACAATGACTATTTATGAAACATTTTTTAGATCGTCTTTTTTTATAAAGTAACTTGAATACCAGTAGTTATAAAAGATTCTTTGTCTTTCACTAAAACTACAAGTCGAAGTTTATCTTTTTTAGAAACAATTTTGGGTATCGCTATTTCTGCTTTTCCTTCTTTTACGTTTAATACCTCACTTTTTTCACGAACGACAATATTGGTATTCTTTAAAACTCTATTTCTGTTTTCTCCTCTTTTTACACTTGTAATTCGCTCGTCAATAATTAACAAATAGGAAATTTTATGTTTTTTTATTTTTCCATTGATTTGATAAGAAAATAACACTTTATCATCAGAAGTTTTTATATCAGAAATAGAAATTGAATTCGAACTAGACTTACGATGTAATATTTGTTTTATCTTTCTATTGATTTTAATTTCATTGGATCCAACAAAATGCTCATCTCCATTAATTACTAATTGAGGAGTATATATTGAGCTGCTATAAAATTTTTGAGCATAATCACGCTGTTTATTTGTGTACTTATTCGATGCGAAAGGATCTTTCCAGCCTATATAATCCCAATAATCTACATGATACGCTATAGGTATTACGCTACTAGGATCAGCTGAATGTTTAATTTTATCTAAAACTTTATCTGCTGGTGGACAGCTAGAACATCCTTGCGAAGTAAACAATTCCAATACCACAACTGGTTTCTCTTGAGAAAAGCTAAAAATAGCAGTCAAAAGGAAAATAAGAAGAAAACGATTTGCCATGTATAATCAAAATTTATAAGTTAGTAGAAATAGTTGTAAAAGGCTTACAGAATCTGTGAAATTGAAGTATATTTTTTTACATTTATGAAATAATTTAGCATGAATATGAATTTAGACAAGTATAAAGTAAGTGAAGCCATTCAGTTAGAAAATAAAGCAACTTTTGAGCAAATTGAAGATGCTGAGAAAAAGCTTAAAAAAACAAGAAAGAAAATAGCAGACTTACAAAATACAATGTATGCAGAAGGCAAGTATAGTGCTTTAATTTGTTTACAAGGTATGGATACTTCAGGAAAAGATAGTTTAATCCGAGAAGTATTTAAGCAGTTTAACGCAAGAGGAGTAGAGGTTCATAGTTTTAAAGTGCCTACTGAACTTGAATTGAAGCATGATTTTTTGTGGAGACATTATATTGCTTTACCAGCAAAAGGAAAAGTCGGAGTTTTTAATAGAACACATTATGAGAATGTATTGGTAACTCGAGTACACCCTGAATATGTGTTCGGTGAAAATATTCCATCTGTTAAAAGTTTAGATGATTTAAATGATGATTTTTATCATGATAGAATGGAAAGAATTAATAATTTTGAAAAACATTTGGTTGTAAATGGGACTATCATTTTAAAGTTCTTTTTGCACTTATCTAAGGATGAACAAAAAAATAGATTATTAAGACGTTTAAACATACCTGAGAAAAACTGGAAATTTTCAGCAGGAGATTTAAAAGAACGTAAACTTTGGGATCAATATCAGGAGTGTTATGAGGATGCTATTAATAGAACATCTACAGATTATGCACCTTGGTATATTATACCTGCTGATGATAAACCTACTGCTCGTTTGATTGTAGCAACAACAATTTTAGAAACGTTTAAAGAATACGATTTCAAAGAACCTTCTTTAGACAAAAAAATCTTGGAAAAGATCGATGAATTCAAAGAACAATTAAACAACGAATAATGATGTAACAATTACATCGTTAGTTAACTTTAGAATAATATATTTCCTAATAAACAAACCAGGAATACAAATAACTTTATGGAATTAAACTTAAAAAAACCACTCGTTTTTTTTGATTTAGAAACAACAGGTATCAATATTGCAACAGATAGAATTGTAGAAATCTCAATATTAAAAATCTTCCCTAACGGTACTCAAGAAAGTAAAACATGGTTGGTAAATCCTGAAATAGAAATTTCAGAACAGGCCACAGCTGTGCATGGTATTACAAATGAAAAAGTTGTAAATGAGCCTACATTTAAAGAATTAGCAGAAAAGATAAATGAAATGATAGCGGATGCCGATTTAGCAGGATTCAATTCAAATAGGTTTGACATACCATTATTAGCTGAAGAGTTATTAAGAGCTGGTATTGATTTTGATATGGAGAATAGAAAAGCTGTAGATGTCCAAGTAATATTTCACAAAAAAGAACAGCGTACGTTAAGTGCAGGTTATAAGTTTTATTGTGGAAAAGATTTGGAAGACGCGCATTCTGCTGAAGCAGATACCATGGCTACCTATGAAATTTTGAAAGCTCAATTAGATAAGTACGACGATATAGAAAATTCAGTAGAAGTTTTAAGTGAGTTCTCTTCACATACAAAACGTGCTGATTTTGCTGGATTTATTTTATTTGATGATAATGAGCAAGAAATTTTTTCTTTTGGAAAATATAAAGGAAGAACTGTAGAGGAGGTTTTAAAAGAAAATCCAGGCTATAATTCATGGATTCAGCAGGCTGATTTTCCACTATATACTAAAAAGGTATTGCGTCAAATTAAAGAACGAATGAGTGGACCCAAACAGCCTGAAATGTCTGATGAAGAAAAATTAAAAGCCCTACAACAAAAATTTAATTTACGATAATGTATATAGATTATAATGAATTACCTGAAACCGCTAGGATTTGGGTGTACCAAGGAAACAGAGAATTTACTTTGGAAGAAGTAGAAATGATATCAGCTAAGGCTATTTTATTTATAGAAAAATGGACAAGACATGGCGAGGATTTAAAAGGTTCGTTCACCATTAAGTATAATCAGTTTTTAATTATAGCCATAGATGAAGCGTTTAATGCTGCATCTGGTTGTTCTATTGATGCTTCAGTACGTTTTATTCAAGAATTGGAAAAAGAATTTAACTTAGACTTAATGGATAAAATGAATGTGTCTTTTAAAGATGGAGATCGAATTAATGTAGTTAAATTATCAGATTTTCAGGAGTTTGCTAAAGAAGAAAAAATAACTTCTCAAACTATAGTATTTAATAATATGGTGAATACTAAAGGAGATTTCAAAACAAAATGGGAAGTTCCGGCAATAGAAAGTTGGCATAATCGTTTTTTGGTATAAGAATTGTTTAATTTTTAAGGTCCCCAATAACATACAGTAAGAATCATAACTTACTCTAAAGCGTGAATGTATTACATGGAGAAAAAATTACTAGTATTAGCATTATTTTGTTTAAATTTTATTCAAGGGCAACAAGTTGATCCTTTAAGAGCTGAGAAATATGTACTTCAGAATGAATGGGTAGATAGTATCATGAAAAATATGTCTGTGGAAGAAAAAATAGGACAGTTATTTATGATGCAAGCGTATTCTAATAAAGACTTAGCTCACGAAAATTTTATACATAATTTAATTACTAAGTACCATGTAGGAAATTTAATTTTCATGAAGGGTACACCAGAAAAGCAGGTGGCTTTAACCAATAAATATCAAAATTTATCTAAAAAGGTTCCACTTTTAATTGGTTTTGATGGTGAATGGGGATTGGATATGCGTTTAAAGAATACCTATCGTTTTCCTTGGAATATGACACTTGGAGCAGTACAAGATGATACTTTAATTGAACGCTTAGGTAAAAGAATAGGAGAACAATGTAAACGTGTTGGAATACATATTAATTTTGCTCCTGTGGTAGATATCAATACCAATGCCAACAATCCTATTATTGGTAATCGTTCTTTTGGTGAAACGAAAGAAAATGTAGCCAATAAATCTGTGGCATTTACTAAAGGAATGCAAAGCGTAGGAGTATTGGCTAATGCGAAACATTTTCCTGGACATGGAGATACTTCAACAGACTCTCACTTAACCTTACCGTCTGTTAATTTTACTGAAAGGAGAATAGATTCTGTAGAACTATATCCTTTTAGGAAGCAGTTTGATGCTGGTGTAGCAAGTGTAATGACGGCACATTTAAGCATCCCATCTCTTGAACCTAATGTAGATTTACCTTCTTCACTATCCAAAAATGTAGTAACTAATTTATTACAAGAAAAACTAGGTTTTGAAGGTTTAGTACTTACTGATGGTTTAAATATGAAAGGAGCTGCAAATTATGCTACAGCTGCAGAGATTAATCTAGCAACTTTTTTAGCAGGTAATGATATTTTACTAATTCCACAAGATATTCCAAACACAGTAAAACTATTTATAAAGTCTATTGAAAAAGGAGAGTTAACGGAGGAGAGAATAGATAAATCAGTACGAAAGATTCTAAAGGCAAAGTATTTAGTAGGGTTACATAATTATACACCTATTCAAGAAGAGAATTTATTATCTGATTTGAATACTGTACAAGATGAACTTCTGCATAGACATCTTATAAAAAAATCAATTACAGTATTAAAAAATACTCGTGAAACTCTACCTATAAAAAAATTAGACGTAAACAATATTGCTTATGTAAAATTAGGAGATGATAAAGGAGATGATTTTGTGAACATGCTTAGAAATTACACTAAAGTAGATGTAATTTCAGATAAGCATTTATCTAATTTAACAAAGAAACTAGAAGATTATAATGTAGTAATTGTAGGTTTTCATAAATCGAATAAACATCCTTGGAAATCGTATAAATTTTCGAATAAAGATTTAGTTTGGCTTCAAGAAATAGCAAGAAATAAAAGGGTAATTTTAGATGTTTTTGCAAATCCATATAGTTTATTAGATATAAAAACATTCACCAATATTGAAAATATTATTGTTTCTTACCAGAATAGTAAATTAGCTCAGGAATTATCAGCACAAGCTATTTTCGGTGCTTTTGAGATATCTGGTAAACTTCCTGTGAGTATTCGTAATGATTTTCAAGTCGGTAGAGGTTTGATTTTATCACCGTTAAATCGATTTGAATATACACTACCAGAAGAAGCAGGTGTGTCAACGGAAAAATTAAGTGTTGTTGATCGTTATATAGATACTATTTTGAATCAACGAATGACACCAGGAGGGCAAGTATTAGTGGCAAGACATGGAAAAGTAATCTATCATAAAACATTTGGTTACCAAACGTATAACAAAAGAAGGAAAGTTAAAAAATCGGATGTTTACGATTTAGCTTCGTTGACAAAAATTTTAGCTACTTTACCAGCAGTTATGCGATTAGAGGAGAACAAGAAGGTATCCTTAAATGCAGATTTAAAGGATTTACTACCATCTTATAAAGATAGTAATAAGGAAAATATAAACTTAAAAGACATACTATCACATTATGCACAATTAAAATCGTGGATTCCATTTTACACTAGAACATTAGATTCTGTAACAGGAAAAATTTCAAAAGAGTATTACAGTACAAAAAAATCAAAGGAGTTTCCGACTAAAGTTGCTAAAAATGTTTATCTAAACAAAGTATACAAAGATTCTATTCATACAATTATCAAAGATTCAAATCTAAGGGAGCGAAAAGGCTATCGATATAGTGATTTAGGATATTATATTATGAAAGATATCGTAGAAAGGAAGTATAGAAAGTCAATAGATAATGTAGTTGAAAATGAGTTTTATAGTTCTTTAGGTTTAGACAGAACCTCTTATTTACCACTGAAGAAATTTAATTGGAAAGATGTAGTACCAACAGAAAAAGATGATTACTATAGAAATCAATTGTTAAGAGGTTATGTTCATGATATGGGTGCGGCGATGCAAGGTGGAGTAGGAGGACATGCTGGATTGTTTTCTAATGCCAATGATGTAGCTAAATTAATGCAAATGTATTTACAAGGAGGAAACTATGGTGGAGTTCAATACTTTAAAACGGAAACTATAGATAAATTTAATAAACGATACTATCCTGAAGTACGTAATAGAAGAGGTTTAGGTTTTGATAAACCACAAATAAACCCGAGAGAAAAGCCTACTTGCGGTTGTGTTTCTGATCAAAGTTTTGGGCATAGTGGCTTTACCGGTACTTATACATGGGCAGATCCTGAAACTGGCATTTTATATGTGTTTTTATCAAATAGAACATATCCTACAATGAAAAATAAAAAACTAGTTCATAGTAATATCAGAACTAAAATTCAAAGAGCTATTCAGGAATCTATAGTCAATTAATTTCATGTAAATTTTGAAAGCCTATCAGTTATTAAAACATCATATTTATACCGAAGGAATTTTACATAAAAAAAAGACCTTTAAAAGAAATGAGTTTTTAAAAATAGCTGATACTACAAATACCAACATATACTTTATCGTATCAGGAAGTGTGAAAGTTTCTTTTATTAAGGAAGAAGAAGAATATATCATGTATTTTGGCTATAAGGATTCCATTATTACAGCTTTAGATTCATTTTTAATACAGCAAAAAAGCCAATTAGAAATTAAAGCTTTAAAGAATACAGAAACTTATTTTTTGTCTAAAGATGAGTTTCATACTTTTTTAAATTCTGATGCCAAGTATTTAAAATTGTGGAATAATGTATTAGAAGAAATTGTTCTCTATCAATTTGAAAGGCAACAAAATTTATTACTTCCTTCCCCAGAGGAAAGATTTAACGATGCTCTACATAAAAATCCAGAACTATTTCAAGAAATTCCACATAAATACATAGCTGCTTATTTAAGAATGTCTCCTGAAACGTTGAGTAGATTGAAAAAATCTTGAGTTGAATCAATAATTTCCTTTTCACAAAGTGTTTATTTTACAGTTATTAAATAACGGTAATAAATGGAAAACTATACAATTAAACTTTTATCATTTTCAGATTCAAGAAAGTTTTTTGAACTAATGATCAATAATAAAAATAGACTTGAAGATTTCTTTGCAGGTACAGTTAAGCACACTCAAACATTAGAAAGTACAATAAATTACTGCAGAGAAATAGAGTTAAAAATAGAGAAGAAAGAATATTTCCCGTATTTAATTTTTGACAAGGATACACCAATTGGTTTTATTGATTTTAAAAATATAGATTGGAGTGTTCCTAAAGCTGAAATAGGTGCTTTTATAGATCATAACTTTGAAGGAAAAGGTATCATAACCCAAAGCTTTAAGTATTTACTAAAAGAGGCCGTGAAAAAGCATGAATTTAAAAAGTTGTACTGTAGAATTTCTAAAGATAATATAAGAAGTATTAAACTAGCTAAGGGATGTGGCTTTGCATTAGAAGGCGTAATGCAACGAGATTATTGCACAACAGATGGTAAATTAATAGACTTAAACTATTATGGGATGCTAATTTGAATATGTTTAATTCTTAAAAGCGTATTCAATTATATTAGACCCCATTTTTAAAGCCTTTTCTCGAATTTCATTAGGATTATTATGCACTGCTCGATCTTCCCATCCATCACTTAAATCAGATTCATAATCGTAAAAAACAACTAATCTTCCTTCATAAAAAAGTCCAAAACCTTGAGGTGCTTTTTTATCATGCTCATGAATTTTAGGTAGACCTTTTGAGAATTTAAATGTTTGATGATAAATTGGGTGATTAGCAGGAATCTCTTTAAAATCAATTTTAGGAAATATTTTTCTCATTTCTCTTCTTATGTATTTGTCTAATCCATAATTGTCAGAAACATGAAGAAAACCACCAGAAATTAAATACTTTTTTAAGTTTTCTACAGCAGAATCATCAAAATACACATTACCATGTCCAGTTAAAAACACAATAGGTAAATTAAAAATATCTTCGCTATCAGGTTCAACTGTAATGATATTTGTATCAATAGATGTCTGAGTAAATTGATTGCTAAATTTTACAAGATTAGGTAAAGATGTAGGATTTGCATACCAATCTCCACCGCCATCATATTTTAATATACCTACTTGTTGACCAAAAGTTAAGAAAGAACAGTGTAGGAAAAGGAAAAAGAAAAACTTCATTTTATCAATTTAAATGTAATACAATAATAATATAAAAAAAACACCATCCCCTTCCGCATGGTGTTTTTTTTGTGAAGAAAGTAGTAAATATTAATCCCTAAATATATTTACTGGTTTATGTAAGTTTTCACTTCAAATATACGTAAGTTGTTTATTTACAAACTCCTAAAACATCTATTTTGGATGTTTTAGGACAAATTATATCAAAAAAAAACACTGTTAAAAACAGTGTTTTGCTTTTCCCTCTTCATAGAGAGTAGCACTCTCTATATATTTTTAGATTAATTCGGTCGATTTTTTAAATAGATAATAACACCTATTTAAAACGGATATCAAATTTAGAAGAGTTAAATTAAATAGACTCCTAAAACATTGAAAACTGGACGATTTAGGACAAATTTTATTTATTCAGACTTTACAGTTTTTGAATTTTTAAAGGCTAAAGGAGTACAACCAGTGTGTTTTTTAAAAACATCATAAAAAGCTGATTTGGAATTAAAACCAGACTCTAGTCCAATAGAAGCAATAGTGTATCCTTCGTATTTAGGATTTAGTAAAAATTTTTTAGCTTGATTTACTCTCATTTCATTTATATATTCAACAAAACTTTTATTGGCATTATTGTTAATTATTGCAGAGAGTGTGCTTGTACCAATGCTAATATCTTTAGAAAGATTATGTAATGTATATTTAGGTTGAAGATATTTTTTATGATCTCTTATAAAAGAATCGATGGTAATAAAATGTTCTTCGTATTTATTTTCTTTTTTATTGTTTTTTATAGGACTATCATCTTTTTGAGAATTTTCTTCTTCTATTTCTTCTCTAATATGTTTTCTCTCTTTTAATAGTCGTAAATACTTTATTCCTTGATACCCTAAAATAAATATGATTACAGTAGTTGAAATTCTTAAAGGATAATATGAATAAAGAAACCCTGTAAAATTTAAGCTAAACTTAATAACTAGGGCAAATACCCAAAGTAGATATACAAATCCAGTTAATTTAAAAAAGTTATAAATCCATTTTAAATTATCAAAAGTGAGTATCTTTTTAAATGATTCTTCCTTGTTTTTTAGTACATAAAAACTGTATACAAAAACACATAAAGAGCTTACAAGACTAATCAATTCTTCAATAGAGGTATACTTCTCATAAATATAATTTAGTTCTTCTTGTGTACCGCTATTTGAAGAAATAATAACAAAGCTTATTTGCGCAACGCACATGATTACAAAAACAGGAAGAAAATATTTTAGTAATTTTCGCTGCTTATCTCTAATGTCTAAATAATTAATTAAAAAGGTATAAAAGAAAGGAGCACTTAGAAAATGCCAAGGTATTTGTATGTAAATAAGTGAGAACTTATGTTGAAATAAATTACGCTCAAGTATCCAAGATTGAAAATTATTCAGAGCAATAGTTAGTATCATTAAGTTTAAGAATAGCAGACTTCTATCTTTTCCATACTTAGAAAAAAACATGAAAGCACTTAAACTAAAACCAACTAATGAACTTATTAATAAAAATAAGTTAAACACTTCTGTAACACTCAAAACTAACTTATAGGGTTTGATTATGTTATAAATTTAACAAATTAATTGATTTTATAAAACTTCTGCAGAAGGTACTTTTCCTGAAATTAGTTTAAATAGTAAGCAAAAGAAAGAAAATCAGTAGTTTATTGGTTAGAGAAATTTAAGAATTGTACAGCAGTTAATCCTGCGGTTTCCGTTCTTAATCTGCTTTTTCCAAGGGTAATAGGAATACAATCATTCTGCACAGCCATCTTTACTTCTTTTTCGGTAAAATCACCTTCAGGTCCAATGAGTACAGTTACTTCATCGGAGAAACTAATGCCGCTAAAGTTTTTTTTATCAGTATCATAACAGTGAGCTATAAAGGTATCCCCTTCACGATTTTTAGTAATAAATTGAGAAAAAGTAATAGGCTCATTAATAATTACCGCATTAAATTTCAAAGACTGTTTTAATGCAGAAAGCATAATTTTAAATAAGCGTTCCGTTTTTACAACTTTACGCTCTGAGTTACTACATAGTATAGGAGTAATCTCATCAATTCCAATTTCTGTCGCTTTTTCAATAAACCATTCTAAACGATCCATATTTTTTGTTGGAGCTATGGCTACATGAAGTCTATAGTTCCATTCTTTTTCTTTTTTCTCTATATTTATAACATTCGCGATGCATTTTTTCTCATTAGGAACACTAATTTTTGAGGTATATAAATGTCCTTTTCCATCAGTTATGAATAGGGTATCATCAATTTTTTTTCTTAAAACTTTTATGATATGACGGCTCTCTTCTTTATTAAAAAGAATCTCTTTAGTATTATTATTGATATTAGGATTATAGAAAAGTTGCATTATAAATCAAGTCTATATGTTCTTCTTTTTTTATGTGTCCATGGATTAAAACTTGACCATATTTTATTAATGGCCATATTTTCTACAAGTTCTGGAGTACGTATACACTCTTTAACATTGTTTTTAGTAAACTCTTTATGGAATTCTTCAAAAATAACTGCAGTTACCCCTTTATTTTGATAAGCAGGATCAACACCAATAAGATAAAAAGTGATGCTTTTCGCATGTTTTCTAGCTTTTAACAAGTGAAAAATACCAAAAGGAAATAATTTACCTTTTACTTTTTGTAACGCTTCAGCAAAAGAAGGCATTACTATAGCAAAAGCGATTAGTTTATTTTCTTTATCGACTACAAACTTTATGTATTCAGGATTGATAAAACTGATGTATTTCTTCTTAAAGAATTGTATCTGCGCATCAGAAATAGGTACGTAGGTAGATAATTTAGAATATGATTTGCTAAACAACTCAAACATTTCATCTACATAAGGTAGAATCTGTTTTGTAGAGGTAAAATTTAAAGGTTTTAAATCATAACGTTTTTTAATAATACGACTAGCTTTAGCATATCTTTTACTATTAGCATTACTATAAACAAATTTATTTTCGAGATATTCCTTTTCTTTTGTAAAACCTAATTGTTCAAAATGATCCTTATAATAAGGATGATTATACCATGTAATCATAGTACCGATATGGTCGAATCCTTCAGTTAATATTCCTGTTTTATCTAGATTATTAAAACCAACAGGACCTTCCATATATTCTAACTGATGCTGTTTACCAATTTCTCTAACTTTTTCAATAAGTAGTTTTGTAACTTCTATATCATTTATAACATCAAACCAACCAAAACGTACTTTCTTAATTCCTTGTTTATCTACTTCATAATTATTAATAATTACAGCAACTCTACCTACAATTTTATTGTTTTTGATAGCAACAAAAAGTTGAGCGTCAGCAATTTCAAAAATTGGATTTTTAGTTGAATCAAAAAGAGCTATTTCATCATTAATGATTGGTGGCACCCAATATTTATTACCTTTATATAAAGTGAAAGGAAATAAAACAAACTGCTTTATTTCCTTTCGTGTTTTTATTTCTTTGAGTTGTATCATACAACAAAAATATAATTTCTATTATTCATCTTTCTCATTTTCTTCTTCTTTTTCCTTTTCTTTTTGCTTTCTTTTTTGTTCTTCAATATACTTTTTATCTGCTTCTTCTTTCTCTTTTTCTCGCTTCTTTTTCTCTTCCTGATATTTTTTATTCAGCTCTTCTTCCTCTTCTTTTTTAAGTTCCTCTTCTAACTTTTTAATTTCTTTTTCTAATTTTTCTTGTTCTTTTCTTTTTGCTTTTTCTTCCTTCTCTTTTTCTTTTTGGAGTTGCCTTTGTGCTTTTTCTTCTTCTTTTTTTATTTTTTTAGCGGCTTTCTCCTTTTCTTTTGTTGTCTTTTTCTTAGCTTTTTCGTCTTTCTTAGTTAAATCATCTAAAATAGATTTCTGACGAGTTCTTCTAGGCTTAGGTTCAATTTCTGTAGGCTCTTTACCTTCTTCAAGTTGAGGTTCTCTTTTATCCTTTTTCTTGAAGATGCTACCAATTTTATCAAATAATCGACCAAAGAACCCTTTATTATATGTTTGTACTTCGTCGTCTTCTATTTTATTTCCAAATTCATCAAGCTCTTCAAATTGCTCTACATGTCGGTCCAATCTATAAGATACACCAACACTAGCATAATAACCTACGTTTTCGTGTTGAAAGGTAGCACGAAGAGAAGAGTTAATCTGTAAATCTTGATTAAATAAATACGCAGCTCCTAAACCTAAATTACTTTGACTTTCCTGTTCATTAAACAGTGCTTGATGTTCAATAAATCCTGACCAATTATAGTTAAAGTTATGAGTTCCAGTAACTACATAAGACCATTCAGGTAAATACCCGCCAATATAATTGTAATGAATATTGGTAATGACATTTAATTTACTAGAAAATTCGTTTTGTAGTAAAACTCCAATTTTAGGGGTAATTCCACCTCTGGCATGAAAGTCGTTAACAAAAGGTCCTATATTAAATCCTACATAGGGAGCAACATGTGGAATCCATCTTTTCCAGTCAAATGAATGTCTTTTATTCCAGCTTCTTATTTCTTTTGATCGATCTTGGTATGTAGGTTTATACACTAAATATTTAGCTCCTAAAGTAAATTGTCCGAATCCGAATTTAGAATTTGTAGATTGAAAAACATTAGTAAAAACTATATCACTACTTTGTAACGAAGTTGTTAAGCTGAATTCTAATTTTTCATCTAAAGCACCCATTCTAAAATGCAAGTCTAATCCTGTAGCATTTGGATTGCTGAACGTTGGATCTTCAGCTTCAAATTTTCTATGGAAAATACTAGATTCAAATTGATATACACCTATACCTACACTATATGGACTCTCAGAAAAACCTGGTCTATTTGAGTTTATTACATCAGTATACTGTGCAAAAAACGGAATTGCAAAGAATAGGGGAATTACATTAAAAAATCTTTTCATCATACTCAACACAAACAATTTACTAGTGCTACAAACATACAGTAAAAATATTAATCCTGTAAGTTTACCAAACTATTAACGCTAGGTTTTAGCTCAAATTGTTATTTTTGATTGTTTTTTAACAAAACTATCAAATTTAGATTATAATTAAATCATATGGGGTTATTAAAAACACTTCTTATTTTAGGTATAATATACTATTCATTTAAATTTCTAGCAAGGTTATTTGCGCCTTTTTTAATGAAAAAAGCGATGGATAAAATGGAAGAAAAAATGAAAAGCAAATACAAACAATCTAATACTGGATCTGACGTAAAAGTTGGGGAAACAGTAATAGATACAAAACCTAATTCAAATAAATCAACTAATAAATCGATTGGAGAATATATCGATTTTGAAGAAATTGACTAACTATAACTATGAACATTTCTAAATTACTCCCTTACTTAGGAGCTTTAGTATTCTTTGCCATTACTTCTCTTTTGTATTTTAATCCGGTATTAAGCGGAAAACAGATTAAACAAAGTGATATCGTTCAATATAAAGGAATGGCCAAAGAAATGAACGATTTTCGAAATCTAAATAATAAAGAACCGTATTGGATAGGAAATGCATTTTCAGGTATGCCTTCATATCAGGTTGGATCTAAATTTCCAAACGACTTTATTAAAAAGATAGATTTATTAATACGTTTTTTACCAAGGCCAGCTGATTATCTTTTTCTATATCTTATAAGTTTCTTTTTATTATTAACAGCTTTAAAAGTAGAGTGGAAGTTGGCTGTTTTAGGAAGTTTATCCTTTGGTTTTTCTACTTACCTTATTATTATATTTGGAGCGGGACACAATGCTAAGGCGCACGCTATAGCATATATGCCAGCAGTATTAGCAGGAGTTTTGTATGTATTTCAAAAACGATATCTCTTAGGTTTTGTAATTACTGCTTTGGCTATGGCATTAGAAATAGTGGCCAATCATATACAAATGACTTACTATTTAGGTTTCTGTATCTTAATTTTAGGAATAGTAGAAGGTATTCAAGCTTTTAAAAATAAACAACTGCCCATTTTTGCTAAACAAGTGGGTGTTTTATTAATTGCTTTTATAATTGGAATTGGAACTAATGCTACTCGTTTATTAGCTACTAAGGAATATGCAAATTATAGTACAAGAGGAAAATCAGAATTAACGATCACCCCAGAAGGGATGCCTAAAAAGAAAACTTCAGGTTTAGATAAAACTTATATTACGGAGTATAGCTATGGGATTCTAGAAACCTTTAATTTGATTGTTCCAAGATTTATGGGAGGAGGAACAGTAGAAAAGTTAGGAGAGAATTCAAACTTTTACAAAGTATTAGAACAAAATGCGGGAAAAAAAGTAGCAAAAGATTATTCAAGTCAAGTATTAACTTATTGGGGAGATCAACCTATTGTTGAAGCACCGGCCTATATTGGAGCAATTATTTGGTTTTTATTTTTCTTGGGAATTTTCTTTGTGAATGGAAAAATAAAACATTGGCTTGTTGGTGCTACTATCTTCTCATTATTATTAAGCTGGGGAAAGAATTTTAGTATTATAACTAATCTTTTTATAGATTATATACCATTATATAATAAGTTTAGAGCAGTTTCTTCTATACAAGTTATAGCGGAATTATGTGTTCCTCTATTAGGAATTTTAGGCATAAAGGAGTTTTTAACCTCTAAACTCTCTTTTGAAGAAAAACAAAAGTTATTAGTGAAAGCTTTATCATATACTGGAGGAGTGATAATTGTAGGTTTTTGTTTTGCACATTTATCATCAACTTTTGAAGGGCTTAGAGATGATCAATATAGAGAATTACCCGCGTTAGTTGAGGCATTAATAGCTGATCGAAAAGCAATGTTATTTTGGGATAGTATACGTTCTTTGATATTGATTCTTTTATCAGGAGGAGTACTATGGTTATTTATTAAAAGTAAATTAAAATTAGTTCCTGTATTATTTATTACAGGAGGATTAATACTTTTTGATTTACTTTCTGTAGACTTAAAATATGTGAATTCAGATGATTTTACTTTAGCAAGAAATGTTGAAAAACCTTTTATAGCTAATGAAGCTGATAAAGAGATTTTAAAAGATAAATCACATTATAGAGTAGCTAACTTTACTACCAATTTAATGAATGAGGCTAGGACTTCTTATTTTCATAAGTCAGTAGGAGGATATCATGCTGCTAAAATGATGCGTTATCAGGAACTTTTTGAATACCAAATAGCAAATAATAATTTTGAAATGCTTAATATGTTAAATACTAAGTATTTTATTGCTGGGGAAACTGATGTTAAAGCGAACAATGAAGCCAATGGTAATGCTTGGTTTGTGAACAAGCTAAAGTTGGTTACTTCAGCAAACGAAGAAATGAAAGCTTTAGATAGTGTTAATACTAAAGAGGTAGCTATTATTAGATCCGATAAATATAATGGGCCAAAAGATTTTTCTGTAGATTCACTAGCAACAATTCAATTAGAAAAGTATGATGTAAATAGATTGGAATATAAAAGTAAAACAGAATCTAATCAATTCGCAGTTTTTTCTGAAATATTTTATGGTGATGGGTGGAATGCATATATTGATGGAAAATTAAACCCTCATTATCAAGTAAATTATGTTTTAAGAGGAATGGAAATTCCTGAAGGAGAACATACAATTGAATTTAAGTTTGAACCGAAAGTAATCAATACTGGAAGTAATTTATCATTACTATTTTTTGTTTTATTGATTGTAATACCTGGTATTTGGCTTTTTATTGAAAGGAAAAAATACAATATAAAAACTTGATTTTTAACATACTTTTATGTGCATTTTATAAAATGTACACTATTATATTTTTTAAAATGAAAGTTCATTTATATTTTTGAAATAGAAATTTTTGCGGGGAAATTTTTATAGAAAAGAGGAGGTCTCTTAAATATTATTTTTAGAGAAAGCTGAAAAGAAAACTGAAATAAAAAAGAGGACTTGAGTCCTTTTTTTTATTTCAGTTCCTTTAGGAATGTAGAAGGAGTTACACCAGTATGTTTTTTAAATGCTCTAGTAAAAGCTGATGCATTAGTATAACCTATTTCTTCTCCTAAAGCTTGTATGGTAAATTTTCTATACTTAGGATCGTTTTCTAATCGATCTATTATGTACTCTAACTTTTTATTATTGTAATATTGTTTAAATGTCTGTTGTTTATTCTTATTAAATACGTAAGATAAATAGGTTGAGTTTGTATCTAATTTTTTTGCTAGAGAATTTATAGAGAAATCAGGTTTTAAAAACTCAAAATTTTTATCTGAGTTCTCAATAATTTCAATCACCTTTCGTTCAAAATCTTCATCTAAATTGTAAGAAACTTTTAAATTATCTTCATTTTGAATTGTTGCTTTTATATTTTTGACTTGCTTTTCTTTATTGTGGTTTTTCCTTTTATAAAATCTATTCAATAGGAATAAGACAAAACAGAAAAACAATGTGATAAGAATAATATAGGTAAAAGATTTATTTTTTTCTTTTTCTACAATTAAACTATTTAAGGCTTTAGCTTTATTTAGGTCATTATCATATAAAAGTTGATATGTTTTTTGTTTATCCTCTCTAGCTCTATCAAATTCTTGTAGGGTTAATTTTGAATATTTATATGCACTATCTAATTGGTTTTTTATCACATAATCATTAGATAAAATATCATATGCAGTAATTAATTTACTCTTCTTGGTTTGTTTATGATTTAAAAATTGCGATGCATTAACTATAGCAGAATCTATTTCGTTTAAATTATGGAAGCAAATAGCTTTATTTAAGGTTTCAAAAACTCTAAAGTTGGCACCATTGCATACTTTTTTGTAAGTATTGATTAACTCTAAAGCTTCTGCATATTTTTTCTGTACTATGAGAACATCTGTTTTTCTCAGATGATACATAAGTTCAGAATCTTTATGTGGAGGGTTGAATTTGAGTGCCGTTTTATAGGCTTTCTCAAAATAGAAACTTGCCGAATCTAAAAATTGTATATTATTTAGTTTCTTACCTAAAGCTAAGTAATTTTCACCCATTAAATTATGAATGTTTGCCTTTCTAGCAATTAGGTTATTATAAAGTAAACTGTTAGGTAAAACTTCTTTTGTTGCTATTTTTTTTAAAGCATCCAAAAGTATTTCCTTTGAGTCTTCTTCTAAGTTGAGTTCTTTTTTTATTACAGCTTTAGAAAAAGCAATACCAATTTTTTTATTAAAAATTCTATTAGAATCACTTTGTTCCTGATCAATTAAATTGGAAACTTTAATGATATACTCGTAAGCTACCTTGTATTCTTCTAAATTTTTATAAATCCAAAATAACCGACTGAAACTATCTATTTTTTCATGCGCTATACATGAGTTTTCTGGTTCATCCAGCAAATATTTATCTGCTAAACTAATTGCTTTTTCAGAATTTTTTCTTGCTAAATTATACTCTTTTAACGTATAATAATGATAAGCTTCTGCATTATAACTTAATATATGATGACATTTATTAGGAGAAGCCCTTAATATTTTAATGTAATGATATAAGCTATCGGCATTCGTGTCCTTAAACTCATGCAACTTTAATAAAGATGTTTCATCATCATTTATAGTTTGGCAAATTACAGTTAAGTTAAAAAGTAAAAAAGTCGTGAAAAAAAGTTTTTTCAAGATGTAAAATGGTTTCTTAGATCTATCAAAAATACATGCATTTTATAAAAAGCACAAAATAAATATAAGAGAAAATAGTTCATCTTGTTATGAACACTTTTATAAATGACTCGTTAGTATAGGATAAAGACTAAATATTTTATGAAAAAAAATGGTTTTACTCTTTAAATACATAGATTTGTCATTAAATTTTTAAATTAATGTATAAAATATATCCTAAGTATAGATATAAGCAAACTCTTGAATTTCTTAAAAAAGTATTACCAGCTCCAGCTACTGTTTTAGATCTAGGAGTTAGAAATCCGTTTAGCGAAATAATGGAAGAAAATGGATATACAGTTTATAATACAACAGGTGAAGATTTGGATCTATTACCTGAAGTTGTTAAAAACTTTGAAGTTGATGCCGTTACTTCATTTGAAATTTTCGAGCATTTAATTTCTCCTTTTAATGTTTTACGTGAAATAGAATGTGATAAATTAATTACAACAGTTCCTTTACGATTATGGTTTTCCACAGCTTATAGGAGTAAAACTGATATGTGGGATAGGCATTATCATGAGTTTGAAGATTGGCAGTTTGATTGGTTGTTGGAAAAATCAGGATGGAATATTTTAGAAAGAAAAAAATGGACTAATCCTGTTAAAAAAATAGGTCTCAGACCAATATTAAGAAGATTTACACCTAGGTATTATGCAGTTTATGCAGAAAAGTCAGTCTAGATAATTAAGTTAAGCAGATAAATTGAAAGTACTCATAATTACATATTATTGGCCACCAGCAGGAGGCCCGGGAGTTCAACGTTGGTTAAAATTTGTAAAATATTTAAGAGATTTTAATATTGAACCAATTGTTTTTACTGCTGATAATCCATATTATCCAACTATAGATGAAACTTTAGCAAATGATATTCCACAAGGAATAGAAGTAATCAAATGTCCTATTTTTGAACCCAATAATATTGTTGCTAAATTTAAAAAAAGTGAAACACAAAAAAGTGCCGGTTTTTTAGATCCCAATCCGTCTCTTTTAGCTAAAATCTTACTTTATATTAGAGCTAATTATTTTATACCAGATGCTAGAATGTTTTGGGTAAAACCTGCAGCAAAAATGTTAGAGAATTATATAGCTAATAATACTATAGATGCAGTAATAACTACAGGCCCTCCTCATAGTTTACATTTAATTGGTAAAAAGTTAAAAGAAAAAATAGGAGTGAAGTGGATTGCAGATTTTAGAGACCCATGGACCAGTATTGATTATTTTCACTTATTACCACTTACAAAAAAAGCAAGAAGAAAGCATTTCAAATTAGAAAAAGAAGTAGTAAGAAGTGCTGATGAAGTAATTATGGTAAGTAACCACGCTAAAAAGAAATATGAGACATTTAATGATTCAATTAGTGTAATTACTAATGGGTTTGATACAGAAACTATTTTAGAAGAAAAAATGGTTGCGTTAGATCAGAAGTTTTCTATTACCCATATTGGTTCTATGAATTCAGAGCGAAACCCTAAAGGATTATGGCAAGCCTTAGAAGAATTGATAGATGAAAATAAAGAATTTGCTGACGATTTGGAATTGAAATTTATCGGTAAAATAGACGACTCTATCTGGGATAATGAAATTGAAACCAGAGACTTTAAAACGGTTAAAAGGATATCTTATGTTCCTCATATAGAAGCTAAGGAATATCAAAGAAAAGCTCAAGTATTGCTTATTATAGTGAATGATTATCCTAGTTCAAAAGAAATGATTCCAGGAAAAACATTTGAATATCTTCAGGCAAAACGACCTATTATTGGTTTTGCTCCTGAAGATGGTGATTTAGCCGATATTTTAAAATATACTAATGCTGGTTTAGCAATAGATTTTAACAACAAAGATTTAGCAAAAAATGAAATTGCTAAATTATATAGGGAATTTAAAAATGGTACTTTGGTATGCAACTCTAAGAATATTGAAAAATTTCATAGAAAGAAATTGACAGAAAAATTATCATTGATAATAAAAGACATAAATAGATAAGATTTGGGAATAATTTTTAAACAATCATTTAAAAACTCTGTAGTAATTTATTTAGGGTTTGCTATTGGGGCCATAAATGCAGTTATTTTTTACCCAAATTTTCTAAAAGAAGAGTACCATGGTTTAGTCACATTTTTGTTGTCTACATCTAATTTAATTATGCCAGTAATTGCCTTTGGTATTCATAATACTATTGTAAAATTCTTTTCATCTTACACTACGAAACAAGAAAAAGATAGCTTTCTATCTTCAATTATCTTTTTTCCACTTCTTATTGCTATACCTATAGGTTTTTTCTGGGATCATTTTCATGATTTTATCATATCTAAACTCAATACTGAAAACAATAAAAGAGTTGAAGATTATACGTTAGTTATTTATATCATTTCTATTTGTTGTGCGTATTTTGAAGTGTTTTATTCTTGGGCTAAAGTCCATTTAAAAACAGTTTTAGGAAATGTATTAAAAGAGTTTTATAACAGAGCAGTAGTCTTTATATTATTATTAGGGGTTTTATTTAAAATAATTAGTAAATCTGAGTTTATATATACACTTACTTTTTTCTATGTAATTAGAACACTAATTATGATGTTTTATGCTTTTAAAACATATCTGCCTAGTTTTAGATTCAAATTACCAGGGAATTTAAAAGAGATTTTAAAATATTCAGCATATGTGTTTTTAGCAGGAAGTGCAGGAGCTATTATTATTGATATAGATAAACTTATGATACCTGGTAAAGAAGCAATTAAAGTAGCTAGTTATTACACAGTAGCAGTGTATATTGGTTCTTTTATTGAAGCTCCAGGTAGGGCTTTAGCCCAAATACTACAACCTTTGACATCAAAATCATTAAATGAGAATGATGTTGAAGAAGTACAAAATCTATATAAAAAAAGCTCAATTAATTTATTGGTAATAAGTGGTTTGTTTTTTTTGTTGGTGAATTGCAATATCAGTGAGTTATTCAAAATGATGCCTGAAGGATATTCGGGTGGTGAATTAGTAGTTTTAATGATTTCTTTAGCAAAAATGTATACGATTTCCTTAGGAAATAATAGAGATATTATTAATAACTCAAAATTCTATAGAATGGTGTTACCTATTGGTTTAGGTATGGCTCTTTCGGTTTACCTTTTAAATAGATTGTTTTATTATAATATGGATTTCGGAACTGCAGGTTTAGCATTCTCCACTTTAATCACTTATTTAGTGTTTAATACCATTAAATTAAAGTATGTAGATGTTAAGTTACATATGAATCCTTATACCAATAAAACATGGCTAATAACTAGTGTAATTGTTGTATTATTTGGGGTGTTTTATTTTTGGAACTTTCCAACACCAGAAATATTTATAGGCAGATTACCCGTTCATCCAATAATTAATATTGTACTTAAAAGTATTCTTATAAGTGTATTGTACTTATTACTTGTTTACAAACTTAAAATTTCAAGTCAGGTTAATAATTTGATGAATAGATTTATGAAGAAATAAAAAAGACTTACTTCTGCTTAGGGGAGGAGCAAGTCTTCATAAATATAAATAATGGGGATTACTTATGATAGCGAAGTTACAAGGATTCCAAAGATATTAGGCTTAACATAAGTTTATAAATACCTTATCTGGAATACATTTTTTTTCGAATTCTACTCAATTGCACTGGAGTTATATTCAAATAACTAGCAATTTGATATTGCGGTATTAAATTATCAATATCTGGAATTCTCTTTTTTAATATCTGATATCTTTCAGTTGCATCCAAAAGTATTAACCTATCTAAACGATTAGTAATTAGATGTATTGAGGTTTGACTCACTTTATGCATGAATACTAAAAGTTCTTGATTTTTAACTGCTAAACTCATTAAATCTTTGATGTCACCAACGAATAATTTAGAGTTGGTTAAGCATTTAAAATAATCTGTAGAGATATCATTGTCATTTCCTAGATCAGAAACATCCATAAAGATGTGTTTTTCAAACATTATAGATCTAATATATTCCTTTTCCATTTTAATATCTTGAGTGAAATTGGCCATAATACCAGACTCAATGATATAAAAGTTTTTAGAAGGTACATCCTTAGTTTTTATAAAATCACCACTCTTATACTCTTTTTCTTTTAAAATAGAAGAAAATGAATCTATAGAGGTTTCGGAGATATCATTCATGTAAAATTTACAGAATTGATATATAAAATTGTTTTCCATGTTATACTGAATACATTTTTTTTCGAATTCTACTTAATTGTACGGGAGTGATATTTAAATAACTGGCTATTTGATATTGAGGAACTAAATTTTCTATGTTGGCAAAACGATTTTTTAGGCTTTTGTATCGCTCAGTAGCATCCATAAATGAAAGTTCATCTATTCTCTTTTGAGATTGTAAAAGACTATGCTCTATGATTCTATTATATAATAATGATAGTTGATGATTCTCTGTGGTTAATTTGATGAAATCTAGATAACTACCTTTAAAAACAGTACAAGATGATAAAGATTTATAGTAATTTATACTATTATTATCCTTGTCTAAAGAAGATATATTAGTGAAAATGGTTCCTTTATCATGAAGTGCTCTAATGTATTCTTTGTCATTAGCCTTACTTTTAGAATAGCTTCCAACAATTCCGGATACAACAATAAAAAAATCCTTAGCAATAGTTTTTTCTTTTATAAGTACGTAATCTTTAGGATATTCTTTTAAATCAATGCAACTTAAAAATAAAGAAATATTTTCATCAGATATTTCTTTCATATATGACTTTAGTAAAGATGTAACAATAGTACCTTTCATACGCTAAAAAAGATTTTTCTAGGTTATTCTTTAATTTTTACATTTTCCAAAAAAGATAATGCGTTTGGCCCCTCCATAAATAAAAGATCTAGAATGGATAAATTAGGAATAAAGCCATGTTTGTGATCAAACATCTGAGTATATTCTTCAATTTCTATTGAAATACCATTTTTGGCAATAGATAGATTTCTGTAATCCTTTATTTTAGGTGTTATTTCGTACGTGTCAGTTTTTGAAAATTCCTGAGACATTTGAAGAGCATCAGTAACAAATAAGTACGAATCAATATTTAAATCTACTAAATATACATATTTTTTGTTATAAATAGAAGCGATATCATCTTCAAAAAACTCAAAGTAAGGAGAAGATCGATATGCAGCTTTCAATGACTTAAAATGTTGGCTTTGCCAAGGAAAATCGTTTTCTATTAAAGTATCTTTTGTTTTTTTTCTTTCAGAGCTACTATTATGTTTTACAGGAATATTTAATAGTAGTCTTCCATTAGCTCCGTAAATATAACAACGATTTCTATACGTTTGTTTTTGAAAATTATCCTGAGTTTCAAAAACTACGTTATCAGAATTTAAAATAGCAGCATATTGGCTTACTGGAGAAAAATATGTAGGTATGAATAATGACAACTTAAAAAATTATTTTGTTTTCTTCTTTTTAGGCATAAAAACAAATACTAAAACTCCAATAAAAGCTAGTATACCGATCCAGAAATAAGATTTAGATTCACCATTAGTAACAGTTCTAAACATTCTATCCCAGCGTATTTTACGAGTGTCTTTGTCGTAACTAAACCAAACCATTACAGGAGTACCTATAACATGGTTAAAAGGTACATATCCCCAAGCTCTGGCATCTAAAGAGTTTTGTCGGTTATCTCCCATCATCCAGAAATAATCTTGCTTAAAAGTATAACTATTCACTTTTTTACCATTGATGTAGATATCATCTCCGAAAAAGGTAAGCTCATTTTGCTCATACTCTTGAATAATTCTTTTGTAAAAAGGTATAGTTTTAGCATTTAATTCCACAGTAGCTCCTTTTTTAGGAATATAAATAGGACCAAAATTGTCCACAGACCATGGATACATTGGGTTATGAGGAAATAAACTTTGGTTTTTATCATAAAAACCTGATGGGGCAAGGTTTTTAGTAACACTTTTTACAATTGGATTTTTGGCAATAGCTTTAGCTTCTTCATCAGTAAGATTTAAAAAGTATTTACCATTACCGTATTTAGCTTCTTCTAGCCTTACATTGTATCTTTTAAGAGCAGGGATACTAAACCTTTCTTCTCCTGTATCAACAATATGATACCACTGAGGTTTTGCACTTTCAGGTAATATGGAACGTTTACCATTAATATAAATATATCCGTCTTTAATCTCTAAACTATCACCAGCAACTCCAACACAACGCTTTACTAAGTTTGTCTTCTTATCAATAGGTTTATAATAGTTCCTGTCAGAAGTAAGAATATTCATATTTCTTAGTGTATCTGCAGGTTGACCAAAAACAACGATATCATTTCGTTTAATTTTTTTCAACCCGGGTAATCTCATATATGGAAGTTGTAATTTATTAATTAATGAGTTATTTCTATTCTCATAATCATCACTAAAAACATAAGATTTTGTCTGTAAACCAGGAATACTATCGTGAATCATTGGTAATGAAACGGTAGTCATAGGAACTCTAGCTCCATAGTGAAATTTACTAACAAATAAATAGTCACCAATTAATAATGTTTTTTCTAGCGAAGAAGAAGGAATCACATAAGGTCTAATGAAATAATTATGCACAATGGTTGCAGCTATTATCGCAAATGCTATAGAACTCAACCAATCACCAATGGCAGTTGGGGCTTTTAGTTTTCTATTCTCATCATATTTTGGATCGTTGAAATATGAAATGTAAAAGATATAAAAACCTAAAGTTACTATAGCTAAAATAGAATCTTTAGTAGTTTTAAAGCCAAAACTTCTACAGGTTTCAATCCAAAGTACAGGAAACATGATAAGGTTAACAGTAGGAATGAAAAGCAAAATCACCCACCATTTAGGACGTTTTAAAATTCCAAGTAGTACAATTGCATTATAAATAGGTATTGCAGCTTCCCAAGCTTTTCTATCTGCTTTTACATATAATTTCCATGTACCTAAAAAATGGATTAATTGTACAATTAAAAATAAAATGAACCATCCAGTGAATGACATAATTTCTCTAGTTTAATTTTTTATCAGTTTTAAGACGCAATCTACAGCATTTAGTTATAAAAAGACCGTAGTTTTAACCTATGTTTAACACATCTTTCATGGTGAAAACTCCCTTTTTATCTTTCAACCATTCAGCAGCAATTACTGCGCCTAATGCAAATCCTTTTCTGTTATGAGCTGTATGTTTAATTTCAATACTATCTACTACAGAGTCATAATTAATCGTATGTGTGCCTGGTACTTCAGGAGTTCTTACTGCAGTAATAGGAATGTGATCATCGGATGTTTTGTTATCCAATTCCCAAGCCGTTTTATCGGAGTTTTCAATAATTCCTTCAGCTAGTGTTATAGCAGTACCACTTGGCGCATCTAATTTTTTTGTATGATGAATTTCTTCAATACTAACTTTATATTGGTCTAAAGAGTTCATCATTTTAGCTAACTGCTGATTGAGTTCAAAGAAGATATTTACTCCTAAACTAAAATTAGAAGCATATATAAATCCACCATTATTAGTTTCACATAAATTTACAGCTTCTTCATATTTTTCTAACCAACCCGTAGTTCCAGAAACTACAGGTATATTATTTTGTAAACAATTAGAAATATTTGAAAATGCTGCAGTAGGAATACTAAAATCAATAGCTATATCTGCATTTGTAATATCGTAATTTTTAGTCCCATCATCTTTTATCACAACTTCATGACCTCTTTCTAGGGCAATTTTTTCAATTTCTTTACCCATTCTTCCGTAACCTAGTAAGGCTATTTTCATAATTAAAAGGAATATTTTAAAGTTAAACCTACCTTAGGTAAGTCATCAAACATATCATTATTTGGTATTGCAGTAGGACTTATGGATAGATCATCACTATCATCAAATTGAATCAAGTGTGCAGTAACACTAGCTTCTACAATTTGTAAAACGTAAATTAACACGGTAGTTAGCAAAGATAAATCCCTATTTTGTCTTAATTGGCGTTGAGCACTTTCTAAACCAGCTGTAGATATAATAGGATTTCCATCTGCATCTGAAAATTCATCAGGTAGGCCTGCACTTCTTCTTCTAAAAGCAGTTCTAAACCTATCATATTCATTACTATTGTCTATAAAAAAGTAAATACTAGTTGCCATACCTCCATAAATCAAAGGAAGTTGCCACCAATATCTGTTATTATAAATTTGTCCAGCTCCAGGAAAAAGCGCTGAATAAAAAGCAGCTTTGGAAGGAGCCAAAGGATTATACTTAACAGGTTGTTTCAGTTGTAATTGAGAAATATGTTTTACCTGAGTTGAGTCTTTTTGTGCATATAAATTGATACACACAAAAAATATACATATGTAATAAAGTATTTTCAATATTATTTAAGCAATTCTTTTATTCGGTTAAAATCTTCAATAGAATTAAAAGGAATAGAAATTTTTCCTTTACCATTATTTGCTACAGTCACATTAATTTTAGCATCAAAAAAGTCATTAAAATCTTTTAAACTGGCTGAAATAGCACTAGGTAGTGATTTTTTACTAGCTGCTTTTGCAACAGTTCCTGATTTTAAATTTCTTACTAAATCTTCTGTCTGACGTACTGATAATTTATCTCTTAAGATTTTTTCATAAATCTTTAATTGATCAGAAGGACTTTCTACATTAATCAAAGCTCTACCATGCCCCATAGAAATAAAGGCATCTCGCATTCCTGTTTGAATTATAGGATCTAACTTTAATAATCTTAGGTAATTAGTAACAGTAGATCTCTTTTTTCCTACTCTAATACTTAATTGTTCTTGAGTTAGTTTTATTTCATCTATTAAGCGTTGGTATGATAAAGCAACTTCTATAGGATCTAAATTTTTACGCTGAATATTTTCAACCAAGGCCATTTCTAGCATTTCTTGGTCATTAGCAATACGAATATATGCCGGTATAGAAGCGTTTCCTACTAATTTTGATGCTCTAAAACGTCTTTCACCAGATACTAATTGAAATTTATCTTCTGCAAGTTTTCTAACAGTGATAGGTTGTATAACACCTAATTCTCTGATTGAATTTGCTAGTTCTTGTAAAGCATCTTCGTCAAAGTAAGTTCTTGGTTGAAAGGGGTTTACTTCTATTAATTTTAAGTCAATTTCAATAATACTACCAACAACCTTATCGGCATTTTCATCTGACGCAGAATTTACTTCTGCAGTTTCTTTTAACAAAGCTGATAATCCTCTTCCTAATGCTTGCTTCTTTGTTGCTTTTGCCATTTTATGAATTCTTGTTTATAATTTCATTTGCTAAGTTAATATAATTTACGGCACCTTTACTTGTGGCATCATATGAAATTATACTCTCTCCGTAACTTGGAGCTTCACTTAAACGAATATTTCTATGTACTACAGTATCAAAAACCATAGAACTAAAATGTTTGCGTACTTCATCAACTACTTGGTTAGAAAGACGAAGTCTAGCATCATACATAGTTAGTAATAAGCCTTCAATTTCTAATTCTTTATTATGAATTTTTTGAACGCTTTTTATAGTATTTAATAACTTCCCTAAACCTTCTAGTGCAAAATATTCACATTGAATAGGTATAATTACAGAATTTGATCCAACTAAAGAGTTTAATGTAATTAAACCTAAAGAAGGAGCACAATCTATTAAGATATAATCATACTCGTTTCCTAATTCTGCTAGAGATTTTTTTAACATGTACTCTCTTTCAGGCTTATCAACAAGTTCAATCTCAATTGCAACCAAATCGATATGAGCAGGTACTAAATCTACATTAGGTGATTCAGTTTTTACAATAGCTTGTTTAATAGTTGCAGTATGTTCTAATACTTGATAGGTGCCAAGTTCTACAGTATCAACATCAATACCAAGACCAGAAGTTGCATTTGCTTGGGGATCTGCGTCTATTAATAAAACTTTTTTCTCTAAAACTCCTAGGGCCGCTGCTAAGTTTACTGATGTAGTAGTTTTTCCAACGCCACCTTTTTGATTTGCTATTGCAATGATTTTACTCATAGTTTTTATGTAATTAACAAACGTAAAAATACAATTATTTATGACTTTTCAACAAGGAAGATATTAACAAAAAAGTTAAAGATTACACTAAATACATTTAACGCTTTTTTTTGGAGTGTTTTTCGCCCAATTTAATAGACCTTAAGATGAATTTAAGTAGTTGTATGTTTGGTATATCATAAATTCTTTCAACTCAAAATAATTGTTGATTCATATATGAAATAAAAAAAACACAGCTATTAGCTGTGTTTTTGATATTTATGATAAAAGATTTTTTTATCCATTTAACATTACTGGCATTACTAACATGGTAATATGTTCACCTTCTTCAGTTCCATCAATAGGGGTTAAAATACCTGCTCTATTAGGTAAACTCATTTCAAGTTGTACATCATTAGCATTCAAGTTATTTAACATTTCGCTTAAAAAACGAGAATTAAAACCAATTTGCATATCATCACCTTGATAATCACAACTCAAACGTTCGTCAGCTTTATTTGCATAATCTAAGTCTTCTGCAGAAATGTTTAGCTCTGTACCAGCCATTTTTAACCTAATTTGATGAGTGGTTTTACTCGAGAAAATAGATACACGACGTACAGAATTTAAGAAAGAAGCTCTATCAACTGTTAATTTGTTAGGGTTTTCTTTAGGTATAACGGCTTCGTAATTTGGATATTTTCCGTCAATTAATCTACAAACTAATACGATGTTGTCAAAAGTGAATTTAGCATTTGTATCGTTATATTCAATAGTAATAGCGTCATCAGATCCTCCTAGAATACCTTTTAGAATATTTAAAGGTTTTTTAGGCATAATGAATTCTGCAGTTTTATCAGCCGATACATCTGTTCTCGTATATTTAACTAATTTATGTGCATCTGTTGCAACAAAAGTTAGCTCTTTAGAGTTAAATTGAAAGAAAACTCCGCTCATTACAGGACGTAAATCGTCATTTCCAGCAGCAAAAATAGTTTTAGAAATAGCTGTAGATAAAACATGTGCAGGAATTTCAGTACTACTTGGAGAAGGCAATTCTATAGCTTTAGGAAATTCTTCGCCATCATGATAAGCCATATCGTATTTACCTTGTTCAGAACTAATTTCAATAGTGCTTTCTCCTTCTGTTTTAAAGGTTAATGGCTGATCAGGAAAAGTTTTAAGTGTATCTAGTAATAATCTAGCATTGATAGCTATTGAACCTGTGTCGGTGCTTTCAACATTTACTATAGCACTCATTGTAGTTTCTAAATCAGAAGCTGAAGCTTTTAATTGGTTTTCAGATAACTCAAATAAAAAGTTATCTAAAATAGGTAGTGTATTATTACTGTTAATTACTCCACCAAGTGTTTGTAACTGTTTAAGTAAATGTGAGCTAGATACAATAAATTTCATTGGTTGTTTTCTAAATGAATTTGATGTACAAAGATATTGTATTCAATTAATTTTGAAAATTAATTTATCAACACTTTTTTGTACGATTTGTTGATTAATTAAAAAGGTAGCTAATACCTAAGCTACCGTAAAAGTTATTCAAGGGAACCCTGAAGCTTTTAATTTTTTTTGTATGATGTGTTACAGAGTATATGAAATTGAATCTGTTAAGCGTAAACTTGAAACCTAATTCAGTAGTTAAAACAATAGGTTTAATTCCATAACTAACAGCTTCGTTTTCGTTGAAAAAACTCCCCTGTATTGTGGCATCATATAAAGCTAAACGTAACATAGGATTAATATAAAAAAAAGCTTCCGCCTTGTTTTCGAAATTACTAATAGAATTGTTTAGATTACTGTTAAATCCTATAGAATTAGCAATCTTTTGTAGTGGAATGAAACCTATTCTAGAATAAAGTCCTGTGCTAACATCTGTAAAGATGGTACCTAGGTTTGCTTTATTCATCCAATTGATGTCTAAATGTTTAGATGTGCTTAGTTGTTTGGTGTATTCTGCATTAAAGTTTAAAGCAAATGCTTCTTTTATCTGATATTTCCATCCAATTGCTGGTACAAAACCATAGATTTCATGAACATAATTCATTAATTCCTCACCAAAAGCAGAAGGTCCAATAACTCCTATTTTTCCACCAATTCTAATGATAGATTCATCTTTTCTAAAGTTACTAAATTCAAAACCTCCATATAAATATCCTGCAAAAGGTCTATCATGTTGGTCAATGGAAAAAACATTAGCTTTAAATGGAGTGTATAGTTGTTGACCAATTTGAATAGTATATACCTTTTTATATAGCTTTTCATTTTCTTTATTGCTAAGAAAATCATAGGTTAAAAATACACCACTTGTATAATATCTGTCTTGTTTTAGTGATATGAATAAGTCATTGTCACTAGCTAAACTAATTTGCTTGGAAAACTTTTTCTGAGAAAAGCAATTAATAGCAACGAAAAATAATAAAATTCCTTTTTTAATCACGATGCCAAATTAGTAAAAAAAATATAGTATTCTACTTGAGAATTTATAATTTAGTGCTAATCTTTGTTAATATGGAAAATCAGCCTAAAATCACAGCAGAAGACTTTAAAAAAATAAAAAGTAATGAAGAGTTATTATCTTTTATTACAGATAATAACATACCATTCCGGTCTGTAGAGAAGGAGTTAATTTATGAAGAGGAATTAAGGAAGCTTCAGATTGAATTAGTGAAGCTACAACAGTGGGTTGCAAAAAATAATAAACGTGTTGCGGTTATATTTGAAGGAAGGGATGCTGCTGGGAAAGGAGGGAATATTAGACGATTTATGGAGCATTTAAATCCTAGATCTTCTCGTTTGGTTGCACTAAATAAGCCTACAGAAGTTGAAATGGGACAGTGGTATTTTCAACGTTATATAAAAGAGTTGCCTAATCCTGGTGAAATTGTTTTTTTTGACAGAAGTTGGTATAATAGAGCAGTTGTTGAGCCTGTGATGGGCTTTTGTTCAGAGGCACAGTATCGAAAATTTTTGGTACAAGTACCAGAATTTGAACATATGTTGTATGAAGATGGTGTAGTGGTGATAAAATTTTGGTTGTCGATTACAAAAAAAGAGCAACTTAAAAGATTTGAGGCTAGAATGGATAATCCTTTAAAACACTGGAAATTTAGTCCTGTTGATAAAAAAGGTCAGGAGTTATGGGATCGATATACCTATTATAAAGCAGAAATGTTTACTAATACACATACAACATACTGTCCTTGGACGATTATAAAAACAAATAGTAAGAAGATAGCAAGACTGGAGGCAATTCGTCACGTATTGTCAAAGTTTGATTATGATGGAAAGGAAGATGCATTAACAAATCTAAATCCAGACCCTAATGTAGTAATGAGATATTATAGGTCTGTAATTCAAAACGATTAAAGTTTTATATGGAAAATACTGATATTACTCCATCTGGTTTGACGGAAAAGGATGTGGAAAAATTAAATTCTAAAGAAGGGCTTTTAGCTATACTTTCAAGAGAACCTTACAATGTAGATAGAGCATTACGATATGTGAATTATTTAGAAAGGTTAGAAGAGTTGCAAGTAGAATTGATACGATTACAAACTTGGGCCATAGAACATAATGAAAGAATTATAGTTTTGTTTGAAGGAAGAGATGCTGCCGGAAAAGGTGGGGCTATTAGAAGGATAACAGAAAGAATTAATCCAAGACATATGCGTATTGTGGCTTTGCCTAAACCCACAGAAGAACAAAAAACCCAATGGTATTTTCAAAGATATGTGGAGCAATTTCCAAAGGCAGGAGAGTTAGTTTTATTTGATAGGAGTTGGTATAATAGAGCTGTAGTTGAACCTGTAAACGGTTTTTGTACCGAGGAGGAGTATAAGATTTTTATGAAACAAGTAAATGGTTTCGAAAAAATGATTTTACAATCTGGTATAAGACTTGTTAAAATATATATGTCTATTTCCAAGAAAGAACAGCAAAAACGTTTTGATGAAATAAAAAACGATCCGTTAAAACAGTGGAAAATGACTCCTGTTGATGAGAAAGCTCAGGATCTTTGGGATGATTATACTGTGTATAAAAAGAAAATGTTTAAGAAAACGAATACTAAACAATCACCTTGGAAAATTATAAGAGCAAATAAAAAGCCACAAGCGCGTATAGATTGTATAGAACATATATTATATAGTATTCCTTATGATAAGGAAACTAAGATTTAAAGAAGATGAATGAGTAATTTTAATTTAAAATTACTCATTCATCATTCTCTTAATTTCTTCAAAAACAAGAAAAAGCTCTCCAGCAACCGTTTTGCTTGTTTCTAAATATTTTTCGTTTTGTAAATCAGTATTGTCAGCTACTTTAGGATCGATATAAGGTAGGTGGAATCTATGAATAGCATCAGGTATAAATGGACAATTTTCATCTGCATGATCACAAGTGGTTATTGCTATATAAGGATAATCGTTGTTCTCGTTGTCGAAGATCTTAGAAAAACCTTGAATAGATTTTTTAGCACCTTTAAAAGTGATTAAATATAAAGGGTTTTGATGTGAAAAATCTTCTACACTAAATTCAAATCCTGTTTTTTGTAGGCATTTTACCGTGTTTCTATGGAAAGCAGTTACTTCTGTTCCTCCTGAATAAGAGAAAATATTATTTAATTCGAAATACTCTATAGCATAAAAAGACCAAACTTGCGCCATTTGGCTTCTTCTTGAGTTGTGTGTGCAGATGAAATTTAAATTAATTTTGTCTCTGTCTTCAAGTTCTTCAACTATCTTGTCTGCAATTGAATACAATAAATTTTTCCTATCTTCAGAAATAACTAAATCATTTTTTGCTGCTTCAAAAAAATCTTTAGTTTTAAAAGTAGTTTTTATCATTATTAATATTGGTGTTAATGGGGAAATTAGCTGTATTTTTGCTATAATCTATTAAACGCAAAATTAAGAAAGGGAGGCGCTTTTTGTTTTTAATTTAAAGTTAAGTATGTGTTTACAAATTGGTAATAAAGTAGCTGTTTTAGATGATGTTATAAGGGGGGTAATTAAGAAGGTAGAAGGAGGTAAAATTTTAATTACCACACAAGAAAATATGGATATTTGGTTTTATAAATCAGAAGTTGTTAAAATTGATTTAGAACAGAATATGTTGTTGAAAAAAGTTAGAGTAGACAAAAGTTTTTCTAATAAAGAACAACTAGATATCCAGAAAAAAACAAAGAAAATATTCAAAAAAGATAAGAATGAGGTTATAGCAGAGATAGATTTGCATATTGAAAAACTAATCAAGTCTACCAAGGGTATGGATAATTACGATATTTTATCGATACAAATTGACACAGCAAAAAGAAAATTAGAGTATTTTATACAAAAAAAAGTTTCTAAAATTGTATTTATACACGGTGTAGGAGAGGGAGTGCTTAAAACAGAACTCAATTGCCTTTTAGATCGTTATCCAGTCAAATATTATGATGCTTCTTATCAAAAGTATGGCTTAGGAGCAACAGAAGTGTATGTGTATCAAAACCCTTAAAATCTTATTTTTGAATTATAAATCAGAGTCTTATGAATTCGGTGTATTTTGATAATGCGGCAACAACACCTATGTATAGAGAGGTTGTGGAAGTGATGAGTGAAGCTATGTTAAATAGCTATGGAAATCCATCATCAACGCATCATTTAGGGAGGAAAGCTAAAGTATTGGTAGAATCGTCTAGAAAAAAGATCGCAGAATATTTAAATGTATTGCCAAGAGAATTGGTTTTTACATCTAGCGGAACTGAAGCAAATAATCTAGTGTTAAGAAATGCTGTAGAAAATCTAGGTGTAAAGAAAATAATCACTTCAAAAATAGAGCACCATGCAGTTTTACATGTGGTAGATAATTTGAATTTGAAATTTGAGGTAGAAGTTGAGTTTGTTTCTTTAAATGAGAATGGAGAGGTGGATTTGTCAGATCTTCAGGATAAATTATCGTCTACCGATGTCCCTGTGCTAGTCAGTTTAATGTGGGTTAATAATGAGATAGGAAATATTTTGCCTGTTGAAAAGGTGTCTAATTTATGTAGAGAATATAATGCTATTTTTCATACAGATGCAGTTCAGGCGATAGGGCATTTTAATATTGATTTAAAAAATACACCTGTGGATTTTTTAGTGGGCAGTGGGCATAAGTTTCATGGTCCCAAAGGAGTAGGTTTTTTATATGCTAACGGAAAGTATAATGTAAAACCTATGATTTTAGGAGGAGGACAAGAGAGAGGGATTCGCTCCAGTACGGAAAATGTCCATGCTGTACTAGGTATGCAGAAAGCGTTGGAGGTTTCATTGGTTAATCTTGATGAAGATCTTGAAGAAATTAAAAAACTAAAATTATATTTTATTAAAACTTTGCAGGATTCAATACCTGATGTGAGATTTAATGGGAGCTCAGGTAATCTAGAGGAATCTAGCGTAACTATATTAAATGTACGATTCCCGTTTAAGGATAAAATGTTGTTGTTTAATTTAGATTTACAAGGTGTTTGTGCTTCTGTAGGTAGTGCTTGTCAGAGTGGTGGTGCAAAAGTTTCTCATGTGCTTAAAGAAGTTTTAGAAAAAGAAGAGTTAGATTTTTCCTCAATAAGATTTTCGTTTAGTAAATTTTCTACTATAGATGAAGTTGATTTTGTTATGGGTAAAATAATAAAAACTTATAGTTTGGTAAGAAACAGGAAATAAGCTGTTTTTAGCTATTTTCTTTTTTGTTGCAAGTGTTTTTATTGTTCAAAAATAATATTTCTTTAAAAGTTGTTTTTTATGTGTGTTTTTAATTTATTTTTATTATTTAATTTTTAATTAGTATAGGTTTTACTTATTTTTATTAGGAGTGTTTTTTTATATTTCAATAAAAATTAATATCGAATCTAATCTGTTCTGTTTTTTTATTTTTCTATCGTATTACTTTTAGGTAAAATGTTTGCTTTATAAATAAAATTAAGATTCCATAAAGTAAATTGTGACCTAAATGACAAAAAAGTGTCAAAAGAATGCAAATATGTATTTAAAAATTATATATTTGTTATTAAATATGTTCCCCCCGCTATTAAGTTTTGTCTAAAAACTTGAATAAAGGGTCTGTATAAGTAAGATTTAGGAGGTGGAATATATCACACTTCATATTTTATATAATATTCCTTTTTCTCTTTTGTGACTTGATTAATAGCTGAATTAAAGAATAATATTTTAGTAAGTTTTCAAAATATAGAAGTTATCAAATGAGAAGCTTTTTAAAACCCAATTGCCTAAAGGCAAGTGTAATTTTTTTCTTATTATTTTCGTTCAATTCATTATTTTCTCAAGGAGTAGACTCGCATTGGTGGAATGGTCAAGGTTATTTGATGGATTTTAGAACAAGTCCTCCTACAGTATCTTGTGGTTTAACATCTGGTGGTGCTTTTGAAGCAACAGCTACATGGAGTGATCCAATAACTGGAGATTTAATTTTTTATGTAGATGATGGAGATGTTTATGATAATACAGGCACTATAATCACTAACGGTGATAACTTATTGACTAATGGTACAAGGACTCAAATGGCAACAGTAATGCCTGTCCCTGGTACTAATGCAAGACAGATTTATATAATTCACGGTAATGGAAGTGATGAATTAAATGATGGTACAGGGTACTACTCAATAGTTAACGTCGATACTATGGCTGTAACAACAAAGAATGTTACTTTCATAAGTGGTGCTTCTGAAGCTATATTTGGTACAAATAATGGTGATAAATGTGGGGGATGGATTGCTGCAATTGCTAATGATAATAGTGGATGTACAACGAATTGTAATGCCTCAATATTTTTATGGGAAGTAGAAGATGGAAATGAATTAACTCCAGCTAGAGCTAATAATCCAGATTTACAGGTGTCTATTCCACCACAATTAGCAAGAAGAGGGGAAAGAGCTTCAATACGTTTCAATAGGCAAAATGATCTGATTGCAATAGCTGTTGAATTTGGAGGGGTCTATTATGCTAGTTTTGATCCAGATACAGGTAATATAGGTACATGGACTCACGTACCAAGAACAACCACAACGTTAACAGATTCTGGATATAGTTTAGATTTTTCTCCTGATGGTACTAGATTATTCTATTCTCACGAGAACTTTACTGGTGCATTTGCTTGGCAGAGTGATTTATATATGCACATAATTGGCGATGTAGATTCTGAAAGAATAGAGAATGAAACATTAGGGAGTTGGGCAGGAATTGCTTTAGGTCCAGATGATAATTTATACTTATCTGATTCTGGGAGTGGTAATATTTACTATTTAACGAATCCTAATACTACTACTGCTGCTGCAAATGCTAATTTTACATTTATAGATATTAGTGCAAGTGCTACTTGTAATGGTTTTGATGTACAAGGATTTAATTTTTCGCAACAAGTAGTGTTTTTTGATACTTGTATAATAGATCAAGATGGTGATGGAATTATTGATGAATCAGATAATTGTCCTACCATACCTAATGCTGATCAAGCAGATGCAGATGGTGATGGAGTAGGGGATGTATGTGATTTAGATGATGATAATGATGGGATATTAGATACAGAAGAGTCTAATTGTACTACTGTACCCGATGCTTCTTCTGCAGAGATTATAGCTGATGCAGGTGTGCCCAACAACCAACGTTTTCGAATTAATGATGGTTTACTTACACCAGATCAAGGTACTCCGATTGATAACATTAATGAGTATATAATTTTAGACTTGAACGGTGCTGGGGTTAATCAAGATTTACCGTTAGGTACTACTATAAGTATTTATATATGGGAGAGTAATAATAATAATAAAAGACTTCGTGTAGCACAATTACCTAATGCTACTCCAGATTTAGGAAATGGAGTTAATGAATTCTTTATTAGTACAGCAGACGTATTCGGGGTTACACAATTTGATTATACGCTTACAGCTGACACTCAATTCATTCAAATAGAAATGGATCAAGATACTAATGGTCGATTTGAATTTATAGAGGTAATTGTAAGAGCACATCAAATATGTACAGACATAGATACTGATACTGATGGAACTGTTGATAGGTTAGATTTGGATTCTGATGGTGATGGCTGTTTTGATGCATTAGAAGGAGCAGAGAATATTTTAGTTTCTCAAATAGATGCTTCAGGTGTAATAACAGGAGGTGTAGATAGTGATGGAGTACCAAATTTGGCAACATCAGGTCAAGGTTTAGGGTCTTCACAAGATTTTGCTACTACTGATGCACAGTGTGATGATGACGGTGATGGTGTAATTAATGCAAATGATATTTGTAATGGATTTGATGATACAGCAGATATAGATGTTGATAATGTGCCTGATAATTGTGATTTAGACAATGATAATGATGGTATATTAGATAGTAATGAAGGATTAAATTGTAGTTCTACTTTAAATGTTGGTGTTGCTGTGGGTAATTATACTACCGACACTTTTATAAATAACATGTATACCCACGATGGAGTTAATGTAGACTTAACAACAAGTCTAACTAATGCTTCATTAACGCAACTACAAGTGCAAGATGCAACTACATTACGAGTACAAGGGACTGGAGCTGATGATGGTGCAGGAGATTCTGTAGTATACATATTTACATTTAGCGAGCCAGTAGCAAATGTTAAATTTAGATGGACAGGAATTGATCAAGGAGATAAAGTTACCGTTACTTCAACAGGACCTAACGGAGCTAATGATATTTTATTAGCAGGATTTGCAAACCCAGTTTCAACCATTAATAGTGATTATGATGGGACTAATGTAGGAGATCCAAATACAGGAGGAGTTTTATTTGATATAACTAATAATAGCTCAACATCACCAACAATTACATCATTTATAAATGGAGGAGATGCTAATCAGAGTTATTCAGACGTTATTATTAATGGACTTGTAAGTTCTTTTCAAATCACAACTAGAAAAGCTAGACAAGATAATAATGTAGCGAATACAGGGACATTAACATTTACGTTTACAAATTTTGAGTACTGTACGTATGATGATACCGATGCTGACGGAACACCAAATCATTTAGATTTAGATTCAGATGGGGATGCTTGTAATGATGTTGTAGAATCTGGAGGTGTAGATACAAATAATGATGGAATTTTAGACGGATCTGGTTTTAATAGTACAGGACAAGTTACTGGAGGAACAGGAGGATATAATGGTTTGTCAGCTACTGGAGGAGAGTATATCGCTGTAGAAACTTCTGTGAATGCCACTGCTTTAGTAGATCAAATTATTCCAATTGGTATTGGAACTTCATTTACAGTGACTTCAGTAACAGCTTCAAGTGCAACGAGCTTCTCTTCTGGAACACCTAATTATGGTACACCAGGAAACGCAAATGCAGGAATAAATTACCAATGGTATATTGGAGATCCGAGTTCTGGAGGTACACCAATAGCTGCATCTAACACCAATTATAGTGGTGAAACATCTGACACTTTGACAATAGTAGATGTAACAGGATTAAATAACACAGAATATTTTCTTGTAGTTGGACACAACAGTAATGTTTGTACTAATATTGTGAACAGTGCAACATTATTTGTAGATACTACAGATTCTGATGGAGA
This sequence comes from Tenacibaculum agarivorans, assembly GCF_001936575.1. Taxonomy (GTDB): domain Bacteria; phylum Bacteroidota; class Bacteroidia; order Flavobacteriales; family Flavobacteriaceae; genus Polaribacter; species Polaribacter agarivorans. The sequence goes on from NZ_MSMP01000018.1 coordinate 100,849, forward strand.
TGATATTGGAGATGCAGCTGATTTAGATGATGATAATGATGGAATTTTAGACACAGACGAATTAGCAGCTTGTTCAGGAGAATTGACTTATGAGTACTATGATGGAACACCATCAGGACTTACAGTTGATAATATTCCTACAACAGGAGCAGGTTTTACAGGAACTGTAGCATCTTTAGATGTTGATGATTTGGTAATAAACGTTTTAGGAGAAGTAAATGATAGCTATGGTTTAAGATATAAAGGTTTTTTAAATATATCAAATGCAGGTAATTATAATTTTTACTTATCATCAGATGACGGTTCTAAACTTTTTATCAATGGAGTAGAAGTTGTTGATAATGATGGAGATCACGGAGTGATTACTCGTACAGGTAGCCGTTTTCTATCTGTTGGTTTACATGAAATAGAAATTTTATTTTATGAAAATGCTGGAGGAGAATCATTAGATTTTGAATACGAATTATCAGGAGTTATAACTAGGCAAGATGTGCCTTTTGCAAGTTTATTCTGTAATTTAGATACAGATGGAGATGGGAGTCCTAATCACCTAGATACTGATTCAGATGATGATGGATGTTTTGATGCCATTGAAGCAGATGAAAATGTAACAATTGCTCAAGTAACAGGAGGAGGAAGCATAAGCGGAGCAGTAGATGCTGATGGAGTACCTGTATTAGTAAACTCTGGAGGAGCTGCTGATGTTGGAGGAGATCAAGGGCAAGGTACAACAGCTAACGTAATCTTGTCAAATGCTGCTAACGCAGGAACATTAAGTGGAGGACCTTCAGTATGTACTTCAGCTACAGTTACCATAACAACAGATGGAGATTCAGGAGGAAGTTGGAGTAGTTCAAATACATCAGTAGCCACTGTGGATTCTTCAGGTGTAGTAACTGGAGTTAGTGCAGGGTCTGTTACAATAACCTATACTGTACCATCTGCGGGAGGATGTGCAGATGACAGTTCAACAATTAATTTAACAGTTAATGCTTCACCAATTGCACCAGTAGTTAGTCCAGTAGAATATTGTACTGGCGATACGGCAAGTGCTCTTACAGCTACAGGAAGTAATTTATTATGGTATACTAATGCTACCGGAGGGATAGGAAGTGCTACAGCGCCAACACCAGTTACTTCAAGTGCAGGTACTACTTCATATTATGTAAGTCAAACTAATGGTAGTGGTTGTGAAAGTCCTCGTGCAGAATTAGTGGTAACAGTTTACCAAAGACCACTAGCAGATAATCCATCGGATGTTGAAGCTTGTGATAGTTATACACTTCCAGCCCTTACTAACGGAGGATACTTTACCACTACC
>NZ_MSMP01000019.1 GCF_001936575.1 Tenacibaculum agarivorans
GTTGTTGTGTTATGTTTATTATGGGGGGATTGAGTTTTTATAACATTCAAAAGAAGACCTACCGAAATGATATATTACTTCTGAGTCAGAGAATAGAGGAGTTACGAGAAGAATCAGACGGTAATCAAGAAGAACTAGTCGCTTTAGAGACGAAGATGAAAACCAAAATGGAAAAAGTAGATACTACACCTGAATATATTTTGGGTAGCTCTTTTCTAGCATTGTCTTTACTTAGTTTGGTTATGCTTTTCTGTTCGTCATTTCTTAAAGCTGTAACAGTTTTATATGTTCAGGTTTTATGGCTGAAATTCAGTAGAGATTATTATTTCATACGTATTGAAAAACAGTATGCTTCGTATACTAGCCTTGTGTCTAGGTTAGAGAATGCTTACGGACTCAGAGCACCATATTTGAGATTAGTAGGTAGAAAAGTAGTCATTGAATCATTACAAGCCGCAAATCCTGTTACCAGTGAGTATGTAAAGGCTATAAACACAGCATCTGTTACACCACCAAGCGGTGTAAGCAGTCATCACCAAACATTCACACCTTAATTCTTAAAAAAACGATACCATGAAAAATATATTCATTATTCTATTTTTTGTATTCATACATAAAACAATAGCACAAGGACAAAATATTGTGATGATCTTCGAAGATAAAAGCGTAAGTGTATCATCTGAGGAAAACCCAATACAAAGGAGATACAAGAAAAAGCTGATACAAAAGGCTTGCTCAGGTGTATTAACAGAAGTAACGGTTTGTTTTTTAAGCGAGCATACAGCTTCTGCAACAGCAAGAAAAAAGTTTGTATATAAACAACCTTCCTTTAATAGAAGTTACTACTCAGCGGACGAATTGCCCATGCAGCAACAGCTTTTTAAAGGGAAACTGAGAAGGTCGAGAAAGCGTTTTGCCAAAAAGGTAATCACATTTATGGATTCTTATCAATCTTCGGCAAGATGGACAGAGATTTTAGCAGCAATAGTTCAGATATCAAGAAACTCAAATCCTAAAAAGCAGATCTTCTTTTTTACCGATGGAATAGAATCTTCAGAATTTAGGCAAATAGATAAACGTCTTTTGACCTCGGATAAAGATGCAAAATATGCAGCTTTTGTAGACGTAAAAAATCTTCGTAAAAAATATAAATTACCTCAAAAGTTATCTGGTGTGGAGAAAGTAGAGTTTATATTCCCGTTAGATATGGGAATAGGAGGGAACAAACGTACTTCTGATTCGTTTTTAGAAACGTATTGGCGAGCTGTCTTTGCTTTGTTTGGAGTGAAAAACGTAGTGTTTAAATCATTGTAGTATGAAAGCCGATAACTTAATTATGATAAGCGAAGAGAATTTCTTTGCGTTACTAGAAAAAGTGATTTCATATTTTGAGACACGAGAAGGCAGAGAGAATGAAGAGATTTGGATCGATACAGAAGCCGCAAAGAAGATGTTATCTATAAAATCTGACACTACACTTTTTAAATTACGCTCAGAAGGAAAGATTGAGTTTTCTCAGCCAAGTAGGAAGATTATTCTGTATAAGAAAGCTTCTATTATCAAGTACTTAGAAGATAATAGTTATAAGACGTTTTAGTTATGGGGAAATCAGAAATAACATCGAGTATCAAAAAGCTTCTTTTAGAAAAGTTAGCTTTAAGAAAAGCAAAAACTGTTCGTCGTATTAAGTCATTTCAGCTTGGTTATCGGTGGGGGTTAGTCACTGCTTACGATAAGCAAATGTTAGGAAACTTAATAGAAGAAATTCTTAAGCATGCAAACGACCCAGTTATGGTTAAATCTTTTTTAGAAGGTGAACGTCATGCTCGACATGAGAAACCATTAGTAAAAAAAAGTTTGGAACATGAAGAAACGCACAGAAAAAAAGAGGCGGAAAGGATTGAGCAAGAAAAATTAGAGAAAGAGATATCTCAGCTTCAAAAAAATCGAGAAGAGAAACAACAACAAAAAGACCAATCTAAAAGTCGTTAGTATACAGGGAGAGGGAGTGAAATCTCACTCCCTTTTTTAAGAAAATTTACAGAACTATTACCCACTATCTAGGATACGAGTATCACTAGATATGGCATCGCTTATTCTAATTTTTAAGGAATTAGAAATACATGATATAAGAATAATCACTTGATTTTTTACACATGAATTTTGACGAATATTTATTACAAATAGGTAAGAGTAGTTGTACGCCAGAAAAGCGTATGGAGCTATACAATGCTTGGCGTAGAACCAAACTCAGAAATAACCAAATAGAAAGACGGAAATATCAAAAAAGAGTTGAATTAAAATTTTCTTTAGAAGATTTTAATAGGTTCAAATCGGATGCAGAAAAATTAAAAACAAGTGTAACCGCTGTACTACAAAATGTAATTACTAAAGGTTATCAAGAGCAGGTTTACATGATGGTCTCTCACGAAGTGTTAGAAGCCATACATCTTAAACTATCAGAAATAGCGACAAGTATCAATCAGATACAATTTCATATTGATAATAGACCAAATAATCAGGTTTATTTAGAAGATACAAAAAAGTTAGAAGAGCAGTTTTATAAACTAGAAAATCTATATCTGAGTTTTAGTACACCAGTTTCACTTGAACAATTTTTTAGAGAAGAGCAACAGAAGAACAATCGTTTTATTGAATATGTTCAGAGGATACTAGATATAATTAAAAACGAATTATAAGATGTTTATTAAAGAGTTAAAAACATCGAATCAGAAGTTTTCTAGGCTTATTAATTATTTTCTAGAATCATATCAGAAAGGAGATCCACAATTATTTCGAAATACAGGTTTTGCTACTAAACCAAGAGAGCTAACGAAGGTGTTTACTGAGAATTCGAAATTTAAGCATTCTAGGAGTAAGAATCTAAGGCATTGTATTATGAGTTTTACACCTGAAGATAGCGAAAAGTTAGAAGCGAATTCAGGAATTTTATATGATTTAGCAGGTGAGTACTTGAGACTTAGAGGTTACGATAAAGCAATGGTTTATTCAGTTATTCATCGCCCTGATAAGAACAAAAAGAAAAGTGCATCTGTTCAGCATTATCATTGGCATTTTTTAATAAGTGTCAATGAATATCGAAGTAAAAAAAGTACACGGAATTCTAGAAAGGATTATGAAGCTCAGCAAGTAGCTTTGGAAGAATATCAATACGAAAAATATCCGCATTTACAATCTTTGGTTTATACCAATCCAGAACGTACTAAAACTCCGAAAATAAAGCGAACTCATAAAGAAGAAAATAAGCTTTTTATTACCAAAATCTATACTCAAATAGCAGATGAATCAATTAGTTTTTCTGATTTCTGTGAGAGAATAGAAAAACATGCTGATCTGACTTTGTATACAACAAAGAAAGGGATTGTGAATGGATGTTGGTATAAAGGAAATAAGTATCGTTTTAGAACTTTTTTAGAAGCAGAACGCTTTGAGGTTTTACAAGAATTAGAACAGTTGAAAAAGCTAAGGAAAGAAAAAGAGCAGGAGCGAGGACAAGCTCGCTAATTATTCATTTTAATAACAATTTTATGTCATTATATAACACATTATTTAATTCAAATAGAAAGCATCAAAAGCTTTATGGGAGTGTTTCTTATATGAAAAATAAAGATTTACGAAAGCTTTTTCATAGAAAACCACAAGGTATTTCTTTAGACGGAATAAAGCACTTAAAGCCTGAATTTAGTAAGCTTTCAACATTGGTAATCGCCCAACCAGGATCAGGAAAATCAACCTTAATTAAATCCACTATTTTACAGAAAACGGCTAAATATCCACATTCATTTTGGGTTATTGATCCTGCATCAGATATTTATCGAGATACTCACAGATGGATTGAATCTCAATCTATGGATTCTGTGGTCATTAATCTAGATTCAGCTTCAGAATCTGTGAAAATTAACATACTAGAATTCGCTGCAAAAACAGCAAATGGTATAGAAGATTTAGCAAGTTTGTTCATGCAAATTCAGTATGAGAAATCTTCAGGAGGAGATCCTTTCTGGAAGGACTCCGCAGAGAATATGTTAGTGGTTTTAATGCGCTGTGTAACTGCTGAAAATCAACAGGCACTACCTCGTACATTAAATACAGTATATACACTTTTGAATTGGTTTGGTTCGGCTGAAGAAAAATTAGATCGTTTTGTGATTACTCATCTTAAACATGACGAGAAAACAAAAGAAGAGTACAAAGCTATGGTAGCCAATAGTGGTGAGAATAGTAAAATGTTACTCAGTGTTGTGAGTACCGCAAAATCAGCTTTAGCAAAGATTGTTAATAATACTACATTGAATGAAATCATAAGTAGCACAAGCTATGATATTACTTCACTCAGGAAGAAAGCGCAAGGAATTTATATTCAGGTGAGAGAGGATCGCTTGGGGAATTCTGGGGTAAAAGCAATGCTTTCAATTTTAAATAAAATGCTGTTAGGTCAATGTATGGAGCTTCCAAAAAAAGGAGAAGAGCAATTAGATGTGCATGCTTACATTGATGAAGCAGGTGCTTTTTACTTGCAAAGCCTTGATTCTTATATAGTTGTGATGCGCAAGCGAGCGGTTTCTATTATGTTGATTTTCCAAGACTTACACCAATTGGACATGTATGGAACTTCTCAAAAAAAGGTGATAGCAAGTAATTGTATGAATAAAATCATATTTGGTTCTGTCTCCTATGAAACTGCTTCTTGGGCATCTAAATTGGTAGGAAATGACACCAAAGAAGTTTTTGAACGTCCTGTGGGAATTCCGTTGATTAGTGCTCAAGAATTAAGGGATTTACCAGTGAATTCCTTTTTGTATTTACATAAGAACAAGGCAAAAATCATGACGATGAAACCTTGGTATAAACAAAGAAGATTAGTAAAAAGATCAAGATTATAAACTTTAGAATTTTAAAATTATGTTACATCCAATATTCGATTATATATATAACATTACAATGGGAGTTATTACCATAGCTTTATGGTTAGCTATACTATGCAAGGCGTTTAAAATAGAAAACAAATATCTTCCTTTTGGGTTCTTAGAGATATTTAAGACTAATGTATTAGTACCAATGCTAAAAGGAGCTTGGAAAGGGATTAAATACATATCTAAAGTATTATTTAAATGGATTGTTTTTACAATAGAAAAAATATGGTACTTACTTGTAGAGATTATCAAGAAACTCTTCGAATTACTATTTGATCCAAGTGTTTAATTAACTAAAAGAGAGCTGTAGAATTTTCTATAGCTCTTTTTTGTATTTCAATAAGATAATTTCACTGATGTATTTAATACCATTTTGCAGAAAATTCATTGTCAAAGCTAATCTTTACGGAAAAACACATGGATTTTCTCTGTAATTCCTCCATGTTCTATTTCCGTTTTTACGATTGCTGTAATGCCAAAGAATTATTCATCAAAATAACGGCATTATGAAACATCATACTACAACAGATTTTTTTAAAATTGGAGAAGTACAACTGTCCTATGAAAAAAACATTGAAAGTCCTTTCGAGAAGATTACTTGTTCAAAATTAGCGAATAATTGTATTCGTGAAATTATACCTAAAGAACAAATTAACTACAGGGAGTATATGTATGCGTTTTATTTTAATAACTCTAACCATGTTGTTGGATATCATCTGATAAGTTTAGGAGGTATAACATCTACACTGATAGATAAACGAATTTTAATGCAAGGAGCTTTATTAACAAACTCGGTAGCAATTATGTTGTTTCACAATCACCCTTCGGGAAAACTAAAACCTTCTAATGCAGATATTCTACTAACTGAAGAAATTAAAGAAGCAGCTAGAATTTTAAATCTTAAACTTTTAGATCATCTTATTATTACAGAAAAAGATTATTATAGTTTTGCTGATGAAGGAGATTTATAAAAAAGAGATTCAAATGAATCTCTTTTTTTATTCTTCAATTTTCTCCATTATATTCTGACCTAGAATATATTCTAGTTTTTCAGTTTTCACATCTATTGCTACAGTATAAATATTCGTTATATATGGATTTCCTTCAATATTTTCTAATGAATAATGTGTTAGATGTAAATCCTTCCTTTCGTTAGGATTAGTAGTAGGAGCATTTTGTCTAATTCCTGAATAACTTATTAGTGATTCATCTATGCTATTGAATCTTTTTTCAAGGTATTTTTTTACTTTTTCTATAATGTTTTGTTGATTCATATTTTGAATTGTTATTCAATAGGAAACTTTTGCTTTATAAAAGCGATTAAATCTTTTTCTGAATCAAAATATTTATTAGTCTCTCTTTGAGACATAAAATCTAAATATAATTTATCGCCTGGGATTATAATCCTAAAAAAAGTATTTAAACTAGCATTTTTATTCTTCTTTGGGATACCGCCTTGTATACAGTTATCTGTTCCTTTTAGAGGTCTCATTATTATTTGATATCCCTCTTTATTTAATTTTTCTTTAATCTTTTCTAAGATCATTCTTTTAGATTGTTATTCAATAACAAATTTCTCTTTAAGATATTTAAAAAGCTGTTTTGAAGAAGTGAAATCTTTGTTTACGGGTGATTGTCCTACTAAATAAGAAAGCAAAATTTGATTTTGTATCATTCTTACCTGAAAAGCTGATCCAAATTTTAAATTTGTATTAGAATCATGTATTCCTGCTATAATCCATTCTTCATTATCATTTTTACGCATAAAAGACTTATATCTTTGTTCTTCTAATTTATTATGTATTGTGTTTAAACTGATGGACATTGTTTTATTAAATATAAAATTGATATTTACACAAGGAATCAGCTTAAACTTTTTATTGGATTTTTATCATTTTAAAAACCTTTAATCTTTTTCTTGAATTGGATATTTTTCTTGAATAAAAGCAATTAGGTTTTCAATACTTTCAAAATCACTATAAACAGGTATTTGTCCATTAAAGTACATATGCTTAATAACCTTATTCGGAATTGTTATTTGAGATACAGAACCTAAAATAGGTTCACCATGCTTATCGTCTATTCCACAGAATAAAATTCCATGTGCTTCTTGCAAATATGGAGAATATCCTATTTTTTTTAATTGCTTTTCTATTCTTTCTAATCTTTTTAAATTCATTTTATATGTGTGTTATTTTACAGTAAAACTTTCTGATCCTCCTCTGAGCCATGAATAAGCGAACTCGTCCATGTTGACAATTGCTTCTACACCATTGACTCCTTCCGAGAATAAATCTTCAAGAGGCCAAGGGTCTCTGATAAATACATCTTTACCTACAACTTTATCTACTATAACGGCGTGCATACGACCATCGGGAGGGTAAATTGTAGCAATCCAACTACCTTCGTCTGATAAATCTTTTATTATAAGTGGCATAACATCTTCTTTATTTCTGAAAAAACTTTTAGCAACTACTTCTTTACTCTTAAAAACCTTTTCCATTCCTTCAATTATTCCAGTATTTACAGTTCCTGTATCTATTGTAGTACCTGCAAACTCTCTAACAACTTTTTCCGTTATTTTAATTCCATTATCCTCAGCTAATTGAGTAATACAAGCGGCGGCACAAGACATTTGATGTTCTTGCTTAATCATTTTTCTAGAAATGATTTTCTTATATTTTAAAAAACCTCCTGATCCGAATTCCAAACTATTAAAAACCTCTTTAATTTCTTTTTTATTAAGTTTTTTAAGTTTATCAATTCCTTTTCTACCATTACGTTTAATATATCGAATACTTTGTCTTGAAAGGTTAATAAAACCAGAGATTCCCTTTGCTAATTGAAAAACACCTATCAACAAAGATACAATTTGTGTAACATCATGCGCTAAATTATAATAAAGGCGTTCAACGTTTCCTTCTTTTAATGCTTTTACGTATTCTTTAGTAGCACTTTCTATGATTACTTGAAAAAGACCTTCTTCAAATAACTTTTTTATCCCCTCAATAAATTCATTAAACTCTTTTTGACTCCCACTTATTTTTGTGAAAAAAGCGGCCATTTCAGGAATTGCTTTTACTTCATCTATAATACCATTAATAAAACCACACAACTGAGCATTAAATAAAGAATCTCCTTTTATAATAGGATTATATTTAGGTGATACAGATTTTGGATTCCAACGATGCTCTTTAATTCTTAACTTATCTAGTTCTCCAACTGCAAAGTTAGATAGTAATAATACTATTAAGAGAATTGGGTTTTTCTTGAAAATTTCTCTGTAGAGAGCATTACTTTCTAAAGCATCATACATAGCTATAGTGAGAAGGAAATTTCCTAAACCTTTATCGATAGCTTTTTCAATTTTATTTTCACTAATAATATTCTCTTCTACCTCTGCCTTTATTATGTTAAGAATTAGTTCTTCTAAGTCTTCTTTTGTTAGTTCTTCCTTTTTTATAGCTTTAAGTACATTAATACCAAAATTAACTTTTATAAAAGAAGTGTTTCTATGTACCAGCCAAATATAAATTTCATCACTATTTGGAAGAATAGCTTCTGAACCGTCATTAGGATTTATTTTTTTTAGTACGTTAACAATAGATTGTTCTATAAAAACACGAGCTTTAAATTTACCGGTAATGGTAAAGTTTTCCATAAAAGAGACTACTTCCTGTGGAAATAGTGTATTAAGCTCTGCGAAATCTGATGCTTCTTTCTCTATTCCTATTGTGTCAAGGACGTAACGCATCATATTATCATGCACCAATTCTTTCTTAAAAAAGTCCTGAAATATATCTTTATTGGTCTTGTACACTTTATTCTCTAGTGCATTTACAGATACTTTTCTTTCACTACTGGCTACAGCGTTCTTTATATAATTTTTAAAGCGCTTTCCAAATTTAAACTGCACATCAATACTATTACTTTCATCTATTTCAATAAAAGTTAATACTTCATTCTCTCCAATTTTTACTCTGTCTTTTCTTTCTTCTGCAAGTACACCTTTCGGATATGTATAATTAATAAGGCTAATTAGATGTTTATGGTCATCAAACTTAAATAATTTTCTTTCCGCCTTTTTTAATCCATTAAATAATTCAGCACCGTCATACATCCACATTCCTTTTCCTTTGTAGTACTTTTTGATGTAAGGTAAAAATTTGTCAGCAAAATCAATACTGCTGTATTGGTTCCAATCAAGATTAAAAACTTCGTGTGGTCGTGCGTTAAATTTAAGATTATCAAAAGAGCCTTCTTTGAATGGGCTTTCAGGGCGTTCTATTTTTTTTAGCCGAAATACCTGTTCAAAACCCTTTTTGTTGAACTCATTGAGTTCATCTAGTGTTTTAAATGTTGTCATAGCTTATTTTTTTGTAAAATGTTTTACAAATATAAAACAAATTACATTAAAAAATATTAAAAATGTAATAAGTTTTAATTTAATATAGTTTTAATTGTAATATGTTTTGTTGTTTAGTGTTTCTGAGAAACTAAATATCTTTGAAGATCAATTTTCTTTTGGTAGTTTTCTGACTTGAGTTTATAAGTGGAATCCTAATTTCTATTAATATTACTTATGAACTTAAAAAAATTAATTGTTGGTTTCAAGAGATATGCACTTTATGAAAAAGAAATTACACCAAAAAGTACAAAAGAAATATTAAGCGCCACAACAAAATTATTTGAGTATACAAGTGTTGAAGAACCAAAAGATATTACAATAAATAATGTGAGAGACTATTTATATTCTATGAAAGAAGAAAGATTATGGTCGCCAAGAACATTTAGAAATCAAAGACAGTATTTAAAAACATTTTTTGATTATTGTTTACACCAACAATTCATAAAGGAAAATCCTGTTTCTAAAATTAGTAAACCGAAATTGCCCAAAACGTTACCTCGCTTTTTAACTAAAAATCAACTTCAAAAAATTATTTTAGGAGCAGAGTTGTTTCCTTGGAGATATGAAAAGGAAAAAGTTAGAAATAGAGCATTAATTTATACTTTTATACATACTGGAATACGCCTAAATGAGTTATTGAATTTAAGGTTAGAGGATGTAAATATGGAAGATAAAGAGATTCTAATAAAGAGAGGAAAAGGAAGGAAAGAACGTATAGTGCCTATTCACAATAATTTATATACAGTATTACAAACCTACTTACAGCAACGTAAGAAAAGTAACTACGATTCAGAATGGTTTTTTCAAAGTTTACGAGCAGCTACAAAAATTACAGCAAAAACGGTTCATACTATTTGTAAGAAAATAAGTAAGCGATGTGGAGAGTATTTCACTCCTCATAATCTTAGACATGCTTTTGCTAGAGGATTAGTAAATGAAGGAGTGGGGTTGTACTTGGTAAAAGAATTATTAGGTCATACAAGTGTTTCTACTACTGAAATTTATTTGAGTGTTAGTAAAGAATCACTTAGGAAATCGTTTTGCCATGTTGAATTACTGTAAAGCTCAATGGATGTTTATGGATTTGTTGGCTCATATGATTCTGAGATATTGATAAATAAATAGTGGTAGTTTTAATATCACTATGTCCCATCATGTTAGATAAAGTAAATATATCACAGTGTCCTTGAAGCATAAGTGTAGCAAATGTATGACGTAAAAGATGTGGGTAAACCTTAAAACCCATATCTTTTTTTAATCTTGTAAATAAACGTTTTAAAACTGACTGACTCATTTTTTGGTCATGCCTAAGAGAAGTAAAAAAATAAATAGAACTCTTTTCTTTAATTTCTCTTTGATGAATATATTCTTTGAGAATTTCTTTAAGTCTAGGGTTTATAGGGATAATTCGATCTTTTCCACCTTTTCCATGTGTCACTTTTAAAGAAGATTCTAAGAAATGGATATCAGATACTTTCAAGTTTAAAAGTTCGGCTTGTCTAATGCCAGTAAAAAGAAACGTAGCAATAATGGCTCTAGCTCTAATTTTTTCAAATTTGTATCTAAACTTAGCAATGTATGTCCATTCGATAAGTTTTATAGCATCATCTTTTGGGATGTAACTAGGCAAACGTTTAGGAGCTTTTGGTTTAGGTATTTTTTCTACGGGGTTTTCAGTAATATAATTTTGATCGAGACAAAATTTAAAAAAGTTATTGAGAGCTTGTAAACAATTTTTAATTGTTTTTGCACTCCAATGATTATAAATTTTCTTTTCAGTAATATAACGTTCAACTAAAGCTCTAGTGACTTCATTCGGATGATGAACATTTGTAGAGTTTATAAAAGACTTAAATACATAAAATTCCTTTTTTAAGGTAACCTGAGAAAGCCCTTTAAAAGTTAGTGTATAATCTTGATATTGTTGATGTATATCGAGGATAGAATTCATGATTTTAGTGGTTATCGGGTAAAACCCGAAGTACATAGAGCCACTTTTTTACTTATTTGAAATCCTCTTATGCCTTTCTGTGAAAGGTGATTGGTTGCGGAGGCAGGATTTGAACCTGCGACCTTCGGGTTATGAGAACGCCCCCGAAACTAATTTTATTAATTTCAAGCTTATCTAAGCCAAAAGTGTTTGATTTAAGAAGTATGAAAATATTTTTCTTCACATACCTCGGGTACATCTTCATTCTATCCTGAAATATGTCTATTGTCAAATCATTCTTGATAAATTTTCAGAAAGGAGGTTTCTATAATTTTAATATTGATTGAACTTACTGTTAATGTCTTCATACCAAAGAAACGGTACATACATCCAAAGCTATCTCTATCGGCTTTTTAAAAGTCAAATGTTTGCCTCTTTTTCAAAGAGTGTCCTTTTGACTTTTATGCCTTAGAGATATGAAGCTTGATGTATTTAACCTTAATTCTTTTACTATGAATCATACAAACATCATTACTACAAATATTAAATCAAAGGCAGAATTCCGTCTCGTAGATCAAATGATAAATATTGAAACGAAAAGAAGAGTTTTACTTGTTCCAGAAGCTCAAAGTTTTGATATTCTTACTGCTTGTTATATTGATGGCGAATTTACAATCGTATCACATTATGATTTGGAACAAGAGCTTATTGATAAATTGGCATCGGTATAAAAAAGTAATGGTTTGTGAGTACATACACTTCACAAACCATTATTTCGATTAATTCAATAGGGAGAGGAGATGTTATCCGTTACCTCCTTCTTTACCGTGCTCATACAATCCGTTTCCACCTCTATGGTCATCCACAAACCCGTCTCGTTCTTGACCGTCTACGAGCCCATTTCCGTCTCTACCTATATCATTTGCATTTATAATTCCGTTTCCTTTTTCTCCTCCAATGAAAAAAACTGATGCTGCAAAAATGTTTACTACCACCAATCTTTTAAATAAAATAGTTGTTTTCATAATTCATCATTTTGGTTGTATAGATAGTACCAAAGAGCATGCCATTTTTTACTCTCCTAGTTTCCTTCCTGTATTCCCATAATAAAATACACTAAACTTATTTTTATGAATCCTCCTCTTGTAAGTGGATACAAACACACGCAATTTAGTTACCCTCCTCCCGCTTTAACAAGTCCTAGCATTTCATGTTGTCGAACATTTTTCTTTGAAAAATAACCGCCCAAGACTTGTCTCCTCATCCTCCAGTAACTGTGTTTAGCATGTGTTTGATACCACTTCTATACAAAAGGTATCTCCACCAAAAAATAAGTTTCATTTTAAATTTTAATCATTATGGCAACAGCTACAGTAAAACAAAACGGAAGTGTAAAAAAAGCAACAACAGCAAAAAAGAATGTACAAGAAAAATTAGCCAAAGAAGCTATCGGCGAAAAACCAACACCTATTACCAAAGAAGCTTCTAAACTACAATCAGTACAAGAAATTACGAAACCACTTGTTAATTTAGATGATAGAATGCTAAAGTTTGAACAGATGAAAGGTCTAGCACATCAAAGAGAGAGATTAAATAACACGCTTACAGAGTTAAATCGTTTTAAGTATAACCAAAGTGACTCATCTACGTTTTACATCAAAGATTCTAATGGTTTAGAGTTTAGAACTACCAACAACAACTTAGTACACCTAGTTACCAATCATTTAAAAGGCACACTTACTACACGTAAGGTTGAAATTGAAAAACAACTTATTGAGTTTGAATTATAGTTCGTTAAAACTTTAATTATTTGTAAATCTCGTTCTTAATAGAACGAGGTTTTCTTTTGTTTTCTAATTAGAGATACTACAAATTAATTATATTTGAAGTCAATTTTTATTAAATAATAGATTATAAGAAAGTAATATACTTAACATACATATAAGCGTTTAAAACGTGTACTATTTTTTCTAAGTTAGAAATCGGCAAAATTAAAAACAAGGAAATAAAAAGTGGTAATACGAAATACACCTATTTGGGTGTGTTCCGATATTCTATTTTAGTTTTCCTTGGGCGTTTGCCGATGCCTTAACTTAGCTGATTTAGTGAGGTTCACGCCTTTTTTATGCTTCATTTTTTTATCCATTAACTAACCTGCTTTTTAGAACCTCAAAAGCAACAAAACTCAAATTATGAAAAATGTATTTCTTATGTTGGTGGTTCTTATTATCATATCTTGTAGCAGTGATAACAATGAGCAAGAAACACAAAATCAAAAACCTTTAGCAACATTAACCATTCAGGTTAATGAATCTAAAATTACTGGTACATTAATAGGTGCAGATTCTGATGGCACTATAACTAATAAAACGGTGAAAATTACTAATAGTTCTAATTCATTAGTTGAAACTATTACTGTTGTAGGTAACTCTTTTTCTTCAAGAGATTTAGTAAATGATACATATATGATTGAAGGAACAGTAATAGACAATAATGGTGAAATAGGAACAGATACTAAATCAGAAATAATAAATGTTCCTGTTGAGACCTTCATTTATGTATTTAATCAAACGGTTAATGCTATAGATGAGAATAATAGTTCAGCAGTAGTCATTGGATCATTAAACCAAACAGGAAGCCTAGCTTTTACTTCTCATGAATTTACCAGTGGTGGCGATAAATTTGAATTAGTTGGAAACGACGTTCGAAGAAAAGCTGGCGCTGATCATGAGGCATCTGCAAATGATAGTTTTACTTTATTATTAAAGAGATCTGGTCAAACAGATATTTCTTTAAGCGGAAGTGT
Organism: Tenacibaculum agarivorans; assembly: GCF_001936575.1. Lineage (GTDB taxonomy): Bacteria > Bacteroidota > Bacteroidia > Flavobacteriales > Flavobacteriaceae > Polaribacter > Polaribacter agarivorans. The sequence goes on from NZ_MSMP01000019.1 coordinate 14,079, forward strand.
TACTATTAATAATGTTGATGAAAGTACTGCTTATTCGTACTGCGGAGGTCATGGAGAAACTGTTATTGTACGTGATGATAGTGGAACAGACTTTGTTGCAGCACCTGATGGAACTGCTTCGACTACCAAGGTTGCAAGTTTTCAGTCAAGTTTAACGACTTGGAGTGAAATAGGACAATTAGATGATTTGGCTTCTGACCTAGACATTAATAGTGGTGGACATCCTCTGTTCACAGCTTTTAATTTAGATTGGCTGTCTACTGGTATTGTTCGTCCTGGTGGAGGTGCAGATAATAGTATGACTTTAACAAATTTTGGGAAAATTTTAGAAAAACTAGAAACTTCTTTTAGTTTTACCTACAACAGCTACCAAGATTATTTAGGAGCAAATATTACTACCATGCCAAACGGTTACCAATGGAGACTAGTTTTCTTCTATGTAGCAGAAAACATCGCGAAAGAAAATACAAGTGAATCTTTAAATAGCGATACCGTAATCAACCAAATTATTTTGGATGTGATTCAATCGATGAAGAATTCAGATGGATCTGAGATTACTAATAGTCAAGCACTTGCTTTACTTACTGATTTTAATAATGATTCTAATACGCATACTGGCGGTATTTCTAATGGAAGCGGATTGAATTGTAACTAGAATCTTTTAAGCATTGGGGGTAAAAAACAATAAACAAAAAAGAGGTTGATTAGTAATTGGAATTACTAAAAACATGAAATAATAGCAAAGAGATTGGTAGAAACATCAGTCTCTAGCGTAAGCATCTGTATAAGTCCCATAAAAAATTAAAAATAAAGCCCAAAGCTAATCCTTTAAGACTTATAAAAACAAGGTTTTACCTCTACGAGTTCCACCTTGCTTTTAACGCTCAAAAGATTTTTACGCAGGGCTTAATTTTAATTTTTTATTATGGAACTTTTAACAGATACATTACGTAAACGCTTTCAAGAAATCGGAAGACAGGATAATACTTCAGATCCTATCGTCATTGCTAAATTCTTTAACCCTTCTGGAGCAGGAACATGGTTTGCAACAGAATACTATCCAGAAGATCAAGTTTTCTACTGTTATGTTACTGGACTTTTTGAAGATGAATGGGGTTACACTTCACTTATAGAAATGAAAGCTTACAAATCTCAGTTCGGTTTAGGTATTGAAAGAGATATTTGTTTTCAAGAACAACGATTCTCGAAAATCAAAGAAATTCACGGAGAATAATTTTTTCTTTTCTCTGTTTTTGTAAAGCTCCTTCGGGAGCTTTTTTTATGTTTAAAGAAAAATTACTGTGATATCTATTTTGATGTTATACACAAAATAAGTAATCAAAATTTATATTTTATGGAACTACATCAAGCAGTAGAATTAGCAAAGACATCTTTTGCAAAAGAGTTTCCTCATTTCCTTTCTTTTATGTTTACCGAGATTAGAGTATTATACGATGCTTCTGAATTCGCATTGATTGTTGGAGATAAGAAAAATAGCAGATGTTTAGAATTGAAAGCAAAAAAGCTCTCCAATAGTTTAGAAAACATCATAAAACATTACTCAGTATCTTCTTTTATTTACTCAGAGAAAAAGGAAAAATAATATGAAAGGAGAACATTTTACCTACCTCACGGATGAAAGCAAAAAAGAAGAGCTCTTTGCTAAAGAATTTCCCCACATTTATAATTTCGTGGTGAAAGAAAAACAGTTTTTAGATTTTGCAGCAGAACTCTCTTTGTGTTATCAGGATGAAGAAAGTTGTAGGCTCTTAAACAAAGAATCTGAAGAGCTGTCTATTGCCATTTCATTTCTCTGTAAAAGGTACTCAATGGATTTGTTTGAATGATTTTACCTTAAAATATGTTCAAATAACTATTGTGTGCAAATTGAAAAGTCCTTTCGAATGAAGGGACTTTTTTGATATCTAGTGATAAATTCATAGAAACAAATAAATGTTCTCTGATATCCAGTATCTATTTGCTGACATCCAGCAGTAAAATTACTGGATATCAATAGTAAATAAACCTTATCAAGGTATACGTGTAATTTACTATTTAAGTACGTTGGTATTTTATTTATGGAGAATCAAAAACCTAAGCTATAAGATAGGTCTATTTCCTAATTATATATTACATGCTAAAAACTCCTATTTCGTATTATGGAGGTAAACAAAGGTTGGCTAAAACTATTATCAGTCTTATTCCAGATCATACTTTATATGCTGAACCCTTTTTAGGAGGTGGTGCAGTCTTTTGGGCAAAACCACCGAGTAAGATAGAGGTGATTAATGATGTTAATGAGGAGCTTATCAATTTTTATTTCGTATCAAAACATCACTACAAAGAATTAGAAAAACTCATCCAAAGTACGCTCCATAGTAGAACCCAACATCGAGAAGCACAGGTTATTTATAAAACCCCTTCTTTATTTACCAAAATTCAGAGAGCCTGGGCAGTTTGGGTATTAGCTTCTCAAAGTTATGGTTCTATATTAACCGCATCATGGGGAAGTACAAAGAAGAACAATTCTATGGCTTTAAAAATATTCAATAAGAAGAAATCCTTTATAAAGGATTATACTGATCGCCTTGAAAAGGTACAGATAGAAAATACGTATGCGCTAAGAATAATAAGATATAAGGATTCGGAAGATACTTTTTTCTATTGTGATCCTCCTTACATAAATAGTGATCAAGGACATTACGAAGGATATACCAAAGAGAACTTTAAAGCTTTGTTAGAAGCTTTAAAAAACATAAAAGGTAAGTTTCTGCTCAGTAGCTACCCTAGTTCTTTATTAGATGAATATACTAAAGAAAACGGTTGGTGTCAGAAAAAGATGAGTAGTCAGGTAGCTGTAGCAACAAGGAATAAAAAACCTAATAAAACTAAGATAGAGGTTCTAACAGCTAATTATCCGTTAGATTAATATTGAAAAATATCATGTAGAGCACCTTTTATAATTTTAAGAGGTGCTTTTTTTTAAGTAATGATTATTTAAATGTATTTAATAGGAAGGATAGCTTCGCAGAATTATTTGGCATAAATTTATTTTGCGCGGGCTATAGCTATTACTATTTTTTTAAGGAGCTATAGGCAAGTAAGCGTGATACTGGATATCAAAGGATAAACCCGTTTGAATCCAGTCTATCACGCAACTTGTGGGAGAGTGCCTCTCCTCAACCTACGCTTTTAAAATCGGAAGATTTTTTATTGATGTCCAGTAATTTTTTACTGAATGTAATAAACTCATTAACTATGAATTTAGTTTATTTAGAAATGTAAAGAGTTCTAGGATTAATTAAAAACGATATGGTATCCGTTCTGATCAAGTCCAATATGGCCACAGAATTTAATAGGTTTTAAAAAGTAAGGCTTTTTATAGTAATCTATGTATTGTAACCTAGTTTGACTGATATTAGGGAGCCTAACTATTCTTCCTCCTTCCCTTAATTGTGAACCAATTTCTAATGTTAAAGAGCATATGTATTTACCAAATATTCCATTACTATGATCCTTAAAGTAACCAGTTTTATTATAGTAAAATCCAATATTTTCACCTTCTTTAGGCGGGGATAAATCTATAATAGGTATTTGTTCATTAGCTATTCTATAATTCAGATCTTTATTGAATTCTAAGATGAGATCATGTAGACAACTAAATTTGAAGTCATGAACGATTTTTCGCCATTTAAACCTTTTTTTAACGAAAAAGGGAAATAAGTGGTATAAAAGATTTGTTTTTTTATTGATGTAACTTTCTTCAATGTAAAATTTAGGAATAACCCCAAACCATTCAACAATAGCTCCCATTGTTTCTTGAATGGTATCCATTGAAGTGTTTATATTAGGGTGATATGAGTTAATGTTACGGAATGGATCTTTTTTTGAAAATAATTCCCATTGAATTCCTTCTTTTATTTTAAATAAAAAAACTTCACAATCATCTGGGAATTTACCATGACCATTTCTCTTTCCTCCATATAAATTGATTCTTTGGAATAAATTTATTCCTTGATCTATTGTAATTAATTCTTTTATATTTTGATTGTTTTTAGATGGTAATTCATTCAATTTTTGAGTTAAAAAGTTTATAGACTCGAAAGTATTATTGGGATTTAATTCTATTCCATTGAAAGAGCGTAAGAACTCAAATTCATAAGTTAAGTTAGTATTATTTAGAGTTGTTGGGAATATTGTTATTGGAACTATGTGTTTGCTATTAATTAAAGACATCTGTACAGCATACTCAACTTCTTGTCTTACATAATCTCTAGAACTGTTTATTTTATACCCAAATTGTTCTTTCCTTCCTTTCCATTTTTCTCCAATAACAATTAATATTACATCAGCCCAATCTAATTTCTTGTGTAAATAAGGGATAAAATATTCACCTACAGGAGTTTTTTCATCATCTATATAGACTGAGTTTTCTCCAAAATTGTTTACCAAGGATTTATACAAATTATGACTTTCTATGAATGAGTCTTCTCTTCTGTAGGATATAAATATATTTGGCATGTAAACTATTTTTTTATAAAGTTTATTTTATGTTTTGGATTACATAATAAGCTATCATATGTTTTTATAAGCCAATTAATGTCTTTGGGAATAAAATTTACATCACAATCATTAGCTCCTAGTGCTTGGTCTCTGCAAGTATATCGTATAATCCAGTCCTTTTTTTCTTTGAATCCATGTGATCGATACTTGTATAGGTCTTTAATTTTCCAACCTTTTACTTTTTTTAATATTTCTTTTTGATTTTTAATTAATTTTTCATCCTTGATATTTTCGACAGTAGAGTATTCTATAAATTTTGGTTCTGAACCACTTAGGTCAATTTTATAATAAATTTTAAATTTATTGGAATTTGTTACTACCTCTGAATAAAGTAGATTTTTTTTGATTTTTAATGATATGAACTGACGGTGATTATTGATGAGGTTAAAGTCATAATGATTCCATGATTTTGTATTCCATATTCTGATATTTTCTGAATTTAATAAAGCCAACCATTTACCTTTTTTAGAAAACTCTATACCATGAATGTGTCCGGGAGAACTGTCGAGTATTTTTTTATAACCAGTTATAGGATTTCTTAATTCTACTCCATGTAAAGCTTTTTCTTTTTCAGTAAAAGGAACTGCTAACCAATTAGAATTTTTATCTACTGCTCCTTTCGGTTTATATATTCTTTTTGAATTAGAATTAAATGTCCAATTTACTCTTGGTGCTGGCTTAGAACTCCAATGCTTAAAATCTTTTGTACTGCTTGAGTATAAGCCAAGTTTTGAACTATAAATTTGATTAGCTTGTTTACCTTTTCCTATTACTTCATTAGTTGATATATCTAAGATACTCATGGCATCTTCTTTATTAACTATTGCTAAATATTTATCTCCAGGTAAAAAAGTCATATGTTTAATAGGAATTTCTCCATTAAATATAACTCTACGACTTTTGGTAGGGATGTCAGCATCTAAAATCTCAACAGTAACATCAACTTCGTTTTCTGTTCTCCCCGCAAAAGCTAAAAAGTGTCCATTCTGACTCCAAGTGTAAGAATTAATGACCCATCCGTCAGGGTCAAGCCAAGTGAAGGTAGTTGTATCAGGGCTCCAAATCCCTAATCTCTTCCTTCTAGAATAGTTTAAAGCAAGGTATTGCTCATCAGGAGACCAATCGGCTCTAGTAAAAACAGGGTCAAAACTTACATAGGTGTGACTTTCAGGTATTATTATCCCTTCTTTATTTGTAAGTGCTAAACCACTTTTGTAATAAATTGCAGAGGTTTCATTTCTTCTAGTCGCTAATGTTCCATAATTACCGTAAAAAAGAGGGCTGTTTTTTTGAGATTCATTAATATAACTTTTTTTGTTTGTCAATAAATCCCATATTATTGATTCTTTTTGGTACTGTATTTTGACTTTATAATTGTTTATAAATTGAACCACGGAATAGCCTTTATATTGTTGTGTTTTTCCTATAATATTTAAGGAATTATTCCATAGTTGCAATTTGTTACTGTTTAATTCTCTACACAATATTCTCCAAGAGCTTTTAGTTGGGATGATCCATGCTTCATCAGTGTTAATAGGCATTGGTTTAACTATAAAAGATTTCATATCGTAAACAGCGAGATGATCTTCAATTACATTTTTTAAAAGTATATATGGTTCCTTAAAGTCTAGAATTTGATAATCTTTAATTATATTTTTATAATAGAAATTGATTGAAGAAATAGCTTCTAAGAGAAGTTCTTTGTTTTTAGAATCGCTCTCACGTTTATATGCTTTTTTAGCAATTTTAAAGGCTAGAACAGGATCGTGTATTAAAGTATCTGAAGCATTATTTCTAATTCTTAAAGTTTCATTTTTATAATTTAATTGAGTTGCTTTATTATCAGCTATTTCTTTTAAACGAATAATTTCTGATTTTTCAACTAATACCTGTTCTACCTGTTTATTAGCTTCATTAAGTTTTTTTAAAGACTCTTTTTCTTTTTGTTTTGCTATACTTGCTTGATTTTCTGCCTTATTTTTCTCTTCTACAGATGCTTTCGCCTCTTTTTTAGCACTGTAAGCTTCATTGCTCTTCTGCTTACTGTATAAAAATGCAATTGTGGTGGTTATTAATAGAACAAATAAAGTTAATAATGAAATTTGTCTTAATCTAACGGCTTTCTTAGTGAATTTTAAAGCATTGTGTATTCTATCAAAAACATCTTTGTCAGGTGCTCCTGATAATAAATTTTTTGATGAATCGTTTATCAATGCTAAACCTTTTATATTTTTATACCAAATAGATTTTTCATTCATATTATTTTCTATTGATATAGGAATTAAAGGTTTGTTTTTATTGTTTAATAAAAATAACTCTATTTCTTCAAGGATAGGTTTAGAAAGTTGCGATTCTTTACTTCCGATTAATACAAAAGAAGAAGATCTCTTAATTGCATTTTTTATATTTAATGGAAGTTTTTTTCCAGGAGATATGCTAGATAGTTGATCTATATAGCATTCGTATCCTTTTTTCATAAAATATGCTGCAATTGCATATCCATAATCTAGACTATCCTTTCTTGAATAAGAAATAAAAATATCATACCCAAATAAGGTTTTTTTAATTTTATTTATAAATCTCATAGTTTTGATTTGTTAGTTTTTCTTGAAAAGAATTCAGGGATACTTAGGAACTAATTTTAAACTCCTCATTGTTTTTCTACCAGAATTTCAATCATTGAATCTACTCCGTTTCGAAGAGCTAATTGTTTAATCGTATAAATGAACCGTTCTACTTCACGATTTATTATAGTATCATAATCAGGACTCATTGTATTGAAATCATTTGGTAATAAATGAGAAATAGCATAGTTGATTCCTGATAGTGTAGTTGGAAAGTCAACGAAAATCAGCTCATTATTGATGATTTCTGTATCAAAATGAATGAATCTAGGACGACCAGCATAATTAAAAGAAACTTTTTGAGTGTCGAAATTACGTTTCAGTTGCTCAAATTGAAGATTAACATCTGCGCTAAGTCTACTAGGTATTATTACTCTTATTTTACAATTTTCATATCTAGTATTTTTAATTTTGAAACCATTATTTTCAATTAGGTATTTACATGTAGGAAATAATAGGTTTTCAAAATATCCAGAGGCTAGGGTAGAAGAAGGAAAAAAATTAATTTCTGAAGTTTTTTGATTTTTAAAGAAATCTTTAACCCTATTTATAGCTTCAATAAAACTTTCTTGATTGTTTTTTTCAAACTCTACTAATGAAATCCCTGTCATGTCAGATAAGACAGATATATCTTTATCTATAACAAAAGCACTTTTTGATAAACCTAATCGACCTATAAATAAACCTAATTCGAATAAAATATTATCCCTTGGTTGTAGTACTACCTTATCACGATGTATTACTTTATCATCAGTGGTGCCTAAAAGTATACCAAAGTCGAATTGTAGAGAAGCTTTTAAAAGTGAATTTAAAAAGTTGCTATTTATTTTAAAAATTGAAGTTTCCCAAACATTATCATTCCATATTGTAACATCAAACTCTTGATTCAGAATTTCTTTAGCTTTATTTGCAAGTTCTAACTCTTCTGAAGAAGAACCTATAAAAATTCTTTTTTTTCTCATAAGATGGTCTTTTTTAAATCTAAAAGGATAAGGTCAATTTCGGTAATCAAGCTTTGTAAGCTCTGAAACTTTTTGCTATCATCACGGAAAATGAATTCATTACCGTCAACAGATTTTAAGTCATGTGCAAGTTGAGGGTTGTTAGTTAAACGTTTTAATTGATTGTAAATAACAGGAACCAATTCATAAAAACTTTTATCGAAATACTTGTTCGTATTTATATCGAAACAAATAGCATTTATATCAAAACTAGAAAGGTTAATCTCCAAATCTGAATCAACTTTTACATTTTTTAAAAATCGAATCATTTTTTTTAATCGTCCATTGGTCTCTCTACTTTTAGTGTTGATTCTTTGTATGCTTAAAAAAGGGTAATCTACCTTACCTTTTATATTTAGTTTTTTGTCGTAAACTTGTATACCACGAAAGTCTGGCTCTTTATTTTTCAATATAGCTGTTACATTGTCATACCAGTTTGCTATAACAATATCAACATCTCTATTAAGACTTTTATTGGTAATTTTAATTGCTTTAGGGTGTGAAATATCACATATATCATATATTGGAAGTAATGTGTTTTCAGAACCTATTCGGTTATTTCTTAAATCCTTAATATCATTTGAATACCCTCCTCCATTAAGCTCATTTTTAAGTTTTTCTATTTGAAATGAATTTAAAGAAGCTTTTAAGTTTTCGTTAGTTAGTATGTTATTAATAGAAGCCCTATCAAAAGTGTAAAAAGTATTGGCTATAACTAATAAATCAATATCACTAGTTCCTTTAATATGAGTATTAGTCATAACAGACCCTTGATATTTATAAACGACATTAGTTAAGTTATTTTTTAAATGATTTTGAACTCTCTCTCCAGCTAACTTACTTTTTTGGGTGTATTCTGGTTCTACTCCTTTCATAGCATAACGTATATACTTTAGTACATCACTGTAGCTGATAGCAGATAATCCAGCTATAAATTCTTTTTTGAGAGATATATTTTCAGGGTTGGTTCTTGTTTGTATGTTTTTTATTAATTTTTTATAATCTTTCATTATATATTTTCTTTTTTCTCTAAATATTATTTGGGATATACTTTTATTTTTTTTGAAATAGGGAGATGTCGCTTATTAAATGCCTGATCAATATATTTTTCAGGTTCTCTACAAAAATTATCCCAGTTAACTAAAACACAATATCTATCATTTTCAGACCAAGCACATTTGTTATGAGGGATGTAGTAGTTGTATGAAAATTCCTTTACTACAGTTTCATCATTGATATAAACATAATTATGAGAATTACCACATGTAGAGCATCCACCAAAGCCCTTATAAACTTTATTATTCATTGTAGGTAACACAACACCTAGAATACCATTTCTAGTATTACCATGACCATTGTATAGAGATGCTTGTAATTCCCTTTTTATAAATCGTTGTTCATCCCAACCTTCGTTTTCAGAACTTTTAGTACCTATAAGATGAATGGTGACAGTAGAATCTGATAAGTAATCTTTACGAATTTTTTGCATGATATAATCTTCATACTCAGAATCTATTGCTTCATTTAATGAATTGTCAATCATGTCTATATCTAAGTTTTTTTGAATGATTTTTTTGTAATACTTGTCTTCTGTTTTAAAAGATATAAAACATTTATGCCTCATATCTGTTATTGTTTAGATGTTATTTTGTTCAGTACTTTCCAGTAAAATTTACCTAGAGGTGTTAGTTGGCATCCTGTACCATTTTCAGCAGCTCTATAAAGATATTTGTATCCAATAGGAACTAATAATCCTTCTGCTAGATAAGCTCTAAAGTGTTCCATTTTTAACTCGTTTTTATCATTTCTAGGTTCTAAGTCTTCATCATAGGATGAATCTAGTTTATATTTAAACTCAGCAGTAGGAAAGTAGTCTGTTATCTTCTTTAAAATGTCAATTGATATTTTGGGTTGGCAATACTTAATTGCTGTCATTTCTGATATATGGGCCTTAAAAACTGGTCGCTGCTGCCAAGGACCTAGTATTTTTTCAACGTAATCGTAAATACTTGCAGCTGTTATATGACCAAGAATATTAGAAGCTCCTCCTTTTAGTGCTTCAAGTAAAATACCTGTAAATAATCCTTGTTTTTCAGATTTTTTTTCTACAGCTAGTTCATTTCCTAAACTGGCAGTTAGAATAGTAATTCCTTTTCTTAGAATGGCTTTTTCCGAATCAATTATCGGAATAGAACCAAAATGTCCACTATGACAACAATCTAATATGATTATTACTTCTTTTATATGTTCAGCTTGATTAGCAATGGTAATGATATCAGAAACACTTACTCCTTCAGAGTTTTCTACTGCGTCTTGTGTTACCAAACGACCTCCTAGATTATTTTGATGACCATGACCGGAAAAATATAGTAATACCATATCAGCTTCTCTAGAGAAAAGTTCTTGGACAGCTCCCATGAATTTAGCTTTAGTGACTTTATCTTTATCGGATGTAAGTGTTATACAATTAAAGTTTTCTTTTTTATCATAATGTTCCTTTAAAACATTTTCCATTTCTTTAACATCATTAATGCACCCATATAAAGGTGACCAATCATAATCGTTTATACCTACGAGTAATGCTCTCCTCATTTTTTTAAGTTTTTAATTGTTGTTTAAATTTTATAGTTTTTAGAATTACTCTTAATTTTTCCTTTTGAGATTTATATGAGTCTAAAGAAAAAGAGCCTTTAGATTCTCCAATAGCTAACTCTAAATATGATTCTTCTTTATTAAAATCTTCTTGAATAAATGCAATCTCAGCTAGAGTGAAGTATACCCATTCTTTATCGTCACGTTCATGAAAATCTTTTGATTCTAATAGTAAAAGACAAAGACGATTAACATGGTCTATAATTTCTATAGCTCTACCATAATTAGCACAAATATTCAGCTTTAAACTGCTTATGGATGCTTTCAATAGTAGTAGATAAATAAGATTAATTCCGTTGTAGTAATCTTGCTTTACATAAAACCCTTTGCTGTAACTCCATAGTGCTTTTTCTAAATAAATATTTTCTTTATTAATAGTGTATAACCTTTTATATATGGCTCCTGCAAGTCCTAAAGTCTCGGGATCAGTTGTAATATTAATATTTAAACTTTCTAGTAACTTTTCTGCATTTAGTAAAGATGAAATTTCATCTGGTTTTTTTGATTTGTAAGTATTAAGAATTAACCTTTGATTTATAAAATCGTTATTTGGGTAACGTTCTCTAGCTTTTTTTAAGAAATGAATTGCAGCAATGTACTCCTGATTGTTTTTGGCAGTTTCTGCAATTTCAATAAAATCAGCAACAGAAGTTGCCTCTTCCTTAATGTCATTTTTTAACTCTTCAATTTCTTCTTTAGTAAATGTAGGTGTTTCAAGATTTGGCAAATAGGTATATACAGGACTGTCAGTTTTTGGATTGTTTAATAACACATTCACTTTATTAGCTAAATAAGCTTTAAATCGTTCAGCTTCGTCTACACCAATATCTGGTCCCAGATGTTCATACATGTCAATATTATTATGATTAACATCAAAAGGAAATTCAGTACCTTTTTCAGCAATAATAATTGTTGTGTTCTTTTTTAATGCATGTCGTATTCCTAATTCATAGAATGCATTAGGGTTTAAAGTAGAAATATCAGCAACTACAAAATCAGCTTTCAAGATATTCTCGTACATGACCACATCAATATTTCCAGAATTTGGAATTTCATCTGCTCTAAAGCATAAGAAATCTAAACTTTTAAATACTGGTTTTATAATGTTTTTATAGGTTTTATCTAGATTGAATGTGTGACCTGTTTTATAATTGGTCTTCTCTCCAAACCCCATGATAACAAAGCATGTTCTTTGAGCCATTTTAATAGTTTAAGTATTCTTCAATATCTACTTTTTTCAAAAGAATTCTTTCTGAAGATTCTTCAGAAGGGATAGAAGAGCTATTAGAAGAGGTTATCCTTTTAGTAGAGGAAAAGATTTCTTTTTCTAACTTCATTACTTCCATAAATATCGTAACATTATCACTCCAATCTTTTATAAAAGCACTACCTTTTTCTTTTATAATTGATATTTTGGCATCAGCATTAATATTTGCTGTATTAGATTTAAGCCCTGAGATTTCACCTCCAATAATTAACTCTGATGATTTTGAATTTGATTGTGCAATTAGAGCTTTTTGAGCGATAGTTACAGAAGTGACTAAAAAAGTGTCATCCCATAAAAGATTACTTTTTGATTGAATTTGGTTTTCTAAAGCAATGATGTCATCTATACCAGTCTTGTCACAGCCTACAGCTAGAAAGTAAATAGCCCCTTCTGAAGAAAATTTGATGCTTAATGAAGCGTTACCCTGTGGTAATTTATCATTTGTTAAATCAGCATTGATATTTCCATTAAAACCAACATTGACTGCATTTTTTGTTGAAAATTGATATGGATCTGGAGATTCTGATAACTGAGATTCTTTATAGGTAACTCCTAAATTTTTAAGAGAAGTTACTTTTGAAAAAGTTCCCCAAGGTACTGTCTTTCTAAATAGTCCTTTTTTTCCAAAAGGGAAGCGAATAATATCACCAACTTTAACTTCGTCTCCAGGGAAATAAACAGCAATTTTCCCTAGTTCTCGAGCTATTTCTTTTGAGTATTGAATTTGTAAAGGCATAATAAATCGTTTTTGTTTCAATACAAATTTGAAATAAAACGATTTTTAATAAAACCCCTAAACTATTGATTTATGTTATCATCATTTTTGATGATAAAAAATTTATATATAATTATTTAGAAGAGCAAATTTAACGAGTCCTTTAGAATTAGGAACTCCTGTTTTATCGATAAGATTTCTACGATGAGTTTCTACAGTAGGAGGAGCTATAAATAGAATTTTAGAGATTTGAGGAGTTGTTTTACCATCAGCAATAAGTTTTAAGACTTCTTTTTCTCTTCTTGTTAATCGAATTAGTTGTTCTTGTTTTTCTTTTTGCTTTAAATCCGTGATTAAAGTTTTAGTTACTTCATCACCAAAATATTCTTCTCCATCATTTATAATATTAATTGCTTTAACTAATTCTTCTTTTCCTTTGTTTTTTAAGATGTATCCGTCTGCACCAGCTGATATAATATTTTTTATAAGTTCAGCTTTATTGTACATAGTTAAAATAATAATTTTAATATCTGGGTATAGTTCTTTTATTTTTAGGGTAGTTTGTACACCGTCTAACTTAGGCATTTCAATATCCAAAATGGCAATATCAATTGTAACCTTTTCTAAAATATCTAATACTTGTTTTCCGTCTTTAGCTTCTGCGACAACATTTATATGTTTTTCATTTTTTATAAGTGAACTAAGTCCATCAATTACAATTTGATGATCATCAGCAATAAGGATATTAATGTTATTATTTTTACTCATTTGTTAGTGGTATATAAATTGTAAATGTTGTTCCATTCCCTTTTCCTGAATCAATTTCTAATTGCCCATTAAATTTAATAATTCTAGATTTTATATTTTTTAATCCTATTCCCTCTACTTTAGAATTTGGATCAAAGCCTATTCCATTATCTTCAAATATAATACTTAATCTTTTTTTATTTTTTATTAGTTGCAAACTGATTTCACTAGCTTGAGAGTGTTTTAAAACATTACTAAATAATTCTTGAATAATTCTATAGAGGTTAATTTCTAAATTATTTTCTAACCTATTATCTATACCGTAATCAATAAATTCAATATCAATATTATCAGATTCATTAAGTGAATTGGTTAACTCCTTTAATGCCGGTATAAGTCCAAACTTAGCTAAAACACCTGACGACATATTATGAGCGATTTTACGTACTTCTTCACAAGCTTCATCTAAGAGGTTATTAGCTGTTTTGTATTGTCGTATATTATTTTTTACTAATGCTTCAACATTTTCTTCCACCGATTTAAAATGGAGTTTAACCATTGACAGCATACTTCCTAGTCGATCATGTAGGTCTTGTGCAATTCGTTTTCTTTCTTGTTCTTGTGCTAAGAGCATATCATTAATAGATTTAAGCTCTTGTTTTTTTAACAAATCTTCTATTGTTTGTATTTGTATTTTTTTATCCTTTTCAGCAAGTACTATTTTTTGTTTTTGTTTATAGTTTTTGGATACTAAAAAAAAGACTATTAATAAAAAGATAATTCCAATAACTGAACTGTAAAGCAAAATAGTCTTACGTTTGTTTTCTTCTGAAATTTTTTCAATAGTGGTTTTATTAATAATATCATTTTTTTCAAGAATTATATTTTTATTTTTTTCCTCTTCATAGTTTATTTTTATTTGAATGGCATTTTTGTATGCTTTTTCTAAATCATTTTGTAATTGTATATATTGTTCATTATATCTTGTAGCTAACTTAAAGTTTTGTTGTTGTGAATATAATGAGGCTATATTTTTTAAGATTTCGAGTTTTAAGATATTTAGGCTATTGTCTTCAGAAGATTTTAAAGCTAATTTATAATAGTGTAGAGCCTTATTAAGCTCCTTTTTTTTTCTATAAACATTTGCTAGATTATTTAGAGTCTCAGTATTATTGACATTTTGTATATTTAAACTCTGCTTATAGTAGTTAAGTGCAGTATTGTAATCTCGTTTTTTTTCATGAACAATTCCAATATTATTTAATATTAGATATTTTTCTTTTTTTAAGCCTATTTCTTCTTTTAGGGAAAGGCTCTTTTGATAATATTCTAAAGCTTCTTCAAATTTATCAATGTTTGTAAATGAAACCCCCAGATTATTATACACCTTTGAGAGGTTGAAATTATTATTTAATAACTTAAATAAAGATTCACTTTTTTTAAGGTTTTTAATCGCCAATTCATAATTATTAACTGTATTATGAAAAACACCGATATTAAGAAAACAAAAAGCAATTCCTTTTTTATCGTTTAATTGTTCTCTGATATTTAAACTTTTTGTGTAGTATAGCATTGCATTTTCAGTATCACCTAAATCTTTATATAGACTACCTAGATTGTTAGAGAGTTTAGCTACTAATTTTTCTTTATTAATAGTTTCGAAATTTTTAAGGCTTGATGTATAATAATCTTTTGAAGTATTAAGATTTCCTGTTTTTTTATACAATAACCCTAATTGGTTTTGAGCTCTAGCGATTCCATAAGTATTGTTTCTTGTTTTTTCTAGGTCTAATATATTGTTATAAAGGCTTATAGATTCTTCGTAATCTCCCTTGTTCAGTAATAAAATACCTGTTCTGTTTAAACTTGTTACAAAACCATCATGATAAGAAATAGCATCACTCAATTTCTTTGCTTCTTTAGCATGTTTTAGACCTTTTTCTATATTTATAGTCCTATACTCCCATGCAAGTTCATTAAGGTAGTCGACTTTTTCTTTATTAGAAGGACTAGATTTCAAGTTGATTAATAAACTGTCGATAACCTTATTTTGAGAGAAAGAATAATTTGTAAATAACACAAATACAATATATAGAGTCATGTGTTGCGTTTTTAAGCAAAGAGAGTAGTAGGAGTGTATCATAAAAAAAGACTTTACATAAACTAATATAAGTAAAGTCTTTAATTATAGTAATTTGTATGAGAAATGATTTAATTTTTCTCCTTAGGAATATCACCTCCTGGTCTTACAACTTCATCTGCGTCTTGTTGTATTTCTGTAGACTCAGTCTTTGGTTCTTCTTTTTTTTCTTGGTTTTCTTTTGTACAAAAAAATGTTTCTTGGTAATAATTCTTCATTGTTAATATATTAAAATTCTTAGTTACCAAAGAACAATATTTCAATCTATGATTCCTTCATCATATTTTATGTTTTATATATCCTCAAAAGTGATGATACATAAAATACTGTTTTATGATGTTTTGGTAGAAGAGTGATGGTTATAGTTTAGCAGAAAATAATTTTCATTAATGGTTATTCAAGAAATAGATCTATTATTAATAAAAAAGATATACCCGATAGGAATACATGGTATTGAGCATTCTTTTAGAGTATTTCTGTTAATTAAAAAACTTTGTGATTTAGAATCAATAACTAAACTAGAAAGATTGCAATTAGAATTTTGTGCTTTATTTCATGACATCGGAAGAGTGAATGATTTAATAGATGATACTCATGGTGTTAAGAGCATTGAAAAATTAGAAGAACATAGCTTTTTGGGGTTTAAAAGATTTAATAACTCATTAGTAAGATATATTATTGAGAATCATTGCCTGGCTGATAAAATAGCTATTGATAATTCAAGTAATTATGAGCTAGATGATGTAGAACGTTCAAGATTTTTACTATTACTCTTCAAAGATGCAGATGGACTTGATAGGTTTAGATTGGGTGATTTTGATCAAAAATACCTCAGATATTCTAATTCAAAGACATTGATTGATTTTGCTAGATATAATAATGATAGAAGTTTTTTGAGAGATGAAATTTATGAGAATATATACTCTTGGGGTAGAAATAAAATTTAAACAATTAGTATGAACGAAAAAGACACATATAACTTATTTGTAATTATGCCATTTCTATCTAAAAAAGAAGAAGAAGAATTATTAAGAAAAGGGCTTGAAGGAGTGTCGAAAGATACGCGGAAAAGAAAAATAGCTAAGGATTTTTATAGTGAAATTATAACTAAAGCTTGTGATGAGCTTAAAAATTATAATATTCAAATTAAGTGCGCATATGAGATCAATAAACAAAAAATTGATGATGCTATAATAACAGAAATTAGAAAAAGCGAAATATTCATAGTCGATTTGACTTTGCTTAGCCCTAATGTAATGTATGAATTAGGAATGACTCATTATACAGATATTGAAAGAACTTTAATAATTACTCAAGATAATACAGAATCTTTACCATTTGATATCCAACAGATGAAAGTATTAGAGTATAATTCTATTGAAATAAAATGGCTAAAAATTATTAAAGAAGAGATAAATAATTTAATCGATAGATTTAATTCTAAGGAATTATGTATTGGAATTTCTGAATATCCTGAATTAATGATTTTGAAAAAGAAATTAGAAAATAGTTTTATGAATAATATTAATATTAAGAGAGTAGATTGGGATAAAACCATTGAAGTAATTTCTAAAAGAATGAATGATAGAGTTGATATAGTTATTGCTAATAGAGGTAAATGTGATATTGAAAATGAACGTACTATAGAGTATATCTATTCTAACCAATTAATAGCTTATAAATCTTTTTATGTTCTTTATAAGAATATGGAAATAGAAAATTTTACATATATATATACTAGAAATAGAAAACAAGGAAAAAATAAAAGAGAAAGTATTATAGATACTTTTAATCAAATACCAAAAAATACTCTTGTATATGTTAATGGTAATACTGATCACTACAACAATTTTATTGAGATTAATAAATTATTTGGTAAGGAATTTATTGAATCACCAGTTTTAAAAAGTGTATCAGATGAACAGGATGGTATATTAATAGAGTTTATTGATCAAGATGATCCTTGTTTGTTTATAGGAGGGATTCCAGAAAGAATAAATCTATTAAAAGATGATAAATACCAAGTTTTAATAGAACATAAAGATCTTTTAGAACAGCATGAATTTAAGAAGATAAAACAAGAAAATGGTCTTGTTTTTCATGATTCAAAATATTCTGATAGAAATAATATTAAAGCTTTTGCAAAAACTATTTATGAACTTTATAGAAATGTTTATGTAGAGATAAAAAATCTTGCAGAAGAGAATGAAATTGAAAAAATTAAGGAATATTTAGAGCCTTATAATACTTCAAATAGAGTTAAAAAATTTAATCATAAAGGAATAAAACTCAACATAACAGCTGAGGATTATATTGATAAATATTTAGCAAATCACCTAATATACCTGCCTTCATGAAAATAGATTGGAAATATTATAAAGATAATTGGGATTTAATGACATCACAACCTAGTGGTAATTATGTAAGCAATTTACCTTTAGATGAAGATTTAAAAGAGTTGTTGTTGAACAACTCTATAAATAAAGTGGATTTTGATAAACAAGTTCGGTTGAATGAAGTGAAATTTGATAGACTTTCAAAAAAAATAGATACTGTCACTGGTCTAAATATATTATCGGGATTACAGAAGTTACATAAACCTGATCATTTAACTGTTTATAGAGCGATCCGATTTCCTACGAAAACTAGGATTATCTCAATGATAAAAGATAGGGGAATTTCTACTTTAAATTATGAACACAACCGTTTAATGAGGATCTATGAGAATGATGAATATATGATGAAGAGAGAACAACTAATGAAAGACCCAAGATTTTCTTTTCAACCTCAAGAAAGAGTTGTTCCAGGGCTTCCAGTTTTTTTTAATATTAATGATGCGGTACACATACATAGAGCTTACAGAGGAGAAGATGATATTATTGGTATAGTAACTGCATTTATACCATATAACTTAATAAAGCAAGATACTGTTGAAATTTATTCAAATGATGCTATTGTAGAAAATTACTCAGACGATTCAGGTGATAGAAAGATTAATTACTATAATAAAAATAGAGAAGGAAGAGTATGTCCGTCTTATAAAGCATTAAGTGTTGAAGGGAGTCAGATATATGAAACTTATTGTAAAGGAATACCTGAAGATTTAGAGAGTTGTGAAAATTTAGGAATTGAGTTTAAATATTTTTTACTGAAACTTTATAAACCCCAAATAGATATTAAAAGTAAAAGAATCAATGGGGTGGACATTTCCAGTGAATTAGCACAATATAAACTACCTTTCTTGTATGGTTTTTGGGGAGATGATAATATATTCATGAGACGAGTTTCTCAATTTTTACCAAACTCATGCTATGAAATCACAAAAAAATAAGATTATAATTTCTAATCTAAAGAAGTCCTTTTTTCAAAATAACGAAGAACAAGAGGTTTTGAATATCTCTGAACTAGTAGTAAAAGAGAATGAATTCATAACATTTATAGGAAAATCAGGTTGCGGGAAAACTACGATGCTTAATGTTTTAGCTGGTTTTAGTTCATATGAAGGGAGAATTTCAATATTTGGTGAAGATGATGCTCAGTCAAAATCTAGTAAAACAGTTGTATTTCAGGAGGATGCAGTATTTCCCTGGATGACAGTTCGAAATAATATTGAGTATGGTTTAAAACGAAGAGGACTTTCTAAGGAATTAAGAGATTTTAGACTTAATGAACTTTTAAAACTAGTAGATCTTGAAGGTACTGGAGAAAAATTCCCCAAGCAACTTTCAGGCGGTATGAAAAAAAGAGTTGATATAGCCAGAGCTATAGCAAGTTCTCCGTCTATTATTTTAATGGATGAACCTTTTGGAAGCCTTGATTATCAAACACGAAGACAATTACAAAAAAAGCTCATTGACTTATTAAAAATAGAACCAAAGACTATTTTCTTTGTTACTCATGATATTAACGAAGCGATTCTACTAAGTGATAGGATAATAATTTTACCTTCAAATAAAGAAATAGATATAAAGGACATAAAAGTACCTTTTTCTAAGCCTAGAGATTTAAGCATATGCGACTCTCTAGAGTTTATTCAGTTAAGAAAGCAGATAGAAATATTAATATCTAACCTGAAATCATGAAAAAATTAGAATATAAATTAATAAGTATAGTGACCATTAGCTTATTAATATTTATTTGGGATATGTTAACATATAGGCAATCTCCTTCTGCTGAATTATTATTTCCTAGTTTACATAATGTTATAATTAATTTAGAATCAAATTATGAGGTTTTTCTTCATTCTATGTTAGTTACTTGGTCAAGGGTTATTCTGGGGTTAGTTATTGGTTTTTTTACAGGTTTAATTATGGGGATATTTATTACTTGGAGTCAGATTCTTGAATCAGTACTTGATCCAGTCATTGAATTGATAAGGCCTATCCCTCCAATCGCATTAACGCCTTTTTTTATTCTTTGGTTTGGTTTAGGTAATCTAGGACAATTATTATTGATAGCATTAGGTTGCTTTATGATTATAGTTGTGTCTACAGTTACTTCTATAAGAAACGTCAATGTTTTATATGTTAGAGCAGCTAAATCTTTAGGGGCAAGTATGTATGACATATATACTACCGTGTTATTACCTTCTATTTTACCAAACTTATTATCAGCAACACGAGTAGCTTTAGCTACTGGTTTTAGTCTCACCGTTGCAGCTGAGTATCTAGGAGCCCAAGGAGGATTGGGGTATTTAATAAGAAATGCAAGGGTTACTCTAAGTACGAATACAATCTTATTAGCAGCAGTTTTATTAGGAGTTCTGTCTTTGTTAACAGATTTCTTGATAAGAAAATTATTTAATTATTTAACACGTTGGAACAACGTATAACCTTTATTTATTATGAAAAAAATTAAAACTATACTTACATTTTTAGTGCTTTTAGTCGTAATTACTGGAGCATCTTATGTTTTATTTAGTAAGGATAAAAAAGCCCCATCAAATACTATTGTTTTTGGTATTTCTCCATTTCAAGATACTTTTATGCCTATATTAGGTAAAGAAAAAGGATGGTATGAAGAAGTTGGTTTAAACGTTGAATTTAAAGTTTTAGGCTGGACTGAAATTCAAGAGTCATTATCTTCGAATGGAACACAAAAAATAGATATCGGCATCAATAATATATCTTCTGTAATTGCGAGTCACCATAATAACCCTGAAATTATTTACTTGTACGGATTTAATACTTTTGATAATGGATTTGCGTTAATGATTCGCCCCAATAGTGAGCTAAAACCACTTACTTATTTCTTAGAGCAAGGAATTAATAGGAAAGAGGCTATTAAGCTTACGGCTGAGCAATTAAAAAATAAAACAGTTATTACTACATCTAATACAGATATGGAACAGGGGGTAGCAGCAGCAACTCAAAGAGGTTTATTGTCTTTTGAGAAAGATATTAAAATAATTAATTTAAATCCAGATGAAGGTTTGGCAGCTTTTTTATCAGGAGAAGGAGATGCTTATATAGGTGGAATACCTCAAAGAACAAGAGCAACGAAAGAAGGGATGGTAGAAATGTTGACAGGTGTTGATTTAGGGCCAGCTCCAATAAATGGAATTGTATCTACGAAATCTTTTTATAATTCTAATAAAGACGATGTTTTGAAACTACTCAAAGTTTGGTTTAAAATTGTAAATTATACGAATGATAATATGGAAGAAGTAGCAGAGATTATAGTTTCAAAATTAAATGAGACAAGTGCATCAAATTTTACTGTAGATGATTTCAAAATATTTTGGAATAACTATGAGCACTATCCAGCAACAATTGAAGAGATACAAAACTCTATTTTAGATTCTGATGGAGATAATTATTGGAAGAGCAGGTGGGATGATACAAACTATTATTTTAATACAGTTGTTAAGACGATCCCCAAACCTGTTAGTCCCAAAGATGCTTTTTATATGAACAAGGTTCAAGATGAACTTAAAAATTAGTATATGTATGACTTATTTTAGATATGGTTTTAAAATGTATTATAAACTTATCGAATTTTAAGACCATATTCGAAATAATTAGAAATTTCTATATATAGCTTAAGGATAAGGGGAGTTTATTAAAAAGCCACAGACCTAGTAATATTATCATTATCCTCCGTTTCAAAGCTATCTAAATACACTTGAGTAGTTTTAGAAGAGTCATGACCTAAAGCTTCTGAGATGTATGAAATATTCGTTCCTGAGTGCTTTAAAGCAGTAGCGAAAGAGTGTCTTAAAACATAAGAAGTTAAATTGATATCAATTCCAGCTAGTGAGGCAATTTTCTTTAGGTTGTTATTAAACACATCACGGCGACTTTCATAAAGAGTAACCTCTTTCTTACCTAGCCCTAAAATTTGTTGAGGTAGAATAGGGAAGACCAACTCATTAGAATTAAGTTTCTTTCCTTGGGAATAATATTGTAATATTTCTTTGGACTTTCCTGCAATCACGATATCGAAATCTTTATGGTTTTTGGCTCTTGTATATTTTATACGGTCAAAATCTCCAATAATTTGATTCATTCTTAAATAAGCTAAATCTCTAAAGTTAATGCCATTGGTATTAAACATAAAAATAGCTTGTTGTTGAGAGTGCCATAAAGAAGTATCTTTTTCTAAAGGATATTCAAATAAAGCTTTGATTTGTTCTAAATGAATAGCTCTTTTTTGTGTAGGTTGAGGTGTGCCTACTGTAAAATATTGAAATCCATAGTTTCCGTCTTTTGGAAGCTTGTGGTCTTTAATTCCATGATTGATTACAGCACGTAAGCCTCTTAAATAAGCATTGTACGAAGTGTCTTTCATAGGTTTATTCATCATGTTTACTTTCCATTGCTCTAGGACTTTTCCAGTGATTTCCGCAAAAGTGATGTCTTCTGTACAGTCAGTGTATTTCTTAAATGCACTTAGGGCCTGCTTATAAGATTTAGCTCTGCCATAGAGCTTTAAATTTTCATAGTGTTCCACCAGAGTATTACCATATTCAAAAAGCTTAATGGTTTTAATACCTTTAGGAGTCATTAAAAGTGTACCGCCTTTTTCTTTGATTTTTTTATCTCGTTTTTCGGACTTTTCATCTAAGATCTGTAATGCGATAAAATCCCTAAGTTGTTTACAGTTCCAAGTTTTAATCTCATTTTCATAGTCATCTAAAATATCTTGAGCTAAAAGAAGTTTTCTGTTTAATTCTTTATTCTCTCTTTTCCAGTAAGGATAATTACGATTGTATTTCTCTTCATCCCATTGTTCAATTTTAGCATGTTTGCTTAAATGAATTGTTAGGTGTTTATTATCATGTTCAACTTTTAACTTGATAGGGAAAGAGCCGTCTTTTTTTTGTCCACTTTTTCTTTTATCCAAAACAATTGTTACACTTGCCATTATCTTTAATTTTGATGTTATAAAGATATGAAAAACTCCCCGGAAACTCCCCGATTTTTTTGTTTTTATCTGATTTTATAAAATTGTAAATTTCTTAAAAACCCTTTATTTACAGGTGATTTTGTTCTTGTTTGAATTTATATGATTTAATAAAATCTGCCTTCTAAGCAGACGGTCACAGGTTCGAATCCTGTCGCGATCACAATAAGCCTTGCTAGTTTTAGTAAGGCTTTTTTGTTTTCTATAGTTTATGGTGTCTGTAGCGTGTTTACTTAATTAGTGTGTTGCTATTCCTTTCTCTAATTATTATCTAGATAAAAGTATTTAAGGTGTCCTTTTAGGTGTCCCACTTTTAAATTCTAGGTGTCCCATTTTTTACTAACATAATAGAGTAAGATATTATGAGTATGAAATTAAGTGTCCTGTTTATATGTAATGGGAGTAAGATAAATAAGAAAGGACTTTGTCCTATGAAGTGTAGAATTACCTATAATAAGAAAAGAAGAGAGTTTGCTACAGGATTATTCATTAATCCTAATCATTGGGATAGTAAGAAACAAATGCTTTTAAAGAAAGTGGAAAACTCTAAAATTGTAAATTCAAAACTGAGCCTTATTAGTCAAAAGATTAATGAGGCTTTTTTATTATTACAATTACAACATAAAGATTTTAGTGTTGATGATATATATAGTCAGTACAAAGGTGAAAACACTAGGATAGAGAAGACTTTATTAGAATTATATGATATACATAATGAGCAAACCAAAAAGCTTATTGGAATTGATTTTAAAGAGATTTCTTGGAGTAGGTATGTTGAGAATAAGAGAAAGGTTGAAAGGTTTATAAAGTTCAAACACAAGAAAAGTGATATTAAACTAAATAGGCTTGATTTAAAATTTATAAAAGATTTAGAGTACTATTTTAAGGTAGAACTCAAACTAAGTCAAGCTACCATAAATAGAAGTTTACAGAGGGTTAGAAAGATCATTCAATTTGGAATAGATGAGAATTATTTAGAAAGAAATCCATTTGCTCTATATAAAGCAACTAGTTATAAAATTGAACTTGTTTATCTATCAGTTGAAGAACTTAAATTATTAGAGAGTTTTAGTTTTAATCAGAAGAGGTTAAGTGTTGTTAGAGATTTATTTATTTTTTGTTGTTATACAGGATTAGCTTATCAGGAAATGTCATCTCTTAAGCCTAATTCAGTTCTTCTAGGTTTTGATAATAATTTATGGATAGAAATGTATAGACAGAAAACTAAGTCCAAAATATCAGTCCCTATATTACCAAAAGCTAAAGAGATTTTAGATAAATATGATTGCTTGCTTCCAAAAATTTCAAACCAGAAGTTTAATTCTTATTTAAAAGAAATAGCTGATATTGTTGGTATAGAAAAGAAGTTAACACATCATGTTGCGAGAAAGACTTTTGCAACTACTGTGTTACTATATAATGGAGTTTCCATGGAAGTAGTGTCTGAGTTATTAGGACACTCTAGATTACAGGTTACACAAGAACATTATGCTAAGGTGGTCAAAAGTAAGGTTGTTAATGAAATTCAAAAATTAAAGAGAAAGTTATAGAGGTTATTTTATATTTACTAAAAATATACTTTACTTTTAAATGGACAATATAGATGTGTTTCTTACTAGTGCTCAAGAATCAATTCCTGATGGTGTTATAATAATGCAACAGTTTTTCCTAGTTTTTTCAAGGTTTGAGTATGCACTTAAAAAAACTGATGACTTTTTGATAGAAAGACATGGAGCTGCTAGTGCAAATTGGGATGCTTATGCAGATTCTATAAATGAGGATTTTTGTAATTTAATTAATCAAGAATTAGATGGATTTGGATTTAATCATGAAAAAATAGTTAAATTAAAAGAAGCAGTTGATTTTTTTGTAATGGAACCTCCAAGGAAGCAAGAAGTTGAAGGAGGTGTACTTGTGTATAGAGATAGGGTAAGGGAAGATGATTCTTTGACTAGAAAAATATGTGTTTACATTAGAAGGGTTAGAAATAATGTGATGCATGGAGGTAAATATATTGGTAGTAATGCTATAGGGTCAAGG
This sequence comes from Tenacibaculum agarivorans, assembly GCF_001936575.1. Classification (GTDB taxonomy): domain Bacteria; phylum Bacteroidota; class Bacteroidia; order Flavobacteriales; family Flavobacteriaceae; genus Polaribacter; species Polaribacter agarivorans. The sequence goes on from NZ_MSMP01000019.1 coordinate 39,232, forward strand.
AATTATAAGCTTTTAGATTTATCCCTCTATTTAATGGATTGTTTTTTAGAGTTAAATGATGAGGTAAAACATAATTTTCACGAATATATTGACTAATTATGAATTCTGAATTTGAAAATTATCAAGTAGAGTTTAAAAAGTTAGATCCTGAGGATTTCCCTATCTTTCTTGTAGGTCAGAAGAGTATTATTCAGCCAAACTCTGAAGGATATATAAATGATGCTATTCAATCTAAAATAGATTTAGAAGAAAAAAATACAGTAGTAATAAATGCTGCTGTAGGTCAAGGAAAAACCTACTCTATTATTGAAATAGTAAAACAGTATTATCAATCTGAACAAGATTATTTAATTTTTATAGCTTCACCTTTTATAAGTCTAGTTAAACAGTATGTAGACAACTTACAATCACAGGTAAACATACCACAAGAAAAGATATTTAGTTACGAAAATATTGGAGAAGAAGAATATAATGAAGAAGACTTACCAACCTATTTAGATAAGCCCATCCATATAATTACAGCTAATACTCTATTAGGAAACCCAGGAGAAGAAGGCTTTAGGCATTCTGAGGAGAAAAGAATATATTTAAGTAATTTATCTAGTTTCTGTGAGGCTAAAAGAGTACCTGTAGTATTTATCTATGATGAAATACATGATTCTTATTATAACTTCAAACAGAAATATATTTTCAACCTATGGAAGTGGAAGAATGTAGTCCACAAAAATTTTATAATAAGTGCTACCTATAATGAAGCTTCTAAGGTGGTGATTGAATATTTAGCTGAACTGACAGATAGAAAGATTCAACTTATAGAGTCAAAAAGAGTCTTATTTCCTGAGAGACAAAGTAAATTATACTTACATTATAGTGATGATAATACCTTTAATGTAGAAACTAGAGAAATAAAAAATACTATTGAACAATTGGTGGCTAGAGGTAAGCAAATTGATATTCTTTGTTATTCTAAATCACTTTCTAAAAATATTGTTAGTCCACGAAGTGATCTAGGAAAGTTATTAAATGAAACTTTTGGAGAGATTCAAGACTGTACATCAATTACAAAAGAAGATAGAACTATACCTGAAAATAGGTATGATAATACTAAATGTAATGTAGGAACTAACTTTAAAACAGGGGTTAGTATTAAAAAAGAGAACCATGCTTTTGTGATTATTTTACCTCCTAGTAGTAGTGAAAAAGGTTATATAAATAAGTACGGAATATTTTCAGGGGGAATTAACTCTGTAATACAAGCCCTAGCTAGACAAAGGTATGTTGAGAATACCCAAAATGAAATTCATATAATCTTATCCAAACCCAATGAGTTTGATTATAGTTCACTTGATTATACTTCTATGAGGAATGAACAGAAAGTTCAATTTAAAAGCCTTTATGACAGAGTAGTTCAAAGAGGAAATTACTTAGTAGAATACAAAGATTTAAATGTACAGGAAGCCTATTTGAGAAACTTCTATGAACAAGAACTAAAAGGTTATTTATCCACACAAATTGAGGTAGTGAATTCAATTGATAGAAATGGATTACCTAAACTAGAATTTCCAGATTATAAAACTTTTGTACTGGAAGATGGGGAAGATTATCTAGCTAATAATTACCCTATCTATGGAGAAGATATTAGCAGTTATGTAACCTTTGCTGCAATAACCAATCAGTTTGTTAATTGTAAACTACAGAATATTTTAGCTAGTAGAACATTATTTTTTACAGAAGAGAATATAAATAGTGAATTAATAGCCTTCTATGATTCTAATAATTTAGAAATAAAACTAAGTCCATTTATTACTTATGGGAACTTTAGTATCTATTATTATACTTTAAAGGATATACTACTTAAAAGGTCACTATTAAAGTTTAAAAGAGTTAACTCTAATAAATATCAAAGTGATAAAATTACATTAAAAATCTTTGAAAAGTACTTGTTAACTGTAGCCAGGAGATGGTATTTTGGAGTTCAGCAACAAGAAGAATATACAAGGGCAGATTATTTATCTGATGGTATAGAAGTAGCTTTAGAATTAGACCCTAATAATATCACAGATGAAGTTTCTAAGAATAGAGTATTGTTATTTAGAGCAATAGGTCATTTTAAGAAGAAACTAATAGAGAATATACATGAGTATACTTCAAGAGGCAAACATTACTATTATATAAGGGTTGATAACAATTTTGGACTGGATAACACAGACTTAAGTATGTTGGAGCAAATACAGTCATTAATACAGTATGATGATTTCTTATCTCAAGATATTTATAATTTTAGAAGAAGTATTCTTAACAAACCCGCAAGCAAACAGATTAACTCATTATATAAGATTTTAAAAAGTGATTTATTAGAACTAGGAGCTAAACATGAGCCTTCAATTAATGGTACTAAATGTAGGGTAAAAGAAGTAGTTACTGTGAGGTTAGTAAATCCATACCCAATAAATTTCCTTAGTCCTCAATTAGATTTAGATAGAAAAAGGCAAGATGAAATTGACTTAGTAGGAGAAGAAGTTTATAATGAAATGCAAACCGAATTAAATACTATATTAAGTGATCTAAATCCTTTTGATTTATAAAAGTCCACTTTTTTGTTTTTACTATATATAAGCAGATAGAAAAAGTTGACTTTTGAATATATACTATATATTAATTTGAATAATCTTTACTTTACTAGAAGAACGAGAATAAGTGGTATATAGTACTGCTATGTAAAAACATTGGAGCAACTTACAAAAGTTACCTCCCCTCTCTTAGAAACACACCCCACCTCAAAATACTGAAGTCTTTTCAGGTTTTTCTTTCAGAAACCTGACAGGGCAAAATTACGTAAAAATTTTTTAATAATCAAGTTTTAATAATAAAAAAACGAGTTTATTTTATTGTTAATCAGTGTTTTATGTTAATTTTTATCTTAATTATTTTTAATAAAAATATTAAACTTAAATAAATAATTTATGCAATTAAAACAAAGCAAAAAACAAAATATAAAGCTCCGAATAGGTATTTCAGGAGCTAGTGGATTTGGTAAAACATATTCATCATTATTATTAGCTTTCGGAATTACTCAAGATTGGAGTAAAATAGCTGTTATTGATACAGAAAATTCTTCTGCTTCCTTGTATTCAGATTTAGGAAATTTTAATGTAGTGGATTTGCAAGCTCCTTACAGTCCTGAGAGATATAGAGAAGCAATAGAGCTGTGCGAAAAAGCTAACATGGAAGTAATTATAGTAGATTCAATAAGTCACGAATGGAATGGAGCAGGAGGTTGTTTACAAATACATGAACTATTAGGAGGAAGATGGCAGGATTGGAAAGATGTAACACCAAGACATCAAGCTTTCATAGATGAAATTCTACAATCTACCAGTCACATTATAACTACTACTAGAAGAAAAACAGATTACTCTTTAGATACAGGAAGTAATGGTAAGACTAAAGTAGTGAAACATGGTACTAAAGAAGTGACACGTGAAGGTTTTGAGTATGAGTTAACATTAAACTTTGAAATAGTTAATGATAAACACTTAGCAAAGGCTAGTAAAGACAGAACTGGTTTGTTTATGAATAAACCTGAGTTTGTAATTTCTTCTGAAACAGGAGAGAAGTTGTTAAAATGGTGTAATGCTAAATCATTAACAGTGCAAGAAATGTTAAAAAAGATTAGAGAGTGTCTATCTCTTTCTGAGTTAACTAAGCTTTATAATGAAAACACAAAGTACCAACAAACCTTGCAACCACAATTTAAAGCTAAAAAAGAAGAATTAGAAAAGTTAATTAATTTACCAAAACTAAATAAAAATGGAACTACAGTTAATTCCTACTAGGGATAAAGTAGATTTTAAAAAAACTACTAACATAATAGAGTATAGTGATATTATATTTAATAAATCTCCTTTTATAGAAGCTAATACCAAGAGTGTTAGTCTTTCTCATTTAAAAGAGAAATGCATTATTCCTGTTTTCTCAAAAGATAATGAAAGAACTATCAGTCATCATGAATTCATAGAAGTTGTTTGTGATGTAGTAAACTCTATTTTTCCTCAAAATGTCATATCAGAGCCTGAGATTAGAGTTTCTCATCAAATTAAAGGTAGAGTTCCTACAGCTATAAATAAAGCTGCTAATGAACTCTTAGAACATGAGAAAACTATTTATTATGAAAGAATGGCATTTATCATAAGAATTCCAAGTATAACAGATACTATAAATGGAAATAGAATTTCTTTGACACTAGGAGGAGTGAGAGCTTACAATCAAGAGAATTTATATAGTAAGAAAACAATAGAAAAATTTAAGTTTTTTATAGGTTTTCAAAATCAAGTATGCTGTAATTTATGTGTGAGTTCAGATGGATTTGTAGATGAAATAAGAGTAGGTTCTTATTCTGAATTAAGAGCTAAAATAGCTACTGTGATAGAAAGCTATCAAGCAGAAAGACATATTAAACAAATGAAAGAACTTACTCAATATAAGCTTACGGAGAAACAATTTGCTCAACTGATAGGAAGGATGAGGTTATATAATTACCTTCCTAAAGAAGAAAAGGCTATTATACCATCTCTAAATCTAAATGATGGTCAAGTTTCTACTATAGCTAAAGATTTTTATCAAGATGAAAGATTTTGTAAAGATGAAGATAATACTATCAATTTATGGAATGTTTATAATCTCTTTACATCAGCTAACAAGAGTAGTTATATAGACACTTTTCTAGGTAGAAATAGTAATGCTTTTGAATTTACTCAAGGTTTAATAACAGTATTTAATGGTAGTAGAATTTATCATTGGTTTTTAGGATGATATATAGCATTTTCTATGATTTTAAAGTTTCATTTTTAATTAGGTATGAAGCCTTTTCGTAATGAATTCGTTGAGCTACCAAATTTTATGTAATTAATTTTACTAATTATATCTTTAGGTGGTTCTTCATTTTCAAGAATTATTGTCTGCTTTACTTTTGTAGAATTATAAATATACCTATAAAAATCCATAGCCATGTCTTCAGGAATTCCTTCACCATTTGCTTCTGGTTTTTTATAAGTTACTAAAGGAGAATCTAAAATAGGAACACTTAATTTGTATGATTTATTTTGTAAATATTCTTGAATTGCAATTATGAAACTAGCATAAATTATAGCTCTAACACCTTTACCAGATAATCCTCTATTTTCACCTGAGATGGAGAAATCTACTGTGTTGGAGTTGTAGTTTACAGAACTTAAATTTGGAAGGTTAATTCCTTTTAAAACATTCTTAAAATTATCTAAGAACTTAGTCATTGAAGAATCATCAATGCTGTCATATTTTTTCTTTTGATTAGCAGTTTTAATATCATTATTTAATTCAATTGTTTTACCAGAGTATTTCTTAATGTCTTTTTTTAGTTTTACAATATGTTTTAGATTATTTCTTTTGATAATTAAATCTTGAGTAATCTTATAAACATTATTCATTTCATTACCTATGCCTTTCTCTAATTCTATATCTATTTTTTTTATTTGATTATTTAGGTCAGAAACCTTTTTTTCTAAAATAGAAATATCATTTTTCATTAAGATTTGAGAGCTTTTTAGCTCTAATATTAACTTTTCTATTTTATGTATTTCTGATTCACAAGAAAGTATAATATTATTTATTTCTGTTTCATCACAGTTTTCTGTTATTTTATTTTTGCATAAAGGACAGTTTTTATCATTTGAATGACTGTTGTCTTTTAATAATATACTTGCCTCAATCGTTGATTTTAATCTATTTATATCTGTAGAATACTGTTCTTCTAATATATTAGAACGTTCAAACAGTTCTTCTAGTATTTTAAATTTAGATTTATGTTTATCTAGTTTAGATGTTAAAGAGTACCGGATTTGTTCTTTTGAGTTAAATTCTTTTTGAAGTTTTATAAAGTTATCATTAAAAGATTTAAAGTTTGTGTCAATTTTACCTATTTGTTCTTCAAGTATTTCCGTATTTGCGTTGTGATATTCAGTGGGTATTTCCTCGTTTAAATCTTTTATAAGATCATTTAGAACTTCAACTCTTCCTTTCCTATTATTTATTTGTTGTTTATCTAATTTTTGAATTACATCACCATCATCTTTACCTGATATAATTAATTTAAAGGTATTCAAATCTATAGTTTGATTTGTTTTACCTCTAGTTTGAATCAAAGAGTCTTCAGTAATTATTTCTTTCTCATTAACTAATATAAAATTAATAAGATCTCTATATGATAAGCTTTTTGTTTTACCAGAAGCATTTTTTCGAATTCTTTTACCTTGTAAATTATTCAGTTTTAGTAGAAAAAAAGAAATAGTATCTTCTTTATATTCATTATGTTTTCTTTTTAGAACTTTATAATCATTGTCATTAGGTAATATGTTTTCTAATTTCTTATTAAATAGTTTAATATCGCCTCCTATTAAGTCACTTTTTAATGTGTAACTATTTCTGTTCAAATCAATAATCTCAAGATATATTGAGTTGTACTCGCGCGCTTCCTTAATCTGTTTTGGGGAAGTATTAGCCCCAAGCATATAGTTGATACATTGAAATATAAATGTTTTACCACAGTTTGATGGTCCAACAATTACATTTAAACCTTCTTTGAATTTTATTGTTGCTTGTTTTTTTGAATAAGAAGATAATCTTAGCTCATTTATTATAAATCCAAAATTCATTTAGTTTAAGATTTCGAGGTTATATTCATTATTTATGAATTCTAATTTTTCTTTTGCAATTGTTTTTAGTTCTTCTAAGTTGTATTTTGAAAAAGTATTAACAACCCATGTAACTTTGTTTTTTATTTGTAAAGAATAACTTTCACTTAAATTATCTAAAAAAGGAGTAGAGTTTTCACTAGCTTTATATTGAATCCCATCTCTTGAATAAAATGTATCGATTAAATTTTTACTTAAAAATAAGTTTATACCATTTTGAGTAATATTTCTTCTAACATAAAATTCTCCAAACCTATAAGGAACAGGAGGGTGTATACTTTTTTGAGTCTCATCAACATCAGCTGAATGAATAGTAAAATAGTCTAAATAAATTATTTTTTCTATGGATAAAGGTTCTGGGAAAATTTCATTTAGTAAGAATAAAACTCTTAATCCAGATTCTATTTCGTTATTGAAAGGTGAGGTTTTATTTTTCATTTGCTACCCAAAATATTTTTCCATCATTTACTAATTGATGACAAACCCCAACTTTATCATTTAAGATTATAACATCTTTAAGTGGGTTTGAAGAGATTGTAATTTTTCTAACTTCTTTTTCTACTTCTATAACTTTTTTAAAATCATTATCATAATTTTCTTCAGTCATGTCAATAATTGAACTATAAATTTCTTCTTGAAAACTTTCAAATGTATTTACAGGGAGACTATCTCTAGAAAAGTTTCTCAATTGTTCTGAATGATGAAAACTTAATCTAGCTCTGTTAAAATGTTTGTAGTGCTTTTCATCAAGTTCTTCAGGTTTAGAGTCTTCCTTCTTAGACTCTGAATTATAAGCTTTAATTAGTTGGTTGACATAGACTATTTCTTCTTTTTGTATATTTTTAGGAATCTTCTTTTCATTTAGTTTTTCTCTTTCAGGTAAACCTCCACCGAATCTAACAATATGATTATTATGCTTTTTATGTTCTTCAATTATATCCTTTGTTGGTATTTTTGAAAAAATACTAAAATCAAAATTATTGAAATATTTTAAGAGATCACCTTCTAACTTAATAGTTGTTTTTGAAATTGAGTCTTGTATTTTTTTTCCCCAGTTATTCATAATACTATTTTTAAGCTTATCAGGGTTTATTAGTAAGGATGATAATGAAGTTCCACAGTTTTTAGGAGAAATAAAATAATATTTTTCTGGTATAGGATATTCTTTTTTAAAAGTGTAGTAAATTATTTTACCAAACTCAGTATATACTTGAGAGGGCATAAGAGGATTGTCATAGTGTTTGCATTGATAACAATTCCATTTATAGTTTGGTTTAGTTTTATCACTTATATAGGCTACAACATCTCTTCCCATATCACCAGATCCACCAAACCTTTCAATTTCCTTATATTTATTTTTTTTAACTTCTAGCCATTCTTCAATAAATTCTTCCCATTCATCTGGTGAAAATAATTCTATTCTTTTTATAGGAAGTATTCTTTTTCCGAATGTGGTTTGATATGAAGTAGTATAAGTTTCTTTTGGGACTTTTGGATACAATTTTCTTTGAGGTTAATTAAATAAGAGTAAATATAATATTTGAATTTTATAAAAAAAAATTGCACAGACTTTTACTTTCATTGATGTCACTTTCCTAAGTACCCCCACTTATTCTTGATTTTAAAACACCCCGTGGTGTTTCTCAGTAGAAAATATTTTTGAAGCCCTATATGTAAATCCAAAGTGATAACTTTTTTAGAGGGTAGAAACATTTTCTACAGTCAATTTATTTAACAACTAAAAAATAAAAATTATGGTACAAATTGTAGGTTACAGAGAATGTAACAAGGAAGATGGTTCTAAATTCTATTTATTGCAACTGCAAGGAGGAATTGAAATGGTAATTAGTAATTCAACAGGGCAATTCTATGCTACAGCTAAAAAAGCTGTAATCTCCTCAACTTTTGATGAATCTACTTGTAAAGCTTTAATAGGAACTCAAATGAAAGGAAGTATAGTTAAGCAAGAAGTAACTCCTTATGAGTATATCATTAAAGAAACAGGGGAAGAGGTAGTATTAACTCATAAATGGGTTTATACACCAGATGAGGCTCCTAGTATAGAAGGATTATTTAAAGAAGAGGAAAATGTGTTTTCTCAAAATGGATTGAATTAATGGTGTTTAAAAATGTCCAGTTTCTGTGGTTACTTTAATAAGTGATTACAAAAACTGGACAGTATTTAATTTAAAATTATGGAAGTAACAGAAATAAAGGTTTCGTATTCTAATAATAACAATTCAAGAATTAAAGTAAAGGGGAGCAACCAAGCATACAAGGTTATAATGGAGAAATGGAATAAAGATTTACTAGAACTCCAAGAAGAAGCTAAGATTATATTGTTAAACAGAGCAAATGAACTATTAGGTATTTATGAGTTATCTAAAGGAGGAACAAGTTCAACTATTATAGATATAAAATTAGTCTTAAGTGTAGCATTAAAAACTAATGCACATGGCTTGATACTATTTCACAATCATCCTAGTGGTAACTTAATTCCTAGTAGTTCAGATAGAAGTATTACAGAAAAACTTAAAAAAGCATGTGAACTAATAGATATTAAACTATTAGATCATTTAATAATAACTAAAGCAGGATATTATAGTTTTTCTGATGAATTAATATTATGATATATTATTCTCTATGATGTTAGTGTAAATGAGAGAATATCTATATTAGTCTTATTAAGACAAAAAATATGAATTGAAAAAGATCTATATAATTAATTATAGCTTTTTTTAGATATATCCTTTTATCCTCACAGAACTATGGAAGTTATTCAGTATCAATATCCACAAGAGCAGTTAAAGGAACTTCAAGAGCTTTACTAATTCTATATAGAGTAAAAAGAGTTGAATTTGTTCTTCCTGATTCAATTCTTGAAACATTAGTAGTATCAAATTTGCCTTGAATTTTTCCAGCTAAATCAACTTGAGATAATCCTTTAGATTCTCTTATTGATTGGATTTTGTTACCTACTTTTCTTTGAATAATATCTTTTGAATCTGTTAAATCTTCATTAATCATTGTTGTCATTTTTGACAAGTCAAGAAAAGAGCTATATTTGTTTATTTTAATGTCATATATGACAACTTTTAATTTAATCTATGAAATATATATTAATAGGTGCTGTATACATAGTGTTACTACTAGTTTGGGCATTAAACAAGGAAAAAGAGAATCCCTTGAAAGAACTTTTTAGAGAAGCAGTAGGTTTCTTAGTCTTTTTCCTAACAATACATACTATAATAACAGTACTTGTATATATAGGTAAGCTAATTATAAACATCTTATTCTCAACATTAATAAATCACAACTAACATCGAATATATATTCTCTATTATGTTAGTAATTTCAATGAGTAACTAATTAAATTATACAATATGAAAAACAAATTATTAATCTTATTATCTATAGTATTACTTTCATGTGGGACTAATGAAGATAATATTCAATCAGGAATCATAGGGAAATGGAATAAAACAAAAGAAACTAAAGAGTTTTCAAATGGAACAACTGAAAATGTAAGCCTATTAAATTGTGACTTAAAAGAAACCTTGGAGTTAAAATCTAATCTAGAAGTTATACTAATTAGATATTCAGGCACTGATTGTAATCAAGCAAATACTTCTGAAGGGGTATATTCTTATAATGAATCAAGTAATGAATTAACTTTACCTGGTAATAATAAACAAGTAGTAGAGGTAAATGGAAATGAAATGACTTTTAAGCTCACAGTAACTGGGCTTAATAATTACATAAAAACTATTTACTTTACACGAATAGAATAAAAGAAAAAAGGGGAACTTTTAGAGATGGAAAATAAGTAATAACCTCACAGATACTATAAATACTAAGAATAAAAGCACAGGTTCGAATCCTGTCGCGATCACAATAAGCCTTACTAGTTTTAGTAAGGCTTTTTTGTTTTTTATGTCTCGTCCTGAAATAAGTAAACTTTTAAGGATTAAATGGAGAATTATCTAAAAGTTCCCAATTGATATTGTGATATTGATCAGTTTGTATCCATTTTTCTGGTGTAAATAACCAATACCTTCCAGTTTCCATAGTTTTTGCATTATCTAGATCTGAAAATTGATCAAATAAAAAGGAAGTACTTCCTGTAAGTTGTAAAATACTGCCCTTATCAAAATCAAAAAAGAGCAGACCTGCTTTAGGGTTTTCTACAAAGTTGCCCAGTGTATTATACATATTATTCCCAACATAATCAGGGATTTTTAAATCACCATTCTCTAATATTTCAATGAATCCTGGATTACCGCCTCTATGATTTACATCTAAAAAACCTGAACTAGATTGACTACCCACAAAAAAAGTATCAGATTGTGTAATCCATCTTTTTTGCTTTTCATCTAAAGAGTTTCCTTTACTGATAGTTGGTTGTGTATTATCTTGGTTATTAAAATTGGATATCCTTCTTTGGATATATTTAGGACAGTTAGGGTAAGCTTCTTCTATAGTAAGTTCAAGATGAGAATTATTTAACAGTACCCGACCATTGATTCGATATCTTCTGCGTGTACTTAAATCAATAACAATCATACCTACTTGATGGCTCTCAATGATGTTGTTAAAAAATAGATCAGTTTTAGGGCTATATATTTTATCTAAATCAAAATGAATTTTTCCTTCTTCAGTAGCACTAATCCATCCATCTTCTCCAATGAGTATAGAGCACCAATTATCATCATTGGAATCTGTACTACTCAAGATAGCAAAAGGCTGATTTTCTATAAAGGGAATCGCTCCAGGTATAATTTTATTACTAATTATTCTACCAACTCTTTTAGCCATAGTTGTTTCGCCAAATCTTTGTTGTAGTTCTAGTTCTCCTTTGTGATATTTAGCATTCATAAGTATCTAAATTTTTAGTTTAAATAATTAAGGCTATTGTTTTTATTTAAAATAAAACAATAGCCTTTTTTAGATTTTGGATTAGAATAGAAGTACATTAAAGCCATCTTTTTCTAATTGCACAAAGCTTGATAGGCCAGGTGTATTAGGTATTGGGTTGTTCGTGATTAAATCTAATCCAGATGGATTTGCTCCCCAAACCTTTGAGCAGGCCGATGATACACCTTCAATATTTTCTTCTAGGGTTTTATATAATTTGTTGGCTATGTGAGCTTCTTTTTGAAGTAATTCCGGCCATCTAGTACCTGTACCTTGAAAAATGATTTTAACTTCTACTCCAGCTTCTTTGTAGTCGTAAGCTGCGGCAAGTCCGTTTAATAGTCTAGCTGTAGACTCGTCTGTTTCACCTTTAGGGTCTGATAAAATAACTATTGCTGTTTTACTCATTTTTAATGTGTTTATCGTTCATATTTTATAGTTAGTTTCAATATTGTAACAATCATTACAATATTGAAGAAAAAAATTAATCTAATAAGCTAAGATTTAAGTTTAATAGTTCAATAATTTCATCGTTGTTTGGGTTAATTCTTTGGGTAATGTTAATACCATTCCATAAGTTTATAAGATGTAAAGCTATAAGTTCAGGAGACTTTTCTTTCGCCAAGATTCCTTTTTCTTTAGCTAGGTATAATGCTTTTTTAAAACCTTCCTGAAGTTTATTGAGTTGATTTGCTGCAATGCATCGAGTTTCTTCATCTATATTGCTGAGTTCAACAATAGCATTTCCAAGATAACACCCATTATCTTTTTCACCCGAGGAATACGTAGGAAGCCTATAGAAAAAGTCTTTTATAAATTGTATAGGATTTTCGGTTTCCTCTAGTTTTTGATAGAATAATGTAATAGATTCATTTAAAAACTTCTTTAACGATTTCTGATATAGTTCTTTTTTACCTCCTGAAAATGTTCGATAAAAACTACCTTGCCCAATTTCCATGGCTTGCATTAAATCTTGTGCTGAAGCTGCTGTATATCCTTTTTTCCAGAACACATTTGTTGCTTTAGATATTAATTCGTCTTCTTGAAAATGTTTAGGTCTACCAGCCATTATAACTTTTAATTTAATACAAATATATTAATTTGTAATGATTGTTACAGAATTATAATGATTGTTTTTAATTTTATTTCACTTAGAATGTGCATTGAAGAAGTCTAGCTGTGTTTGTAGGCTTTTTATGTAAAGTTTAACCGTAAAGAAGAAATAAACTGAAGTATATGTTTTTTAACTTATAATTCAGTTTATTCTCATAAATAATTTTTCGGATTAGAAACATTAAACCAAACTGTCAGTGCTCTAGAAAAGTAAATTCTTATTTAACAAAAGCAGGTATGATTATTTTAGAAATGTAAGGCATTATTTTATCGTCTCTATCATGACCAGAGATTACAATAACTAACTGAAGTTCTTGAATCACTATCACACGTTGTCCACCACCTCCCCAAGCAAACGTAGTATCATAACTTTTAGAACCTACAGTTATTAGTGTTTGATACCAAAAATATCCATAGCGATATGCTTCTGGCATCCAATCTTGAGTAGGCTTAACAATACCTTTAGTAGCAATACTAATGTATTCTTGAGAGATAAGCTGTTCGCCTTTCCATTTTCCTTTATTTTGAACCAAACTTCCTAATTTGAGCATATCACGTGCCATTAAACTTACACGCCATCCTGCTTGTGGTAATCCACTAACATGAGTTGACCATTTATAATTTGTAATGTCTAACTTATTAAGTAATTCTTTTTTGATAAAATCTTTAGCAGTTCCAGGTACCACAGCGTCAATTACAGTCATCACTAGCATTGGATTGAAATTACCATACAGATAGGTTTGAGATTCAGAAGTAATAGGAGTACTATGTTCTAGAAGAGTTTGGACTAAACCTTGACCTTTTAATCGAGTAGAATCTTTTTCAATTTCTTTCCATTTGTTAGAGTCTATAGTTAGTCCTCCATGCATTGTCAATGCTTTATGAAGCGTTATTTTTTCAGCTCCTTCAGTTAATTTTTTTGGATCTACATCTTTTAAAAAATTTATTATGGGTTTGTTAAGATCTTCTATAGTTAAATAACCTAATTGAATCACTCTTCCAAGTATTAAACTTGTATAAGCTTTAACAGCTGATGCTTGTCCGTGTGATAGATTAATGCGCCCCTTTTTATAATAGGATTCAAAAACTAATTTGTTTTTATGTGAAATTAATAAAGCATCATAATTACCGTGTTTATCAAGAAAAATATCTTTAGATAACTTTAAAATTGAGTCCATATGGTTACTTTCTACCTTTAATTTTCCAACTTTTACACCATCTTTTCTATCTGTTGGAGAAACGCTGATATACGGTTTTTTGAGATGAGGAAGATCCCAAAATGACATTGTAGTTTCAGCAATAGTAGCTTCAGGTAGTTTAGTACTGTTTTGTTGTGCAAAACTTTTATGAATTAGTACTAATAGGATTAATAGAAATAATATTTCAGTTTTGTTTTTCATCTTTTTATATAAAATGTTTATGTATTACTGTTTTATAAAAGTATATGATAGTCTGTGTCTATTTTTTTAAACAGGATAAACACAATAATTAAATGATGAAATCACTTAATCATTGATATCTGCATTTGGTAAGAAATTATCGGAGTTTGTGTATAATCGTATTACTTTTACATGACTTAAAATAAAAGGGTTTATGGGAAAATCTTTAAGAAATACAATACTAACCAACTTAGGAGCTTTCTTGTTAGTATTGGTACTTGAGATATTGAGTATATGGATTGTCAAAGACAAAATAGGTCCTGATTATTCCTTTTTCTTCCATAGCTTAAATTATACAATATACATTATGAGTATTATTTGGGTCAATCATTTTCTTTTAATTCCATTTTTATTAGATAAAAGCTATTATTTTTTATATGCTGTATCTCTTATTGGAATTATTTTTTTAGGCTCATATATAAAAGCTCGTGGAGGAGATTGGGGACATATTTCTAAACTATTCTTCTTTTATCTTTATACCACAGGGACAGGTATGGCAGCTTTCTTTTTAAGAAGAAATATGCGTATACAGAGAAAGAATAATGAGAAAGAAAAATTACAAAGAGAATTAGAACTTAATTACTTAAAAGAACAGGTAAATCCACATTTTTTATTCAATTCACTAAATAGTATTTATGCGCTTTCTAGACAACAATCAGAAGAAACTCCCGATGTAGTAATGCAGTTATCAGAATTGATGAGATACCAATTAGAGAGTGCTAAAAATAACAGCGTATTATTGAGAAAAGAGTTGGAGTTTATTGAAAATTACGTGTTACTTGAAGAAAAAAGACTCAGTAAACGTTGTGCAATTGAGTTTTTAATTGAAGGCGATACATCGGATTTCATTATAGCACCAATGTTATTGATTCCGTTTGTAGAAAATGCAATTAAACATGGTGCTCAAGCTACAAATGAGTCAAGTACAATTGACATAGGAGCTACAGTAAAAGATAATAAACTTTATTTTAATATTGTAAATTCAAAACCTTCTGTAGTTTTTGAATCAAAAAGAAAAGGAATAGGACTTGAAAATGTAAAAAGACGTTTACAACTATTATATCCAGGCATGTATGTATTAGAAATTAAAGATAAGGAAAAGGTATATAGTGTAAATTTAACTATTGATTTAATAAAGTAAAGATTAATAATTGACGATGATTAAAATAGGCATTGTAGATGATGAACTATTGGCACGTAAAGTACTTGAAGAATATTGTTCCAAAATAAATAATTTTAAAATTATACTAAATACCAGCAACCCATTAGAGTTTATCAATTTCGTTCAGGAACATGATGTTGATCTTGTTTTTCTCGATATTGAAATGCCAGAACTTAATGGATTGGAAATTTTACGATCTATGATAAATGCTCCAAAAGTTATTTTAACCACTGCATATTCTGAGTATGCCTTAGAAAGTTATGATTACGGGGTAGTTGATTATCTATTAAAACCAATAAAACTAGAGCGGTTTTTAAAAGCAATCAACAAAATTTCAGCTTCAAAAATAGTGGCACCTAAAAAAGACAGCAAAAAGGAAGAGCTTCAAATAAAATATGATGGTTTGCTAACTAATATTCCATTAAAATCAATTTTATATATTCAAAGTTTTGGGAATTATTTAAAAATATTTACAGATTCAAGAATGTACCTAATTTCAGAGACATTAATTAATATAACCAAAAGATTACCTGAAAACTTTCAACGTACACATAAATCTTATATAGCCAATTTAGACAGAGTAACAAAAGCAACCCGAGTACATTTAGTAATTGAAGACAAAAAAGTACCCGTAAGCGCAATGTATAAAGTTGTTGTTTTTGAAAAAGTGAATATATAGAGAAAACTATTTTAATCATTACAGGTTAATTTTATAAAGAAATACGTCTCAATTTTAGGAACTGAGCCTTTTTATGTACTTGTAATACTACCCTAAGTTATTATAGCTTATAATTTTGTTAGAATAAACCTTATAAATTATAATAGAATGAAAAATGTAATGTACTTGCTATTGATTACTGTATTTCTTTGTTGTAGCAACAATAATGATTCTGATACTGTAGAAGATCCTGGAAACGGAAATGAAACATTTCTTTTAGAAGAAGGAAACTATAAAGGATTATGGAATTCAACGGCAACTAATGGATCAGTATATACCGATTTAAAAATTACTGCTACAATTAAAAAAGTTTCAAAGACAGAATATAGTGGCTCGCTATTTATTTCAGAAAACTATACAAGTTGTTGTAATACTTCAGGAAATAATGGAGATGGTCCTATAACAATAAAAATAGAAAATGGAAAAGTAACATTTAAATGGGTAGATCAAATACCAAATTGTACAGGTGAATTTGTAGCTACAGGTAACCATACTCAAAATAATCGATTAAAGCTTAAATTAACAGGAAATGATTGTGAAGGTGATCATTCAGGTGAAATAGAATTTTTTAAATAACCCCAATTGAAATGATGTAGCTATTGTTATTTAAGAGAAGTGAAAGTTAAAAAAGTATTAGAAATTTAATTTTTTGAAATAGTATATTTAGAATACTATTTTAATACAATCCGTATGTTTTTATTTTAATTTCAATATATGGATTGTGAGATATCTCAGAATTAAATGGATGAAATAAGACTCATAGAATTAGCCTTTTTAGGAGCGACAATAATCATAGCTATTTTGTTTATTATTGCGCTTCTTGTAATTAAAAAAGGTAAAAAAATAGCCAATCTATTTTTAGTAGCAATTGTATTGCTTAACACATTAGGGTGTTTTACTAATTTGTTTATGTTTAGTAGCTTGTATAAACATATCCCTCTATTTACCTTAGTAATTTACCCTTTTGTGTTTATCGCAGGTCCTGTATACTATTTTTACATACAATTATTGTTATATAAAGATTTTAAGTTTAAAGTCAACCATGTGTTACATTTAATTCCTTTGGTATGGGGATTTCATCAAATAAAATGGTTTTTTCCTTTATCTTTTGATGAAAAAGTTAATGTATTAACAAATTTATGGTTTGGTGAATATACAATTGGTTTCACTGAATTTATAACGTTTTCTATCCCTAATTTTATTTTAATTGTTTATTTAATAGTTAGTTTACTTTTAATTTTAAAAACAGATCGAAACTTAAAGAATGATTTTTCAAGTACGGATATAGAGTATCTTTCATGGTTGAAAAAATTCACTTTTATTTATTTGACATTAATATTGATTGATGTTGGACGTCTAGGGGCAGTTACCGTATTGGGATGGAGCCCAGGGGAAGGAGAAATCATAACCAATTTATTATTATCAATTCTAACTCAATATTATATTTTTCAGACGATAGTAAATCCAGACCAAGTGTTCTATCAATTATCTATAAAAAAAACGAGCAAAGTTAGCGGAATAGATGATAAACAAACATATAGTATTGACCATGATTTTTTAAATAAGCTTTCTCTTTTTATGGAAGAAAATAAACCGTATTTAAATCCTGAATTAAAATCTCATGAGTTGGCTATAATGTTAGGAGTCACACCAAATTATCTATCAAAAATTATCAACAAAGAGTTCAATATCAATTTTTACAATTTTGTGAATCAGTATAGGGTAGAAGAGTTTAAAAAAGAAATATTAAAAAAAGAAAATAAAAACTTAACACTATTAGCAGTAGCTCAAAGTGCTGGTTTTAATAGTAAAGCTTCTTTTAATAGAATATTCAAATCAATAACATTAATTACCCCCACTCAATATATAAAGCAGAAAATGAGCGCATAGAAATAAGTGGTGTAAAAAATCATGTTATTTAAAATAGCCAATCTCAATTGATTGAATTTGTACTCTGTTTTAATCCTTAGAGGGCTTTGTTTCTTTTAAAGAAACATCATTCAGCCAATTATCGTTTTAAAAAAATATAAAACCCGTATTTTTGACTCAAATAAATCAGAGACATCATGCTTACAAATAAAATACCAGTAACCATAATTACCGGGTTTCTAGGATCAGGTAAAACAACATTGATTCATCAAATAGCAAAAAATGCGAACGGTAGACGTTTGGCTATAATCGTAAATGAATTCGGTGAATTAGGAATGGATGGAGAAATTCTAAAAGGAAACGATTGTGGATGTGAAGAAGAGAATATTTTAGAATTAAGTAATGGTTGTCTTTGTTGTACTGTACAAGAAGAGTTTTTACCAACAATGCTTCAGTTAATGGAGCGTAAAGATCAAATTGATCATATTATTATAGAAACATCAGGGTTAGCTTTACCAAAGCCATTAGTTAGGGCATTTAATTGGCCAGATTTAAAACCACAAATTACGGTAGATGCAGTTGTTACTGTTGTGGATAGTGTAGGACAAGCTACTGGAGAAATTTGTGATAGAGCGAAAGTTCAAGAGCAACGTTTAGCAGATGATAGTTTAGATCATGAGTCTTCAATTGAAGAATTATTCGAAGATCAATTATCATGTGCAGACTTGGTTATTATGACTAAGTCGGACTTAGTTGACGGTGAAAAATTCAATGAAGTCAGAGATATTATTCAAAAGAAAATTGGAAATCAAATAAAAATTATTTCAGGTGTAAAGGGAGATATTCCTGTTGATGTTTTATTAGGTTTAGATGCAAAGTCTGAAGATTTTATTGAAGAAAAACATTCACATCACGAAGCGCATCACCATCATCATCACGACCACGATCATGACCATCACCACCATGATCACGATCATGATGATACAATTAATTCATTAGTATTATCGGTTAAAGTACCACATACACCAAAGCAATTAATAAAAGCTTTAGAAGAGCTTGTTGCGGAATTTGAAATTTATAGAATTAAAGGTTTTATAGATGTACCAAACAAACCAATGCGTATGATTGTACAAGGTGTGGCAAGTAGATTTGAAAATTATTTCGATAGAAAATGGAAAGATGGAGAAACTAGAGGAACTCGTTTAGTAATTATTGGAGAACAATTAGTTGAAAGCGATTTAGAGAAAGCAATCGAAAATAAATTAACTGTAATAGCTTAATAAATGAAGATATATACTAGAAAAGGAGATGCAGGAAAAACTGGAGTTTTTGGAGGAAAACGTACGTATAAAAATTCAGCAAGAATTGAATGCATTGGAACTTTAGATGAGGTGAATTCTACGATCGGTTTATTAAGAGCAAAATTAGGACCAGAACACGAATGGCAAACTAATTTACATCGTATTCAAAAAGACATGATGGATATGATGTCTCATTTAGCACGTCCATCAGATTCTAAAAAAGAAAATCCAAATCCAAAACCAATTGATGGCGCAGATTTCTGTGAAGAGTGGTTAGATGCTTTAGAAGCAAGTATTAGTTCACCTTCAGATTATTTTATTTTACCAGGAGGAAACGAAATTTCTGCTTTATGTCATGTATGTAGAACTCAAATCCGTAGAGGAGAACGTACTTTGGTTACTTTAATGCAAGAAGACCCAGATAGTGTAGAAGAATATATAATGGCATATGTAAATAGATTATCTGATTTATTTTTCACAATGTCTAGAGCAGAAATGGATAAAGAAGGTGTAGCTGAAGAAAAATGGCAATTATTTCTTTATAAACGAAAGAAGAAAAAGTAACCTATGGTATATGGAGTGGCTTTAGGTCCAGGTGATCCTGAATTGTTAACCATAAAAGCATTACGTATTTTACAAGAAAGTGATGTTATATTTTATCCAGGTTCAACATTTAAGGGGGAGCAAAAGAGTTTCGTTTATTCGTTACTAGAATATCATAACTTAAAAGATAAAGATCTTAGAGGCTTCTATTTAGAAATGTCCGATAACAGATCACAATCAAAAAAAGTTTATGAAACTACAGCTTTTGAAATTCAGAAATTAGCTACTAAAGGAAAGAAAGTAGCTATTGTTTGTGAAGGAGATTTAAGTTTATATGCTTCTTTCACATACATAATGGAACATTTGCAAGAATTAAATGTGCCTATTTCGTTAATACCAGGAATTAATTCATTTAGTTTAGGAGCAGCGAAGCATCAAATACCATTAAGTCTTTTAAACGACAAAATCGCCATAGTACCAAGAGTAAAAACTATTGAAGAAATAACAACATACTTTAATAGTGTAGATACTTTGGTATTAATGAAAGTAAAAACAAGTTGGAAACATTTTTATGACCAATTGAAAGCACAAACATGGCAATTTTACTATTGTGAACGTTTAGGAACAAATCAAGAATATATAACTACGAACTTACAAGAAATTTCAGAGAGAGAAATACCGTATTTCTCTCTTTTAATTATAAAAAACAACAAAAGAAATGATTAAAGTTGTTGGAATAGGTCCAGGACATCAACAATATATGATTCCTATGGCTGCAGAAGCAATTACAAAAGCAACAGTAATTATTGGGTATCATTACTATTTTCAATTCATTCAACATGTAATAGACCCAAATGCAGTTTGTATTGGAAAAGAGTTGAGTGAAGAAGAAAAAAGAGCTGAAATAGCAATTGAATATGCTCAGAAAGGAGAAAATGTTATTGTTATTGGTTCAGGAGATGCTAGTATTTATGCAATGGCTTCGATAGTATATCAGAAAGTTGCAGAACAACAATTAGAAATTCCAGTCGAAACTGTTCCAGGTATTTCAGCATTTATAACAGCAGGAAGTAAACTAGGAGCAATTTTAGGTCATGATTTTTGTTGTATTTCTCTTTCTGATTTAATGACACCTTGGACAACTATTGAAAAGAGAATAAAAGCGGCAGCTCAAGGAGATTTTGTTACAGGTTTATATAACCCAAGAAGTAAGAAGAGATATTGGCAATTACAAACTTTAAAGAATATCTATTTAGAGCATAGAGAAGCATCAACTCCAGTTGCCATTTGTAAGCAATTAGGAAGAACTGAAGAAAACATACAAATTACAACCTTAGGTGAATTAAACATAGAAGATGTAGATATGTTTAGTGTTGTTTTGATAGGAAATAGTCAAACATTTAGATATAGAGACCATTTAATTACGCCAAGAGGATATTTAAATAGAAAACCTGAAACTGGACAAGAAATTCAGGATGCAAGCTTTAGAGAAATTGTAGAAAATTTACCAGAGAATAATCTAGATAAAGATCATTTATGGGCAGCAATTCGTTGTATTCATACTTCGGGAGATTTCGATTATATCAAATACATAGAAACCTCTAAAGGAGCTATTGAAAAATGGAATAATTATTTGAAGAATGGTGGAGTAATTGTAACAGATGTAACTATGGTAAAAGCTGGAATCACCAGAGCTTTTACTGGAAAATATAACAATGAAATTGTTTGTTTATTAAACGATGAAGAAACACTAAAGTTAGCAGCAGAAGAAGGATTAACCAGATCTCAAGCTGGTATTAAACGTGCTGCGGAAAAATATCCAAATGCATTATTTGTAATAGGAAATGCACCAACGGCCTTAATTGAAATTGTAGATCAAGTACACGAAGGAACAATACAACCAATAGGAATTGTAGGAGCGCCAGTAGGATTTATAAATGTGATAGAATCTAAAGAACGTTTAAAAATGCAAAAAGAGACTTCGTTTGCGCTAATTACTGAGCGACGTGGTGGAAGTAATTTTGCAGCTGCTATTGTTAATGCAGCTTTTACTTTAAATGACGTTTCTAAACTAGAATTATCCTAAAGATGGAAAACGAAACACAACGTTTTTTTAATGAAGAAGAGCAACAGATTCTAGAAGAAATCTTACTACATCGTAGAGATGTTAGAGGAAATCATTTTAAGAAAGATCCTATTGTAGAAGAGGATGTAGATAGGATATTACAAGCAGCTTTAGCGGCACCATCTGTTGGGTTTTCGCAACCTTGGGAATTTGTTATCATTTATGATGAAAAAATTAAAGAAGCGATACGTGGTTCATTTCAAGAAGAAAATGAAAAAGCCATAGCTCAGTTTTCAGATGAAAAGCAACAAAAATATATTCGATTAAAATTAGAAGGAATTACCGAATCTCCTTTAAATATAGCGGTGTTTTATAAGCCTAAAAAAGAACCCGTATTAGGACAAACAAGTATGCCTAATATGGGGAAATACAGCGTAGTTTGTGCGATTCAAAATATGTGGTTAATGGCAAGGTCCCTAAACATTGGCATGGGTTGGGTAAGTATTTTAGATCCTGAAAAGGTGAAAGATATTCTAAATGCTCCTAACGAAAATCAATTAATTGGATATTTATGTTTCGGTTATACAGATAAGTTTTATAATAAACCTGAATTAGAAATTAAAAAGTGGGATTATAAAAAACTTCAGCACGAAGTTGTAATTCAAGAAAAGTACAATAACCAATGAGTTTCAACTCATTGTCTTAAAAAAGTAAAAATGACGTTTCACGTAATTGGTATAGGAAATAAGCAACCCGTTTTTTCAGAAGAACAAAAGAAGTTGATTGAAAATACTACTGTTTTCAGTGGAGGTAAACGTCATTTAGAATTGGTAAAAGATGTACTTCCCAAAAACTACCAATGGATATACATTAAAAGTCCGATGTCAAAAGTATTTCAGCAGTATGAAAATACACAAACCAATGTTGTCATTTTTGCTTCAGGAAATCCGTTATTTTATGGTTTTTCAAATACACTTCAGAATAAATATCCAAATGCTGTAATTCATACTGAGCCTTATTTTAGTTCAATTCAATTGCTAGCCAATAAAACTAATACCAACAGTAATGAGTTAATAGCGGTTAGTGTTCATGGAAGAACTTGGAAAGCATTAGATGCAGCATTAATACAACAAAAAAGTTTAATAGGTGTGTTAACGGATGCGGATAAAAATCCGAAAGCAATTGCAGAAAGATTACTTCAATATGGATTTACAAATTATAAAATAAGTATTGGAGAAGATTTAGAAGGAGAACAAGAAAAAGTTCAAACCTTAACATTATCAGAAGCTTTAGGTTACGAATATCATAAACTCAACTGTGTGTTATTGCACAGAGTAGAGAAAAGAAAACAGCATTTTGGAATTCAAGATAGAAATTTTAAAGGATTGCCTGGTAGACCCAATATGATTACTAAG
Organism: Tenacibaculum agarivorans; assembly: GCF_001936575.1. GTDB lineage: Bacteria > Bacteroidota > Bacteroidia > Flavobacteriales > Flavobacteriaceae > Polaribacter > Polaribacter agarivorans. Next base: position 62,499 of record NZ_MSMP01000019.1, read on the forward strand.
ATGCCAATTCGTTTAACGACTTTACATCTACTAGAAATATTAAATGCAAAAGTATTTTGGGATATCGGATTCTGTACAGGATCAATTGCTATTGAAGCAAAATTGAAGAACCCTAATTTAGAAGTTGTAGCTTTTGAAAAAAGAGAAGAATGCGAAGAAATACTATATCAGAATCAAAAAACATTTGGAGTTCCAGGAATTCAGGGAGTCATAGGTGATTTTTTTGAACAAGATATAGAAATATATAATCAACCAGATACAGTTTTTATAGGTGGACATGGAGGTAGATTAGAAGAGTTACTCATGAAGGTTAATAAAGTGACAACTTCTAATGCTATTATTGTGATGAATACAGTAAAAGAAACTAGTAGCACATCATTTAAAGAAAGCTGTAAAAACTTAGGTTGGAAATTAACAGAAGAGATAAATTTAACCTTAGATTTACATAATCCTATTTGCTTATTAAAAGCAGTGAAAATAGAAGGGAAATAAGAATATGGCAGAACAAGTTTTAAAAGTAGCAATAATCAGTTTTACAGATAACGGATTAGAAATTGCTAAAACATTACAAAATGAGTTTTACAGAAGTAAAGTTTTTACAACAAGAGCAGTTGAAGAAACAAAAGATATAAAACAGATCGATTCTGTAAAGGAGTTAATGGAAGCTTCATTTCAGAAATACGATGCTTGGCTTTTTGTTGGAGCTTTAGGTATTTGTGTGCGAAGTATTGCAAGTGTAATTGAAGATAAAAAAACAGATCCTGCTGTAATTAATATCGATGATCAAGGGAAATTTGCACAGTCGGTGTTAAGCGGACATGTAGGTAAAGCGAATGAGTTAACAGCGCAAATCAGTAGAATTTTACAAGCGACTCCTGTTGTTTCTACCTCTAGCGATTTACAAGATTTATGGAGTTTAGATATGTTAGCTGAACAATATGGTTGGAGTCAGCAGTGTAACACCGAATTAAATGCTATTATTTCTCTATTTGTAAATAGAAAACCAATTGCTTTAGTTTTAAAGGTAAAAGATAAAGGAACCGAGTTTTTAGAAAAAACGTGTCCAGATTTTGTGACCATTTATTATAGTTTAGATGCTGTGGTTACAGAAAAACATGAAGCTTTACTATATGTAGGTTACGAGTTAATTCAATTAGATTTACCAACATTGGCTTTTTATCCGAAATGTATTGCATTAGGAAGCGGTTGTTCTAAGGATATTGAACCAGAATTATTCGAGAAAATATTACGTGAAGAGCTACAAAAACAACAAGTGGCCATTGAAAGTGTAATGGCTATTGGTTCTGCTGATATTAAAGCTGAAGAACAAGCTTATCTAGATATTGTTGCCAAATTAGATATTCCACTAATTACCTATAATGGGGATGAACTCAATAGTATCGATGTAGCAAATCCATCAGAAGTAGTAAAGAAAAAAGTGGGAGTTTATGGTGTTTCTGAAGCTTCAGCAGCCTTAATCGCTAATGAAAGTGAATGGTTAGTAGAGAAAACAAAAGTAAATACCGATTCTGGTAAAAAATTCACCTATGCAATTAGTCTAGTTTCTGATTTTGCTAGAAAACCAAGTATTGCAATTGTTGGAGCTGGTTCTGGAGATCCTGATTTATTAACCTTAAAAGGTCGTGCAATTTTAGAAGTTGCAGATTGTATTTTATATGCAGGTAGTTTAGTTCCAGAAGAGTTAACTCATATGGCTAAAGAAGGAGCCTTAGTTCGAAATTCTGCTTCTATGACTTTAGAGGAGCAAATCGATATTATAGATGATTATTATGCACAAGGAAAGAAAATTGTTCGTTTACATTCTGGAGATCCTTCAATATATGGAGCGATTCAAGAACAAATGACAATTTTTGATGCTAAAGGATACGATTATTATATCGTTCCTGGGATTTCTTCATTCCAAGCAGCAGCTGCATATTTAAAATCAGAATTTACCATTCCAGAAGTAGCACAAACTATAATTTTAACAAGAGGCGAAGGAAATACACCAACTCCAGAGCACGAGAATATTGCTGATATGGCAAAATTACGTGCGACAATGTGTATTTTTCTAAGTGCAGGAATTGCAAAGAAAGTTCAAGGAGAATTACTAGAACATTATCCACCAGAAACTCCTTTAGCTGTTTTATATAGAGTAAGTTGGAAAGATGAGCAAGTGTGGACCGGAAAACTTACGGAATTAACTCAAATCATTAAAGAAAATAAATTAACAAGAACAGTTTTAATCGTGGTTGGAGAAGCAGTTGGAGCAAGAAAAAATCGTTCTTGGTTGTATGATGATAAATGGCATCATATCTTCCGCAAGAAATAAAACTAAGGGGTTTTAACCTCTTGAAAAGAAAAAACTAATAGGTTTCAATGGAGAAGTAACCAATGGGTTTCAACCCATTGACAATAAAACTGATTATGATACTAGTTTTTGGTGGAACAACAGAAGGTAAGCAAGTAGCATCATTCTTAGATGAAGCTCATATTCCGTATTACTATTCGACCAAAACTGAAGTTTCATTTAAAGGTAAAGGAATTCCGATATACGGAGCATTAACAAAGTATGAATTAGAGCACTTTTGTATTGCTAATAAGATCAAATGTATTGTTAATGCTTCGCATCCTTTTGCTGAAGTTCTACACCAAACTGTTGCTGCTATTGAAATAACAATTCCGATAATTCGATTTGAACGAGAGTTTACAAAAAGAATCAATCATGAATTGATAACTTATGTAAGCTCGTTTGAAGAAGCAATAGCTGTTTTTCAACAGAAAAAATATGATTCTTTATTGGCACTTTCAGGAGTACAAACTATACATAAATTAACGTCATATTGGAAATCGAATACAACTTGGTTTCGAATTTTAGATAGAGATAGTTCACGAGCTATTGCAGAGCAAACTGATTTTCCATCAGAACAATTATTATATGGTTATCCTCAACATGTAAAAGAAGAGGTTTTATTATACAAAGAATTAGCTCCGAAAGCTATTTTTACTAAGGAAAGTGGAGTTAATGGAAAACTAGATCAAAAAATTTCAGCAGCACTTGAAACTCAAATTCCAATAGTTATTTTAAAAAAGCCTTTGTTGTCAAATAGGTATCTTTGTATTAATTCAATTGAAGAATTACATCAAAAGATTATAGATTATATTGAGTGATTTACAAGAAATACCCAATAAACCTCTTCGCAAAGGATATACAACAGGAGCTTGTGCTACAGCTTGTGTAAAAGGAGCTTTATTAGGTTTAATCTCTCAAAAGAAACAGGAGAAAGTTTCAGTAATGCTTCCTGTAGGAGAAACAGCAACATTTTATTTAAAAGATGCTATAATTTCTAAAGAAAGAAGCGTAATTACTACTGTTAAAGATGCAGGTGATGACCCTGATGTTACACATCTAGCAGAAATTACAGCTACAGTTTCATTCAATACAACAAAGGAAATTATTTTTAAAAGGGGAGAAGGTGTTGGTTTGGTAACTTTACCTGGATTAGAAATTGCTGTCGGAGAACCAGCAATTAATCCAGTTCCTAGAAAAATGATGACTACAGTTTGTCATAAAATGTTATCAGATTATAATCTTACGGATAAAGGAGTCACTATTGAGATTTCTGTAAAAGACGGAGAAAAGTTAGCGAAGAGAACTTTAAATAGTCGTTTAGGAATTTTACATGGGATTTCAATTTTAGGAACTTCTGGTATCGTAACTCCGTTTTCAGCCGCTTCATACATAGCAAGTATTCAGCAAGGAATTGATGTAGCTATAGCGAATAACGAAACGGAGTTACTCATTAACTCTGGGGCAAGAAGTGAAAAAGCACTTCGAAGTATTTTTCCTGATTTTCCTGAAGTAGCTTGTATTCATTATGGAAATTGGATTCAAGAAACTTTTGAGAAAATTCACAAAGAGAAAGCCATAAAAGTTGTGAATATGGGAATCATGTTAGGTAAAGCTTCTAAGTTAGCTAAAGGTTATACAAACACACATAGTAACAAAACAACTTGGGATAAAAACTTTATTTACAAACTAGCATTAGATTCAGGTTACAATGAAGAAATTTCTAGTAAGGTTTTAGCACTAAATATGGCAGGTAGGTTACAAGAAATCTTTACTTTTGATGCAGAAGAACCTTTTTATCAAATGTTACTTCAAAAATGTTACGAGCATTGTTATAAAATTGCGCCAAATGTGACATTGAATTTGTATTTAATAAACAACAACAACCAAGTTATATCCTATAAAAAAGTATGAGTTTTTTTAACTTTACACGTCCATTAATCGCAGGAGTTTTACATTCTTTTGAACCAGATCACGTTTCTGCCGTTTCAGTATTAGCTGCGGAAAACGCAATCAATAAGAAAAAAGTAACTTTAAAAACTGTTTTTACAGCTTCACAATGGGCTTTTGGACATTCTGTTACTTTATTACTTTTTGGAGGGATAGCATTGTTATTCAGATCGGTATTGTTATCATTTATTGAAGATATCTCATATTTTGCTGAATTAGCAGTCGGACCAATTATGATTTGGTTAGGAATTACAGCGATCAGAAGAAATCATAAATTAAAAGATATGATGTCGGATCATAAAAAGATTGAAGAACACGAACATGATCCGAATAATATGATTCACTTACATGGGAAATCTGGAGAGGAAATAGCAATGAATCCAATCAATAGATCTTTTTGGATTGGTATGTTACATGGTTTAGCAGGAACAGGTGGAGCATTAACATCTGCTTTGGTAATAAGTGCAAGCACAATAACAGAAGCTATTTGGATTTTAGTTATAGAATCTTTGGGAGTTATTTTTGCCATGGCTGCCTATAGTTATGTACTTATTTTTACGATGAGTAGATTTATAGAACGCAACATGTCAATTTTTAAATGGTTAAATGCATCAATAGGAATTATATCAATAATAATTGGAGGTATTTGGATGTATAAAACTTTATTAGGTTAGTATGCAAAACAAAATTAATTTTCCATTTACAGCAATTGTCAGTCAAGATGATTTTAAATTATGCTTACTACTGAATCTAATAGACCCAACTATTGGAGGAGTTTTAGCTACTGGAGATAAAGGAACCGGAAAAACAACTACAGTTAGAGCATTAAGTCAATTAATGGGAGAAGATTTTCCTTTTGTAAACTTGCCTATTGGAGCAACCGAAGATCGTGTATTAGGAAGTGTGAATTTAGAAGCACTTATTAATCAGAAAAAAACTATTGTAGATAAAGGTTTATTAGCAAAATCACATCAAGGATTTTTATATATAGATGAAATCAACTTGTTGAATGACTATTTAATGGATGTGTTGTTAGATGCTGCTGCATCTGGTGGATATCATCTAGAAAGAGAAGGAATTTCAGAATGGCTAGATAGCAGATTTTGTTTAGTTGGTACAATGAATCCTGAAGAAGGAGAATTACGTCCACAACTAAAAGATAGATTCGGATTAACTGTTGCTATTTCAACACCAAAAGATATTACGCTTCGAAAAAAAATAGCATTACAACGTTTAAATTTTGATACGAATGCTACTGAGTTTTACGAAAAACTAAAAGAAGAAGAAGCAGTATTAAAAGCACAAATTATTTCAGCAAAAAATAAATTAGTAGACGTAGTATTATCAGAAAAAGTACAGAATGAAGCTGCTAAATTAACTGTTGAAGCTAATGTAGAAGGATTGAGAGCAGATATACTTTTATTAAAAACTACTAGAGCTTATGCAGCTTTATTAGGAGAAAGAGAAACTACAGAAGCAATGTTATATAAAATAGCACCTTTTGTTTTAGCACATAGGAGTAGTGATTTTACTCCTCCAAAGGAAAAAGAGAACTCAACTGAGCAAAATTCAAAAGAAGAAGAGAAGAAAGAAAATACAGAACCTCAACAAGGATCAAATTCGTTCCAACTTCCAGAACAAATTAAAAACGGATTACAATTTTCTATTCCTCAAGCCTCAAAAAAAAAAGTAGTCGCACTACCAACAAATAATGAACTCATAAAGAGTCCATATATAGCTAAAGAAGCAGATCGTATAGCTTTAGTAAAGACAGTTAAAAACTACATTATAACACAGAAGTTTACTAAGATATATCAACAGATTTCTGAAAAAGCATCAGCTAAAATTGTTTTTTTATTAGATACCAGTGCTTCTATGGCAGTTGATAAACAATTAGGATGTATTAAAGGAATTGTTCAAAAAACAATAGCTTCTTATCCAGCAAAAAAGATAGAATACGCTATTGTGGTTTTAGAAAATTCATCAGCAAAAATTTTACAATATTTTACTACAGATAGTAAGCGAATACATGAAGCCAGTTACCAATTGAGAGCTGGAGGCAAAACAAACTTAGGAAGTGCTTTTTTAAAAGTATTTGAGTTGTTGAAATCAATAAATACTAAAACAGTACAACTATTTGTGTTAACAGATGGAAAGATTAATGCAGGTCACGAAAATCCATTTGATTTTGCGGTGAAAAATTACAAAATGTATTTGTCTAAATTATCAAATACCACCATTGTAGATACAGAAAATGGTTTTGTGAAATTAGGTAGAGCAAAGCGATTGGCAGAAGTTTTAAATTTACGATATGTACCTTTTTCCTCATTATAATTATGGCAAAGGCATTTTTAATAGCAGCTCCTTGGAGCAATTCTGGAAAAACAACGATTACACTTGGTTTAGCACGTTACTTTAGTAATAAGAACTATAAAGTACAAACTTTTAAATGCGGACCAGATTATATAGATACAATGCATCATTCCAGAGCAGCTAAAAGACCAAGTATCAACTTAGATAGTGTATTGATGTCAGATACACACATTCAAGAAGTATTCACAAAATATACTAATGAAGCTGATATTTCTATTGTAGAAGGAGTAATGGGATTGTTTGATGGAGCAGTTAAAGATCAAGGAAGTTCAGCTGAATTGGCAAAGAAACTTAATATTCCAGTTATTTTAGTAGTGAATGCTAAGGCAATGGCCTATACAATAGCACCTATTTTACATGGATTAAAATCGTTTGATCCTGAAGTTAAAATAGCAGGAGTTTTGTTCAATTTTGTGAAAACAGAATCACATTATACATTTTTAAAAGAAGCTTGCGAAACCGTCGGAATTCCTTCTTTAGGATACATTCCTCCAAACGACGATATTAAAATTCCTTCGAGGCATTTAGGTTTACATATTGAAGATAAATTCGAAGAGTTAATAGAAAGAGCAGCAAGTCATATTGGTACACATACTAATATACATGAACTTTTAAATATTGCGACCTCGATTAAAAAAACTAAAGTAGAAAGTTTGACCAATGGGATTAATCCCATTGGGTTTGAAGAGAAAATAGAAACTAAATTAAAGATAGCTGTAGCTAAAGATGAAGCTTTCACATTTACTTATGTTGAAAACTTAGCTTATTTAAAGCAGTTAGGCGACGTAACGTTTTTTAGTCCAATCCACGATACGAAATTACCAGAGGCTGATATTATTTATTTAGCAGGAGGTTATCCAGAATTATACTTAGATGAATTAAGTTCGAATGCTGAAATGAAAACAGCTTTAAAAAACGCTGCTGAAAATGGGATTAAAATTTTAGCAGAATGTGGGGGAATGATGTACTTAGGAAATCAAATTATTAATGCAGAAGGAATTGCTTATAATATGATAGGAGTTTTTGATTTTAGTACAACAATGGAACAAAAGAAACTGCATTTAGGATATAGAAAAGTTGTTTTTGAAGACGAAACGATTTGGGGACACGAATTTCATTATTCCTCGATGATTCATGACAAATACGATTCAATAGCAAAAATTTATACAGCAAGAGAAAAAGAAATAACAACTAAAGTATTTTCATACAAAAATGTAATGGCAAGTTATATTCATTTGTATTGGGGAGCAGGAAACTTTAATTGGTTGACTAAACCCAATGGGTTTTCCAAGGGGATTAATCCCCTTGATAAAGAATACTATTTCGTAACCTTTGCTACTGCAAAATCACGAATTTCTGATAGAATGGTAAAATATAATACCTCTAGTTTTATAAGAAATTTAGATGCTTTAATTTTTGAAGAAGATGATTTAAAAAAGATGATGACTTTATTCAAAGAAGCATTTAAAAGATATGATGTAGATACCGTTTGTTTTAATATTTTACCAGATCATATTCACATTTTATTGAGGGCAGAAAATGAAGAAGCACTCACCACTCAGATAAAAAATATAAAAGGATACACTTCGTATAAATTTCAGCGATTTAAAGAATGGGAAAAAGGAATACAAAAAGTTTGGGTACAAAAATTTCATAGAAAAAGAATTTCAAAAACAGATGGCTCAATAGAAAGAGTCACGAATTACATCAAAAATAATCATTACAAACACGAAGCACGTTGGGGAGAAGAAATGAGTGAGTTCATTGAGGCACTTCACATCCAAGAAGATAACTAAGGGTTCAACCAATGGGTTTAAACTCATTGGAAACAAAGCAGAAGTGTCTTACATAATAAAAAAACAGAAAATTATGCATTTAATAGCAACAATACCTGGAGGTTGGAATCCAGATGATGATGGAGTTTTTTACATTGAACAAAAACCAGGTGATATTGTTTTTTTAAGTGCAGGCGATACCGAAATACACACGGTCAATGAAGCATATAAAACAATTCATACTCAAGAAAGTGATACGCTGCCAAGTTTACGCATGACCAATTTGGTATATCTAAAACAAGAATTGACGATAGATAATTATGTAGAAGATGTTTTAGAAAAAGCAAAAGTTATTGTTTGTAGTCTTTTAGGCGGAATAAGCTATTATAAATATTTAGTAGAATCGTTAGTTGAATTGCAAGAAGAAACCAATTGTGTGTTGCTTTTTATTCCCGCTCATGAACCTGATTACGAATTGATGAAGCTGTCTTCTGTGCCATTACAAACGGTACATCATTGCAGACAATATTTGCAACAAGGAGGAAAAGCAAATGCGATTAACTTTTTGAATTATATCCGTAAAAACTTTTTCAATCAAACTGTTGAGGTAGTTACTGCAGAACAAATAGACGACTTGTTCTTATATACCTTTGAAAAAGGAATTGTTACACAAAAAGAATTAGATTCAAGTTTAGATCGTAATCAATCAACAACAATTTTATTAGCATATAGAACGCATTTTTTGGCAAATAACTTAGAACCTTTAGAAGTTTTAAGTCAATCTCTATTAGATCAAGGAATAAAGCCTGTTGTAGCCTTTGCAAATAATTTGAGAGATCCTGATACATTAGTGAATCTTGAAAAACTAATGACGAATTTAGGCATTAGAAAAATATCAGTCATAATTAATACAACAGGATTTACAATTAAGTCCTCAGATACTACAGATTTTATTTTTGATAGATTAGGAATTCCTGTTTTACAAGCTATTTTTTCAACAACAAATAAAACAGTTTGGGAAGAAGGTATGTTTGGTCTTCCACCTACTGATATTGCTATGAATGTAGCTTTACCAGAAATTGATGGAAGAATTATTGGTAGAGCAGTATCTTTTAAAAAAGAAGTTCAAAAAGACGAACTTACCGATAGTACAATTGTAAAATATGAAGCCCACGAACCAGCTTGTGAATTCATGGCAAGATTGGCAAAAAACTGGATTGTATTACAAGAAAAGAAAAATAAAGAAAAACGCGTAGCTGTTATTTTACCTAACTATCCTAATAAAGATAGTCGATTGGCTAATGGAGTAGGATTAGATACACCAGCAAGTTGTACCGTTTTATTAAATGCATTACAAGACGCAAGTTATAATTTAGGAGAACAATTACCGCAATCAGGAACAGAATTAATGCATTGGATTACGCAAGTTACAACCAATGATATTAGTACAGCGCAAATTCGTCCTCATGCAATACTGTATAGTTTATCAGATTTCAAAAAACGATTTGATACTATTTCAAAAATTTTACAAGAAAAGATTATAGAACAATGGGGAACTCCAGATAATGATCCTTATTTCACAGAAGAAGGTTTTATCGTTTCTGGATTTTTATTAGGAAATGTTTTTGTGAGTATTCAACCTTCAAGAGGTTATAATCAAGATCCGCAAGCAATTTATCACTCTCCAGATTTAGCGCCAACATATCAATATTTGGCCTATTATTTCTGGTTGCAAGACACATATCAAGCAGACGCTGTAATTCATTTAGGAAAGCACGGAAACTTAGAATGGTTACCAGGGAAAAGTGTGTCTTTAGATCCTGAAACTTGTTTTCCAGCAATGTTGTTTGATGCATTACCACATTTTTATCCGTTTATCATCAATGATCCGGGAGAAGGAACACAAGCAAAACGAAGAAATCAAGCGGTAATTATAGATCATTTAATTCCGCCGATGACTAGAGCTGAGAGTTACGGAAGTTTACTAAAATTAGAGCATTTAGTTGATGAATATTATGAAGCTTCGAACTTAGATTCGAAAAGATCAAAAGCTTTAGAAGATGAAATTGCCAATTTGGTCAAAGAAACAAAATTGAATGTTGATTTAGGAATTATTTCGGATGATGTAGATGAACTTTTGGTAAAATTAGATGGATATTTATGTGAACTTAAAGAAGCACAAATTCGTGATGGTTTACATATTTTCGGTAAAGCTCCTGTAGATGAACAATTAATTGATTTATTAATTGCTTTACACAGGATGCCAACATTTGAACAAAAAGGAATCACACAGGTATTAGCCGAAGATCTTGGAATTGAACAAAATATTTTAGCATTAGAGTATGCTGAAAAATTAGAAATAAAGATTGGAGAAAAAGATTGTAAAACTGTAGGTCAAGTTGTTGAGCAATTAGAGTTTATCGCAAAACAACAATTGATACAATTTTTAGATGAAAATATTTTGTCTGAAGTTTATCCAAAACTAAATGAAGTTTTAGCACTGATAAAACATAAAACCTTAGTTGCTGTAAACAACACAACTGAAGAAATTACAAATTTATTAGAAGGATTGAATGGAGCATACGTTCCTTCTGGTCCGTCTGGAGCTCCAACAAGAGGACGTGTAGATTTATTACCAACAGGACGTAATTTTTATTCGGTTGATGTTCGAACAATTCCTACAGAAACTGCTTTTCGTTTAGGTGAAAAAAGTGCAAAACTAATTATAGATCGTTACATCCAAGAACATGGAGATTATCCAGAAACAATAGGAATTTCTGTTTGGGGAACATCAACAATGCGAACAGGAGGAGATGATATTGCTCAAGCTTTCGCCTTAATGGGAGTAAAACCAATTTGGAAAAATGCCAATAGAAGAGTAAGCGATTTTGAAGTAATTCCGTTACTGAAATTACAACGACCAAGAGTAGATGTTACGTTACGAATTTCTGGCTTCTTCAGAGATGCTTTTCCAGATGTAATTAATTTATTCAATACTGCTGTAGCTAGAGTTGCTGAGTTAGATGAATCTTTAGAGGGAAATCCGATTCGTAAACGATTTTTAGAAGAAACTAAAGAATGGGAAACTAAAGGATTAGTTGAAGAAGAAGCTAAACAACGTGCTCTATATCGAGTTTTCGGATCTAAACCAGGAGCGTATGGCGCAGGGTTACAAGCTGTGATTGATGAGAAAAATTGGGAAACGCAAGAAGATTTAGCCAAAGTATATATCAACTGGAGTGGTTATGCTTACGGAAATTCTAAAAAAGGTGTTTCCGCACACGAATCGTTTACAAACAGATTGCAGGCCATGCAAATTGTGATGCATAATCAAGACAATAGAGAACACGATATTTTAGATAGTGATGATTATTATCAATTCCAAGGAGGACTGGCAAATGCAGTAGCTACCGTAAAAGGAAGTGAAGCTGAGGTGTATTTTGGAGATCATTCTCGACCAGAAACCCCGAAACTAAAAACATTAAAAGAAGAGTTGTTAAAAGTATATCGATCAAGAGTGATAAATCCAAAATGGATTATAGGTGTGCAGCGTCATGGGTATAAAGGAGCTTTTGAAATGGCAGCAACCTTAGATTATTTATTTGCTTATGATGCTACTACAAACTTGATTGATGATTTTATGTACGAAGGTATCACAGAACGTTATTTATTAGACGAACAAAATAAATCATTTATCAAGGAAAATAATCCTTGGGCTTTAAAGGATATGAGTGAACGTTTATTAGAAGCAATTCAGCGTGGGATGTGGCAAGAACCTTCAAACGAAATTAAACAACAACTAGAAGATTTATATCTCGAAGGAGAAGGAATTGTAGAATAAGTTTAAACTTAGTTGATAGCCTATAAAAAAATATAAAAATTCTGTCATCTATCTAAATAAAGATATATTAGTACTTTTATTTATCATAGTAGAAAGTTTTATCTAAAAATGCTAAAAAAGAAGTACAATGAATAAACTCCTTACATATAGAGAGCAATTAAATTTAACACAAGAACAGCTTTCTGAAAAAGCAAAAGTTTCTGTCAGAACTATTCAACGTATTGAGGCTGGACAAACATTAAAAGGTCACACTTTAGAAGCATTATCGAACGCTTTAGGCGTTAGTAAAGAAAAACTTTTAGGAGAAGATGTTATACAAAAGGAGAAAAATATTCTTTTAATTAAGCTAATCAACTTATCCTCGTTACTATTAATTTTTATTCCTTTTGGAAGTATTGTTCTTCCACTACTAATTATGTATTGGAAAAAAGAAGTGAATGCAATCACAAAACAAATTGTATCTATTCAAATTTTATGGACTATACTATTTCCTGTTATTGTTTTAATAGTTGTATTTCTAAATAATATTTTTCGATTTAACAGACAAGTTATTCCATTAACAATGCTATTCTTATTCATAGTAAATATCTATATTATACTTCGTAATATTGCTGAATTACATCAAAAAGAAGAATTGCGTATAAAATTGAAATTCAGTATTATATAGTTGCTGTCAGGGCATTGTCAGGTTATTGGCAGGTACATTTTCATTTTCTTTTATTCATAAAATTTACTTTTATAAGAGTTCAATTTTAAACGTAATAAAAATGAATAGATACCTGTTAATTATTATCTTATTAATTAATCTAAAACCGCTTGTAGCACAAACTGAAAGAGAGTGTTCAATAGAAAAATTGCTAAAAAAAAATAATGTACCAGTATTAGGACTGGGAATTATAGAAGATGGAAAATTAAGTTCAATAAATGTATTTGGGAACATAAAACCAAATGAAAAAGCACCATATAATACTATTTTTAATGTAGCTTCTATTACGAAAACTGTTACCTCGGTAGTTGCATTAAAATTAATTAGCGAGAAAAAGTGGGAGTTAGATGAACCCTTGTATAAATATTGGATAGATCCAGATATTGCAAACAACCCACATACTAAATTGATAACAACAAGATATGTGCTAACACATCAAACAGGGTTTCCTAATTGGAGAAAAGGAAAATTAAATTTTTTATTTACTCCAGGAACTCAATGTAGTTATTCAGGAGAAGGATTTGAGTATTTGCGTATGGCATTAGAGAAAAAGTTTGGAAAAACCTTAAATGAGCTAGCAAAAGAGCTAATATTTGAACCATTGCAAATGAAGGATACTCAATTTATTTGGAATAAAAAAATAGATGAATCTAGAGTTGCAGAAGGAGTAAATAAAGAAGGTAAGGTTTATAAAAGTTACAAACGAAAAATTTCAAACGGAGCAGATGATTTGTTAACTACTATAGAAGATTACAGTATTTTTTTGATACATGTAATGAAAGGGGATGGATTGTCTCAAGAAATAGTTAAAGAAATGCATTCTAATCAAGTGGTTTTTGGCAAAAAACATTTTGGTCTAGGCTTTATGAAATATAATTTCAAAGATGGTAATTATGCTTTATCTCATGGAGGTTCCGATAATGGAGTACAGACACTAATGGTTATGCTTCCTAAGACAAAAAAGGGAATTATAATATTTACCAATGCAGATAAAGGGTATATGGTGTATGAAAAACTTTTAAATAGATATTTGGGAAAATATGGAGCTGAGATTATAGAGATAGAAATGGGAAAAAAAGCAACCAATAGAAGTTTAAATGAAATAAAAAAGTATACAATTACAGATCAACAATTATATAATGAGATTTTAGCTAAAGACAAAGAATTTTTTAATGCTTACAACAATTGTGATATGAAAAAGCAAGCTGAAATGTACGATGATAAGGTTGAGTTTTTCCATGATAAAGCAGGTCTCATAAATAATAAAGAACAAGTTTTAAATGCAACTAAGAAAAATATTTGTGGTAAAGTAACCAGAACATTAATTGAAAACAGTGTTGAAGTGTATCCTATAGAAGGTTATGGTGCTATTCAAATTGGATATCATAAGTTTTTTAATAATCAAGAACCCAATGCAATTTCATCTCCAAGTAAATTTATAATTACCTGGCATTATGTAAATGATTCATGGAAAATTTCCAAAGTCATTAGTTTGCATTAGAAACAATAAGATATAACTTTCATATAAGCCCTTTTATGGGCTTTTTTAGGTTTTAAAATTATAGAAGCTTCCAATTATCACTATAAGAATTTAGGGTTAATAATGATTAAATCAATAGTTGAAAAGCTAGGAGGAAAGATCTTTTTAAAAGGAAAAGTAACAAAGTTAAAACGATATTTACTTTATTTTTTAACCTAATATAAATCTGTTTTTATAAAAAAAGAATAATTCTAGATGATATTTTAAAATTTTCTTTTACATTTGTACTGTAATAAAAAAAAATACAGTTAATTGATTAAAACTAAATTTTCAATATCAGTACATATTATGACATTGTTAGCAATGTTTAAAGAGGATTGGCTTACGTCATCTCATATTGCTGGAAGTTTAAATGTTAATGCTGTATTAGTAAGAAAAGAACTTTCTGCTTTAAAAAGTATAGGTCTAATAGAAAGTAAAGAAGGAAAAAATGGAGGAGTAAGAATATTAAAAGATGCCAATAAGATTAAAATGTCTGATATTTTTAATGTTGCAAAAGGAAGTGATAATGTATTATCCCTTTTAAAAAATACACCTAATCCAAAATGTTTAGTTGGTAAACAAATTAATGAAAAACTAAAGCCTGTATTAGATAGCATTGATTTAGCAATAACTGAAGAGCTAGGAAAAATGACTTTGGAAGAATTTAAAAATGGATTTTAATTTTTTTAACTATAACTGTAATAAAAAAAGTGACAGAATAAAATTTTAAACGATGAATAAAACAATAAATATAAACGGAATTGATATTTTTTATAGAGAAGCAGGAGAAACAAATGTGAAAAAGATAGTGCTACTTCATGGTTTCCCATCTTCTTCTCATATGTATAGAGAAATCATTAATGAGTTATCTAGCGAGTATCATTTAATTGCACCTGATTACCCAGGTTTTGGTTTAAGTGAATCTCCGAGTACAAATGAATTTGAATATACCTTTGATAATATTAGTGGCTTGATTGAGAATTTTATAGATGCGCTAGAATTAGAGTCTTTTTATTTAATGATGCAAGATTATGGAGGACCTATAGGTTTTAGAATTGCAGCTAAAAGACCTGAATTGATCAAAGGAATTATTATTCAAAATGCCAACATATATTTAGAAGGCTTAGGGGAATGGTCGCAAAAAATAGGAGCATTTCAAAAAGCAAATGATTTAGCAGGATTAAATGATTTTAAAAATTATTTAATGTCTCATGATGGTATTACCGAACAATATCTTTCAGGAAGTGAGCATCCTGAAAAAATAGATCCAATTTCATATTTAACAGATATTGCTTTTAATAATCGAATAGGGATTAATGAAGTTCAAACTGCATTATTTAATAATTACGATTCCAACTTTCCAAAGTATGAAGAATGGCAGAACTATTTAAGAGAAAATCAACCCAAAATACTAATTGTTTGGGGAATTAATGACAGGTTTTTTAACAAAAAGGGAGGAAAAGCTTATACCAAGGATATAAAAAACAGTACTACTCATTTTTTTAAAGGTGGACACTTTATGTTAGAAGAATATGGAAAAGAAGTTACCGACTTAATACGAGAATTTATAGAATAAATATTTAATTAAAATAACTTAAAAATGAAAATAACAATTATTGGAGCTGGTGGAAACATTGGTAAAAGAATTACAGCAGAAGCAAGTAACAGAGGACATGAATTAAATTTAATTACTTCAAAAAAAGTAGAAGCATTTAATTTAAAAACTACAAACAATGTAGCTACTAAACAGATAGATATTTTAAATACTCAAGAATTATCGGAAGCTTTTAATGGTAGTGATGTAATAATTAGTGCATATGCGCCTCCGCATGATAATAATGATGCTTTATTAGAAGCAACTCAGTCCTTAGTTGCAGCAGCAAAACAATCAAATGTAAGGTTGATTGCTGTAGGGGGGGCAGGAAGTTTAAAAGTAGGTGATGATTTACTTCTTGTAGATGCACCTAATTTTCCTGAAGAATATAAATCTATTGCCCAATCACATTTAAAAGTACTTGAGGAAGTATATAGAACAGAAACAGAATTAAATTGGACTAATGTTTCTCCTTCTGCATATATTTTTGAAGGGGAGAGAACAGGAGAGTTTAGATTAGCGGAAGAAAATTTAATAGCGAATGAAAAGGGAGAAAGTGCTATTTCAATGGAAGATTTTGCTGTTGGAATTTTAGACGAAGTAGATAATCAAAAATTTATTAAAAAGCGTTTTACTATTGGATATTAAATTCCAAATTTAAGAGGTCTGAAAAGGTGTTTTAAAAACACTATTATGAAAAATAATTTTGAAGTTACCTTACAATTGGTAACTTAAATTTGAAAGATTATGCCATTTTAACCACCTAGTGGCAAAATAAAAAGATTCGGAATGATTAACTTTTTAGACCTCTTTTATTGTTGTATTTATAAACTGGAACCTTAAATTCCTAAAATCTTTTTAATCCTATTTCCTATGCTACTTTTCTTATCACCAGGTTTTTCATCTTCTTCAAACAAAATTCCTTTAACATTTAAATGATGTCCTACCTGTTCCTGACTTAAATATTCTTCAAAACCAACAACTTGTTTTCGGTATTTGCACATCTGGCAATTCATGTTGGCAATACCATTTTTAGCTTCCTCTAAACGTTCATCAAAAGCTTTTAGAATTAATTCATCAGTTCCAAAAGGATCTGTGTATATGTATTCATATTCAGATTTCTCATCCATAGCAGAAACTGCTCCATAAATACGTTCTAATAATACACCAGTAAAGAAGAAAAACGGAATTACGATTGTACGCTTAAATCCTAATTTATTTACCAATTCTAAACTGTCTTTAATATTCGGATAAGCAGTTCCACTGTAACCAACAGTTGCAAAACCAAAGCCTAAACCTTCCCAAAGCATATTCATTAATTTGGCAACATCACTATTTGCATCAGGATCTGTTGTACCTCTACCGACCACAATTAAACAAGTATCTTTTCTATCTACAGGAGGAAGTTTTGCTTCAGTTTCTTTGATACGTTTTACTGATAAATCCAATAAAAAAGAACTCACTCCAATGTGTTTTGCCATAGAAATGGTTAAATCATCGTGGTAAGTTTGTAACGTATTTAATTCAAAAGGAATATCATTTTTAGCATGCGATCCAGCAAATAAAATTACAGGTAAAGCATATATTTTACGAACTCCGTTTAAATACATGCGTTCTACAGCGGCTTCATAGGTTGGATGATTAAATTCTAGAAATCCATAATCCACTTCATATGTGTTTTGATAACGCTCTTTTAAAACGGTTACTAATCTTTTAAATGATGTAACGGCAGCCGCTCGTCTAGAACCATGTCCGCATAATAAAATTCCTTCTTTCATTGATCTTGTTTTAATGTATAGGCGTAGCTCCAATAATAAAAACGACAGGCATTGGAATGGAACTTTCGGCTATCTTACTTTCGATATTGCCTAAAGTACCTGTAATAATTTGTTGATTTTCTCTAGATACATTTGAAATAGCGTTTACAGGAATCGTTTTATCTTTACAAACTTCTAAAAGTTTTGGAATTATTCTATGTAAACTTTTTAATCCCATGTAAATAGAAATCGTATTTCCTGCTTTAAGCATATGCGCAATCCCATTGAGTTGTTCAAACGAATAATCAGCAGTATGAGCAGTACAAATAAGCATTGCATTTGAATGGTTTCGTTCTGTAATAGGAATATTTAATGTATTTGCAGCTGCAATTGAAGCGGTAATACCAGGAACTACTTCAAACGGTAATTCATGTTTTACTAGATATCGTGCTTCTTCAGCAGCTCTGCCATAAATATAAGGATCTCCCGATTTTAAACGAACTACTTGCTTACCTTCTAAGTAATATTTATGTAATAATTGATTAATACGATCTTGTCGGCTAACTTGATCTGATTGATCTCCAAATTTTCTACCTACATATATTTTTTCAGCAATAGTATTTAGGGCTAAAACTTCTGAAGAGACTAAATTGTCATGTAAAATAACATCAGCATCAGTAATCAATTTATAAGCTTTAACGGTAAGTAATTCTGGGTCTCCAGGACCTGTTCCTATAATAGTTATCTTCTGCATTTACGTAATAAGCGCTAAAGGATCTGGGTACTTATAGCTGTAATTTAATACGGATTTACTTTTAGTGTTTGATATTTTTTTAAACTGAATAGATTCTGACTGTTTAAATTCAGGAGGGACTAAACCTGCCTTTTCAGCAGCTAAGATATAAAATGTTTCTCGTAGTGGATGCTCATCAGCACAGCCATTAAAAATTTCTCCCCATATATTTTGAGTAATGATAGCGTCAACAAGTCCAATACAATCATCTTGGTGAATTACATTAATAGGTGCTTTACCGTTAGTAACTTCTTTTTTATTAGCTAAAAAACGTCCTGGTACTCTGTCATATCCAATCAGTCCAGCTAAACGAAGAACAGTAAGATTATTTTTTATATGCAATTGTAAAAGTTGTTCTACAGCTAAAACAGCTTTTCCTGATTCTTTTTCAGGTTTGTTTTCTAAGGTTTCAGTAACCCAATCGTTTGTATTTTGGTATACAGAAGTAGAACTAACAAAAATTACTTTTTGTTCAGGTTGAATGTAAGGCAAAACTTCTTTAATCTGCTCTTGATAGATATTGAAAATATCAGGAATGCGTTTAGGTGGAAAGTTAATGATAATTACTTCACTATCTGAAAAGAAATCATTTATTAAAGTTTTATCGTACGATTCACCTAACTTAAACACGAAAGGAATAATATTACGCTCCTTAAGTGTTTCTTCTTTTTGTTGCGATGTTGTAGAACCTTTTACTGTATAACCTTTATCGATTAAAAATTCAGCTAGAGGCAAACCAAGCCATCCGCATCCTAATATGCTAATTTGTTTATTGTTCAACAGGTAAAACTATTTTAGGGTTTTTACTATCCATACTTAGGTAAATACTAAGAATATATTCCCAAAGTGTATTATTATTTTTTGGAATGTCCAATGATACTAAAAATTTTCCTTTCCTATTCTTTAAACGAATATGAGCAATGTAATTAGTGTCTTCTTGCTTCCAAATCACTTCTGCAACACCAACTTTTCTATCTTTAATTTCTTGAGCAACATCATTTTCCATTGCTTTAGTAATCGGACCAATAGCTAATTTTAAATTCGTTTCTGGTCCTTCTACAAGAATATCAAAATCATCAGTATAAGTAACTTGATGCGATTGTGTAATTATTTGCTGATTTCCATCTGGAAAATTTACTTGGACGTTAGATGAGGTTTCAAAAAGTTTTTTGAATAAAGGATATAGAAATTGATCTGATGCAGGAGAACGCGCAACTAATACATTTCCATAATCTTTATCTTCTTTCTGATTAAAAACAGTTGGTTTTACAGTTCTTTCATTGTCTGACTTCATTGCTTCATCTCCATCTTTATATAAAAGATAAGAATCGATAGGTTTATCTTCATTGATATGAGCATCGATAATTTCAACAGCTTTTTCTGGAGTTACGTTTTTATACCAGTAATTTCCAGGTTGAA
The DNA here is from genome assembly GCF_001936575.1 of Tenacibaculum agarivorans. GTDB lineage: Bacteria > Bacteroidota > Bacteroidia > Flavobacteriales > Flavobacteriaceae > Polaribacter > Polaribacter agarivorans. Next base: position 82,579 of record NZ_MSMP01000019.1, read on the forward strand.
CAATCCAAGTAGGAGCATCTTCACAACGACCATTACATCGAGTTCTAATACTGTGAGTGTTATCCCAAAGTCCTTCATTTCTTAAATGTGCTCTGGCTTCTCGAACAGCCATTTCACTTTTTGCTTTTTTACACGAACCACCATCACAGAATAAGAAAGTAGTTGTTGCTTTTGATACATCTTTTCCCATATCTTATTCAATTTTTTGATTTTGACAATATGAGAATGTTTTATGTTTAGTGTAATTATCAATCATTAGATTTTTAGATGACAAAAACACACTGCGCAACACTAATCTTTTCATTATTTTAAAAAGAGTTTTAGGCAGGTAATTTGTAGAAAATGCTACTTAAAATGTAGTTGTTAATTTTCCAACTCTTTACCCGAGAGTTATTAATTATTTAATGAATTTTGGCAGGTCTCCTGACTTAGTTCTAAAAATATCGCCTTCCCACTTAATCATTAAGCAGTGGCATATTGATGTTTTTTGAAACGAACTTTACAGTTGCGGGAACAGTTTTGGATTCACACCAAATTCCCTTTTAATTTTTATTCGCATAAAAAACCAAAATCCATCGTAAAAATAGGGCTTTTTATTTTAGTGCAGTGTTAATGAAATGTAAGCGTTTGCTAACAGTTGTTTTTGGGATTTCGAGAATGGTAAAACCTAAATCTTTATAAGTGTTTAATAGTAAGTTTTGTAGCTGTTTAGCTTCTTCGAAAGACTGAAGTCGTTGTTCGTCCCAGGTGTAGATTTCTTTCCAAAGTGGACAAAAAAAGACGGTGTTATGATAAAATTGTTGATAATCGAAATCTAAAAAGTCATTAGAAATGGGTTGCTTTTTTAACTGTAAATATGCAATATTATCTGCTAAACCTCTATCTACAAAAGCATGTTTAAAAATAGGTGTATGCAATTCTTTAATAGTTTGATGATATACAAGGCCAGTGAAACCAATTACATCTTCCCAAGGTGTTTTATTACTACTTTTTTGTTGTTCAGAAATGATGATTCTTCGAGATACTTCTTCAAAAACAGTATGCCCATTTTCTTGTAATGAATTAATAAGTGTAGTTTTTCCAGTACTTGGAGCTCCTGTTATAATGTATCTTTTCATATATCAACAACAAAAATAGTAAAGCAATCCACTTACTACAATAAAGAAAAATGTAGTAGCGTGATTTATTTTGGCTACTGTAGAAAATTCGTGATCTTCAATTTTACGATCATGTATTCCTATAAATGGTTTGTCGACGAGTTTACCGTGATAATAATTCGGACCTCCAAATCTACATTTTATAATATAAGCTAAGGCTGCTTCAGGATATCCTGCATTTGGACTCGTATGCTTTTTCCCCTCTTTGAAAACATTGAACATATGTTTCATTTTTCCTGAAACAAGTAGCATAATCATTGCTGTTATTCTTGATGGAATATAATTAAAGACATCATCTAGTTTCGCAGCAAATTTTCCAAAGTAAAAATAACGTTCGTTTTTATACCCGGTCATAGAGTCTAACGTATTTACCATTTTATACAACATAGCACCAGGAACTCCCAGTATTGCATAAAAAAATAGTGGAGCAATTACACCATCACTTAAATTTTCTGATAAAGTTTCAAAAACAGCTGTTTTTATTTGTTGTTCATTCAGTTGAGTAGTATCTCTTCCTACAATCCACGATAATCTTTTTCTTCCTTCTATAATTCCTTTAGCTAATTCATCGAATACAGCTTTTCCTTCTTCAATCAAACTTTTATTGGCAATAGCATAGAATAAAAATATACTTTGAACTATTACGCATACAATAGGATATGGTTTTAATAGAAATTGTATGAGGTAAAATGAAAGAAATGTACCTGAAGTAAGTATTAAAGTTAACAACATACCTTTTGAAAATCGAGATTGACCTTGATTCAATTTTCGCTCACCAAATGCAATTAAATTTCCAAACAAACGGATAGGATGTGGTAACCATCTTGGATCACCTAAAATTAAATCTAATACATAAGCAATACCTAAAGGAAGTAAAAACATTAACTGTTCCATGAACGTAAAGCTTTAATTAATAAGGAGTTTTTTTCTGGAGTTTGACTAGCAATTCTAATATAGTGTTCGTCTAAAGTTCTGAAGTTTGAAGCATTTCGTATCAAGAGTTGATGAGAATTGACCAGATATGATTTTAATTCTGAAGCTTTTGGTTGAGATAAGCGAATTAAAAAATAGCTTGTATTTGTAGGAATAACTTCAAAGCCTTCCAATTTATTTATCTCATTTTGTAATGCTATTGCGTCAGAAAAATAAGATTCGAAATTAGGTAGAATTTTATTGTAGTTTTTAAAAATGAATTCACCAGCTTGCAAAGCAAGACTGTTTACATTCCAAGGCATTTTATGTTGTAAAAGTTTATCAATAATAGGAGAGGAGCTAAGTATATAACCTAAACGTAAACCTGGAACGCAAAATAGTTTTGTTAACGATTTTACAAGAATAATGTTTTGATATTCAGATAACAAGTCAATACAAGAAATAGAACTGCTTGTAAATTCTGTATACGCTTCGTCGATAATAAAATAGGTGTCAAGATATGATTTTGCTAAAGTAGCAATCTCTTCACTAGTATTTTCAAAACCATCAGGATTATTAGGGTTACAAATAAAAGCAAGTTTCGTAGTGAATTTATGTTGAAGCACAGATTTTCGATCAATAAATTCTAACTGTAAATTATTGGCTTTTCCAGCTTGCTCATATTCAGAAAAAGAAGGTGTACAAATAGTTGCATTGCTTCCGTAAAAAGAGTTGGTAATTAAATAAAAAGCTTCAGTTGCTCCGTTTGTTACCAAGCAATTTTGATTAGAGATATTATGATATTTACTAAGTAATTGAATAAAATCTTCACTACTTGGAGCAGGATAACTTTCTATGTGATCTAGTTGTTTTTTTAAATATTCTTTAAGCCCAGTATGAGCGCCTAAATTATACACATTAGAACTAAAATTTGCTTTAAACTCAATTCCGTTGAACTTATGCGTATCATCTCCGTGTCCGTATTCTATCATATCTTAAAAGTTACGAATGCATTTGACGAATGATATAATCCATATCTAAATTCGATTCTAAATGAACAGCAAGTTTATCGTAGTTTTCTTCTTTATATTTTTTGTAGTCGAAAGTTGTTGTATTTTTTTCAATGACAAAATCACTTAAGAGGTCATCAATAACTACACTATTATCAAAGATTCCATGAATGTAAGTTCCCCAACAATTTTCATCAAAATACCCTTCTGAATTACCATTAATAGTATTTAGTTTTTGTTGATGTTCAAAAGTGGTAATTCCCATATGAATTTCGTAACCAGTACAAGTATCAGAATATTCTTTAAACTTAAAATTACATTGTAATGTTGTTTTTTCTGAAGCCATTACCGTATCAGTAGGAATAATTCCTAAACCAGGTATAGTTTGAATTTCGTTTTCAACATGATGTGGATCAGAAATAGAACGTCCTAACATTTGGAATCCACCACAGATACCTACAATTTTTTTCTTTTGTTCATATGCATTCAAGATCTCTTGAGCAAGTTCAGCACTTCGTAAAAATTGCATATCTGCTATGGTATTTTTACTTCCTGGAATAATAATAATATCCGCTTTTTTAAGATCTTCTGGTGTGCGAGTATAAAATAAATGTACTCGTTCATCTTTTTCTAATCTATTAAAGTCAGTAAAATTAGAAATAAACGGTAGTAGAACTACAGCAATATTAATTTTTCCAGTAGTGAAAGCTTTATTTTTAGTATCTAAAGCCAATGAATCTTCTTCTTCAATGTATATATCTTTAGCAAAAGGAATAACACCTAATACAGGAACATTAGTGAGTTCTTCAATCATTTTTTTTCCTTCCTCAAATAAAGAAATATCACCTCTAAATTTATTAATGATAATTCCTTTAATCAATTTTCTTTCATCATCGTCAAGTAATACAATACTACCATAAACACTAGCAAAAACACCTCCACGATCAATGTCGGCAACTAAATACACATCAGCATTAGCATGTTTAGCCATGCGCATATTTACAATATCTCTGTGTTTTAAATTCAATTCGCTAATACTGCCAGCACCTTCTAAAACTATTGGGTTAAATTGTTCTTGAAGAGTATCAAAAGCCTTTTTAACTTCTTTAAAAAGCTCTTGTTTATTGTTTCCTAAAAAATAAGAACGAGCAGTCTGATCTCCAATTGGTTTTCCGTGTAAAATGACTTGAGATTTATTAGCTCCCGAAGGTTTTAGTAAAACCGGATTCATTTCTGTAGTACATGGAATTCCCGCCGCTTCTGCTTGTACTGCTTGTGCTCGTCCAATTTCTAATCCGTCTTTAGTCACAAAACTATTTAAAGACATGTTTTGGGCTTTAAATGGAGCAGGAGTAAACCCTTTTTGTTTTAAAATGCGACAAATACCAGTTACTAATATGCTTTTACCAACATCAGAACCAGTTCCAACTAGCATTATTGGACGTAATTTTTGAGTCATTTTCATTTCGAATTGAGCTGCTAAAGTAATAATAAACATTCTTGATGAATTGCTTTCAGAGCAGAGAGTGATAGAATTAACTCTATCAAATATGAAAATAAGCTTTATTAGTTGTTTCTAACAAGGCTTATTTTCATATTTCTAAAGAAATAGATAGTCCTTTTCTTAGAAAAGAGAAAAAGATATACTATCTAATTAACAAAATTCTTCTCGATCTACTTTTATAATATAATCGATAATTTTTTGTCCAGATTCTAAGTTTAATTTTTTACGTAAACGATATCTTGCCGTTTTTAAACTTCCAGGAGAAATATTAAGGATATTAGCAGCCTCTTTAATATTAAGATTTAACCTGATTAAAGAACAAATTTTTAAATCATTCGAATTTAATTCAGGGTGTTTTGATTTTAATTTTGAATGAAATCCAGCTAAAGTTTCTTCAAAAAAAAGTCTAAAGTGTTCCCATTCCTTATCTATCTGTAAATTTTCTTTCCCTATATGAATTAGCTCGCGGATAAGTTGTTTCTCTTCGGATTGAGAAGAGGTTTTTTCAAATCCTCTAGCAAGGGAAAATACCTTATTTATAATTTCATTTTTTTGCTGAAAATTAAAGGCATAAGAGGTTAATAATTTGTTTTTTAAATTAATTTTTTGTTCTAGTTTTTTCTCTTTCTGCAGTAGTGATTGCTTTTGTACATCTAATTCTTTCTGTTTTTCTAAAAAAATAGTACGAAAACGATAAATTATAAAATAAGAACTGGTGAAAAAGAATAAGAAAAAAATAACAATCACCATTCTACTCTTAAAAAAGGTAGCGGTAGATTTACTTTCATTTACATAAAGAGAAGAGATAGATCTTCTTTGGATATAATTATTCACATTTTTTTTCAATTTTATAAGCTTATCTTTTAATAAAAGATCTTCTGTTAATGAAAAATCAAATTTTGAATTTAATTTTATTGAAGAGTTATTTTGAGTTAATAATTGTTGGTTAATGCTGATAATTATTATTAGCATTAATTTTCTTCTTTTCTCAATTAAAGTTGGCAGTCTTTTTAAAAATGATTTCATTCTGCTGTAGTAATTTATGTTTAAACATTATTTGGTTCTAGCAAAAGAAAAAAAGGAATTTAAAAATAGGGTAAAACTATAGTGGACAAAAGGAGGACACTAGTTTATTTTAGGTGACACAAAAAGTTTTTAGTAAACTTTATATTCTTTTTTAAATTATTTAGTTGTTGTTTATTAGATGTTTAGCTTTTTTTAAATAAAATATTTCTGCTTTTTTAGTAACAGTTACTTTTCAGAGTTAATTAGAGTTGTGACTTTTTGATACACCCAAGTATCTTTTTGTATACGTATTACTTTGCTTTAAACGTCCAGTTTGTTCTATTATTGTTCTGATTAACCAGCCACAATATTTACGTTTATAATTATAAGATGTTTTGTTCAATGAAATTGAAACAAAACATAGTGTAGAGAATATCGAAGAAATTAGATAGGGTATAAAATGATAAGAAAGAAAAAAAGATATTTATTAATGGTGCTTGTTACTATAACAAATTTTTGTTCAGCGCAACAAGATGCACAATACACCCAATATATGTACAATACAATGAGTGTTAATCCTGCATATGCGGGAAATAAAGGAGGATTAAATATTGTTGCTTTATATAGAAATCAATGGCAAGGTTTAGAAGGCGCACCTACAACGCAAACACTAGCTTTGGACACTCGTTTAGGAAGTTTAAGGCGATTAGGTGTAGGAGTTTCTCTTATAAATGAAAAAATAGGACCAACTTCAGAAACATATTTCAATATTGATGTATCGTATAGAATATCCGTTTCAGAAGAAGGAGAATTGAGCTTTGGTTTAAAAGGAGTAGCACATTTATTGAATGTGGATTTTGAAAAATTAAACTTGTTCGATATCGATGATACTAGTTTTAATGCTAGTATAAACAATAAATTTAGTCCTAATGTAGGAATTGGTATATATTACAATACCAGTAAATTTTATGTAGGTTTCAGTATACCTAATTTATTAGAAACAGATCATTTTAATGGCAATCAAAGTTTAGGAGAAGAACGTATTAACTATTATTTAATAAGTGGGTATGTTTTTGATATTAATGAGGATGTAAAATTTAAACCAGCATTATTAACTAAGTTAGTTTTAGGAACACCTTTACAAATCGATATTTCAACAAATTTTATGTTTTATGAAAAGTTAACCCTAGGTCTAGCTTATCGTTGGAGCGCAGCGGTGAGTGCTATATTAGGATATAGAATTTCAAACTCTTTAACTCTAGGTTTTGCTTATGATAGAGAAACTACAGAATTGGGAAATATTCAATTTAATAGTGGTAGTTATGAAGCTATGCTACGTTATGAACTTCCTAAAATAAATGTAAGGCAACTGACCCCTCGCTTTTTTTAAAAACTAGAATTATGAAGGAAAATTTATTTAAAAAACTAGCTTTTTCAGGAGTGTTAATTACTCTTAATATTTCAATTTTTGCGCAAAAAAAACTATTGAAAAAAGGAAATGAGCAGTATGAAAAGTATGAATATATAAATGCTCAAAATACATATTTGAAAGTTGTAGATATTGGTTTTGAAAGTTCAGAACTTTTTAAAAAATTAGGAAATAGTTATTATTTCAATAGCCAATTTGAAGATGCTTCAAAATGGTATAAAAAACTATTACAGAATTATGAAACTACAATTAAAACAGAATATTTTTATAGGTATGCTCAAACTTTAAAAACTATAGGAAATTATAAGGAAGCAGATCTATATATGCACAAATTTGCTAGAATAAATCCTGAAGATAAAAGAGCACAGTTGTTTTTGAAAAAGCAGGATTATTTAGAAAGAACCAATACTGATACGGATAAGTACAAAATAACGAATCTAACTATGAATTCATTTTTTACAGATTTTGGAACTGCTTATTTTGATGGTTATGTAGTTTTTAGTTCTTCCAGACAATTAGAATCAACTGCCCAAAATATCCATGAGTGGAATAAAGAATTATATTTAGATTTTTATAAAGGAAAGCCAGACCCTGAAACAGGAGAATTATATGAAATTGGAAAATGGGAGATCGATTTTAATAGTGATCTTCATGAATCTACCCCCGTTTTTACTAAAGATAAACGAACAATTTATTTTACAAGAAATAATGAAAATGGAGGTAACTACGATAGACTCACAGGAAATAGAAAAATAAGAACAGATAAATTAAAAGTATATCGTTCTAGTAAAAATGAAAAAGGAGAATGGTCAAATCCAGAACCACTACCTTTTAATAATGATGGATATTCAGTGGCACATCCAACCTTGAGTAACGATGAAAAAACAATGTACTTTTCTTCGGATATGCCGGGAGGTTTAGGAGAATCTGATATCTATGAAATAACAATACATGAAGACGGAAGTTTTGGAACTCCAAAAAATTTAGGACCAATTATTAATACAGAGGGGAAAGAAACATTTCCATTTATCAGTGCTAATAATGATTTATACTTTTCTTCAGATGGGCATGTGGGGTTAGGAGGGCTAGATATTTTTAAGATAAAATCATTTGATAAGAAAGAGGATTGGGAGGTAGTGAATGTAGGGAAACCTATAAATAGTAGAGCTGATGATTTCGCAATTATTATTAATGATAAAGTCAAAAAAGGATATTTCTCATCAAATAGAAGTGAAGGAAAAGGAAAAGATGATATTTATAGTTTTTCTTTTTTAGAAATTAAGAAAAAGGAAGAGCCTAAGATTGAAAAGGATACTGTAATTATTCCTGAAATAACAGAGATTAAAAAAGGTGATGATTTAGGGAAAACTTTGGTGTTAAATCCGATTTATTTTGATTTAGATAAATCTTTTATTAGACCTGATGCAGCTATCGAACTAGATAAAATTGTTAGTGTACTGAAAAAATATCCACAGATTAAAATTCAGGTAAGATCTCATACTGATAGTAGAGCCATATGGTATTATAACACAGCTTTAAGTAAAAGAAGGGCAAGAAGCACAAGAGCATATTTAATTCAAAACGGTATTAGCGCTAATAGAATTACCAGTAGAGGGTATGGGGAATCTAGATTATTAAATAAATGCAAGGATAATGTGTATTGTACCGAAGAAGAACATCAATTAAATAGAAGAAGTGAATTTATTGTTTTGGAAAAATAGGAGCAGATCTTAGTTACAATCAGCTCTTTAGTGTTGAGTTTTATGTGGGGATATAAAACTTATACATGAGGCAAGCCATTGTTAAATCAATGGCTTTGTTTTTTTATTGAAATATTTTAATAAAGTATAATTAGCTGTGTAATTATTCTTATGAATTGAAGATGAGAAAAAGGAAAGTTTAGTGTTGTTTTTAATGTATTATTCGTAATTATAAAACGATTAGCCAATAAAGAAGATTGAAATTTAAAGCTTTTGGTGTATTGGTTTGTTATATAGTTTCTTGTGTTTTTGTTTGTGGTAAGTTTTGTGTCTTTTTATCCTCTTAAGATCACTTTTTGTCTACCTGTTTTTTGAATATTTTCCTATTTCTCATACTAGTTTTGTTATACAAATCAATAAAACGGGGGGTTTTTATAAAAGAATACATAAAAGTCATCACTTAAATTTTTTGCTAGTTCCTTTAGGTCAAAAATTTAAGTTTTTACTTAATGGTAAAATTGAAAAATACTTTTGTTTTATTAAGAAAGGACATGAAAAATGACGAATAAAACAATTTCTATTTTCTTTAAAACACTACTTACAATTGTTTGTTTAAGCTTTCTTTCTTTTACCTCAATATCTAATAACAGTTTATTATTTAGATCAAAAAATATAACAAATAAAATATCTGAGGAGGTAAAGGTTAAGCAATTTATTAAAACTACAAAAAAAAATAATTTTAACCCCCTAGATTTTCTAGAATACTATAAAGATATCTTTATTGTTAGTACTTGTTTGGAAAATACAATTGAAACAGTAAATACAGAAGCTGTATTTTCATTTGATAATACAACAGACGACGAAGACGGAACAAATAATCCTGATATAACCTCATCAATCACTTTTGATACAGATAATATTGCAGGAGGAAGCTCTTTAGTATTTGATGGGGCTACAGAAATGGGATTTCAGCCTAGCTCAACCACAGATACTTTTGGTAGAGCATTTAGAAACGTATCTGTCGGTTTTTGGATAAAACCAGATGCAGCTATACCAACAACAAATGAAGTTTTATATGAAGAAGGTGGTGCTACTGTTGGTTTTATAATTTATAGAGAAGTTACAACTGGAAACATTGTTACAAGAATAAGAAATGGAGTAAGATCAGTTCAAATTGCAAATTTTGCATACCCAACGGATAATGATTGGCATCATATAGCTTTTACATTTAACAATGGTAGAGGTGTTACTTATTTAGATGGAGAAATAGGAGGAGATGTTACGGTTTCAACTACTCAAATGCCTGCTCATTTGAATGCTAGTGGCTTTGGTAATGTATATGGAAGCTCACATATAGCATCAGATTTTTCAACTAATTTTGGAGGCTATCAAGGTAAAATGGATGAAGCTTTTTATAGTTATAATACCATTAGAGGAGGTCAAATTTTACAATACATACAATGTTTAAAAGGAAGTGCTATTGGTGATTTAAATCCAATTTTATGTCCAGATGTAGCTTTTCAAACAAATAATGGTGAATATTACAGTATAGATTTAACTTCTGGTGAAACCATTCAACAAACAGTTACAAACTCAGTTTTCACGAATACTTTTGCAGCGGGTTTCAACGAGAACGATGGTTTGATATATTCTGTGACTGCAGATCAAATTGTAATCACAGAGATAGAAGAAACAGCACCTAAAACTTATGAATTTACCAATCATAAAGCGGGTCCAGTAGTTGGTCTTCCTCTTGTCAATTACGTAGCAGGTGATGTATATAATAATAAATTATATATTAAAACCACTACGCTCCGTGCTATATATGAAATTGACATTGACAATACTTCTCCAACCTACTTAACACTAACTAATACAATTCTTTTAAGTAATAACATAGCTATTGCAGATTTTGTAGTTTCTAATGGAATATTGTATGCTGTAGCTGAAGACGGAAATGCGTACACGATTGATTTAACTACAGGTAATGTAACTAGCCTTAGAAGAGTGTCTGGTGTTGCGCCTCCATTGGCGGGAATGTTTATGGATGGAGAAGGGTTCGTATATGCTATTAACAACTCTACTGGTATAATTTACAGGTTAGATGTAAGTGGGGCTTTCCCAAAAGTTGTAGAATTTTCTAATACGATCACTATGGGACCTAATGATGGTATCTTTTGTAAAAACAATACATTCAATTTTGATTTTGGAGATGCTCCTGATTCCTATGGAATAAAATTGGTAAATTCAGGAAGTGGTGGACCAAGACATTTAATTACAAATTATGATGCAATAAATTATACGTCTGACTTAAATTTAGGAGCTACGATAGATAGAGAAACTGATGGTTTTGTTAGTTTGGCTAGTGGAGATAATAATGATGAAACTGTTGATGAAGATGCTTTAACTACCATTCAGGATATTGATATAAATGGAACAACACATAGTATAACTATTCCTTATGTAAATAACACAGGAAGTGATGCTACTATTTATGCTTGGATAGATTTTGATAGAAACGGAACTTTTGATGATAATGAAGAGTTTACAAGCACCATAGCAAGTTCTGGTGCTACTTCTGCAGTTTTAAATTGGACTTTTCCTAGTGATATTACTTTAGGAAATACATACATGCGATTTCGTATTACATCAGATGTATTAACAGACACAACTTTTGGAAATACAGATGATAGAGCTTTAGGTTTTGCTAGTAATGGTGAAGTTGAAGATTATGCTATTAGAATAGATGGAGGAGGAAATATAAGTACTTGTTTAATGGATTACATAAGAGTTGATACTACTGAGGCAGTATTTTCATTTGATAATACTACAGACGATGAAGATGGAACAAATAACCCTGATGTAACCTCATCAATCACTTTCGACACAGATAATATTGCAGGTGGAAGTTCTTTAGTTTTTGATGGAACTACTGAAATGGGCTTTCAACATAGCACAACCACAGAAACTTTTGGAAGAGCCTTTAGAAATTTGTCTGTTGGTTTTTGGATAAAACCAGATTCAAATACACCTACAACAAATCAAATGTTGTATGAAGAAGGAGGTAATGGTGCTGGATTAGCAATTTTTAGAGCAATAACTACTGGAAATATTACAGTAAGAATACGTAACGGAGCAACCTCAGCTTTAGTTGCTGATTTTGAATACCCTACAGATAATGAATGGCATCATATTACTTTTACATTTAATAACGGTAGGTGTTTATCATATTTAGATGGCGAGTTAGAAGGCGAGGTAACTGTATCTTCAACTCAAATCCCTGCGCATTTAGACGATAGTGGATTTGGAGGGGTATATGGAGGTTTACATGCAGCTATGGATGTAACAACTCCTTTTGGTGGTTATGAAGGTAAAATGGATGAAGCTTTTTATGGTTATAATACATTTTCTGGAGGACAAATTTTACAATATGTACAATGTACAACGGGCACTGTTATTGGTGATTCAAATCCAACATTATGTGCTACAGCTCTTTTTCAAGTAGCTGCTGGTGAATTCTATGAAATTGACTTATTCACAGGAACTTCTGTTCAGCAAACAGTCACAAATGAAGTATACTCAACTTCTAATGCATACGGATACAATGAAAACGATGGTCTTAGTTATTCTTTAGTAGGTCAAGATAAAGTTATTATTTCCGAAATGGTAGAAACTGTCACTGGTTTTGAATTTACAAATCATTTAGTTGGACCAATAATAGGTATTCCTATAGCAGGAAAACTATATGTTGCAGGAGATGTTTCCGACAATAAACTATATGTAAAGTCAGTTGTAGATTCAGAAATTCATGAAGTAGATATAGACCCAACTTCACCTACCTATTTAACGGTTATCAATACCATTACAATTAGTCCTACTCTCAGTGTTCAAACTGCTGATATAGTTGTAAATGATGATACCGTATTTTTAGTTGGAATTAATCAAGTTGCGTATTCTGTAGATTTAACTACGGGGGCACTCACTACTTTAGGTGCTGTTCCTTACCCTGTTGGTACTGGTTCGGTGTCTGATATATTTGGTGCTATGTTTATGGATGCAGATGAATTCATTTATGGTATTCAAAATAATACAGGAGTCGTTTATAGAATGGATTTAAATGTTTCTCCACCAACTATTGTAGAATTTTCAACAAGTGTCCCGACTGCTACTAACGACGGATTAGCTTGTAAAAATGCTCGTGTTAATTTAGATTATGGAGACGCACCAGATTCATACGGAACAGTATTAGTTGCCAGTGGGGTTGGAGGACCAAGACATTTAATAAACAACTACGATGAAGTAAATAATACCTCAAGTTTATCATTAGGAAGTACTGTAGATTCTGAGACAGATGGATTTGATAGTTTGGCTATTGGCGATAACAATGATGGAATAAATGATGAAGATGCTTTAGTTTTAGTTCCAGATATTGATCTAAACTCAAGTAGTTATACTTTAAACATTCCCTACGTAAATACAACAGGATCTGATGCTACTATTTATGCTTGGATAGATTTTGATGGAAATGGAATATTTGATGATAATGAAGAGTTTGCAAGTACAATAGTATCTGCAGGTAATACTTCAACCAGTATAACTTGGTCTTCTTTTCCTACGGACATTACCTCAGGAACATCATATATGAGATTTCGTATTACATCTGATATATTAACAGATACAGCTTCTGGAGGAATAGATGATAGGGCTCTTGGTCCTGCAAATGATGGAGAAGTTGAAGATTATGAAGTTGAGATAATAGATTGTTCAGGTGTAGTTCCAACTGTAGGAACAGTAACACAACCGACATGTACAACATCTACAGGTAGTTTTCAAATCACAGGCTTTAGTTCAGGTGATACCTATACATTTTCACCAAGTGTTGTTAATATCTCTTCAACAGGATTAGTAACAGCAAATCCAGGAAGTTATACTTTTACAGTAACCGATACAGATGGTTCAGGGTGTACTTCTAGTTCTAGTGCAGTTATTGTTGTAGATTTATTACCTACTACTCCTGTAGCTCCAAGTACTACACAAGTAGATCCGACATGTACAGTTTTTACTGGAAGTGTGAGTGTTACGAGTCCAGTAGCGACTTCTACGTATACTTTAACAGGAATTACACCAGTGGTAGCTGCTCAAACAGGAACCGTTTTTTCAAGTTTACAATCTGGTACTTATGAATTAACGGAGACGAATGCCAGCGGCTGTGTTTCAGCTGCTACTACTATTGTTATAGATCCATTATTGCCAGTTCCTGTAGCTCCAAGTGCTACACATGTAGATCCGACATGTACAGTTTTCACAGGAAGTATCAATGTTACGAGTCCAGTAGCGACTTCTACGTATACTTTAACAGGAATTGCACCAGTTGTTGCTGCTCAAACAGGAACCGTTTTTTCAAATTTACAACCAGGAACTTATGAGTTAACGGAGACCAATGCCAGCGGCTGTGTTTCAGCTGCTACTACTATTGTTATAGATCCATTATTACCAGTTCCCGTAGCTCCAAGTGCTACGCATGTAGATCCAACGTGTACAGTTTTCACTGGAAGTGTTAATGTTACAAGTCCCGTAGCAACTTCTACGTATACTTTAACAGGAATTACACCAGTGGTAGCTGCTCAAACAGGAACAGTTTTTTCAAGTTTACAACCAGGAACTTATGAGTTAACGGAGACCAATGCCAGCGGCTGTGTTTCAGCTGCGACTACGATTGTTATAGATCCATTATTACCAGTTCCAATCGCTCCAAGTGCTACGCATACCGATCCGACCTGTACAGTTTTAACAGGAAGTGTGAATGTAACGAGTCCT
>NZ_MSMP01000002.1 GCF_001936575.1 Tenacibaculum agarivorans
CTTTACTGATGCCGCTGTAGTTACAATAGACCCAGCTGATATAAGCGGTGGAACCGGTACTTATGTACGTGTAGAATTTGTCTACGATAATGGTACTCCTGCTGACCCTGCAGATGATATTCGTCAAGATAGTGGAGGATTTAGCTTTGCTACGACTAATGTTTTAGGTGGTAATGTATCAGTTACGGTTTATGATGATCAAGGTTGTTCAGCGACTACTAATGCAGTAATTCCAGCGTTTAATGCCTTAAGTTTAAGTGCTACACCGATAACAGTTACTAAAGCTATAGACTGTAGAGCTTTACCAGTAGGAGGCGAAGAGATTAGAGTTTCAGTTGATTTAACAAGTGCATTAGTTTTAGGGGAAGATTTAATCTTCACTATTACAGGTGCAGGTGGATTTACAGCAACAAACACAATTAATGGTCCAAGTACTGGTACTACAGTAAGCAGTAACTTTACAGGCTTAGGCACTGGAACATATGATATAGACATTAGGAATGTTAGTACAGGTTGTATTATATCAACTTCACATCAAGTATTAGATGTTCCAAGTTTTATTTTAGATATAGCAAGAGATAATAACGTTGCTTGTTTAACAGATACCAATGGTTCATTAACGTTTGATTTTGCTGCTAGCAGTCCTTATGCTGGAGCATATGACTACGAAGTATTCTTATCAGGAGGAACTACTACAGGTATTACAGGTACAGTAGCAGCAGGAGCAAGTCCTAGACCTACTACAGTTAATACATTAGGAGCAGGTACTTATTATGTGGAAGTTACAATGAGAGATAATCCATTCTGTCCAGTTACTTCACCAGAGGTTATTATTGAAGCACCAAGTGCAGCATTAAGTTTTACTTTCACCAATAACCCTATAACTTGTTTTACAAGTACAAGTGGAGATGTTAATATTAGTGCTACGGGTGGATGGGGATCGTATGAATATCAATTAGAAAATACGACAACAAGTTCAATGGTTCAACCATTTTCTACGAATAGTATTATTGGAGGATTAACATCAGGTAATTATTTAATTACTGTTCAAGATGCAAATGGATGTGTAATTACAGATACATTCACATTAGTGGATCCAACAACAATTGCAGCTACTCCAACTGTTACTACACAAATAGCATGTGAAGGAGATACAACAGCAGTAATAACAGTATCAGGTGTATCTGGTGGAGCACAAGTTGCTACACCTGTATATTCTTATAGTTTACTATTCCCTGATGGAACAGAAACAGCAATACAGACATCTAACCAATTTACAGGTTTAGGAGCAGGAGATTATACAGTTACAGTTTATGACGAGTTTAATTGTCGTAATACGTTCCCAATAACCATAACAGAACCTACAGATGTAATGGCAACTGCAGCTATAACGAGTACAATTAGTTGTACGCGTCCTAATGCCACAGTAGAAGTTACAGGTTCTGGAGGTACAGGTGCATATACGTATAGTAATGATGGAACTAGTTTTGGAACTTCTAATAGTTTCTCTGTTCCACCAGGTGACCATGAGTTCTTTGTAAGAGATGCAAATGGATGTACATCATTACCGTTTACAGTTTCTATCCCTGCATTAGAACCGTTAATGATTACTTTAGATACTAGCGCAGCTTTCATCAGTTGTAATGGAAATGCTGATGCTGTGTTATCAGCGACTACTACAGGAGGACTAGGGAATAATATGTATGAGTTAATTGATGCTTCAGGTGCAGTAGTTGATGGCCCACAAGTTTCTAGTGTGTTTACAGGTATTGCTCCAGGAACATATCGTATTAGAGTGACTAGTCAAGATTGTGTTGCAGAAACTACACCACATAGAATAGATGAGCCAGCTTTATTAGAAACTACAGAAACAGTTGTTAACGTAAGTTGTAATGGAGAAACTGATGGTACTATTATGTTGAGTACTATTGGAGGAACAGCTCCTTATGTGTATGAGATAGATACTGAGCCAGGAAGATTCCAAACACAAAATGAGTTCAATAACTTGGCAGCAGGTGATTATAGAATTACAGTGTTAGACTTAAATGGTTGTATTAATATTGTAGATGTAACCATAATAGAACCGACACCAATTGTAGCTTCGATTGATACATCTAGTATTGTACAACAAGAGTGTGTTACTGATCCAACACCATCGTTCACGGTGAATATGTCTGGAGGAACACCACCATATACATTAAGAATAAGTGATGGAAGACCTGCGGTTACACTAGGTGCTACTGAAACAAGTTATACATTCACTAACTTAAATGCAGGCCAGTTCTATGAAGTATTGGTAACAGATTCTCGTAACTGTCCTATCCCAAGTAATCTGACTATTCAGTTTGATCCTGCTTTAGACTTACAGTTTAACGCTGAAGTAATGTATGAATGTGATGGTCAAATTGTGATTAATGCAACAGTTGCAGAAATATATGAAGATGAAGTGGTATATATGATTTCTGGACCAGAAAGTGCTACTAATGATACAGGAGTATTTAATGTTTCAGCTCTAGGAACTTATACTGTAGAAGTTTCTCATGTAGATGGTTGTAATCCACCACCAATACAAGTTGATGTAATCAGAGTAGATCCATTAGTGTTAAATGTTGATGATTCACAAATTAATATGTTTATTGTAAGTGGTTCAGGTGGACAAGGGCCTTATGAGTATAGTATAGATGGTAGTGATTTCTCTAGTGAAGATACTTTTGTTATTACTGAAACACGAGACTATACAATAACGGTAAGAGACTCTAGAGGCTGTGAAACAACGTTAATTGTTCCGGGTGTATTTATAACTATTGAAATACCAAACTTATTTACGCCAGATGGTGATTCAAATCAAGATTATTGGTACCCTATAAATGTTCAGCCTTATCATAATATAAAAGTTTATATTTATGACCGATATGGAAGACAAATTCAAACTTATGAAGGAGTCACTCAAGGTTGGGATGGTACATATCAAGAAAGACCTTTACCATCAGGTGATTATTGGTATAGAATAGAATATACAGAAATAACAGGTGAAGAAAGACGAATTATGGGTCACTTTACGTTATATAGGTAAATATTAAGAATGAAGAATATAGTAACAGTACTATTACTTTTAGTAGTAATGCGCGTATCAAGTCAAGAAGTTGATTTACCCCAATACATCAACCACATGGCAGATAATCCCTTTATAATATCTCCAGCGTATGCTGGGATCGGAGCAGGATTACAAATACGCTTGAATGGAGTAAGTCAATGGCTTGGAGTAAAAGACGCCCCAGACACTCAATCATTAACAGTAGAAGCTAGGTTAGCTGAGCGTTTTGGAGGAGGAATTACTTTATTTAATGATGAAAATGGATTCACCTCTCAAAAGGGAGCTAGATTGTCTTTAGCAAGTCACTTAACACTAAGTGACTTATATGATAGCTTTTTATCATTAGGTCTAAGCTACAGTTTTATTCAATTTGGTATTGACACGGAGCAAAATAATACAGGTCAAGTTGTACCTAATAGGGTCTTAAATTCGTCAAATTTTGATATTAGCTTATTATATCGTTTTGGTCGCTTTGCTATTAGTGGAAACTTAGTGAATCTTTTAGATAAAAAGATTGATGATTTTGCTACAGGTGAACCAACCGTATTACGTAGGTACTCTGTATATTCAAATTATAACTTTCGTATCAATAGAAATACAGAATTTGAACCTTCAGCTTTTTTCGAATATTTTGAATCTGATGGAAGATCTAGAACAGATTTAAATGTGAAATTGAGAAGAAGAATACGTGATGGTTATGTTTGGGGAGGATTAAGTTATACGTTCTTAAATGACCAATTCTTTCAACCCAATGCTTTAGCACCTTTATTCGGAATCAAAAAGAATAAGTTATACTTATCATACGGGTTTAGTATAACTACAAATGAAATTTTAGGATTCAACAGTGGTACACACATGATTACTTTAGGATTTGATTACGATCAAAGACCTAGTTTAGCTAGATGTACAAGAAAAATGATGATGTTCTAGAACTTCAAAATAGAATTAAAACAAAGCCTCAAAATAGATATCTATTTTGAGGCTTTGTTTTTTTATTCACTAGTTCTAATTGGTTGGTTAGCAAAAAAATACAGCTAAAAGTAAAAAAAAATAGTATTTAAACAATAAATTTGCCGCAATTAAGTTTCATGTTAATATTGGTTTAGGTAAGTTTTAAAAGAACCAATTAAGTTGATGTACATCAATATGTTAATTACTGTTATAGAATTTTAGTTCTTTGGGTAGGGTTTTTTAACATTAAGTTGTATATCTAAATATAGTATCAACCATACTAATAAGTTTTTAATCCCATTTTTATGAAGAAAGTATTACTCTTAATAACATTTTCTTTAGTAAGTTTATTAATTCATTCACAGGCTGCTGGTCCAGATGTACCATTTACACAACGACTAGCTTCAGGAGGTCTTACCTTAAAAGGAAATATGACCTTTATTTCTAACAGTATCACTAATAACGATAATCCATCACCTAATGTATCATATAATGGTACAGGTAATAATAATGATATATCGTTGGGGTATATAGATATAGATAACAATTATGGAATTGCAGGTAGTGCAAGTACATTTTCATCTTCAAAATCATCGTTAAATTTACCCTCTTGTTCTAAAGTAGTTTGGGCAGGTTTATATTGGGCGGCAATGTATCCGTATATATCAGCTGCGGACCAAAGACCACCACCACAAGATTTTGATAAAATTAAATTTAAACTACCAGGACAACCATATCAAGATATCACAGGTGATATAATTTATAACAATGGTAGGGCTGCACGTAGACCTTATGCATGTTTTAAAGATATTACAACCGACGTTCAGGCATTACCAAATCCTAATGGAGATTATTTCGCAGCTAATATTAAAGCCACTATAGGTAAATGTTGTGGAGGAACTTCTGCAGGTTGGATTATGGTAGTAATTTATGAAAACGAAACAGAATCAAGTAAGTATTTTAGTGTATTCGACGGGTTTTCAACTATTGAATTTGGACAGCCTCCTGTAACGGTTCCATATAGTGGATTTACAACAGTTCCAGTAGGACCTAATCCTGCTACTCCAGCACCAGTAAGAGCAGATATGATTGTAGCTACTTTAGAAGGAGATCTTGGATTTACCAAAGACAGTTTCGAGATTAAAGACACCTCAGGTAATTTTGTAAAGCAATCAAATACTTTAAATCCTGCGGATAACTTTTTTAATTCCTCAATTACTATAAATGATGCTGTTTTAGCTGGTAGAGATCCTAGTAGTACGAATACGTTAGGTTTTGATGCAGATTTATTTGAAATTAGAAACCCAAATAATTCTGTAATAGCTAATGGACAAACCGATTTAGAAGTACGTTTTGTTACGGATCAAGATTCATATTGGACATTTTTGAATGCTTTAGCAGTAGAAGTGATTCAACCAGATATAGAATTAGTTAAAACTATAGATGATGGAACTGGGACTGATATAGCTGGTTCTACGGTTGGATTAGGTGCCGATCTTTGGTATAATATTAGTTTTCAAAATACGGGAACTGACGATTCTATAAATACAATTATAACAGACAGATTACCTAAAAATGTAGATCTAATTTTAAGCGATTTGGTACTACCAACAGGAGTAACTCTAGATAATTACGATCCTCCTTCATTAGCAAATGGATTTAGAGGAGAATTAACATTTAGCGTTGATGATAGCTTAGTTGAGGAAGCAGGAGCTGTATATAACATTCGTTTGCATGTAAAAGTTGTATCAGATTGTAGTGAGTTAAGGGATGTATGTTCTAATGTAATCGAAAATCAAGCTTTTGCAAAATATAAAGGATTAAAAGGAGGAATAGAAGTAGATAATAGACCAAGTGTTTCTGGTTTAGATGCTTGTGATTTTGGTATTGCGGGAACATCTAATTTTCTTGTAGATATTTCTTCATGTAGAAATTTTGTTCAAGATGTAGAATTATGTGGACCATCAGTGAAACTCACTGCAGGATCTGGATTTGCTTCATATGAATGGAGAGATAGTGCAGGAAATATTATTGGAACTAATCAAGAAATTACTGTAACAGCAACAGGAAGATATACAGTAAACAAAGTAAATCCTCCAGGTACTTTAGCAGCGTGTTTAGCTTTTCCTGAAACGTATAATGTAATTGCTGCTTCTACTCGTACAAATCCAATTTTAGCAGTTGCAGATAATGTATTAACATGTGTATCAGACGGTACCACTCAATTATCAGAAATATATTTATGTGGTAGTGCGGCTTCAAGAACCATTACTACTGGTATTGCTGCTCCAACTACAGTAACTTGGCAGGTATTAAGTGTACCATCTACGCCCGCTCCTGATGCTACTTGTCCTGACTTTTTAGGGACTTGGGTTGATGTAACAACAAATGCCAATAGTCCTACAAGAGATTTTTCAGATGAAGGACAATATAGATTAATCATAGAGGAACCAGGAGGGTGTTTCGAACGTTTTTACTTCAATGTATACAAAGGAACAATAAACCCGATAATTGATTTAGAACATATTGTTTGTACAAAAGACGGTAGTATTACAGTAAATAATGTACCATCAGGATATGAGTATGCATTAGTTAGTGGAGGATCTGCTACACCAGCAGATTCAGCCTATCAAGCATCGAATGTATTTACTATAACTACTGCGGGGACTTACGATTTATATATTAAAAATGATATCATTTCTTGTGTTTTTCCTTTTCCAGGTCAAATTATTACAGCAACAGATCTAGATGTAGATGTAACTACAACACAAGCGAAATGTTCAGGAGATTCAGGAGAAATAAATGTAACAGTTAATTCAGCATTAACAGGACCATTTACCTACAGAATTTTGCAAGGAGCAAGTGTTGTAAGCAATTTTGGTCCTACTACTGATAAATCTCGTAAGTTTTCAGTAAGTGGAACAGGAGTTTTTACAGTTGAAGTTACTACGGCAGATTGTTCTTTTACAGAAGATACACCTGCGTTTACAGTACCTTCTGAAGTAAATTTAACAGCAGTTATTACTAAAGATATTAATTGTACAGATGGTATTATCACATTGTCAGCAGGAGGCGGAACACCAGGAGCTTCAGGATATAGCTATGCTATTTGGTCTTATACACCAGCTCCTACAGCTACGGCTACAGCAATTTCTTATCCAAATATAGGAGCTATTCCATCTACCGCATTTTCAGGTAGTACTTCGTATACAATTCCTTCAGGAGGAGAAGGAACATATGAATTTATTGTTATAGATAGTAACAACTGTTCTAAAGTATCTACTCCTGTAACCTTAGATTTAGAAGATGCATTGCGTTTTACGGAAAATCATACAGATATTACTTGTGCTGTGACTACAGGAACAATTACTATAAATACTGAAACTCCGCCAGGTGTGTTAGGTTATGGATTAGAATATAGTATAGATGGAGGGACGAGCTTTCAGGCGTCTAATTCCTTCACAGCTTTAACTGCAGGAAGTTATACCGTAACCGTAAGAGCTTCTAAAGGAAGCACATCAAGATGTAGTTATACAGTAGGTCCAATTACGATAGATTCCAATACAAATACTCCAAATAGTACAGCTAGTTTAACTAGAGACTTTACATGTACTGAAACAGGTATTATAACATTTACTCCTGCTACTGGAGGATCAGGTTCTGGTTATCAGTATAGTATTGATAATGGGGTAAGTTGGCAATCATCAACCGTATTTAATGGTATTACTGCAGGTACATATCAACCAGTGGTAAGAGATTCAAATTTATGTGAAAGAAGATTAACAGATATAGATGTTGATGCTCTACCAGTAATACCAGATATACCATTTAATATAGATTATTTTTGTAATAATACAGGAACAATAACATTAAATCCACCAGCAACTCCAGTGCTAACGTACACATATGCAATTGATGGTGGAACACCACAAACTTCAACTATTTTTACAAATGTAACTCCAGGTAACCATGTAATTAGCGTGAATGCCCCAAGAACATGTACTAAAAATATTACAATTAATGTGGCTCCAGGTGGGCTTTTCGGAGGTAAAATAGTGGGTACTACTGATTCTGAATGTGGAGGATCTAATAATGGAACGATTACTATTGAAGCCTTTAATTTTATAGGAGGATCATATGAATATTCTATTGATGGTGGAGCAAGTTGGGCTGAAACAAGTGATAACCCTTTTAGAATTGTAGGGGTTACCTCAGGAACTCATAATGTTAGAATTAGAGAAGTAAGTGGAGGGATTACTTGTGAAGAAGACTTAGGTGATGTAACCATAACTGAGCCTGTACCACTAACAGTTACAGGAACTGTAACTACTTCTCCTGGTTGTTCACCAGCAGGAAGTACAGGAACAATTACAGTAACGGGAGCAGGAGGTACACCTCCTTATGAATATAGTGTTGATGGAGGTATTACATGGCAAACCTCTAATGTGTTTTCTGGATTAGCTCCAGGAAATCATACAGTGAGCATAAGAGATGATAGGGGATGTACAGAATGTGGATGTGATACCGATTTATTTGTTAATGGAGGTTTTGAAGATGTTTCAGGAATAACACCAATAACAACTTTTGTATTTACACCAGAAACAACAGTAAATGGTTGGGATAGCACAGCTAGCGATAATTTAATAGAAATTTGGCGTTCTGGTTATAGAGGTGTACCAGCATCAGAAGGAACATATTTTGCAGAGTTAAATGCAAATAAAGAATCTTCATTATTTCAAGAATTTTGTACGAGACCAGGTGATGAAATTCGTTGGACAGTTGATCATAGAGGAAGATCAGGAGTAGACGTTGCAGAAGTTAGAATTGGAGGTAGCCTTACAAGATCACCTTCAGATTTTACACAAAGTATGTCTGACGGAACCTCAGCATGGGGTACCTATACAGGAACCTATACAGTTCCTGCTGGACAAACATCAACAATCATATCATTCGTTGCTATTTCTACTGCATCTGGAAGTAAAACTGTAGGTAATTTTGTAGATAATATTAGTATGACTGTTACTAAAACAGCATGTACTCCGCTTACAATCAATATACCAACACCAGATCCTGTTGATTTTACATTAACCCCAACACAGTGTTATGATGGACGTAATGGGCAAGTAGTTGTAAATATAACAGATGGATTAGCTCCTTTTAATGTTAGTTTAAATGGTGCAACACCAGTTGTAGTAACAGGAACTTCTCATACATTTACAGGATTAACAGATGGTAACTACACTGTAGAAGTAGTTGATGCAAAAGATTGTAATACTACTAAAACAACTACAATAGAGCCTAGATTAACAGCTACTGCTACAGCTTCAGATGCAAGTTGTAATCCAGGTAGTATTACAGTAACTGCTACCGGAGGAATTGGTACTTATACTTATGCTGCAATATTGAATACAGCTACGCCAGCTGCGACTACACCTCCAACTGGAACAACCTTTAATACATCCAACTCACTTAATTTGACAGCTGGAGTTTATGACGTTTATGTAAGAGATAGTAATCCTTCAGGTTCTTGTCAGTTTATAATTGAAGATATTGAAATTAAAGCAGTAAAAGTTGTAGAATTAAGCACAGTAGCCAATCAACCCGTATGTAACGGAGACAAAGGTAGTATAGATGTAGCTATTGCAGAAGGACAACCTCCATACACCGTAGTATTAACCAATACGGTTTCAGGAACTGTTGTAGATACAATGGTTGGTATCACAGGTACCTCAGCATCATTTTCTAATGTGGATCCCGGGGATTATAGTATCACAATCACAGATAATTTAACCTGTACTAAAACAACTACAGAACGTTTAGTAGATCCAAGTCCACTAGTCATAGATATAGAAGGAATACCACCACCAAATTGTGGGGTTTCTGAACCTTTAAAAACAGGATTTAATTTTAAAAATATTACTGGAGCAAGCTTCTTACCAGACATTTTACAGTATAGTATTGATAATGGTGTAACTTGGATTAATTTTACGGATGGTCAAATCAGAGGCTTTAATCCTGGAGATCGTGTTTTTCCTGCTTTACGTACCATTGATTCTGTTACAGGTGCATTGAAGTGTATTAAAAATGGAGATTCTTTTAAAATTCCATTTAATGTAAGTGGTATTGTTGTAAATGTAAAAGCAATTGGAGATTGTAGTAAAGGTTTTGAAGTTACGGTAGTTGCTCAAGGAGGAACAGGACCTTTTCAATTTTCTTTAAATTCATCAACAGGTCCATGGCTATCAGCCATTCAAACTGGTCCTACAGATTTAGATCCAACCAATCCTAATTCAGACTTTAGAAAACATATTTTCACAGGATTAGTTCCGGGTCGAGATTATGAGTTTTACGTTCAAGATACAGCTACAGGATGTATAGAAACTAATGATACTCCTGTTGTTTTTCCAGATACTACATTTGATGTAAACATATCTGGTGTGGTTAATAGTGTTGCTTGTGCAGGAGGAAGTGCAGATGGAGCTATAGAGTTTACTGTAGATGATGAAGATGGAATTTTAGCTGGAAGTGTAGCACAATGGGAGTTATTTAATGCGGATACAGGAGCCGCATTAGTACCTGCAGTTCAAGGTACGCTTGCTTCAACTACAACATATCCAAATGTTTTAACTGTACCTAACCTTAATTCAGGACGTTATTATTTACAAATTTCAAGAACCTCTACGGGTACGAGTGCAGTATGTAATTGGGCAAGTCCAAACTATGAAATCCGAGAAGCAGTACCTATTACAGGAAATTTAAACATAGTTAATAATATAGCATGTAATACTTCTGGAGTAATAAGAGTTGAAGGAGTTTCTGGAGGAACTGCACCTTATGCTTATACATTAATTAATGCCACTAATTTTAATATTGCAGATGCAATTGTTTCAGGAAATACGATTTCTTTTAACTATGCTGATGTTACAGATATTACACAACCAGTTACAGATATTAGAGTTAGAATAACAGATAGTAATGGAAAATCATGTACTCAAGATTTAGGTCCTGTAACATTAACGGTGAGTCAAGTACCAACTTTTTCGCTAACTAAAAATGATAATGCTTGTGTGAGTGCAGGAGGAGAAATTACAGTAACAGCATCAGGTGGAACAGGTAATTACACAGCTATTATAACTAGTGCTACTTTTACTCAAACACGTAATGGAGCAAGTCCAATAGTGTTTACAGGTTTAGCTGAAGGTACCTATAATGTCTCATTGCAAGATACTAACGGTTGTGCACCAACAAATAGGAGTATTACTATTAATTCAGATTTAGATTTTAGCGTAACTAGTATTAGTGAATTAACCTGTAGTGCTGGACCTGAATATAGTATAGAAATTAATTCGGGATCGGGTAATTATAGTTATGATGTTCAAAATACTGGAGGAATATCGGTTGCTAATGGAACTGTATCGGGTACAGGAAGTGTAACAACAAGTTTTACATTACCAGTTACAATACCAGTGGGGACTTATACGGTGATTGTAACAGATATAGATTCAGGAAACTGTACAATTTCAAAACCAATTGAAATAAGAACTCCTATCGCACCAGATTTTACTACTTCAGTTACAGATGCTACTTGTAATGGTAGTGCAAATGGTAGAATTGAGGTAACTGTTACGGATGGGTTAACACCTTTCACATATGGAATAACAAGAACTATTGGAGGTCCTTTAGTTGCAGGAGAAGCTATTTGGGAAGCAAGTAGTAATTCATTTATTAATGTTCCTGCAGGTACTTATGAAGTGACAGTAACAGGAGCTAATGATTGTAGTACAGATAAGACCGTAGAAGTAAAAGAAAATCCATTACTTACGGTGAGTACTCCAGGAGTATCACAATTTGGTTGTGCAACAGGAACCAATACTAGAAATAATGCTGAAATAACAATTAATAGTGCTACTGAAATTAATGGAGGAAGTGGTGTTTATGCATCTGTAGAACTATTTGATGATAACGGAACACCTGCTGATCTTACAGATGATAATGAGATCACTACAGTTTTAGTAACAGGAACTCAATATACATTTACTATTAGTGATACCACTGGTGGGAATTATTATATAAAAGTCACTGATGATAAAAGTTGTGAGTCTTTTTCAAGTACAGTTATTGTAAATCCATTTGATGAATTACAAAATATTAATGCAAAAGTAAATGACCCAATTAGCTGTATTAATGGAGGAGAATTGATAGAGATAGAATTCTCATCTAGTTTAAATGTAACAGGAGCATCAATAGTAATTAGAAACAATACAGGCGGAATAGTAGAAACTATTCCTGGAGCAAATAGTGGTGCTACTATTATAAATACGAATAGATTACCAGTAGGTACTTATACCGTTAGCGTTATACATCCAGTTACAGGATGTGAAATTAGCACTGCATATACGGTTGAAGGAGTTCCAGATCATACCATCAATGTTGAGCAAACATCACCAGTAGTATGTTTTGGTTCAACTACAGCAGCGGTGAGTCTTGTTTTTGATGCAAGTACACCATATGCAGGATCGTACAGCTATACTGTATATAATGCAGTAAGTGGAACTAGTACGGGTATTGTGGGTACTGGTACTTCTGGAAATACAAAAGAAATTGTAAATGGTCTAGGAGCAGGAGAGTATTTTGTAGAAGTCATTATGAATGATTTTCCAAATTGTACAAGAAGAACTAGAAACTTTTTAATTGAAGGACCAAGCGCTAGCTTAAATGTTTCTTACAGAACAGACTTAATTAGTTGTGTTGCTTCTAATAGTGGAAAAGTGACAATTTCTGCTTCAGGCGGATGGGGAGGTTATGAATACCAATTAGAGAATACAACAACCGCTACTATAGTTCAAAACTTTTCAAGTAACAATATTATTGGAGGATTAACAGCCAGTACTTATGAGATAACAGTAAAAGACTTAAATGGTTGTGAAGATAAAGCTACCTTTACTTTATCAAGTCCTACAACAATTAACGCTGTTCCCCAAGTGAGTTCAACCATAGCATGTGAAGGAGATAAAACAGGAGAAATTACGGTC
Source organism: Tenacibaculum agarivorans (assembly GCF_001936575.1). Lineage (GTDB taxonomy): Bacteria > Bacteroidota > Bacteroidia > Flavobacteriales > Flavobacteriaceae > Polaribacter > Polaribacter agarivorans. The sequence goes on from NZ_MSMP01000002.1 coordinate 13,078, forward strand.
AATTCAGTATCAGGAGGGCAGGGAACACCACCAGTGTATTACTATAGTTTAACTTTCCCAGACGGTACAGAGTCTACTAAACAAACTTCAAATATCTTTACAGGATTAGGAGCAGGAAATTATATAGTAACCGTATCAGATGATTTTACTTGTAGCAATACATTCCCAATTGAAATAAGAGAACCATCAGATATAACAGCATCAGCTGCAGTATCTGGAGTGATAACATGTACGGTGAGTACAGTTTCAGTGACAGTTACTGGTTCAGGAGGTTCAGGCGCTTATACTTACAGTAGCGATGGAGTAAACTTTGTAACTTCTGATAACTTCTCAATACCAGCTGGAGATCATGAATTTTATGTGAGAGATAGTAGTGGTTGTATTTCAGATCCATTTAAAGTTTCTATTGCAGATATTACACCTCTAGAAGCTACTTTAGATACTTCAGCAGCAATTATTAGTTGTAGAGGAGAAGCAAATGCAGTGTTATCTGCTAATGCTAAAGGAGGGTTAGGGAATTACAGTTATGAGTTATTGAATAATGTGGGTACAACAATTGCTGGTCCACAGGCTTCAGATACATTTACTAATTTAGGTCCAGGTATTTATTCGATCAAAGTAACTAGTAGAGATTGTGAAGATACTACGGATCCATTTGAAATTATTGATCCTGAATTACTAGAAACTACAGCTGTAGTAGTAGATGTTACATGTAATGGAGGTATGGATGGTAGTATAACACTAACTACAAACGGTGGTACGGGAAGTTATAAATATGAAATAAATACTGAACCAGGTAAGTTTGTTGATGATAATAAGTTTGAAAACTTACCAGCAGGTAATTATACAATCACAATTTTAGATGATAGAGGATGTCCGAATGTTGTAGATGTAGAAATTAAAGAGCCTACAGCAATTTCTGCAACTATTGATCCTACAAGTATTGTTCAACAATTATGTGTAACAGATCCAGCACCATCATTTAAAGTAGATAATATTACTGGAGGAACACCACCATATACATTACGAATAAGTGATGGAAGTCCAGCAGTTACATTACCACTAGGAACAAATAGTTACACTTTTGATAATTTAAAAGCAGATCAATTTTACGAGGTATTAATTACAGATGCTAACAATTGTCCTATACCAAGTAATTTAACGATAACATTTGATCCAGCTATAGATTTGGCTTTTGATGCAGACGTTGTTTATGATTGTAATGAACAGGCAACAATTAATGCTACTGTAGCTGATATTTACCAGAGTGAAGTAGTATATATGATTTCTGGGCCAGAAAGTGCAACAAATGATACGGGAATTTTTAATGTAAATACCCCAGGAATTTATACAGTAGAGGTAACACATGCGAAAGGATGTAGCCCAGATGCAATTAAAGTAGAGGTAAAAACAATTACACCATTGGTATTATTAGTAGATGATTCTACTGTAAATACATTAATAGCTTCTGCTTCAGGGGGAATTCCTCCATATGAATATAGTATTGATGGTGGTGAGTTTTCATCAAATAATACATTCATTATTAGCGAAACTAGAGACTATGTAATTTCTGTAAAAGATGATAGAGATTGTATTACTACACTAACAGTACCAGGAGTTTTCATTACAATTGATGTACCTAACTTATTTACTCCAGATGGAGATGGAACTCAAGATTATTGGTATCCAAATAAAGTACAGCAGTATCATAATATCAAAGTTTATATTTATGACAGATATGGAAGACTGTTGAAAATTTTTGAAGGAGTTCAACCATTAGGATGGGATGGAACATATGAAAACAGAAATATGCCTTCAGGAGATTACTGGTACACTATTGAATTTGATGAAATCACAAGAAAGAAGAAACGATTATTTGGACACTTTACCTTGTATAGATAATAGTTCTTTCTAAGGAATATAGAATTAAAAACCTCAAGTAATTTTTACTTGAGGTTTTTAATTTATTTTTGTCCTGATGGAGAAGCATAATGAACAATCTATAAATCTCAACAAATTTATTAGTTCAACAGGAATTTGTTCTCGTAGAGAAGCTGAAAAACTAATAACTGCTGGTAGAGTAACTATTAATGGTAAACCAACACAATTAGGGAATAGAGTTTTTGAAGGGGACATAGTTAAAGTTGATGGGAAACCACTTCAAGCTAAACCTAAAACACTATATATAGCGCTAAACAAACCTGTAGGAATTGTATGTACTACAGATAGTAAAGAGAGAAAGAATATAGTAAAATTTGTTGGTCATCCTCAACGTTTATTTCCTATAGGTAGATTAGACAAACCTTCTGAAGGATTAATTTTTTTAACTAATGATGGAGACATAGTAAATAAGATTCTACGAGCAGGAAATAATCATGAAAAAGAATATATAGTTACTGTTAACAAAGAGATTAATGAAAGATTTGTAACTAGAATGAGTAACGGAATTCCCATTTTAGGTACTGTAACTAAAAAATGTAAAGTAACTCAAATTAACAATACTACATTCAAAATTATTTTAACACAAGGCCTTAATAGACAAATAAGACGCATGTGCGAGTACTTAGGATATGAAGTAACAAAGTTAAAAAGAACAAGAATTATGAATGTAGAGCTAGGAAACTTGAAAGTAGGTGAATGGAGGGAGTTGACTAGAGATGAGATGGATAAAATTAATCGATTAGTAAAGTCATCAGTAAAAACAGAAGAAGCTTCCGTAGAAAAACCCGCCAAGAAAAAACCACAGCAACGAAAACAAAATTTCAAGTCTAAATTTGGTAGACAGCGAAGAAAATAAGAAACTTTTAACGGACTACAGGTTAACATTTCACTGACATGTGTATCTTTGTCATCTATGCAGTTTGATTTAAAAATTACAGACCCTAAGAGTAAAGCAAGAGCAGGAACAATCACCACGGATCATGGAATTATTGAAACTCCAATTTTTATGCCTGTAGGTACGGTTGCTTCTGTAAAAGGGGTACACCAATCTGAACTTAAGGATGAAATTAATCCAGATATCATTTTAGGAAATACGTATCATTTATATTTAAGACCTAAAACAGATATTTTAGAGCAAGCAGGAGGATTACACAAATTCATGAATTGGGATCGAAATATTCTTACAGACAGTGGAGGATACCAAGTATATTCTCTTTCAGGTAGAAGAAAGATTAATGAAGAAGGTGTAAAATTTAAAAGCCATATCGATGGTTCAACTCATTTTTTTACTCCAGAAAATGTGATGGAAATACAACGCTCAATAGGAGCAGATATTATCATGGCATTTGATGAATGCACGCCATATCCTTGCGAATATAATTATGCAAAAAATTCAATGCATATGACGCATCGTTGGTTGAAAAGATGTATCAATCATCTAGAAAAAACACCATTAAAATATGATTATAATCAAACACTTTTTCCAATTGTTCAAGGGAGCACATATAAAGATCTAAGAAAGCAATCTGCTGAATTTATTGCATCTGTAGAAGCTGAAGGAAATGCAATTGGTGGTTTGTCAGTTGGAGAACCTGCGGAAGAAATGTATGCAATGACAGATGTTGTATGTAGCATTTTGCCCGAAGATAAACCTCGTTATCTAATGGGAGTAGGTACACCAATCAATATTTTAGAAAATATAGCGTTAGGTGTAGATATGTTTGATTGTGTAATGCCAACTCGAAATGCAAGAAATGGAATGTTATTTACTGCCCATGGAACAATAAATATCAAAAATAAAAAGTGGGAAAATGATTTTTCTCCAATTGATGATATGGGAATAACATTTGTAGATACTTTATATTCTAAAGCATATCTACGTCATTTATTTGCTTCAAAAGAATTACTCGGAAAACAAATCGCTTCTATTCATAATTTAGGATTTTACTTATGGTTAGTTAGAGAAGCAAGAAAACATATTCTTGAAGGAGATTTTGCGACTTGGAAAGATAGAATGGTAAAACAAATGAGCAAACGTCTGTAAGTTGAGAATTCTAGATTGGTACATATTAAAACGATATTTAAAAACGTTTCTATTTACACTGCTTATCTTAATTCCTATAGCAGTAGCTATTGATATTTCTGAAAAAATAGATAAGTTTTTAAGGCATGAAGATTTAACTTTTTTTGAAATAGTAAATGATTACTACAAAAATTTTGTCATTTACTATGCTAATACATTTATGCCTTTAGCGGTTTTTTTAGCGGTAATTATATTTACTTCTCGATTAGCAAATAATACAGAAATTGTAGCCATTAACAGTTCTCAAATATCATTTACACGATTTTTATTTCCGTATTTTATTGGAGCAACTATAGTAACGGTGCTTGCTTTTGGAATGAATCATTACGTAGTACCAGAGAGTAGTAAAACAAGAAGAAGTTTTGAAAATACGTACCTAAAGAAGAAAAGATATAAAGATCAATTAGTAAATGACTTTAGTCTTCAACTTAATGATAGTACCTATATTTTCATTCAAAGCTATAATTTGAAGTCAAATTCTGGAAGTAATTTTTCTACTGAAGTATATGATGGTTTAAAGTTGAAGTATAAACTCATTGCAGATCATATCCGTTGGAATGATAGTCTTTTTAGATTGAATAATTGGAAAGAAAGAAAAATATTTAAAGACTACGACAGTATTTTCTCAGGAAGTACATTAGATACTACTTTCGCTTTTACACCTAAAGATTTTAATTATAAATCAACAATGTCACAAGAAATGCCTTCAGACGAGTTGTCTGAATTCATAGCGATATCCAAGAAAAGAGGTGTTAAAAATTTAAATGCTTACTTAGTTGAATTATATAAAAGAACAAGTTTACCACTAGCTACCTATATACTAACAATTATAGCGGCAGCATTAGCACATAAAAAGAGAAGAGGTGGAATAGGAGTTAATTTAGCTTTTGGAATAGGAGTGATGTTTGTATACGTATTCTTTTTAAAAGTAGCTGAGGTTTTAGGAGCTGTAGCGGGAGCAAACTCATTACTCAATGTATGGATGCCAAACATTATTTTTGGTATTTATGGTCTCTATCTATACTATAATGCAAGAAAATAAGATAAAAAACTACCTATTACTACATTTCATTGTTTTTATTTGGGGGTTCACAGCCATTTTAGGGAAATTAATTTCCATAGATGCTATTCCGTTAGTTTGGTATAGAATGCTGATAGCTGTAGTATTTATTTTTATATACTTTCTAATTCAAAAAAAATCCTTTAAAATTACCAAAAGAGCGGTTTTTGAGTTTGTATTGGGAGGTATTATTATAGCAGTACATTGGATAACATTTTTTAAAGCAATAAAAGTCTCTAATGTATCCGTAGCTTTGGTTACCATGAGTACAGGAGCATTTTTTGCTTCACTAATAGAACCTATATTTTTTAAACGAAAAATAAATCCTATTGAGATGCTATTGGGCATGCTAGTCATTTTTGGCCTGTATATCATCTTTAGTTTTGAAACCAAGTATCTTTTAGGAATTGTATATGCATTAATTTCCGCATCATTATCAGCATTGTTTTCGGTATTAAATGGAGTGTATGTCAAAAAATACGAGGCCGATTCAATATCGTTATACCAATTACTTTTTGGGGTATTAGGAGTAACCGTTTATTTAGGAATAACAGGAGGTTTTACCGTTAGTTTTTTCCAGTTATTACCAATGGATTGGCTTTATCTTTTAGTTTTAGGTAGTGTTTGTACTGCTTATGCTTTTATAAGTTCTGTTAAGGTGATGAAGTACCTGACACCATATACAGTAATGCTGACCATCAATCTAGAACCTATCTATGCAATTATCTTAGCATTACTCATTTTCAAAGAAAAAGAACAGATGAATATTGAGTTTTATTACGGGGCGTTTATCGTGTTATTTGTGGTTTTATTAAACGGTATAGTGAAAAATTCTTCAACAATTAAAAAGAAATTACAACGATAATTTAGTATGTTTGCTCAAACAAACTAGAATAAGATCAAACTTTATAAAATGGAATATTTAGATTTTGAGCTGCCTATCAAAGAGTTAGAAGACCAATTGGCTAAATGCCATGATATAGGAAAAGAAAGTGAGATAGATGTTACGGAAACCTGTAAGAAGATTGAAAAGAAATTAGAAAAAGCTAAAAAAGATATATATAAGAACCTTACGCCTTGGCAGAGAGTACAATTATCTCGTCATCCCAATAGACCTTATACGTTAGATTACATTAAAGCAATTTGTGGAGATACATTTATGGAGCTTCACGGAGATAGAAATGTTCGTGACGATAAAGCCATGATTGGAGGTTTAGGTAAGATTGGAAATCAATCATTTATGTTTATCGGTCAACAAAAAGGATACAATACCAAAACACGCCAGTATCGTAATTTTGGTATGGCAAATCCAGAAGGATATCGTAAAGCTTTACGTTTGATGAAAATGGCTGAGAAATTTGGAATTCCTGTAGTAACCTTATTAGATACTCCAGGTGCTTATCCAGGTTTAGAAGCAGAAGAACGTGGACAAGGTGAAGCTATTGCTCGTAATATCTTTGAAATGACACGTTTAAAAACACCAATTATTACCATAGTAATTGGAGAAGGAGCTTCTGGAGGAGCTTTAGGAATTGGAGTAGGAGATAGAGTATACATGATGGAAAACACATGGTACACTGTTATTTCTCCTGAATCATGTTCATCTATTTTATGGCGTAGCTGGGAATACAAAGAGCAAGCTGCTGAAGCCTTAAAATTAACTGGAGATGATATGAAAAAGCTTAAACTTATTGATGCAATCATTGAAGAACCAGTAGGAGGAGCACATTCTGATAGAGAAGGAGCTTTTAAAGCTGTACAAAATCAAATTGTAAAAGCTTTTGAAGAGTTAAAAGATTTAGACGATGTTACTTTAATAGCTAAGCGTATGGAAAAATACGCAAGTATGGGTGTATTTAAAGAATAAGCCTGTTATTAATAAATAGTGTTATAAAAAATTGAAATCTCGTTCTAAAGGCGAGATTTTTTTATGTCTAATAAAAAAGGTAGTATTTGTCACTTCGAGTGAAATTCATTAGAGTAAAACGAAAATGAATTTTGTATCGAGAAGTAAATACGTTGTTTTCAATAGAATTTTACTGGTGATTGAGCCTGTCGAAATCACTTCCAATTATCCAACTGATAATTGATCACTGATAATTGTTAATTGAACCTATATGAATCCTTTTTCTTTAGCTACAAAAATTAATTCTCTATCATCACTACTCTCAATAGCTAAAATCTTTTTTAATTGTCGTTTTCGCTTTTCTATTGCAGCAAGAGATAAGTGTATAATATCAGGCAAATCTTTGGTCATAGTACCTATAGAAATTTGATACATGATTTTTCTATCTACATCATCTATAAAGTAATCGTTAGATACCTCATTACGCATAATTTTCAAGACGGTTTTACTGTAATAAGGAGGATCTGAGAGTACTACTTGTATGGCTTGAACTAGTTCAGGCGGTGTTAGGTCATTTTTGACTAAAAATCCATCAGGATTAATATTTTTCAAAATACTATGCACCCTGTAATTATCATTAAAAGTAGTAGAAACAATAACTTTAGTATCTGGTAATATTTCGTTGATTCTAATCCCTAAATCTTCTCCAGATAGCAAAGTCCCATCTGATGAGGGAGGTAAACGCATATCTAAGAAAACAATGTTTAACGTGGTGTTACTTTGTACATACTTGTCTAAAATAGCACAAGCAGAATCACAATCTGTAGCAGTTTGAATTTGAAATGCTACATTCTGATCATGGCTTTCAAGATAAGTAAAAGCACTTTTATAAGCTTCGGCAATTAGGGGATGATCATCAATAAGTAAAACAGTATATGTTGTAGCTGCCATTATTGGTTTATAGGTAATTTGATATGCAAAGTCGTACCTTGATGTAATTTAGAACTAAAAGAAACATCGCCGCCTAACTTTGCTATTCTTGAGTTAATATTTTTAATTCCTATTCCTTTTTTACTCTTTTTCATGTCAAAACCGACACCATCATCTGTAATTTCTATCCCTAACTTTTTGTTAAGAATTGAAAAGACCAAGGTAACATTTTTTGCTTTAGCATGCTTAATAATATTCTGTAAAGCTTCCTGAATAATTCTATAAATATTAGCTTTGGTAACCTCATCTATAGTTTTCCACGCAATAGTATCATCAGTGCTAAAATGAGTTTTAAAATTACCGATAACACTTTTATCGGCCAGTAATTGTTCTATAATAGTGGTAAAGTTGATTTTAGCATCATCAAAATTTTCACTTAATTTATGGGATACTTCTCTAATTTCTTTTTCTATTGCTTGTAGCTCATCTAAAAAGCCTTGTTGTTTTTCTTGAGTTTCCGTGTTCATTTGCATACCTAAAAAACCTAAACTAACTCGAGTACCAAACAATTTCCCTAAAATACCATCATGGAGCTCAGCAGAAATTCTATTTCGTTCTTTTACACGTTCTTCTTCTAGTTTTGCCTGTTGTTGAAGCGTTAAAACATATACTTCTTCATTAGCCTTTTGTTGTGCTGCTTCTAACTGTAGTTTTTCATTTTTTACTTTTTGCACACGTAAAAAGTAGAGTAGGGTAGCAATCAATAAAATAGACACACTACCACCAATACTCCATATCAACTGCTGACTTAATTGCTCATTCTTTTCGATATGTTCATCCGTTTCAAATTCGATACGGGTAAACTTATTTTGAGTTCTACGCTCTGCTTTTACTAAGCTATCATTAAACTCAATATAGCGATCTAAGTATTGTTTAGAATTTTTCGGATCTAAGTTGGCTAGTTGTTGTAACGTAGTTAGATAATAATCTCCATTTTTTAATTCTACCGCCGAAATATTAGCTTCTTTTGCATATTTAAAAGCATTACTAGTATCCTTAATATGTTTATAATAATCAGAAATTCTAATTTTACTATACGCAACACCAGATTTATTATTCATACTGTCTCTGATGTATAAAGCTTTAAATAAATCTTTATAAACATTTATTGTATCGTTCATTAACAATTTACAATATGCTTTATTATCTAATACAATAGCATATTGTTTTATGGTTAGTTTATTTTTAAGCTCTCTATTATAATATCTAAGGGCATTAGAATAATCTTTTTTTTCCAAATAAGCATTCCCTATGTTATTATCTAAAGCATAATGTTTTCTTATTTTATTTTGATGGGTCGAGGCCTGACGAAAATATTCTATTGCCTTATCATACTCTCTTATATCTAGTTGAAGCGTACCTAAATGATTATAAGAAAGACATAAGTACTTATAGTTTTTTAGCTTTTTAAACTTTTTTATGGCTTTAAAGGTTAAAATTTCACTTCCAATATAATCTCTTAATCTACCTTTGAGATAAGCCATAGCAAACAACATTCTAGCAGTTTCATAGTCTTTTTTTAGTAATTTAAAATTTTGGTATGCTTTATTATAATGATTATAAGAGGTTAGGTTTTCTTGTTTTTTATTATAGAAATCAGCATAACTCCAATGTGCATCAGCTATAAGAAATGTATCTTTAATCTTATTAGCTAATTCTAAAGTTTGTTGATTTAATTTGAAGAATTTTTCATTTTCTCTTATTTCATAAAACCGGTATGCAATATTACTTAATGTTTTACACTTAAACTTTACATCTTGAATTTCTTCAATTTGACTATATGCTTTGTCTAGGTAGAATGTACTTTTTGATTTAGATATATTTTTTTTTGATAGCTTAATCCAATAAGAAATACTATCTCTTAGTTGATTCGATTCTTGGGAGTAAGTATTTAAAAAAAACAGTAGACTGTTAAATAAGATTAGTTTTCTCACAAAAAATATTAGTAAATAAAAACAAAATTAATGAAAAGCCCTGAAATATATCATTTCAGGGCTAATTTTACTGACTAGTTGTTTTTACCACTTCCATCTTCACCGTCTTCACCATCTCCAGTTTGAGGCAATCCAGCTTCAGTGTTTTCTATATCGTTTTTGGTTACTAATTTTTCAGTATTATCTGTACAACCTACTGTAACAATACCAAGTAAAACCGTTAATAGTAATAATTTTAAAGTTCTCATAATTCAATTTTTAATGTTTGGACAATAGTTTTCCTAGCCGTAAAAACAGCTATAGTGTTGATTGAATGTTTATTATCGTTCGTAAGCGTCGGTAAATCCGAGGCATAAGTCTCCCAGCCCGAATATTTCAGGTGGTTTTTGTAGAATTGAATTGATATATTATCAATCCATGAAGACTTTGAACTACTAAGGCCTATTGAGTTTTAGGCTTCAGGAAATCCTACATTGTCGATAAATAAAGAAGCGTTTGCAATTTTATGGTAACGCTAGCTGATTTTTAATGAAGCTACATTAGATATATTATATATCCAATTAACTCTTAGTAAGCGTTCCGAATGAATGAGTAAACGTTCTTTTTCGTTTAGAATTAGCAATATTGATTCTTCCATAACTTTTCAATTTTCTTACTGTTAAGATACAAAAAACGGATGATTTAACCAAATTTTAACACCTTTTTCTGTAGTCATATTCAATAGCATTGCAAAAATAAAAAAAGACATCTTTTAAAAGATGTCTTTTGAATATATTTTAACGATACTTTATTGTTATTTCCGTATCAATCTATTGCATATTACAAAAAACATCTGCAGTACTCTTCCATCAAAATCAACACCTCTAATTGGTGATTCTAGTTTACTAGTGTGCATAGTATATGTTTTCATTATTTAATAATTTAATGTGTAAATATTGTTGTTTAATTACGGTACAAATATAAAGACTATTTTTGAATTTGCAAGAAAAATTTAAAAATAAATTACTGATTGTCAGTGTTTTAAAATGTTTTAAGGTAAGAGGGCTCCTGTCCGGAAATTATCCAGATACTACCATTTTCTAAACGCATTGTTTTTCAGTTTTTTACTGTGTAAATTTTTCAAATGCTATGTCTTTATAAGTTGTTTATCATATGTATTAAAAAAATAAAAAAGGCGACCAATTTTAAATTCGGACGCCTTTATAGTGTTATTATAAAACATTTATACTTTATAAATGTATTAGATTCCTACAATATAGTATCCGATTTCGAGTGAACTGCTTATCAACTCCTCGAAGATCACATGAACTATAATCCGTCCATGTTATATGTAAATTCATTTTATTCATACAGGTACAAATATACAAAATTCTAATAAATGTTAAAAAATGTTAAGAAAAGAGCTTTTTAATTGAAAAAGTAAGGTTGAACCTTACCAAAAGTAAGGTTGAACCTTACCAGTTTAAAAAATAGGCATTATATCTTTGTCAATGTTAAAAGCCTTTACATATAGAAAGAAGGTCGGGTATAAAAAATAACAATTTATACCATAGTCGTTTACTCGGGGGGGAAAATTCTATGGAAAGCTAACTTAAAAAAAGAAGGTAAAATTGTTCAAAAGCTAAAAAACGTCCAATCGGACGTTTTTTTAGTTGTTAAGGAATATTAAGATACTTGTGTGTTTGTAATGAAATTTTCCATCGAGGATGCTGCATTACATAGTCTATGATTAAGGGTATCATTTCTTCACGTTTACTCCATTCTGGTTGTAAAAATAGTAAGCAATTTTCATTTACTTTGGCAGCCTCAGCTTCAGCAAACTTAAAATCATGTTTGTTATGAATAATCATTTTAAGTTCATCAGCTTCTTCATAAGCACGTTGTAACGGTAGTTTGGTTTTTTTAGGTGATAAACAAAACCAATCCCATATTCCAGAAAAGCTATAAGCTCCAGATGTTTCAATATGTGTCTTTATTTGTTGTGCCTGTAATTCTTTAGTAATGTAATCTAAATCCCACATCAAAGGTTCACCACCAGTAACAACTACAGTTTCTGCATATTTTTTAGCATGTTGTACAATAAGGTCTGTTTCAGTAGGTGGATGTAAACTAGCGTTCCAGCTTTCTTTTACATCGCACCAGTGACAACCGACATCACAACCACCAATTCTAATAAAATAGGCAGCAGTACCTGTATGAGCACCTTCACCTTGTATAGTGTAAAACTCTTCCATAAGAGGAAGCATTTTACCTTGTTTAATTAACTCTTGCGTCTTTAAATCCATCTACTTTTACTGCTATTACATCAATTTCAATTTTTGCTCCTACAAGCAAATCGGCTGCAAATGTAGTTCTTGCAGGCTTATTTTCAGGAAAATATTCACGAAAAATTGTATTAAATTCTGCAAAATCATCTGTAGTAGCTAAAATAACGGTACATTTTACAACGTGTTTAAGGTCAGATCCATGAAGTTCAAGTACATCTTTTATATTTTCTAAAGTTTGTCTAGTTTCTGGACCAATGCCGCCTTTAGGTAGTTTTCTTGTTTTAGGATTTATACCTACCTGTCCAGCTAAATACAACATATTTCCAACTTCAACTGCATCAGAAAAAGGAGCATTTTTTTTACGTTCCAATTTTGAACTATGAAAAATTAAATTGTCTTTTTCTGGAGTAATATTATTGTTTTTCTTGTTTTCACAAGAACCTAAGATAAAAATTGTAGCTAAACCAATGATTTTAAGTAATTTCATGTATGAATATTTAGTTGAATAACAAATTTAACTAAAAGCTATAAAATCAGCATTAAAATAATTTTGCTCTCTATTTTGAAATGCTGATTTTAATAGTATTTTTATCAAAAAATAGAGTACCATGAGTCAAACGGAAGCGTTCTTCAATTATATTAATGATGGCTATGCATGCAAAGGAGATTTTTTAACCTTAGGAGCAGGAATGTTAGGGGAAGAAACTGTAACAAATGCATTGGTAAATATTCCTTTAAAAACACTAAATAGACATGGTTTAATTGCAGGAGCAACAGGTACAGGAAAAACAAAAACACTTCAGGTATTAGCAGAAAATATGTCTGAGAAAGGAATTCCTGTAGTATTGATGGATGTAAAAGGAGATTTGAGTGGATTAGCACAACCAAGCGCAGGGCATCCTAAGATAGATGAGCGCCATGAGAAAATTGGAATTCCTTTTGACGCAAAACGATTTCCTGTAGAAATACTTTCTATTTCTGAACAAGATGGTGTACGTTTACGTGCGACAGTGTCAGAATTTGGCCCTGTTTTATTATCTAGAATTTTAGACTTAACTGAAACGCAATCTGGAATTGTAGCAATTATTTTTAAATATTGTGATGATAATCAGTTACCATTATTAGATTTAAAAGACTTTAAAAAAATGCTTCAGTTTATTACGGCTGAAGGAAAAGCAGAAATTGCTGCAGAATATGGAAGAATTTCTTCATCAAGTACAGGTGCTATTTTGAGAAAGATAGTTGAGTTAGAGCAACAAGGAGGAGAATTGTTTTTTGGAGAAAAATCTTTTGAAGTAGATGATTTAACTCGAGTAGATGAAGAAGGAAGAGGGGTTATTTCTGTATTACGTTTAACAGATATACAAGATAAACCGAAACTGTTTTCTACATTTATGTTGCAATTGTTAGCAGAGGTATATGAGACTTTTCCTGAGCAAGGAGACAGTGGAAGACCTGAGTTAATTATTTTTATAGATGAAGCTCATTTAGTGTTTGACGAGGCGTCTAAAGCACTACTAAGTCAAATTGAGAGTATTGTAAAATTGATTCGTTCTAAAGGAATAGGACTATATTTTGTTACACAAAATCCTAAAGATGTGCCAGAAGATGTTTTAGCACAATTAGGAATGAAAGTGCAACACGCCTTACGTGCTTTTACTGCAAAAGATAGAAAAGCTTTAAAATTAGCGGCTGAAAATTATCCAGATTCTGAATATTATAATACTAGTGAGGTACTAACGCAATTAGGTATAGGAGAAGCTTTTGTTACCGTACTTAATGAAAAAGGTATTCCAACTCCATTAGCCAGAACTATGTTGAGAGCACCAATGAGTAGAATGGATGTGTTAACGGAACGAGAAATTCAAGAAGTTATAGGAAACTCTAAGCTGGTAAGAAAATATAATGAAACTGTAGATAGAGAAAGCGCATATGAGTTATTAGGAGAAAAAATCGAAAAAATTAACAAGAAAAAGACAGAAGATGATAGAAAAAAAGAACAAGAAAAATTAAGTAGAAGAAGAGCTTCTAGTTCTAGAACAAGTACACGTCAAAATCCAATAGTGAAAGTATTGACAAGTGCTACTTTTATTCGTGCTGTATTTGGAATTTTAAAGAAGGTGATTTAAACTAAAAAGAGATAAGTAAACGTTATAATAGAAACTGATTTAAATGAGAAAACTATTCAAAATTGTATTAATTGTTTGTGTTGCTGTATTATGTGTGCAGTGTAGTGATGATAAATTTACTATAGCAAAAGGAAAAGTAGGACAAATCACTAAAGAAACGACAATGCAAGATTTAGATAAAATCTTTGCTAAAGACTCTATCGTAAAGATTTTAAGTGAAGGAGCTAAAGGAAATTATTATTTTCAAGACGATGATGAATATCAAATTTTTGAAAAAGGAGGGAAACATTTATTGACTGTAGTACCAAGAGAGCAGTTAGATTCTACTTCAACAATTAAAAGTATTGAAATTTTTGATGAACGATTTAAAACAGACAATGGATTAAACATTCATTCTTCTTTTAGAGATATTAATACCAATAATGCTATAAGTAAAATAGAAACTTCATTTAGTTCTGCAACGATATTTATAGATGATTTAAACGCAACTATAGCCATCGATAAAGAAGAGTTAGGTTTAAAAGAATTCAATATGAAAAAAGTAAGTATTGAGCAAATTCCAGATTTAGCCAAAATGAAATCCTTTATTGTTTGGTTCAATTAATAAAAAATTAAAATCCCGTTACCGGGATTTTTTATTGCAGTTAATTTATTCGTAATTATTAAACTTATATTTGCAGACCGAAACAAACAAATCAACATGGAATACGCAAAGAATATACTTGAAACTATTGGTAACACACCTTTGATAAAGATTAATGCATTAGCAGAGGAATTACCATGTTTAGTTTTAGCCAAATATGAAACATTTAACCCGGGAAATTCAGTTAAAGATCGTATGGCTTTAAAAATGGTAGAAGATGCTGAGGCAGACGGAAGATTAAAACCTGGTGGAACCATAATAGAAGGTACCTCTGGTAATACTGGAATGGGGTTAGCTTTAGCTGCTATAGTGAAGGGGTACAAGTGTATTTTTGTGATGGCTGATAAGCAAAGTAAAGAAAAGATTGACATATTAAAAGCAGTAGGAGCTGAGGTAGTAGTTTGTCCAACAAATGTTGAACCAGATGATCCTAGAAGTTACTATTCAGTATCAAAAAGGATGGCTGAAGAAACTGAAAATGCGTGGTATGTAAATCAATATGATAATCCAAGTAATGCCATAGGTCATTACGAAAGTACTGGACCTGAGATTTGGGAACAAACTAAAGGAAAAATTACTCATTTTATTGTTGGAGTAGGTACAGGAGGAACAATTTCAGGAGTTGGTAAGTATTTGAAAGAACAAAATCCAGATGTAAAAGTTTGGGGAATTGATACGTATGGATCTGTATTTAAAAAATATCATGAAACAGGTATTTTTGATGAGAATGAAATTTATCCATATGTAACAGAAGGAATAGGAGAAGATATTTTACCTAAAAACGTAAATTTTGACATTATAGATGGGTTCACTAAGGTAACAGATAAAGATGCTGCCGTATACACTCAGTTATTAGCTAAAAAAGAAGGGATGTTTTTAGGAAACTCTGCAGGAGCTGCAATGAAAGGAGTGCTACAATTAAAAGAACATTTTACTAAAGATGATGTTGTGGTAGTGTTATTTCATGATCACGGAAGTAGATATGTAGGTAAGATGTTTAATGACGATTGGATGCGTGAAAAAGGATATATAGAATAATCTGGAATGACATACTCGAAAAATAATTTTAAAAGTCCCCATATATTTTTGTTTTGGGGACTTTTTGTTGTATTGGATATTGGTTTAATAACGAATTATGTTCTCACAGAAAAACATGATCTTCTTTACCTTATAGGCATAGTATCATTTTTTCTAATACTACTGTATATCATTGGTTTTATGACTAAAATAACGATTGATGCTAAAGGTGTTCATTATAAGTCAATATTTAAAAGCTATTCTATGAAATGGAGTGAGATAAAAACTATAGAAGTATATAGACTTAACAAGTATTTTCTCACAATTGAAAAGCCTGAAAATTATGACAAGTTTAGTTTGTTAGGGCAGAAGTTTATTTATTTCTCTTCAAAAGAGAATCATATACCTAATAAAACAGAGAAAATGTCATCGCAGTTCATAAGTTTACATTGGAGAAAAGAAGTTTGGGATGAAGTACATAAGTATATCTTAATTAAAAAATAGTGATTAAGAGTTCTTAATATTATAAAATTCAAAAGCCACCTTACTAAGGTGGCTTTTGTTAATCAACTAATTCAAATAATTTACACAATGAAAACACTGTTTCTAACAATGTGTTTTCAATATTTATGCCAAAATTATTAATTATAACCGTACATAAAAGCTTTTATTGTATAGTTTACAATTTTTTAACATCAAAAAATGTACTTGTTAAGAAATCTACAATTTAATATTAGCTTGCGTGTTTGTGTGCTTTATATGATGATCTTACTAAGGCTCCACTTTCTACATACATGAATCCCATTTCTTTACCTATCTCTTCGTATTTTTTGAATTGATCTGGTGTGATGAATTGTTTTACCGGTAAATGTTTTTTAGTAGGTTGTAAATATTGACCTATAGTAATAACATCTAAGCCAACATTTCTCAAATCAGTCATAGTTTGTATTACCTCATCTTCTGTCTCTCCTAAACCTAACATAATACCAGATTTAGTACGCATTCCATTTTCTTTTAAGTATTGTAATACACCTAAGCTTCTGTCATATTTTGCTTGAATCCTAACTTCACGAGTCAATCTTCTTACAGTTTCCATATTGTGAGAAATAACTTCAGGGTGCACTTCAATAATACGATCTATTAATTTTGTGTTTCCTTGAAAATCTGGAATTAATGTTTCTAGTGTAGTATTTGGGTTTGTTCTTCTAATAGCCTGCACTGTTTCTGCCCAAATTATAGAACCACCGTCTTTTAAATCATCACGATCTACAGAAGTGATTACAGCATGTTTTATTTGCATAATCTTAATAGAGCGCGCTACTTTTTCAGGTTCATCCCATTCAACAGTTTCTGGCCTACCTGTTTTTACACCACAAAAACCGCAAGATCTAGTACAAATATTACCTAAAATCATAAAAGTAGCAGTTCCTTCACCCCAACATTCTCCCATGTTAGGACAACTACCACTAGTACAAATGGTATTTAACTTATATTTATCTACTAAGCCTCTAAGCTCTGTGTATTTTTTTCCAACAGGTAATTTAACACGTAACCATTTTGGTTTCTTTACTCTTTCTTGAGTAGGAGGTGTAGCTAAACTTTCTGACATTTTCTATATAAATTTGAAATACAAATTTACGAAGAAATGTTTGTTTTATTGCATAATATCGAGTTCTGTAGCTTTATCAATAGCTAATTGAAGTGCAGTATCATCAGATTTAATAACATTAACCAATCTTCCGATCTTTTCTAAATCATCTTTATTACTAGCCCAAAAGGTAACTCCAGTAACTTCTACTTTCATTTCAAAAGATTCTATAAGGTTATTTTCACAAGCTTGAAAGGCACCATAAATAATACCTAACCATGAAGGTCCACCACCATGATAACCTGCGGCTTGTAGATCCTTGGCAATAGAATCATCGCTATAGATGTCATGAAAATCATATCTAAACCTATTGCCCTCTTCTTGGAGCTTACCAATCATTTTAATACTGGTGTCTGAAAGTGCATTTTTAAGTTTATCTACTTGAGCGAATGATTGTTGTAGCGAGAAAAAAAAGCATGTTACAGCTAAAAGTAATTTGAATGTTGTTTTTTTATTTTGCATTCTATATAATATTGGGGTCTTTTTGATTGAATAGAACTAACCAAAAAGCGTGCAAATTTAATTTTTTTCCGCTTTTTTTTGCTTTTTTTTAACGTTTATTTTTTAAATTAATGATTTTTAGTACTTTAAATTGTGTTTAAAATATACCAAAAACTAAAAGCAAGTAAGAAAATAAAACCTAAGCCACTTAATATTTTCAAACTTATTGATGGTTGAAATTGTTTTGGTGTATGTTTACTCGTAATCAATTTATAATTTAGAAAAGCGAAAATAGGTGCCGTTAAAAAGGAGAATATTGTGGCTATTTTAACTAAAGTAAGCATGTTACTTCTAAAAAAAGTGAGTATAATACAAGTACCTATGCCTAGGAATAGAATCCAAACCCAATAATTGAATCTAGGAATATTAAATAATGTAGCACTTCTTTCCATAGCTCTTGGAGAAGCATCTAAAGTGGTAATGGTAGTACTCAGCATGGTTGTAAAAGCAGCTATACCAATAATTACTTTAGCATAACTTCCGAGATTTTTGGTATACAAATCTATAAGCTGGGTAGCAAACTTTCCTCCACTAGGAGAGAAAGTTTCACCTGATGTGAACATAACGAGAGCCCCAAGTGTAATAAAGCATATACCTAAGCATAAAGTTCCTATATAACCTACATTAAAATCGAAGATGGATTTTTTTACAGAAACTTCTCCATCTTTTCTTTTTTCAATAGACCATAATGAATGCCAAATAGAAATGTCTAAAGGCGCAGGCATCCATCCTAAAAATGCAATAAGAAAGGTGATTTCTACACTATTTTTGGGAAGTATTTGTTGAAAAGAAAAAGAGGCTTCATTTTTAAAAATAGCCATAGATACCGCTAATAAAGTACTTATGGTTAGAAAAAGAATAATATACTTGATAAATTTATCTAAGAATTTATATTTTCCTAAGATTAAAATCAAAAGGCAAAATACTAATAGAATATATGACCATAGGATTAAATTATCCGTAAAACCAAATAACTGAACAGCTAACCCAGCAGTTACCATGGTTACCGCAGCTTGTATGGTAAACATGTTAATTAAGTTAACTACAAAATAAAGATACAAATAACCTTTACCTAATTTATGATATCCATCAAGTAAGCTTTCACCAGTAGCAGAAGCATATTGAGGGCCAAATCGAAAAAAAGGATATTTGAATAAGTGTACTACTAAAATAGCCCAAAGTAATCCAAAACCATAATCAGCACCAGCTCTGGTTGACTGTACTAAATGTGAAACCCCTATGGCAGCTCCGGCAAATAATAATCCTGGTCCTAAGTTATGGAGTAAAGATTTTTTCATGAATCACTATCTTTTATAATTTCAGCTAGCAATTTTTTTGCTCTTAAGAGTTTAACTTTAACGTTGGTTACAGGTTCATTGATTTGTTCAGCAATTTCCTTATAACTCAATTCTTGAAAGAAACGAAGATGAATTACTTCTTGGTACTTAGATTTAAGTTTTTTTATATCTCTAAGAAGCTTTGCTAAGTTTTGTTCGGTAATAATTTTATCTTCAGGAGAAGGAGCATCATCTATAATACCATACATCTTTTCCTTTTCTTCTTCAGTAGATTTTAATTCAATAGAAGATTTTCGTTTTCGAAGTAAATCCTGATATACATTTTTAGATATTGCTATTAACCAAGTATTAAACTGATACTCTTCATTAAATGAGTGTATTTTAGTAAAAGCTTTAGCAAATGTTCTTATGGTAATATCTTCCGCATCATTTTCATTACCAGTATTTTTCAATTGATATCCATAAACACTAGACCAAAAAGTGTCTAATAAATAATTAAAAGAAGGTTGATTACCTTCTTTGGCTTGTTCTATATGTAATAGGATATCTTTTTTTATGGAAGAAATTTTTTATTAATGTTCGTTACATGTATCGAATTGATCTGGAGTTTTTCCACAGAAACCACAAGCTTCTCCCGATTTATTTAGCATTGGGTTTTGGCTAGCGCAAGTACCTGCAAATTCTCCATCTTTTTTAGCCCAAATTTTTATTGCTATTCCAGCAAAAGCAAAAGCTAATAATCCAATTGTTACTAATACTAATTTCATAAAAAAAATTTAACGCTACAAAGATAATGAAAACTAATTTTTTAAAACAATTGTGACTTTTTAAAAAAAGCAGTGTCACAATAGTGTAATTAAACAGTAAAATCCACTTAAGATGAAAGAAATAACTACTACAATATTCAAAAGTCTAGATAAATTAATAGGTTTTATAACTGAAGAATATAACAGAGAATTGAAACCTAATTATATTAAAGTAGAAAGTAGATCAAGAAAAAATAGAATGAATCGTTAGTTTTTTCTTGCAAATATATTTTCATTGTCCCTGATTAATCATAATAAATGCAGCTGAATTATAGTTAGTTGCATTTTTTTTTTGTACTTTTTTGAATAAAATATTAAACCTTTCTATTCTCCGAAAGTCTAAGTTATAAATTTTATATTTATGAGATTTCTATTTTCCCCAATGATAGCGATCGCTATTATACTTACATCATGTAGTAAAGATAGTGTTGATACTACAAATACTCCGTCAGAAGAGGTACCACAATCTACTAAGCCTAATATATTACTAATTATAGCAGATGATATGGGTTTAGATGCTACGCCCGGATATAATATCGGGAGTATAAAACCAAAGATGTCAAATCTTGAAAGTATGGTATCAAATGGTGTTAAATTTGAAAACTTGTGGTCGTATCCAACATGTACTCCAACAAGATCAAGTATTTTAACAGGAAAGTATGGATTTAGAACAGGAGTAAAGAAAGTAGATGATGAATTATCAACTACAGAAACTTCAATTCAACAATATTTAAAAGATAATGGAACTGGTTATAAAAATGCGGTTATTGGAAAATGGCATTTGTCTAGAGACGCTAGCCATCCAAATCAATTAGGAGTAGATTATTATGCAGGTTTACTGAATGGCGCTGTAACTTCTTATTGGGATTGGACTTTAACAGAGAATGGAATACAAAATAATTCAACAGAATATACCACAACTAAATTCACAGATTTAGCCATAGATTGGGTGAAAGATCAAGATTCACCTTGGTTTTTGTGGTTAGCTTACAATGCTCCTCATACACCATTTCATTTACCACCAACAGAATTACATTCACAAGGAAGTTTACCTACAGATGAAGCAAGTATAAATGCTAATCCAATACCGTATTATATGGCAATGCTAGAAGCTATGGATTCTGAAATTGGACGATTATTAAATTCTATGTCACAAGAGCAAAGAGATAATACTATTATTGTTTTCGTGGGAGATAATGGAACCCCAAATCAAGTAGCTCAAGAATATAGAAATAGAAGAGTTAAAGGAACAGTTTATCAAGGAGGAATAAATGTACCTATGATCATTTCAGGAAAAAATGTGACACGATTTGGAGCTACCGAAGAAGCATTACTAAATACTACAGATTTATTTTCTACCATAGCAACTCTAGCAGGTGTAAGTGTAAATTCAATTAACGATAGTAATAGCTTTGAAAGTTTACTTCAAAATTCATCCTCAAGTCCTGTACGAGAATATGCATATACAGAAGTAGGAAGTGATACAGGATTAGATGATGTTACTATTCGTAATGCAACACATAAGTACATACTTTTTGCAGACGGTACTGAAGCATTATTTGATATGTCTAATGATGCTTTTGAGACAGCCAACCTTTTGCAAGATAACCAATTACCACTAAGCTCAACCAATGAATCTCAACTTAATATTTTAAAACAAGCAATTATCAATTTAAAGAATTAATTATGAGAAATATGAATAAATTTTTAGTTTACAGTCTACTAGCTTTAAGTATTGCGTGCTCATCAGATGATGATACTGTTAATAACGGGAATGATGATCAACAAAGTAACGATGATCAGCAAGATAATAGTGATCCACAAACATATGATATAACGCCTATATTATCTAAATTTGATAATGTACCAGGTTTATCTTATGCGATAAGGGGAAATGTTGTAGAAATAACCACAGATGACTTACCAAATCATGGAAGTCCTTATTGGGATCAAAGTCATCCTATGTATGAAGCGTATAATGGAGATAATCCAGACTGGAGAATAAATCCTAATATGATAGAAACTCAGAATTTTACATTCACAATTCCTTTAAATCCAGAAGAAGCAACTAACAAAGAAGCAACATCTTTAGGAGCTATGGGAGTGTCAGTAAATGGCGTTGTTTTTTATAATCAATATGCTGGCCCAGATAATCAACCTTTGACAAGTGAGATTAATTCTTTTGATCAGTATTTAGGACATCCAGACGGAGGAGGAAGATATCATTATCATATTGAGCCTACTTTTTTAACCAATACTTTAGGAAAGTCAGGATTTCTAGGGCTATTAGCAGATGGTTTCCCTGTTTATGGACCTGAGGAAAATGGTGGCCCTGTTACTAATGAAGATTTAGATGAATATCATGGTCATGAAGGTGTAACAGATGATTTTCCAAATGGAATTTATCACTATCATATTACTTCTGAGGCTCCTTACATTAATGGAAATGGCTTTTTTGGTACGCCAGGTAATATTTCTCGATAAATGAGATTCGTATTGTTATCTCTTATTGTATTAATCTCATGTAGTAAAAAGCAAGAAGATCATGGGGTGTTATTGTATGACACCTCAGTTTTTAAGTTAGTGAATGGAGATTTATTCTATAAAAATGAATTATTTACAGGTACACTAATTAAAACACATGATATAAGTAATAGTAAAACCACTTCAGTGTATGTAAAAGGAAAAAAACACGGAGAAGAGGTGAAATATTTTAATACAGAGGTGCTTATTGAGCAACGCTTTTATACAAAGGGATATAAATCTGGAATCCATAGGGGATGGTGGAAAAATGGAAATAAACGTTTTGAATATCATTTTAACGATGAAGGTGAGTATAATGGAGAAGTGAAGGAATGGTATCAAAATAAGCAAAAGATGAAAGCATTTCATTTTAAAAATGGAAAAGAAGATGGAACTCAACAATTATGGAGATCAGATGGTAAAATCAGAGCCAATTTTGTAACGAAAAAAGGTGAACGGTATGGCTTGATTGGATTGAAGAAATGTTACACAGTAAATACAATAAATGAGGACTTTAACTAATTTTTTAAGAACACTACTTCTTGTATTCTTATTAGGGAGTTGTACACAAAATAAAGTAAATAAAGAGACTACACTTCCTTTTTTTAATTCGGCTATTTTTACACCTGAATGGATTCCTAAAGATTCAGATAAATATTCGAAAATACACACTATTGCAGATTTTAGTTTAACAAATCAAGAGGGAGAAAAAGTAACAAATGAAAGCTATAAGGGTAAAATTTATGTAGCAGATTTTTTCTTTGTAAGTTGCCCAGGGATTTGTCCAGTTCTTGAAAAAAATATGAGTACACTTCAGGAGCATTATAAAAATGATAATGATATTTTATTATTGTCTCATACTGTAATGCCTGTTAAAGACTCAATTCCTGTTTTAAAACAATATGCTATTGATAATGAAATTATATCAGGAAAATGGAATTTGGTAACAGGAGATAAAAATCAAATTTATGATTTAGCTCGTACCTCTTATTTTGCTGATGAAGATTTTGTGAAAACCCAAGATGAAGATGCTTTTATACATACTGAAAACTTTATTTTAATAGATAAAAAAGGAAGAATACGAGGGGTGTATAATGGAACTATTGAATTAGAAATTAAACGATTGATTCGTCATATAGAGTTGTTGAAAAAGGAAGTTTAGTAGTAAAAATGTCTTAATTCTTGATTTATAAGAGAATGTTTACATTTACAGTATTAAACTAGCTTTTTATGAAAAAGTCAACACTAATTTTTCTTCTTTTAGTTAAAGTATCTATTTCCTATAGTCAAGACAGTATATCATTTAAGAAGCTAGTAAATCAAGCTAATGAATATTTAAGCTTATATGAGAGATTATCTCCTTCTTTGCCAAGTGAATTTGATACTGATTTTCATCTGATACAAGAACTAAGATTAAGTACAGATGTTAAAAAAGAATTGAATCATAGTAAAGATTCATATGGAGAATTGATTAAAGATTCCATTTTGAATTCAGATTTAATTGATTTTTTACAAGGTAAAATTGTAGGAAAAATAAACGAAGTTGTAAATCATGAAGTTTCTAAAAACCAAGATATAACAAAATTGTTCCATTATGCATTGACTATAGTAAAATCAGTAGACAATAAACTCTATAATTTTTCTTTAGATGGGAAAAACGGTGGTACATTCAGAAGTAGAATTTCATGGATGTATTTTAAAGATATTGATTCTAGTGATTTTTACGATATTGAAGAATTACAACATTTAAATAGTTACTGTAAGTTACCAGATGCTTTCTCAGTTTTTAGAGAACATGGATATGAAGAAATTGAAGTTTTGCAAACAGATGAAGGTGTTAAATATCTACTAACAGGACAAACACAACAATGTTCATTTTGTTTTTACAACCACATTCAATTAGTTTGTTTTAAAGAAGGTAAATTTGAGACAGATTTTTACTATGCTATTGAGTCAAGAGGTTTAGATACAGATATCTCTTATGATACTGAAGAAAAGAAAATAGAGGTTAATTATGTTACTGATGATCTTACCCCCAATTGCGCATGTGTCAGTAATGAAAAAAGAATTAATACTAACGTGAATGGAGAAATAATAAAAAAAGAATGTTATTGTACGTTTTTTTTCAATGGAACTACCTTCGAATTAGCCAAATGAATTTATGTGATTATAATCCTTATTTAGAAAAATGAAAAGACTAATATTCTGTATTCTAAATATCCTCTTTAGTAGTTATATATTCAGTCAAAACAATTTGAGTGCGATTAAAAATGATTCATTAAAGAAATATATAGAGAATTTTGAAACAATTACCCGGCCTTTTGTTTTTTCTAAATCTAATGCAGGTGAGGAAATTAAGTCTAAATTTTTACAACAATTTTTTAATTTAGATGAAGAAGAGGTAAAAGAGAGAGGTTGTAGTTATTACTACGGATATGTATACTATGATAAGAATTATTTAGGATTTATCTACACAAAAAACTACTCTCCAGGAGCGTTTGGGATAAATCATTATTTTATAAATTTAGTTACTTTGACTTACGAAGGTGATTTAATCGATACTACAGAGTTAGGTTGTTTTTGCCACGATACAAACCTAGGAAGCAATGATTATCATAAAAGTGAACTTGATATAACAATTAGTGCTGGTAAAATCCTTATTAAAGAGAAATCAACGCATGCGACTTTGATAGAAAAAGGAAATAAAAGTGATTTTAAAAAGATAGAGAACAATACTTATCAAATAGCCATAAAGTCATCAGGAAAAATAAATAGAAGCAAGTAAATCATTAAATCACGTTTACTTCAATCTCTAAATTAATATCAAAATTCTCTTTAATAGTTTGTTGAATTTTTTGAGCTAGTTTGTAAATATCTTCCCCTGAAGCATTACCGTAGTTTACTAAAACCAAAGCTTGCTTTTCATGCACACCATATTCGCCAAATCGTTTTCCCTTAAAACCACTTTGCTCAATTAACCAACCTGCGGGAACTTTAATTTCATTTTCAGAAACGGGATAACTAGGTATAGTAGGAAATTTCTTTTGTAAATCGTTAAAATGAACTTTAGAAATCACAGGATTCTTAAAAAAACTACCACTATTTCCAATTTCTTTAGGATCAGGTAATTTAGATTGACGTATAGCAATTACAGCATCAGAAACGTCTTTTATAGAAGGCTTAGTAATTTCGTTAGAAGCTAATTCCTTTTCTATAGCACCGTATGAAGTATTGAGTTGATGTTTTCCTTTGGTTAGCTTAAAACTAACACTAGTTAGAATATATTTACCTTTTGCATGACGTTTAAAAATAGAATCACGATATCCAAAATAACAATCTTCATTAGAAAAAGAAACTAATTTTCCAGATTCAATTTCAAGTGCTTCTACTTTTGTAATGACATCTTTGACTTCAACCCCATAAGCACCAATGTTTTGAATAGGACATGTACCTACATTACCAGGAATTAAGGAAAGGTTTTCTATTCCTCCAAAATTTTGATCAATACACCATAATACGAAATCATGCCAATTTTCACCAGCATTTACCGTAAGGTAAACATTATTTTCGTTTTCCTGATCTATTGAAATTCCTTTTAGGTTAAGATGTACAACAAGTTTTTCAATATCTTGAGTAAGTAACATATTACTTCCTCCACTGATTAAAAACAACTCTTTTTCTTTTTGTAGCAACTCTTTTAAGGCATATAAAGAGTCAATAGCAATAAAACGTTTGGCATTTACATCAATACCAAACGTATTATATTTTTTTAGTGATATGTTTTTTTGAATATTCAAATTAACTATTGTACGCTTCTAAAGCAGCTTTTAAAATTTCAACACAACGTATTAAATCTTCTTTGTTTAATACATAAGCTATTCTTACTTGATTTTTACCTTCTCCTTTAGTTGAGTAAAAACCACCTGCAGGAGCTACCATAACAGTTTCATTATTATGATTGAAGCTTTCTAAAATCCATTGAGCAAAATCTTCAGAACTTTCAACAGGCAATTCAGCAATACAATAAAAAGCACCTTTTGGCTTAGCTACTTTTACTCCTTCTATTTTCTCTAGTTCAGAAATTAAAGTATTTCTTCGCTCTTCATATTCTTCAATAACATCATCAAAATAACTTTGTGGGGTATCTAATGCCGCTTCACTAGCCAATAAAGCATAAGTAGGTGGGCTTAATCTAGCTTGTGCAAATTTTATTGTAGTTTGAATAAATTCTTGGTTTCTAGAAACAATACAACCTATTCTAGCACCACACATGCTGTAACGTTTAGATACAGAATCTATAACTATAGCATTTTGTTCAAGTCCTGCTAACTTCAATACAGAATGGTGTGTAGCCCCATCATAAGTAAACTCTCTATATACTTCATCTGCAATTAGAAATAAATCGTGTTTTAAAACAATATCTTTTAATTTATTTATTTCTTCTTCACTATATAAATATCCTGTAGGATTTCCAGGGTTACAGATCAAAATAGCTTTTGTTTTTGGAGTAATCAATTTCTCAAACTCTTCTATTTTAGGTAAAGCAAAGTTGTCATCAATAGAAGAAATTACAGGAACTACTTTTACACCAGATGCAGTTGAAAAACCGTTGTAATTTGCATAAAAAGGTTCAGGAATTATAATTTCATCGCCTGGATCTGTAATACTACCAATAGTGAATAGCAATGCTTCAGAACCACCTGTAGTTGCCACTATATCATTAGCACTAACTTCAATATTATTTTTTTTATAATAATCAGAAAGTTTAGTTCTGTACGTTTCCGAACCTTCAGATCTTGCGTATGATAATACTTCTATAGCATTATTTTTTACAGCATCTAAAGCTACTTGTGGAGTTTTAATATCAGGTTGTCCAATATTTAAATGGTATACTTTTGTCCCTTTTTTCTTAGCATTTTCAGCAAATGGAACCAATTTACGAATTGGTGATTGCGGCATTGCATTTCCTTTACTAGAAATTGAAGGCATACGTTTTAATTTTTAGTTGTTTTAGGGCGCAAAGTTGCAAAAATATATTTGAAAATTACTATTGTTTTGCCCGAAAAAAAACAGCAATTCGTCTAAAGAAAATGGTTAAAAGTATCTTAAAATCTACTAAAATATAGTTTTAGATTGTATCTTGAGTAGTGGAATACAAAATGTATAGGGGTGAAAAAAGGAATACTATTTATAATATCGTTTATTTTTTTTAACATTCTTAGTGCTCAAGGTAAGTTTCAGTTCTATGGAAAAAATGATGTAAGACAAAAACTGAAATTTAAACTAATCAATAATTTAATTGTAATACCATTAGAAATAAATGGTAAAGAACTGTCTTTTATTTTAGATACAGGAGTTAACAAAACGATCTTATTTAATTTAACGAAAACGGATAGTTTAGCACTAAAGAATATAAAAAAGATTCAATTAACAGGTTTAGGAAGTGGGCAACCTGTAGATGCATTGTTATCTAAGAATAATCGTTTTAAAGTCAATAATCTGATTAATAATAATGAAGATTTATATGTAATTTTAGATGATACTTTTAATATGTCCCATAGAATGGGAATTACTATTCATGGAATTATTGGATTTGATCTATTAAACGATGTCATTATAAAAATTGATTACAGAAATAAAGAATTAACTTTCTACAATCCCCAAAAATATAAGTTAAAAAAATGCAGGAAATGTGAGGAGTTTGATTTAGAATTCTACAGAAGAAAACCCTACATTGAAGCTTATGCTCAGTTAGATACTGTTTCCAACGAAAAAATAAAAACAAAATTACTGATTGACTCAGGAGGAAGCGATGCACTTTGGTTGTTTGAAGGAACACATAAAGTTATTAAAACCCCTAAGAAGCATTTTAAAGATATTTTAGGGATGGGAATAAGTGGAACGGTGTATGGGAATAGAAGTAAAATTCCTGAAATTAAACTAGGTAAGTATACTATAGAAAAGCCAACCGTTTCTTTTTTAGATACCTTAGCAACAGTGAATGCTAGGAAATTTAAAACTAGAAATGGGAGTATAGGAGGGAACATCTTAAAGCGATTTAAAGTCTGGTTAGATTACTCAAACAGAAAAGCTATTTTTAAGAAAACAGGTTCTCTAAAAGAGGGTTTTTATTATAATATGAGTGGACTTATTGTGGTGTATGATGGGCAAAAATTGGTCAGAGAAGTAAAAGACGGTGCAGAAATTGATTCATATGGATTAAGCACAGAGAATAGGACAAATAATTTTATCTCTTTTATAACCAGTTACCTGTATTCTTTTAAGCCTTCGTTTAAAGTAGAAGATGTAATTTTAAACTCACCTGGTTTTAAAGTTGGCATTGAAAAAGGTGACATCATCAAAAGAATTAATGGGAAACCTTCACATGACTACACTTTAGATGAAATAAATGGTATGTTTAGTTATAAGCCAGGAAAGAATATCTCCATAGAAGTAGTTAGAGATGGAATGATTCGAAAATTTAAATTTAAGCTAGAGCAAAGAATTTAAGCCATAAAAAAAAGTCCTAATAATTTAGGACTTTTAGTTTATATTGTATAGAATGCTATTACTTCTCAGCTCCTTCTTTAGTAATATATCCTTTAATTTTTAGCATTTTTCTCTCTTCTTTAGCGTTAGAATATACTGTAATCGCTTTAGAGAAACCACCTAATCTTTTAGTATCATAAGATACTTCTATCTGACCTTTTTCACCTGGCATAATTGGTTTTTCAGGTTTACTTGGTACTGTACAACCACAAGTAGACTTAATATCTTTAATGATTAATGGTGCATCACCAACGTTTGTGAATTCAAAAACTCTCTTTCCTTCAGAACCTTGAGTGATTTTTCCGTAGTTAATTACGTCCTTTTCAAATTTGAATTCTTGAGCATTTACATTTAAAGCTAAAAAACAAATTGCGATAATTGATAAAATTGTTTTCATAATGTTTACTAATTGTTTAGGGATTTAATTCCTATGTTACAAATCTAATATAAATTTTTAAGTTATAAAAAATCAACTCCTAATTTTATATACGTCGTAGATAGTTGTATTTTTGTCAACCATATTCCAAAAATGATGCCAAACTTCATTTTTGATCATTTGTAAAACATTTTATAGTAATAGAAAAAACATGAAAATTCCATCTAAATACAACGCCAGCGAAATAGAAAGTAAGTGGTACGATTACTGGATGAAAAACAATTATTTTCATTCAGAAGTAGATGAAAGAGAACCGTATACCATTGTAATTCCTCCACCAAACGTCACAGGAGTCTTACACATGGGGCATATGTTAAACAATACTATACAAGATGTTTTAATCCGTCGTGCTCGGCTACAAGGTAAAAACGCTTGTTGGGTTCCTGGAACTGATCATGCATCTATTGCTACAGAAGCTAAAGTAGTAGCGAAATTAAAAGAGCAAGGAATAAATAAAAATGATTTAACTCGAGAAGAATTCCTAAAACATGCGTTTGAATGGAAAGATACTTATGGGGGAATTATTTTAGAGCAACTAAAAAAATTAGGGGCTTCATGTGATTGGGAACGAACAAAGTTTACCATGGATGATGATATGAGCGAAGCTGTTATTAAAGTTTTTGTGGATTTATATAATAAAGGATATATCTACAGAGGTTTCCGAATGGTAAATTGGGATCCTGAAGCAAAAACAACGTTATCTGATGAAGAGGTAATATATGAAGAGCGCCAAGGAAATTTATATTACTTACAATATGATATTGTTGGTTCAGAAGAAAAAGTAACTATAGCAACTACGCGTCCAGAAACTATCTTAGGAGACACAGCTATCTGTATCAATCCAGAAGATGAACGTTTTACGCATTTAAAAGGAAAGAAAGCGATAGTACCTTTATGTAATCGAGAGATTCCAATTATTGAAGATACTTATGTAGATGTTGAGTTTGGAACAGGATGTTTAAAAGTAACACCTGCTCATGATGAAAATGATAAAGTTCTTGGAGATAAGCACAATCTTGAAGTAATTGATATTTTTAACGAAGATGCATCTTTAAACTCTTTTGGATTACATTACGAAGGTAAAGATCGTTTTGTTGTACGTAAAGAAATCTCAAAAGAACTTGAAGAAAAAGGGTATTTAGTAAAAATAGAGCAACACACTAATAAAGTAGGAACATCTGAAAGAACAAAAGCTGTTATAGAACCTAGATTATCGGATCAATGGTTTTTAAAAATGGAAGATTTAGTTAAACCAGCTATTGAAGGAGTGTTAGGTGAAGATAGGGATGTGAAATTATATCCTAGAAAGTTTGAAAACACGTATCGTCACTGGATGGAAAATATCCGTGATTGGAATATTTCTCGTCAGTTGTGGTGGGGACAACAAATTCCTGCTTTTTATTATGGAGACGGTAAGGAAGATTTTGTGGTAGCACAAACCAAAGAAGAAGCATTAGAGTTAGCTAAAGAAAAGACTTCAAACGCTCAGCTTCAAGCTTCAGATTTAAAACAAGATCCAGATGTGTTAGATACATGGTTCTCTTCTTGGTTATGGCCAATGTCTGTTTTTGATGGAATTCGTAATCCAGAAAATGAAGAAATCAACTATTATTATCCAACGAATGATTTGGTAACTGGTCCAGATATTTTATTTTTCTGGGTAGCACGTATGATTATTGCAGGTTATGAGTATAAAGATGTTCGTCCATTTGAAAATGTATATTTAACAGGTTTAGTACGCGATAAACAACGTCGTAAGATGAGTAAGTCTTTAGGGAATTCTCCTGACGCGTTGAAGTTAATAGAAGAATACGGAGCAGATGGTGTACGCGTTGGGTTGTTATTAAGTTCTGCTGCTGGTAACGATTTAATGTTTGATTTTGATCAGGTTGATGAAGAAGGTAAAGTATTAACTAAAAAAGAAATCTTAGCTAGAGAAGAAGAAGGTTTACCAAAAATGTATGTTTCACCACTTTGTCAGCAAGGTAAAGGATTAGGAAATAAAATTTGGAGTGCCTTTTATTTGACTAATTTATGGGAGGTTTCTAGTGAGTTTGTACAACCTCAATCGAGTAAAATTGCTTTAGATTGGTATAAAGCTAAATTCCAAAAAGTGGTAACAGAAATTGAAGATCATTACAGTAAGTATAGATTGAGTGATGCTTTAATGGCAATTTACAAGTTGATTTATGACGATTTCTGTGGTTGGTTGTTAGAAGCAGTTAAACCTGCATATCAACAACCTATTGATAAGAAAACATACGATGAAGTAATTTCAATTTTTGAAGATAACTTAAAGATATTACATCCGTTCATGCCATTCGTAACAGAAGAAATTTGGCAATCTATATCAGAAAGAAAACCAGAGGAGGCTTTGATAGTTGCAAAGTACCCTTCAATAGATAAGGATGCTAATGAAATTTTAATTGCAGAATTTGATTTTGCAACGGATATTATTTCTGGAATAAGAACCATTAGAAAAGAGAAAAATATAGCATTTAAAGATGAAGTGGAACTTTTTGTAGTAAATCATGAAAAGTATACTAAAGATTTTGATGCAGTAATTCAAAAGTTAGTTAATGCTTCTGTAATAAATTATGTGGAAGAAAAAGTAGATGGAGCTTCATTTAGAGTAAAATCAAATGAATATTTTGTGCCAATTGCTGCTGATAATATTAATGTGGAAGAAGAAATTAAAAAGATTACTGAAGAACTCAATTATACAGAAGGCTTTTTAAAATCTGTTCAAAAGAAATTATCGAATGAAAGATTCGTAAATAATGCTCCAGAACAAGTAGTAGCTAATGAAAAGAAAAAAGAGGCAGATGCGCTCGCAAAAATTGAAACACTCAAGGCCAGTTTAGCGGCATTGAAATAAAAATTAGATATAGAAAAAGCTCAAGAAATTGAGCTTTTTTTTTGTGCATTTTATAAATTGTTTAGTAAAATTTTAAGAAAATTTAATATTTTTTTTGCAAAATGAACAAATAGAATTAAGTTTGTTAACCAGATAAGAAAAATTACAATCCCTTAAGACCAAATAGACTATGAAAAAAAATGCTTGCCTATTTTTTGTATTCCTATTTTCTATAGTTAAAATTTATAGTTATAGTCCTATTGATAGTTTGTTAAATATAGACATCAATAAATCTAAGAAATTAAATTTTTCCCATACCAGTAGGGGAGAGTTTGATTTTAACTATGTAGAGGAGAATTATGCCAAAGACCCTAAAGTTGATAGTATAGTTACCAAAGCCAAAGATATTTTCAAATCAATACAAGAAACAGGAAGCTATGTAAGTGTTCTTGGAGCTGATGATATGATTTCTTTACCTGTTGGGGTAAAGAAAAAAGTGGGGAAATTAACCACAATTATGGGGGTTAGTGAAGCACGATTCCATCCTAACTACACAGAAGTTACACTATTTGTAAAACTGATCTTACCTCAATCTGGAGCAAATGGAAAACAAAAAGAAATATTTTTTGGAGCTGATAATGTTAAAATTTCACATTCTGGAGGAATTTATGGCGATATGAATATTTCCTTACTAGGCGATATTGCAATACCTATAAATGGAAACAAAGCTTTATTAGAATTAAAAGGAGGTTTCAATATGAAAACTGGAGTAATCGATGATAAAACTTATGTTACCATTGATTGTTCTGGAATTAGAGAAATAGGGATAGCGGCAGATGTTATTTTTTCAAGAGATTTATTAGAACCTTTACAAGCAGATTTTACACCAATTAAAGATGAAAAAGTTAAAGTAAAAGGTTCATTCCAAACAGTAGTTAAAGATTGGAATGACATCTTAGCTGAAGTTACGATTAATTATCCATTTCAAATTAAAAACGAAAAGAGTACTACAGGTAAAGGAAAAGCAGGACTAGTTTTTGAAGTGAGCAACGCTATTTTTGATTTTAGTGATTTAAGAAACTCTGAGAATATGCAAATCTCAGATAGTTATAAAGAAAAATATTTAATTCCGGGTAATGAAGATCTTTGGAGAGGGGTTTATATTCAAGCAATAAAAGTTAGTTTGCCAAAGGAGTTTCAGGAGAACGGAAGTAATAAAAGAGTAACTATTGGTGCTGAAAATCTTTTGATAGATTCAGAAGGAATAACTGGAGAATTTTCTGCAGAAAATGTACTGGATTTAGATAAAGGAAATGCTGCAGGGTGGCAATTTTCAGTAAAAAGTTTATATGCAAATTTAGAAGCCAATAAACTTATTGGTGGTGGTTTTGGAGGTCATATTGTGTTACCCGTTTCTAAAGAAGTTACACAGCAACAAGTGAATTCATTGTCTGAAGAAGAATTAGCTAAAAAAGCAATAAAATATACAGCAGTAGTAGATGTTGAAGAAGAAGAATATAGTTTAACGTTAGAGCCTTTAAAGCAATTAGAATTTAACGTTTTTAAAGCAAAAGCAACATTAGAATCTAATTCTAAGATAGAATTAAAAGTAGCAGACGGTAAATTCAGACCGAAAGCTATTCTTCACGGTAATTTAAACATCAATGCAAGTAATGCTGAATTAGAAAATGGTAAAAAAGGAATTGTAGATTTCAAAGGAGTAACATTTGAAAATTTACAATTACAAACGGAATCACCTTATTTTTCTGTAGATTATATGGGGTATAGTGGAGAAGTAAAATTTGCTAGATTCCCAGTTACTATTTCAGAAATTGGCGTAACTGCTAACGATACAAAAGCTTCTTTAAAGTTTGCTATAGATGTAAATTTAATGGGGAAAGGATTTGCGGGAGGAACTAAATTAGATATCGTTGGTAAATTTCAACAAGAAAGCAATGTTCAACGTTGGAAATTTGATCGTGTAAATATTGAAAGAATAAACATAGCAGCAGACTTAGGAGCTGTTAAGTTCAAAGGTTTAGTTGATATTAAAGACGATGATCCGGTATATGGTGATGGTTTTTATGGTGAATTAGAAGCAGATTTCAATAAAATTAATGTAAAAGCAACTGCATGGTTTGGAAAAACTGATGTAAGATACTGGTACGTTGATGCGTATGCAGATTTATCTTCTTTACCTACTAAACCAATGATTGGCCCAGTGGAAATCAATGGATTCGGTGGAGGAGCTTATTATCATATGACTAAGAAATCAAATCCTCCTAAATTGGTATATGAAGGGAAACCAGTTAAAACACCTGGACCACCTTCAGGAATGGATTATGTTCCAGATTCAAATTCTGGTTTAGGTTTTAGAGCCATGCTAGGTTTTGCCTTAGGAAATGAAAAAGCTTTCAATGGAAAAATAGGTTTCGAAATGGCCTTCAATAAATCAGGAGGATTAAATCGAATTTTATTCTTCGGAGAAGCGCATATCATGAAAACTATCGACTTTAAGTTTGGAGATAAGTTTAAAAAGAAACTAACAGCTATGCAGGACAAAATCAATGATTTTGGTGAAAACAATCCTGCAATACAAAAGCTTAAAGAAACCAACTTAGTTGAATATAGTAAAGTGTCTTTCCCTCAAAATGGTTTAACATTTGATGCAGGTATCGATGCTCATTTCTCTATGGAAATGGACTTTGTGAATCGTTCCTTCCATGCTGAAATGGAAGTCTATTTGAATACACCAGGAAATTTCTTTAGTGGGGTTGGACCTAGAGGTAGAGCAGGATGGGCAGTTTTCCATACAGGTCCGGATGGTTGGTACATTCACATGGGAACTCCTAAAGATAGAATTGGATTACGAGTAGGAATCGGATCATTCAGTGTAAAAGCAACTACATATTTAATGATTGGAGATAAAATTCCAGGTAGTCCACCGCCACCACAAGCTGTTGCAGATATTCTAGGTTTACAATTGGATAATCTAGATTATATGAGAGACTTAAATGCATTAGGTGATGGTAGAGGTTTTGCTATTGGAATGGATTTAAGTGTGGATACAGGGGAAATGTCATTCTTAGTTTTCTATGCGAGGTTTAGAGCTGGACTTGGTTTTGATATTATGATTAAGGATTATGGAGAAACAGCATGTAAAGGAAGCGGACAAATTGGAGTCGATGGATGGTATGCTAATGGTCAAGCTTATGCATATTTAGAAGGAGAATTAGGTATAAAAATTAATCTATGGTTCTTAAAAACAAAAATTCCAATCATTAAAGCGGGAGCAGCTGTACTGCTACAAGCAAAACTACCGAACCCCTCATGGTTTAGAGGTTATGTTGGAGGACATTTTAGTGTATTAGGAGGATTAATTTCTGGTAAATTTAGATTTAAAATTGAGTTAGGGGATGAATGTGAAATTGTTGGAGGTGCTCCATTAGGAGGATTGAAAATTATTTCAGGGGTAACTCCAGATGATGGCGCTGCAGAAGTAGATGTATTTGCTACACCACAAGCAGCCTTTAATATGAAAATCAATAAACAATTTGATTTAGAAGATGATTCAGGAGTAAGAACTTATCGAATTTTATTAGATGAATTTACGGTTAAGAAAGATGGAAACGATATACAAGGAGAATTAAATTGGAATGAATCAAAAGATGTAGCTAATTATATTTCTTTTGATGTATTACCTCCTAAATCAACTATTAAAGTTAAAGTAGCTGTAAGTTTTCAAGAATTAAAATCAGGTACTTGGGTTACTTTATTACACAATGGTAAAAAGGCGCAAGAAATAGAAGAAAGAACATTTACCACAGGAGAAGCACCAGACTATATTCCTATGGAAAATATAGTATATACCTACCCAGTTGTTGAGCAGAAATATTTTTATCAAAAAGAGAGTAATACGGGGTATACTAAATTAAAAAGAGGTCAACCTTATTTATTTAGCCCTGAAACCAATTGGAGTCAGAAGGTAAGATATACAAGTGAAGATGGGCAATCATCAATAAATAATGTTTCTTACGATAAAGGAGGAAGGCAAGTGAATTATGATTTTTCTAGATTCTTGAATTCTAAAAAATACACACTTACTATTATCAGTTTACCTCCGGGGACAGATGCAGGAGAAAATGCAACAACCTATACTGAAGTGGATACCGGTAAGCAAGAAGGAAACTCAGTTAAAGTCCGAAATAAAAATGTTCAGAATGTAGTCAATAATGATGCGGAAACACAAGTGTTACAATTTGAATTTACTACAAGTAAATATGATAAATTCTCAGACAAATTGAAGGATAAAGACATTATTCAACATTATTTAGAGCCTATTTATTCTGATGTTCATGCCATCCAAACTGATGTAGAAGATTCTGAGCGTTTAGATGAATTAGAGTTAGAAGGAGGAGATTATACTGGACGTGAACCATTAGTAAGAGTAGAAGCAGTTTTAGATGATAGTTACTATAAAGACAGAATTTTCCCTTTAATTTATAAAAACTATCCTTTAGAGCCTGAGTTTACTGTTAGTAGAAATACAGACGAATTAGGATTACCTCCTAAAAAAGCAGTAGATATTTTAACATGGTATGTGCCTTATCTAAAGCAAAATCCAACATATTCTTTATTAGATAGAAGAATACCATTCAGATATCATTTACCATACTATTACAAAAAAGATTTTGTAGATATTCAATACAAAGTAGTGAATAAGTACTTAAACGAACCGGAGCAATATGCCTCTCAAATTAGTAAGTATAATTATATCATTAATGGGGTTTTTCCAGCCATAAGAAGTGGAAAATACAAAGTGAAAATGCAATATGTTTTACCAGGAGATAAAACAGGATCTAATTACATATTTAAATACAAAAATCCGTTTTAATGTTGAAGAATAGTAAGTTATATAAATCAGTAATACTTTTCATAGTAATGCTATTTTGTTTTGAAGGAACATTGTATTCACAATCGAAAGAAGACAAGAATTCAATCATGGTATTAGCTAGACCTCATACTAGTAATAAAATTATGTTACGTTGGGGACCAACAACACCTATATCGTTCAGAAAGCTAAATAAACATGGTTATAAATTAGTTAGATATACCATCAGTATTAGTGGTACTACTTTATCTAAACCTATAGTAAAAGATTTAGGAATTTTTAAACCTGCAAATCCTGAAGAATGGAAAAAAGTAATTGAAACAAATAATAATGCAGCCGTAATGGCGCAATCTATTTTTGGAGAGGATTTTGATGTTGAAGGAGTGGGTACATTACAAGGAATCATAAATATGTCTCAACAGCAAGAGCAACGATTCACTTGGGGATTATATGTAGCTGATCAAGATTTTGAAGTAGCAAAGTTAGCAGGATTAGGATATGAAGATACTGAGATAAAATCGACAGAAAAATACGTATATAAAGTCTTTTCATTAGTTCCAAAAGAAGAGATGGATATTAAAGATGGTGGTGTGTTTGTCGGTTTACAAGATTATCAGACTTTACCTAAACCATTGGACTTAGCTGCAATATTTACAGACAAAAAAGTGATGCTAAATTGGAATTATGCTATTCATAAGCAAGAATATAATAGTTACCAAGTGGAAAGGTCTGAAGATGGTCAAAATTTTGAGCCTGTAAATAAATTACCTTATACAACACTAAATAGTGGAGGTAGAATAGATACTAAACGAATTTATTATGTTGATTCTATAACTAATAACAAAACGTATTATTACAGAGTAAAGGGAAAAACTCCATTTGGAGAATTTAGTCCACCTTCAGATGTAGTTTCTGGTGAAGCAAAAAAAGTTCTAGCATATGTGCCTAAAATCTCAACTAAAGAAATTGTAAATGATAACAAAAGTGTAATTCTTGAATGGACATTTCTAAAAGAAGGGGAAGAATTTATCAATGGATTTGAATTAAATAGAAGTGATAAAGCTAATGGAAATTATGTTACTGTTTTAAGAAACATTTCTGCTAAAGCAAGAAAACTTAGATACGATAATTTAGATCCAACGAACTATTTTACTCTTACTGCAATAGGAAAAGAGGGAAATAGTAGAACTTCTTATCCTGTACTAGTTCAACCTATAGATTCAATCCCACCATCAAAACCAGTAGGATTACAAGGAAAAGTGGATAGTTTAGGAGTGGTAAGTTTATCATGGACATCTAATGTAGAGTTAGATATGTTAGGGTACCGAGTATTTAGAGGAAATAATAAGAATGAAGAATATACCCAAGTAACCGTGGCACCTCACCAAGCGACTACTTTTTATGATAGTATAGCCGTTAAAAACTTAAATGATAAAGTTTTTTAT
Organism: Tenacibaculum agarivorans; assembly: GCF_001936575.1. GTDB lineage: Bacteria > Bacteroidota > Bacteroidia > Flavobacteriales > Flavobacteriaceae > Polaribacter > Polaribacter agarivorans. The sequence goes on from NZ_MSMP01000002.1 coordinate 51,942, forward strand.
AAAATTGTAGCAGTAGATCAACGATTTAACATGTCTGAATATTCGGATATTTTAACTTTAGATAAACCAGATTTTATTCCTCCAAATGCACCAGTCATAACTTCTTATAAAGTTAAAAAAGAACAAGTATTCTTAACATGGGCAAATAGTAGTAGTACTGATATAGTGAAGCATGAAGTGTATCGAAAAGAAAGAGATAGTATCAACTGGAAGTTAATAGAGACTGTTCTTATGCCTAAAGATACTGTAAAAAAAGAGTACACAGATTGGACAGATACAAATATAGAAGGAGGTAAGGATTATCAGTATGAAATTAGAGCTGTAGATGATAGTAATTTAGTGTCAGAGAATAACGACCCTATTACTATCGAAGTACCAAGATTTAAATTGATTTCAGGTATTAAAAATTTTGGAAGTTATGTCGATAAAACAAATAATTTCATAGAGCTGTACTGGAAGGTAATTGATAAAGAAAGTATAGTTGAGTTAATGTTATACAAAGGAGCTAAAGGAAAAAAAATGTCATTACTACGTAATGTACCACCTGATTTTAATAGAATTGTAGATAACGATATTAAGCCAAATAATATATACTCATATATACTTCGGCCGGTGTTTATTGATGGAAGTTTAGGTCAAATTAAGAAAATAGAGGTGAAATATTAATCAACCAAAAAATCAATCTCCTTAATGAAACTAAAATTGCTTATTGTTTTCTGTTGTATATTGAATTGGATTGCCCAATCTCAATCAGAATTGTATGTTTTGATGAAAACTCCTCAAAATAATACTAAAACTTCTGGATGTAGAGTGGGAAGTTATAGAGATGGATATACAATTACTTATAGACAAGGAATCCATGATATTTCTGCAAATACAGCTAGTATAAAAATTGACTATAGAGAAGGTTATAATGACGATCCAGGTTTTGGTTGTAACGGGCGTTGTGGTCAATACCAAGAATATTGTGATGGAGTAGAAGTGCAAAGAACATTGAGTCAATTTGCTACGTATGAAAATCGTTATAATGGACCAGATCCTATTGATTGTACATCTAATACTTGTAAGCCTATCGATTATAAAGCAGTTTTGGTGCCAAAATTAAATACACCTTCAGATAGAATATGTGAGAAGAAACTTATTTTTCCAACGCATTCAGATGGAAATAACCATACGGTTTCAGGTTTAACTTGGGAGTTCTATAGTAGTAACGGAAGATGGGAAAACATACCAAACTTTAGCAATAGATTTCCATTAAATGTAAGCATATTAGATATTTTTGGAAGTAGCTGGGGGAGAATGTTTGATGGCAATTTGCAACTTAGATTTAGAATTGATGCTACGTTTATATCAGCTTCAATATATTCTAAAAGTACTTACACGATACAACTAACTGAATGTTCGCCAGAGTTGGTAGGACCTATTTTACCTGTACGTACTAAATGTAATTATTCAAATGACGGTAAATTCTCTATGACAGTAGATAGAAATTTAGTACCAACAGAAAGGCTGATAGTATCTTTATATAATCAAAACTTAGGTAACCCGATTGAGTATGACTTTTTTACTCAAGAAGCACCAACTAGTTTACAACGAATTGCTAATGGTAGATATAGACATACATGGCAAGGAAATTTACCTGCGGGTAATTATCGATTAAAATACCAAACCTTAAAAGGAAATGGTAATATCCCAGATACAGATCCTAGTTGGGCAACATTAGAATTTTCACCCATATTTAGGATTTCAAAATCAGATGCATTTCAGTATTCGGCGCAAATAATAAAAGATGAAACCTGTAAAACTAAGGCTGACGGAGAAATTGAGTTAGAAGTAACAGGAGGCGAAAGAGGAAGGAATTATTCATATATAGTATACAGAGTAGATGGAAGCAGTGTAACCATACATAAAAATTGGACAGCTTTCTCAGGTTCAAATACTACGGTTAGTAGTTTAGGTAAAGATACGTATAGATTACAAGTAAGAGATAATGAAGAATGCTATGCAAGATAAAAAGTTTATAAGTAGAATTTACCTCTATTGTTTTTTACTACTATTATTTAGTAATTATCTTCATGCGCAGAAATATAGAATTGTTTTTACAGCATCAGTTCAAGCAGAGCCATGCGATCCAGATCCTATACGAAATTCATCAGATATTTTAAGATTGGAAAATAGAAGTTTAGGTCGTTCAGTTACTTTAGCTTTAGCTAGTTGTGCAGATTTATTTGATAGTCATGTAAATACAGTAAGATTTATTGATTTTTTACCTAATGCTATATCAAGAAAAAGATATGCAGAAACTACATCAGGAAGCGTTGTTGTAGACGATTTTCAAAGGGTTAATGTCAGTTTTGCTCATTGTGATTCAAAAACAATATCCTTATCAACATTTAGTGATTCTGTTAAAATTCAAATTGAACCTTACGTAGATATAACTACTCGACCTAGTAATAATGCAGTTTGTGAGATTGATTTAGAGGCAGATGTTCAAGGTTTTGCTCCAGAAGTATATGTATGGCAATTTTATGATCAGTTTAGTACAGCTACAAATAAATGGACTAATTTTCCAAGTAGTTTACAAGGTATATATAAAGTTAGTTTTAAAATTGATGAATTGGTAGGAAACAGAGCTGAACAGTTTGATGGCACCACTATGCAGTTTAGATTAAAGAAATATTGTTCAAAATATACTCCACCGGTTATATATTCAATTATTGCGTGTTCACCAGAATTGGTAGGTCCTATTCTTCCCAGCCAAACTAGATGTAATTATAGTAATGAAGGTAGATTTATAATGACAGTAAATAGAGATTTGTTTGCTGATGAAAAAATAGTTGTGTCATTATATGTGCAAAATGTGATTAATCCTAGTCAATATGATTTCTTAACTCAAGAAGTGTCAAATAATTTAATCCAGATTTCTAGTGAAAAGTATAACTTTTCTTGGCAAGGAAATGTATCATCAGGAAACTATAAAGTAAAATATCAAACAATAAAAGGAAATGGTACTATCCCTGAAACAGATCCTAGTTGGGCAACTTTAGAATTTTCACCTACGTTTATAATTTCAAAATCTAATGGATTTAATTATTCAGTAGAAGTTTTGAAAAATGAAACATGTAAATCTGAATATGATGGTGAGATTAAGCTACAAGTTACAGGTGGAGAGTCAGGAAGGAATTATTCATATATAGTTTATAAAGTTGACGGAAGTAATGTAACTGTACATAAAAATTGGACAGTTTTTTCAGGCTTAAATACTACAGTTAGTAGTTTAGGAAAAGATACATACAGATTACAAATACGAGATAATCAAGGATGCTATGCAAGATAAAAGTATATTTTTAAAAGATTTGATTTCTAAAAAATTGATTTACAATAATAAAAAAAATGTTATGTCGAATTATAATACACATATCATGATTCAAAAAATTAAATTAGTAATAGTTAGTATAGTGTTCTTCATGCTATCTACTAGTTTAGAAGCGCAAATAACACAAGGTAGTGATACCAACGGTAAGTACTATGATGTAGTTATTGATGGTCCAGATGCAAATTTAGCAGTTACTATTGCTAAGACTGGAGATATCCGAGAGAATAATGCGACTACAGGAAAGGTCAATATTGTACCATCTGGAGGAACTCCACCCTATAAGTATTTCTTATATAGATCTGGTTCTACAACTGCTGTAAGAAGTGGTGAAATTACAGCATCAGGCGGAAATAAAGAAGAGATAAATCTTGGTCATGGTACATACTATGTAGATATTTATGATGCTAAGTATTCAGGAACACCACCGGCTGCAACGTTTAATTCGAGTAACTGTAATAGTAAAAGGAGTGGTAATGCAATATTAGCAAATCCTCCAAAGTTAGAAGTGCAATTATCTGTAAGTCAAATTATAAAATGTAATGGAGATTCAGGAAGTATTAAGGTAGAAGCTAGAGGAGGAACTCAACCTACAGCAAATTCAGGTGAGTACCTTGTAGAGTTATTTGTAGGTAGTAGTAGCACACCACTAAAAACAACTACAATGACTTTCTCAGCTACAACTTACCAAAATGTAATATTCACAGGGATTTCTATGGCGACTAATTTAACTGAAACTACTTATAAAGTTAAAGTTACCGATAGATATCATGATAAGGAGGGGACGCAGAAGTTATTACAATCAACAGTTTTAACCTTACCAGTTGCAAATATTAGTAACACACCTGTTACATGTTTTAATGGATCAGATGGTACAATAAAAGTTACGCCAGTTGGTGGTACAAAGCCTTATAAAGTATATTTAAATGGGACATTACTAATGGGAACGTTTGATGTTTCTAAAACAATTACTAGTCAAAAAGCAGGGAATTACACCATACAGGTAGAAGATAGTAGGCAATGTAAAACAGCTTTGGTTACTGGAATTAAGATTAACCAACCCATGAATGATCTAAAGATTACTAAAGTAGATCAGCAAAATACAACTTCAGTTGGAGCAACAGATGGTTTCATTGAGTTTAAAGTTGAAGGAGGTACTGTTGGAACAGGTTATGATTATGAATTTAAAGGAACAGCAAGTAGTGCTAAAAATCAAACAGGAAAAATTACTTCAGATGGAGGAACAGTAAAATTCGAAAACCTACCTGAAGACACCTATACATTTAAGGTAACTGATAGTAAAGGTTGTTCTAAAACTCCAACTTCAGTCGATATAGATGATCCAAAACTGTTAGTATTACAGGTCGTAGATGAAAATCCTACATGTTTTGGACGTAATGGTAAAATTACAATCAATGTAACAGGAGGATTTACCAATATATATAGATACGAATGGTTAAAAAAACAGGGCGCATCTTTTGTTTCACAAGGAATTAAAACAAATTCAGAAAGCGTTCCTGATGGTGATTATAGAGTAAAAGTATCAGTAATCTCTGGCTCTACTGTAGTAGAAGATAAAACTACAAGCACTATAGAAATCAGACAACCATCACAAATTACCGTAAGTGCACCAACAATTCAGCATGTAGGATGTAAGAGAAGTAATACAGGAAGTATTACTTTAGGTAATGTAACAGGAGGAACCCCATTAGCAGGTAATAGATATAATTATAGTTGGTCTAACGGAAAAACAACAAAAGATATTACAGGTTTAAGATCAGGTGATTATGAAGTTACTATTACTGATGCTGTGGCAGGTTGTTCTATTACTAGAAAATATACAGTTGAAGAACCTGTAAAAGCTTTAAATGTAGCTCTAGTACAAGCACTAGATCCAACTATACATTCTTCTGATCTTAATGGTATAACACCAGATGGAAGAATTACAGTTAATGTAACAGAAGGATGGAAAAATTACACATATAAGTGGACAGATGCTTCAGGAAAAGAAGTAGGAACAGATAAAGATTTAATTAATGTTGGCCCTGGAATATATACTTTAGAAGTAACCGATAGTGATGGTAGAGGTAGTGCTTGTGTTGATACTTCTATAACAGAACAACTATTTGAGCCTGAAGTTTTAGAGATAACAATTACTACAACACCTGGGGGAGAATTATTTTGTAATGGCGATTCTGATGGTAGTTTGCAAGTGAATGTAAAAGGAGGAACAAATTCTTACACCTATGCATGGTATGAATTTGAAAGTGCTTCAAGAAACTTTATTTCAGGAGAAACAAATACTACAATATCTAAATTAGATGATGGTACTTATGGTGTAGAAGTTACCATGATCAATAGAAATGGAACTGAAGTAAAAAATTATCCAAAAACTGATTTTTCTTTAAAAGAGCCTAGTAAACTGGCCTTTGATATGGCTAATACCAAAGAAAATGATATTAAATGTTTTGGTGAAAAAGGCTCAATAGATATAAGAGTTACAGGGGGAGTTGGAGATTATGTATATTTTATTAGTAAAGATAGTGGAGCTTTTAATACTGTAGGAATACCTTTTACCGCTACAAACACAACATCAATTCCGAATTTAGGAGAAGGTACTTATCGAGTAAGAGTTCAAGATAAAAATACTTGTGATGCTAAAAAAACAGATGGTACAATTGAAACCTTAACTTTCTCTCTAGTAGAACCTACAGCGCTTAAAATAGATGCTGCTAATACGAAACATGAAGGTGTTACAGGTTTCGGATTAGCTAATGGTAAAATAGATATTGTTGCAGAAGATGGAACAGCACCTTATTATTATAGATATAGTAAAGATAATGGCACTTATACAGCTTGGGTGAGTTTTAACCCTTCAACTACAATTTCAAACTTAGATAAAGGTGACTACAAAGTCCAAATCAAAGATGCTAATGATTGTGTGTTAAAAGAATCAGGAACCCAAAAAACTTTAGAATTTAAAATAGAAGAACCTGCAGAATTAATAGTAAACTTTACTACTAATCCAGTATTTACAAGATGTAATGGAGAAACAACAATTGTGAATCCTGATGTAAAAGGAGGACTTTTAAAATCAGGTGAAGATTACCAATATGAATGGAGAAATGTGACAACAGGAGGAGTGGTAAGTAGATTAATGAGTCTTACAGAAATAGCAGGAACATATAGTTTAAAAGTTACTGATTCTTATGGGAATGTGTCAAAAACAAGAGATGCTTTAGGAACTATAATACCTTCAGAGGTTGTTATTCGAGATAATCCAAAAGTAGTTGTGAAGTTTACTCAAGTTGATGTAAAATGTAAAGGAAATAATACTGGATCAATTACAGTAACTCCTGAAGGAGGCACGGGGAATTACGACTATATATGGAGACATGATTCAACATTAAATACAGGAAGTTTAACAGATTTAACTGCAGGGAAGTATTATGTTAAAGTAACAGATAAAAATGGTTGTTTTGATGCGGCAAATCAAGAATTAGAGGTAGAAATTTTAGAACCTACAAATCCTTTAACTGTTGATACAGCTATTACATCTTCAACAGATGCTACAGGTTTCGGAGAAGCAGATGCTTTTATAGAACTCTCAATTAATGGAGGAACAGCACCTTATTTCTATAGATATAAAAAAGATGCAGGAGCTTATGGTGTTTGGACTAGTTTTACTTCTATGGCTACAATTAATACATTAACAAAAGGAGATTACGAAGTCGAAATTAAAGATTCAAATGATTGTCCTTTAAAAATAGCAGGAGTAGCAAAGGCATTAGAATTTAAGATAGGAGAACCAGATGAATTACTAGTAAGTTTTTCAACGAATCCTGTAACCACAAGATGTAATGGCGAAACAGTAACGATTATTCCTACAGTAACAGGTGGTCTTGTAAAAACAGGCGACACATACAAATATGAGTGGAAAAATATTGCAACTGGTACTGTAGTTAGTAGATTAAGTACATTAACAGAAGTAGCAGGTACATATAGCCTGATAGTTACAGATTCAAACGGAAACGTATCAAAATCTAGAGATATATCTGGAGCAATAATTTCTTCTGAAGTTGTTATCCGAGATAACCCAAAAGTAGTTGTGAAGTTTACTCAAGTTGATGTAAAATGTAAAGGAGAAAGTACAGGATCAATTATGATTACTCCAGAAGGAGGTACAGGAAATTACAATTATAGTTGGAGACATGACGCTAGTCTAAACACAGGAAATCTTTTAGGGTTAGCAGCTGGTAAATATTATGTAAAAGTAACTGATGATAACGGATGTTTTGATGCTGTAAACCAAGAATTAGAAGTAGAAATTATAGAACCTACTACTGTTATTTCTGTTAATACAGCTTCTGAAGTGATTACGAATGCAACTGGATTTGGAGTTTCTGATGGTACGATTACCGTTTTGGGTCAAGGAGGTACGCCATTTGTTGATGCTTCAGGAAATGCGTATTATGAATATTCATTACGAAATAAGGCAACGGGTGTAGAAGTTAGTACTTCAAGCACAACTACTACTTTAGCTGGTTCGGAAACAGGTATAGTATACATAATGACTATTACCGATGCAAATAATTGTTTGGTGAGTAAAGAATATACTATCATTCAACCTTCAGAATTATTAGTAGAGTTATCTGTAAGTAGTACTGTAAAATGTAATGGAGAAAATGGAACATTGAGTTCATCAGTAACAGGAGGGTTTCTAAATTCTGGTGATGCTTACGATTATAAATGGTATAATGTATCTGACTTATCTACAGTAGTTGGTACAAATACTACGTTAACGGCAAAAGCAGGAACGTATAGATTAGTAGTTACAGATTCAAATGGAAATGTATCAAAATCTAGAGATATTTCAGGAGCTATTATTCCTTCAGAAGAAACATTATCAGAAAATCCAGTACTTGAAATTACATATGCATCTACAGATATCACAAACGTAACTTGTTACAATGGTAGTGATGCTAGTATAGATATTACAGTAACAGGAGGTACAGGAACTGGTACTTATGTTTACGAATGGAGTAATGGAGATAGAACTGAAGATATTTCAGGTTTAGTAGCTGGAGATTATACTGTTACTGTTACTGATAATAACGGTTGTAAAGATCAGGTAACCATAACCATAACGCAACCAAATGAGTATAAGATAGAAACTAAAGTATTTAAAAGACCTACAGGAGCAGGATTATCAAATGGAGAAATTGCAATTGAAGTACTTGGAGGTACGATGCCGTTCACTTATAAATGGACTGATGAAACTGGAGCAGAAGTGGGAGATACTGCATCTATACAAAATATTACCGCAGGAAAATATGATCTTTTAGTTATAGATGATAGAGGATGTGAAGTTAGAGCAGATTTTAATTTAGGAGAACCAGATCCGTTACTTATATCTATAAAAGAAATAGGAGCAATACAATGTAATGGGGATGCAGCTGGGGTGTTAGAATTAGAAACTTCTGGTGGAGTTGGAGGAAATATATATACTTGGTATAACGCTACTACAAATGGAGTTATAGGAAGTACATTGCGTATTTCAAATTTATTAGCAGGAGATTATTATGTAAAAGTAGTTGATGCTGAGAATAACGAAACCATTAGTGCTACGTACACAATTGTTGAGCCTACCTTATTAGCCGTAACGAGCAGTTCAAAAGACTTATCTTGTTTTGAAAGTAATAATGGAGAGATTACATTATCTGCTTCTTTAGCAACACCTCCTTATTATTATAGATATCAAAAAGATAGTGGAGGATATGGAGCATGGATCGAATTTACTTCAACTACAACTATAAATGGATTAGCCATTGGAAATTATCAGGTTCAAGTTAAAGATGATAAAGATTGTTTCTTAAAAGATGCATCAGGATTTACCCAAACCTTAGATTTTACAGTAACACAACCAGATGTATTACAACTTAGTGATATTACAAAACCAGCAACCGGATTTGGTTTAAGTAATGGTAGTATAGATGTAACCATCACAGGAGGTACAACTCCATATACTTTTGTATGGAAGGATGCTAGTGGAGGAGTTATTGCGAATACTGAAGATATTTCAAATCTTACAGCAGGAACATATAGTGTAGAATTAGAGGATGCACAAGGATGTATACTTACGGATAGCTTTGTAATAAACCAACCAGATGTATTAACTATTTCAATAAAAGAAATAGGAGCAATCCAATGTAATGGAGATAGTTCAGGAACTCTAGAGTTAGAAACTTCAGGAGGTATTGGCGGAAATACATATACTTGGTTTAATGCGATTACCAATACACCAATAGGCGGAAATACAACAAGTATTTCTAATTTATCTGCTGGAGATTACTATGTAAAAGTGGTAGATGCAAATAATAATGAAGCTACAAGTACTACATACACAATAATCCAACCAACATTATTACAAGTTACAACTAGTAAAAAAGACTTGTCTTGTTTTGAAAGTGCAGACGGAACAATTAACATCTCAGCTAGTCAAGGTACTCCAGGATATTTGTATAGATATCGAAAAGACGGAGGTAATTACGGTACTTGGATAGCGTTTAGTGGAACAACAAGTATTTCAGGGTTATCAATTGGAGATTATGAAGTACAAGTAAAAGATACAAACGATTGTTTATTAAAAGAATCAGGAACTGTAAAAACGATATCATATACACTTATACAGCCTAATCTTTTAGAGGTAAGTGAAGTGATAACTGATGTAACAGGAAATGGATTAAATAATGGAAGTATTGATATTACAGTGGTGGGAGGAACAACTCCATACACTTTTGTGTGGAAAGATATTTCAGGAGGAGTAGTTGCAAATACTGAAGACATTTCAAGCTTAGTAGCTGGAACATATACTTTGGACTTGGAAGATGCACAAGGTTGTACAGTAAATAAAACCTATACGGTAACAGAACCAGATGCTTTAAAAGTAACAACAACTCAACAAACTATAGTGTTATGTAAAGGAGATACTACAGCAAGTATTTCGTCAATAGTTACAGGAGGTATAGCCCCTTATACCTATGAATGGTATATAAAAGGAAATGCCAATGTTCAATCCACAACCAATTCGATAAGTAATATTGGTATTGGAATCTATTATGTAATTGTTACAGATGCTAAGAATAATGTAGTTCAAAGTGCTGATCTAGTGATTACCGAACCAGATGTTTTAGAGGTAGACTTAGCGCCAGTAAGTGCAGGTTGTGGAACTGATAATGATTGGACAATCACAGCGAATGTGACAGGAGGTACACCACCATTCCGTTATTTCTGGAATACAGGAGAAAGAACAGCAACAATTCAAAATAAATCATTAGGAACTTATTTTGTATTCATCACAGATGCTAATGGTTGTCAGGTAACAGAAAATGTAGTCCTTGAAAATAATTCACCATTAAGAGTGCAAGAAACTATCACAGATATTATATGTTTTGATGCATGCTCTGGAGGAATCGATTTAGCGATAGATGGAGGAGTAGCCCCTTACATTATTACATGGGATTCAGGTCAAACTACTTCATCACTTACAGGATTATGTAGCGGAGATTATACTGTTGAAGTAACCGACTTAAGAGGATGTAGTATTATAAAAACATTCACTTTAAAAAATCCTCAAGAGTTTGTTTTTGAATTAGTGCCAGATGAAGTGACACTTTGTGCTGGAGAATCTATTGAATATGACGTAACAATGAGTGGTATTGCTAATTACGATTGGACTTCAGACAATGGGTTCACAAGTAATGAAAGTATAGTAACTCTTGATGAAAGTGGAGCATATACATTAACAGTAACTACAGATAAAGGCTGTACAATAACAAAAACACTTACGGTAACTAAATCAGATGTAGAAATAGACGCACAATTGATTTTAACTTCTCAAGCATTTGTAGGTGAAGATATTGCAATTATTAATGTATCTGATCCAATAAGTTCAACAGTAGAATGGGAAATACCATCTAATGTTACAGTAATCCAAAAAGAAAATGAAGGATTAGTAGTACGATTCCCTGCGCCTGGAAACTATAATATTGGTCTAGTATCTATAGAAGGAAATTGTATTAAAAAGGATATAAAAACCGTAAATGTTTTAAAGGAAAGAGTATTACCGGATGTAGGAGATACAGAAGGTCCTTTTGTGAAGAAGTTTGAGGTGTATGCAAATCCAAATAAAGGACAATTTAAAGCTGAAATAGAACTAGAAAAAGAAGCGCAAGTTTCGTTAAGATTGTTCGGCTTAGGAGCGAATACAATTAATGATGATAAAGTACTTAAAGGTAATAAAGAGTACTTAGTAGATTATGATATGAAAGCACCAGCTGGTATTTATATCTTATTATTAGAAACAGCAAAAACTAAAAGAATTAGAAAAGTAGTCATAGAATAATGAAAAGAGTAATTTATTTTTTGTTCGCTGTAATGGTCTTATCCGCTTGTATTGATGAAGTGGCAATACCAGTAGAAGCTAATTTTGATACTGAAATTGTAGACTCAGATCAGACAGTACCTGTAAGAGTTAGGATAAATAATAATACTGAAGGAGCAGATACATACAAATGGGAATTTGAAGGAGGGGATAGAACTACATCTAATGATAGGAACCCAGGGATTATTACTTATGAACAACCAGGAGAGTACACGATTAAATTAGAAGCTTCAAATAGAGATGGTAGTTTTGATGTTATTGAAAAGAAAGTAATAGCAAAACCAGCAGTAAATATTGGGTTTGATGTTGCAATAGATGATAACTTTTCTCCAGTAAAAGCAATAATTACGAATACTACTACTGGTGCTACCTCATATCAATGGTTTTTTGAAGGAGGCTTACCAGCTAGTTCTACAGAGCAAAACCCTCCCGAAGTTATTTTTACCACTCCAGGAGAGCATAAAATCATTCTGATGGTAGATAATGGAGATGAACAACAGGTCATCGAAAAAAGTATAGAAGTTGCTCCATTATTAGCCGCTAGTTTTGATACTCAAGTAACTTTTGAAGATGACGATTTTCAAGCTCCAGTAACTATAGCATTACAAAATAAAAGTGTAAGTGCTACTGGATATCAATGGGAGCTTACAGGTTCAAATGTGCCAACAAGTACTGATGAAAATTTAAGTATCACGTATACCACTCCGGGAACATATACTATTAAATTAATAGCGTCAAATTCCAAAGGAAATAACGTAGCGACTAAACAAATTACAGTTACAGAAAACACCAATTTAAGGACGTTTGAGAATATAAAACTAGGAATTAATACAGCCCATAAAGATGATACTATAGGAGCATTCTTTTCTACTTCAACAAGAGAAGTGTATACTGCTAGTGAAATTACAGACGAAATTGGGGCAAAGATAGACTTAGTGTTTTTTGGGTTAAATGAAGAATTCATTTTTAACAAGTTTGTAAGTCCTGATGAAGCAATGTCGTCAGCTTTCACTACGATTCCTAATGCAGTAAAAACAACTATCATAAATAAGTTAGAAGGTTGTAATTGTGGAGTAACAATATCAGAAGCAGAATTTGATGCGATGAATAATGACAATACACTACAATCTTTAGTAATAACAGCTACAACTGAAGGATCAAAAGAATTTGATAATACTGTAGTACCAAGAATCGTAGTATTTGAAACAGCAGATAAACGAAAAGGTGCCATAAAAATAAAAGAGTTTACTAAAAATGGATTAAACTCATTTATTACGGTAGATATTAAAGTACAAAAAGAAGCTAGATAAGAAAAGTTATGAAAACTAAAGTTAACTACAGAATTATGCTACAAAAATTTATTTTATCAATAAGTTTTATGCTTACTACATGGTTGGTAAACGCACAAACTTTTCCTGTACAGGTTACTCCTCAATTAATTCCATCATACAGTGCCAAGTTATCAGATTATACTACTATAACTAGTGAAAAGTTATTTGCAAATATTCTACTTACTGATGTAAATGAAGTAGGAAGAAGAGTGCGTCTAAAAATGTATATTGAAGGTCAAGGGCTTTCAATCACAACACAGGATGTAGTAAATGGAGCAGCACCAATTTTTGTAGATGGTGGGGTTAACTTAAGATTGTCAAATTTAGATTTACAACCATATTTTCAGCTTAATAATTTATTAGGAATAACTCCTCAACAATACAACAATCCTTTACCTGATGGGGCTTATACTTACTGCTTTGAAGTTTATGACTTCTTTACAGGGAGATTATTATCGAATAGAGGATGTACAACTATTTTTATCTTAAAAAGCGATCCACCATTTTTAAACTTACCATTTAGAGATAATATTGTAAATGCTACTAACCCACAAAATGTATTATTTACATGGACACCTAGACATAGCAATTTAAGTGATGTACAATATGAATTCACGTTAAAAGAACTTTGGGATAATCAAAATCCACAAGCAATATTTCTAGGATCAATACCATTTTATCAAACTACAACAAGAAGTACCACTTTATTAGTTGGTCCTGAAGCACCACAAATGATTCCTGGAAAAGTGTATGGTTGGCAGGTAAGAGCTTTTGTTAGTGATGGAATAGAAGAAACATCCGTATTTAAAAATGATGGAAGAAGTGAAATTTTCTGGTTTAAATATTTAGAAGATTGTTTACCACCAAGCTTTGTAATATCACAAGCACTGACAGCAGAATCAGTTCGTATAGAGTGGCAAACGTCAGATCATATAAAATATAGAATTCAATATAGAAAAAAAGGTTTTGGAGATAACGATTGGTTTGAAGTAGACTCATACACTACGGATGGAAACATATACAATTTAGAACCAGATACAGTATATGAATTCAGAGTAGGAGGAGAATGTACACCATTATCAGGTTTTGCCTATTCTAACATTCAAGAATTTACCACGCCTACTAACGATGAGGCTGCATATTATAATTGTGGATTAACACCACAAATTGATATTAAAAATCAAGATCCTTTACCAAGTTTAAAAGTTAATGAAGCCTTTACTGCGGGAGACTTTCCAGTAATCACCAGAGAAGTATCAGGAGGAAATGGTTCGTTTAGTGGTTGGGGATATATTACACTACCATTTTTAGAAAACCTAAAAGAAATTATAGATGCTGCCAACATTGCGTCTGGAGGAGAAATCAATATAGGAAAGTATACCCGTATCAAAGTAAAGTTTGAAAATGTTAGAATAAATACCAGCAAGCAATTAATTGAAGGTGTTGTTGTAACAGATTACGATCCAGATTGGGGAGGAATTTTAGATGCTGATGAAATTATAAATGATATTGCAGGGGATAACGGAAACATATCTACTTATGATGCAACAAATTTAGATATAGCAACAGTAGAGGTTAGTGAAAATGGAGATATAGTAATCACTACTGAAGATGGAGAACAGCAAACTATAATATCTGATGTACCTGTAGTAATTACTGATCAAAATGGAGATCAATGGACGGTAGACGAACAAGGTAATGTAACAGAAGGAGCAGCTGCTGAAGGTGGGCAAGCAACAAGTGCGAATACCAATGGTGTTTCAGGCTCAGGAAACGTAAATGAAATTACGTCAAAAGATGTTGAAGTTGAATTTATTCCTTCAGGATACTATGGAATAGATCAGTATAATGATAAAATTTCATCAGATAAATATAAAGATGAGTATGAGTTCATCAAAACACATGATAACAAGGAATATCCTGTATTGTATAAGTTTATTACAGATAAACCAAAACAAACTGATGTAATAAAAGCTAAGGTATCTTTTGCCAATGGAAAGACTAAAGAAGATATTGTTTTTAAAACCAAGCAAGGTTCTAAAGTAGACGTTTCATGGTCAACTGATGAAGCAACTATAACCTTAAAAAGACAATTTGATTTCGGTAAAGATGAAATCATAGCAACAGTTAAACCTAAGGAGAAAGACGGTAAATATGATGTTGCTGGAAAGTTAGATCTATGGCATGCGCAACAAAGAGAAATTAATTTAACCTTAGTGTCTATAGATGGTGCTCCATTAACTGATGTAGGAAAACGAATTAATGAAATTTATAACAAAGCAGGAGTACATTTTAAAATTACGGAAGAAAACCTAAGTTTAAATTTGTCTTCATTAGATGTAGGAGATAGCGACTTATTATCACATTATACAAATGGAGAAAAAAATATAATCGAGGCATACAAATCGAGTAAAGGAACTAAAAGTGATCAATACTACATGTTCTTTGTAAAGAATAGTGTTCAACTATCAAAGCAATTAGAAGGTTTTATGCCATTAAAACGCCAGTTTGGTTTTGTATTTACAGAAAATGATGCAGGCAGAATTGCATCTCACGAAATTGGACATGGTATTTTTGGTTTAAAGCACCCTTGGGACCAATATAGTTATGAAGACTTTAGAGAAGAAACAGAATATCTGATGGATTACGGATCAGGTACGAAGTTCACTCATATGGATTGGCAAAAATTACATGCGCCAGGTATTCAGTTATACTGGTTTCAAGGAGATGAGGCAGGTGAAAGTGTCATAACAACTTTACATAAATCTTTAGCTATAAATGAAGTAAAATATAAATGTGAAGATGGTAATTGTGTTAAATCAGTAAAAGGAAAGTATTATTATGGTTATTTAACACCATCAGGAAAAAGAATAGTATTATCACAGGATTATTTTCCAATTTTTTATCATGGAATAGGTAATGATAAATATACTCACATAGTACCAGGTACTTTAATTGGATTCAGAAAAAGAGCAGATGGGGAAGCAGAATCAATAAAATATGTGTCTTCATTATCTTCTGATGGGGAAAATTTTTCAGGGTACAATAATAATTTTGAATATCTAGAAGATAAATTAGAGGGAGACGATAATAGTGTTGTTATAGGTTTACCTTATGGAGGTAATTCAGGAAATACATCTAAATGGAAGAATTATAAGTTTGTACTTAAAGATTTAAAAAAGCATACACAAGGAGAACAGAAAGTTTTAAAAGTAACTTCTAATGAGTTTAAAAGTTTAGGGTTATTTTCTGATAATGTACAACCTACAAGAATCAAAAAATTTGATAATATATCAAAAATCTTAGGAGAAGAACAAGTAGATGTTACAGAATCTGAACTGAAGATTTTAAGAGGTAGATATTTTGAAGTTCCTAACATTACTGATTTTACTACCTTAATTGAAGGTATACTTACAGTAGGTCACGATGAAAAACCTGAAGTATTTTTATTAATTAAAATAGCCGAAATACAAAACAGATATCCATTTTTATTTGATAAGTATTCTAGATGGTTTGATCAATGGAATGTTTATGCATTAACACAAAAAAATTACTTATCAGTAAGTGCTAATATTATAGCAAGGATATCTGCATACAAAGGGGGAGAGTGGGATAAGAATAATGTAACTCAAGAGACAATAGAAAGTGAATTGAGCGACTATAGAAAATGGAAAGATAATATAGCGAATCATAATTCGAAACTATATGATTTCTATAAAAAGTTCACAATTGATTTAAGAAATTATACTGATAGTAAAAGCGAAAGTAATTTTGAATGTTTAAATAATTTAAAAAATAAAACAGCTGATGAAATCTATGCATGTATTGAACTAGCAAGTGATGACGAACTTAAATTAATATCGCAGGAGAATAGGCAGGAAGCTTTAAGAATTATTGCTAATGATGGAAATACAGATGATTATCTTAGAGATAGAGAAGAAACTGTTGTCCAAAGATTAATTAAATATGTTCCATCTAGTTTTAATACCGATACATTTATTAAGTACTTAACTGATACAATTATTTCGTTATCTATTACATCTCAATATGGAACAACAACCTATTTTGATATACCACTTTGGGAAGTATTATTTGATAAGATAGATGACTCTAAATTTCTATACCCTGGTGACAATAGAAATGCAATAATGTTACAATTGCTAAATCATTATTATAATTCTTCATTATACGAGACAGATGTTAAAAGTGTATTTTTAGATTACCAAGAAAAAGTTTTAGGGCAACCTGTAAGTGCTATTAAAGCGCTTAATGAGCAACTATATACATTTAAAAATGACTATCAGAATATATTACGAAGAGGTTTTACTCATTTTAAAAACTCAAATGCTCCTGGTGGTATATTTTATGATCCTGAAGACTTCTATTTTTCTATAGATGCTGAAATTAAACAATCGACTCATAAGATTCATTTAAAACAAAAATTAAAATGGGGGTTTACAAGTCAAACATTACATGAAGATGACTTTGGACCGTTTGATTTATCTCTTATGATGAATCTAAGTAAAGAAAGCTTATTAAATGGATTTAGTTTAAAAGATAAAGAAGGAAAACCTCAGTCCGTACCATTACCTGCAATTATTTTATACTATGCAAGTGAAGTAGGAAATGAACAAACGAAAAGTGATATAATACAATCTGTAATAGATTTAGCTACTCTACCGATACCTGCAGCTAATTTAACAAAGCTGGGTAAAGTATTTTATTATGCAGATAAAATAAGTTCAGTATCCAGTCTTTTAGCTACAGCTAATAGAGAGAATAACCCTGAACTTTCTAAATTCTATAATAAATTGAGTCTTGTTACTGGTGTTACAAGTATTGGTGATATGTTAACACCTAACAAATTGTTAAAAACGGTAATCCCTGCAGAATATCTTGCTAAATCAGCTAATGATATTGTAGAAGATGTTATAAAGTTTACAGATGAGATTGAAAACACACCAATAGATAAATTGAGTGCTGTTGAAATAGGAGCTGGTAGAAGAATCCTTGAAGGAAATTTAGAAGATTTTAGGGCTTTAGATCTTTTAGATGAAGCTAAAGAAGCTAAAATTGTAAATGCAATTAATAAACTAGAGAGTGGTTTAGATTTTGATATCAGTAAGCATTTGGTAGTACTGGGCAATGATATTGATCTGGCACGATTAGCAAAGTTTGAAAATGAAAATGTTGATGGAATTCTAGATTTAGTGATTCATGGAAGTGCTGAACGTTTCATGATTGATGGCAACTATGTAGATAATGTTACGGATATAGCTGATTGGTTAAAGAAAAATAAACCTGATATGAAAGAAATTAGACTTCTTTCATGTACAAGTTTAGATTCAGCGCAAGAATTAGTTGACCATTTAGGAGAAGGATATAAAGTTTATGCCACAGATGGGTTTGTAAGGGTGTATAATGATGGTTCGATTACTAGTGTATCAAGAAACACAGGAGGAGATTCTGATTGGTATAAACTAGAACATAATGTTGAAAAGTCTACTGAAATACCTGAAAATGCTAGACCTAGAGGACCTGACAAAAACAAGCTAGATGATGTAGATTTTATAGATGATTTTATAGAACTATCCAATAGAACTGCAGATCAAATTAATTGGGAGAGACTTGAAAAATTGAATCCTGATTTTGCAGCTACAATAGAAAGTAGATTTGTGAATAATTTAGAAGAAAAAGCAGAGTTTTTAGCAGACTTATTTCATAACGAAAAATTAAGTGGTCCACCAGAGATAGGTATTGCAAGTTTATTATATAGAAAAAGTAATATGGAAAGCCTAAAAAGTATTCATATTGACGCATGGAGGGCTTTGAAAGAGTTTAAAGATATTAGAAGAGGCTATTTTTTATTAGATGGTTTTAGCCATATTTTACCTAGATTTAATAAGTTGTCAGATGCTGATCAAAAAGAATTTTTAAAGGTTATAAGTACATCAGAATTTAATGTTGCTTCTCAAGAAAATAAAATAGGTGCCAGTGGATCAATTAGTAAAAAAGATTTACTAATCAATAACATTAAGAATTTTAAAGATATAGAGAATAATGAAGCTATTATTGATACTTGGTTAGAATTAAGAAAGTATGCAGATGAAGTAAATGCTCAATATAGTTTTAAAGATATTAAAGCCATATCTAACAAAACATTAGATGTAGAAGATGTAGTTATAAGTTATGGATTAAGGGGGTATAATTTATCTTCGTTATTAAAAAAATTAGGATATCTTAATTGTTCTGCATTTGCAAGTCGTACTTCTGATGTTGCAGCAAATACTTTTTCACGTATTAAAGACTATTATAATAAAGGAAAAGCTGATCTAGCCTTTGGAGCAAGTTTCGATGATTTTAGTAAAGCGTACGAGGTAATCATAAATGGAGAACTTAAATCATTAAAACAATACTTGAAAGAAGGTAGAAAAGCTAAAGATTTCTTTGATGATTTAAGAGATAGCAAATTGTTTCATGTATTTGAGTCACACCATGTTTTAGTTGTTGAAATGTTAAAATCTAGAGGGTTCAGAAAATGGTATGAATCAATAGGATATACCAAATTAGATCTTAATGGAGAAACAAGTTTAATTAATGTTATAATGCTTGAAAAGTTTACTAAAGGAAAAGGAGTACATGCATCTCATTCGAAATATAATAAAGCGTTAAAGAATGTAATAAATGAAAGATGGGACAATTATATTAAAAATGATAAATTAAATATAAATGATGCCATAAAAGTAATAGATAGGGATATAATGACTTTAGTTAGAAAAGTTAAAGAAAAATTAGCAAAAGATAGTGTAATAGGTGAAGGAGAGAAGTTAAGTGAAAATTGGAAACGAACTAAAGTTAATGATTTGATTACTGTTTCAATTTTAAGAAGAATGCTAAAATAAATATGTTATAACAAATTATGAATTTTTACGAATTGTCAGCAGATGTATTTCAATGGGAAGTAAAGTTAGCAGGTAAGAAATTACATGAGGTTATTGTCCCAATTAATGAAGAAATATTTATAGAAGATAAAGAGTTACCTATAAAGATGGAGTTAATTGATAGTTATGAAAATATTGGCGAGTGGGAAGGAGAAACTCCCTTTGTAGATATTATCCGATGGTCTGATGATTTTACTTTAGGAAGTACAAAACCTAGAGGAGGAGCATTATTAATCATAAGTAATAAAGTCAAAAAGATTATTGAAAAATATAATTTACCACCCCATCAATTTTATCCTGTTGAAATTAAATGTAAGTATGTTAAAGAAACTAGAAGTGATTATTTTTTACTTCATATGATAGAAGATAAAGAGGGGGAAATTGTAGATTTTGAGAAATGTACATTTAAACAGCTAACGAGAAATGAAAAAGATGAAAAAATTACTATTGAAACATATTCCGAAGGAATAATTAAATCTAGGTTTGAGTTCACTGAAGCCAAGATGGGAAGAAATGAGAGAATATCATTACATAAATTCAAAGATTATTATGGAGATGAATATGATAATTATTTTGAATATGATAATCAGGTTTATAAATATAATTATGATGTTCTTTGGGGAACACCAAGTTTTATTTTTGTTAGCGAAGAAATAAAAAGGCATATAGAAGAAGAAAAATGCACAAACTCAATTTTCACAGAGGTATCTCATAATATGATCAGAGCTTTTGAATATGAAAAAAATAAAAATAAGGAAAGTTAAATTTTGAAAAACCACTTACTACATATCATCTTATTATTCTGCAGCTTTTTAAGCTACGGTCAAACCTATCATGTAAGTGTAAACAATACCTTATACTATCAAAATACAGGTTCAGCATCCTATTGTTTTAGGTCTAATCCAGCTTCTGTACCAAGTGTAGATGGTTTTTTAAGATTAGAAGACAAAAACGGGAACTTGTTAAAGGATATTGATGGTCATTTTACCTTAACTACTAGACCTGCTAGATTTATAGAAAATAGCGGAAAATGTAGATGGATAGAAGGATCAAATAGAGGTAGTACGTATAGTTTAGGTGGATATACTTTTACCATACCAGAAAATCAAAATTCCTATTACGAAGTAAAAACATTTGCTTTAGCAGCACCTTCTGCTATTTATTTTGAGGTAGAAGATAATAATATACGAGAGTTAAATTGTAATGGAGGTAGTGTAATTAGTGTCCCTTCCGTAGTTCCAACATCAGCTATCATAGAATGGGAGTATTTATTAAACTCTTCAGTTGGAGTAGTTAATAACTCTCAAGGAAAAAGAAGTATCACAGTTGCTTTAAATACATTTCAAGAGAATCTGAGAAATCATATTGGGAAAACCATCTATTTCAGGTTTAAAATGAAAAATGGTATTCAATCTTCTTTTAAAGGGTATAAAATTGTATCCTGTTCGCCTGCATATCATAGTACAAATGTTAGTAATACTGTTTGTAATTACTCTACTGATGGGAGTTTTAAAATTAACTTCAGAAGAAATTTAAACGCTAATGAAACTTTGGTGATTACCCTTTATGATGGAGATAATGATGCTATTTTGTACAATCAAGAATTTACCAAAACATTAATTAATAATGGAAATGGAACCTATGGATATCAATGGCAACAACCATTAGATGCTGGACGTTATCGAGTAAAATACCAAACTCACAATGGGAATGGAGGAATTGCTACTACTGATCCATCTTGGGATAGCCTAGAATTTATTCCAGTATTTACCATAGGAAGGTCGGAGAAAGTAACGTTTTCTATAACCAATGATACTGATGAAAATTGTTACGCTGTTAACGACGGATACATTGATGTATCTGCCATTGGACAGCCAGGTAACACATTTTTTTATCAATATAAGAAAGATGGAACTACACAAGTAGTTGCAGGACAAAGTTGGATTCCTTTCACAGGTAGTACAACTACTAGAATTTCAGGATTAGGAAAAGCAACGTATCGAGTACAAGTAAGACAAAGAAGAGGAACTAAAAACTGTTACGCAAAATGAGAACTAAATATTACTATACGACACTATTGCTAATGTTGTTTATTCAACAGTTTTCTTTCTCACAAGGATATGTGTTTAATAGTCTAATTGAAGATGTTTCTCTATCATGTGGACAGGGAGATATTGCAGATGGTTTACCTCCTGGAGCTTTTGACACACCTGAATTATTAATTGTAGGTACTGGTACAAATGTAAGAGGTGTCCGTTTGGAAGGTAACAATACAGGAAATTATATAGCAATATCACCACAAGAACTTTTTTGTGGTTATACATTTAATCCCACACTAGACAGATCAAACTATTGTGAGGATAGATATATAGAATACATAAATATTCGTCCAGATGATAACTTTAAAATCATAACCCCAAATCCAGGAATGGGAAATAGGAGAACTGAAATTACATTAGAAGCAAGCCCGGGGTATCATCCTTTAGTGTACAACTGGCAATATTTTGATATTAAAGATAATAGATGGAAACAATTTCCTAGTCGTTTCTTGGGGCAAAGTAGTATTACATTTGATGCAGAAGATTTATTTGGCGCCAATGCGGAAGATTATATAGATGAAAGTATTCAGTATAAGTTAGAGTTATGTAATGGTTGGTCTCCTGCTGGACCATACATTTATGTTTTTGAATTTCCTTCTCCAGAATTTAAAGGCGCTACTCCAAGTTCAACAGTGTGTAGTTATACTGAGGATGGTAGTTTTGAATTAAAACTAGGTAGAAATTTATTTGCGAATGAAAAACTTGCCGTAACTATTTATGAACAAGATATTACTACTGGTAATTTTACAATTATTCCTACTGG
The DNA here is from genome assembly GCF_001936575.1 of Tenacibaculum agarivorans. Classification (GTDB taxonomy): domain Bacteria; phylum Bacteroidota; class Bacteroidia; order Flavobacteriales; family Flavobacteriaceae; genus Polaribacter; species Polaribacter agarivorans. Next base: position 74,892 of record NZ_MSMP01000002.1, read on the forward strand.
AGGACAAAATTTTAGTGTTACTTCATTAAGAAATAATGGAGATGGGACTTTTAGTTATGTTTGGCCAAGAAATTTACCTGCAAAAACCTATAGAATAAAATATCAAACAGCTCGCAGAACAGATAATATAACTCAGAGTTCATTTAACAGTTTAGTATTTGCGGGAGAGGTAACCATACAGAATTCTCCCAGTGTAGGTTTTACAGTTTCAAAATCAGATAAAAATTGTTTTTCTACTAATGATGGGTACATAGATGTTCAAGCCACGGGATTAGGAAATATGTTTTTTTATCAATATAGAAAAGATGGACAAGTACAAGTAGTAGCAGGACAAAGTTGGATTCCTTTTACAAGTTCAACAAGAATTTCTGGTTTAAATGAGGCAACGTATAGAGTACAAGTGAGACAAGTAAGAGAAGGGAAAGACTGTTACGCAAGATAAGAAGTTAAGTAATCAACCATAAAATGAATATAATAAAGCAACATAGAGTTTTAATGTTGTTACTAATATTAGTAACAACATTGGGCTATGGTCAGCACACTTATTTGTTCAGATATAAAGCTACTTTCAATTCATCAGTTACCAGTACCCCTTTGTTTTTTGAAAACACCATCACTACTAATGCAGGAGCGTTATTAGATGTTAGCTTTACTAGAGGACAAGTGCCAACTATAGACGAATTTAGAATTGTAACATTTACCAATGAAATTACTTCAGTTACTTCTACAGGAAGATATTCTCCAGGTTTTATAGGTGGAGGTGGACTTGGTGGTGGTGGCGGACCAAGTTGTAATAATATCACTAATAATACTAATACAATAGCATTCAATAATTGTCTTGGTGCACAATTGATTTCAGGAACATTTGGTCCATTTCAATGTTTAACTAGAAATATTCAGTTTTTCGAATTAAGAAAAATTGACGACATCAGGGTGGTGAATAATTTCTCTAATACCAATAATGAAATTAAAGCCTGTGAGAGCAAATCTATTGTAATTCCTGTACAGTGTGCCTATGCACTAGAATATAAAATTCCAAGCAATTCCAATTGGTTAGAATTGCTACCGTATGGTAATAATCCTAGAACAGTGTCTATTTCGTATACCGATTTTCCAGGATTAGTACCAGGACAAAACCTACAAATAAGAGTAAAATATTTATTAGGTACTACAGATCCTAAAGCATATTCTGGAACTTTATCTTATCTCATCAGAGCCTGTTCGCCTCAATTTAAGGAAGCAAATCCTAGAAGTACTAAATGTAGTTATACTACAGATGGAAGTTTTGAATTAAAATTACAACGAAATTTATTTTCGAATGAAAAACTAGCAGTTACTATTTATGAAAGAAATACAATAACAGGTGATTTCGATATTATTCCTACAGGAGGACAAAATCTTAATATTACCTCTTTAACAAACAATGGTGATGGTACCTACAGCTATTTTTGGCCAAATAATTTACCTGCTAAAAGATTTAAAATCAAATACCAAACAGCAAGTGTTAGTGAAAATATTACAGATGCTTCTTTTCGAACTTTAGAATTTGCTGGTGAAGTTACCATCGGAGCTCCTCAAGCTGTAAGTTTTTCCATAGCTAAAGCAGAAGATAAAACATGCTTTTTTACCAATAATGGTTATATAGACATTAGTGCCTCAGGGCAAAGTGGTAGAACTTTTTTCTATCAATATAGAAAAGACGGACAAGTACAAGTAATATCAGGAAAAAGTTGGATTCCTTTTAGTAATTCAAATACAACCAAAATTTCTGGTTTGGGGGAAGCAAGTTATAGAATACAAGTAAGAGATTCAAATGATTGTTATGCGAGGTAAAGTTAGGTTGAACATAAAAGCATTAATAGTCATATTCCTTTGTTTTAAGGGAGTACTAAGCTTGGGTGCACAAGCTAGCTATAGAATAGAATTTTTTAACCTTAATTATAGAATTAATAAAGGAGTAAAAAATAGAACCAGTTCCAATATAAATATTGAAATTCATTATGCTAATGGAACAAAAAGAAATTTATATTATAGACCTATCAGAAATAGAGGAGATAATGAAAATAACTTTAAAATAACTCCTTTTATAGCGTACAGTAGGCCTGTAAAAATAACCTGTTTTGCATTTGTGAATTTTAGAACTGGAACAGATGCTAATGGAACAAAAACTGTAAATTTTTCTAATGATTGTGTTGAAGGTAGTTTTGATGAAGGCTATTCTCCACGTATGACACATATTCGTTTTAGTTATAGAATTTATCCTATAATAAAATTAACTCAACCTACAGATAATAATATAGCACCTAATCAATATTTTAATACTAGAGCAACATCAGGATTTTTAGCCCCCACATATAGAAAATGGGAATATAAATTAGGAAATGGAGCATGGAAGTATGTACCCAATGCAAGTGGTTCAGTACTAATAAAAAGACCTCAAGATTTTTTATCAGGGAATTATATAGGTCAGTACATTAGATTTAGAATTAAAACATGTAATACTAATTACAATTCTACAATTGTAAGCTATTACCTCATAGATAATCCACCCCCAATTATATCACACTCAGTAACAAAAACCAGATGTAATTATACTTCTGATGGAGGGATAACATTAAATTTTCAAAGACCATTGCGAACCAATGAAAAGATGTTAATCGCATTATACTTTGAAAATACTGTAGGATCTAATAGTTTCTATTTCTATAAAAGTTTTTCTACAACCAATTTATCATACGATGGGACAAATTATAGCTATACGTTTCCAGAGAATTTAGATGCGGGGAATTATCAAGTTAAATATCAAACAGTAAATAGAAACTTGGGAGAAGAAAATTGGACAAGCTTAACAGCTAGGAACGTAAAAATTAACGAGACAGCTCAAGTAAATTTTAATATTACAAAAAGATCAGATAAAACCTGTTTTGTTAGAGACGATGGTTATATAGAAATTAATGCAAATGGAGAAAAAGGGCGAACATTTTTTTATCAATATTTAAAAGGAGGAGTATTACAAACAATAGCAGGACAAAGTTGGATTCCTTTTAGCAATCCAAATACAACTAGAATTTCTGGTTTAGGAGAATATACATATAGAATACAAGTAAGAGATTCAAATAATTGTTATGCAAGATAATAAATAGAATATTACATATATAGCAATATAAATAAAAGAATAATCAATAACATATAGTGAAAAACAATTACAGGATTCAAGTGAGTGATTTAGAAAAATGTAGTATAGAATAATAAAAGAGAAAGTTTACAAATAGAATGATGAAAATAATATATAAAGTAGTTTTACTACTTGTATTTGGGGGATTTTTTGGAGTGTTTACAGTTAGGGGACAACAAATAGATTTTGAAAATATAGGAAAAGGGTCGCCATTAAAAGTAAATGGAAATATTGCGGCGAATTCAGTGTTTTATAATTCGAGTCAGAATTCATCTAGAGCACCATTTACGTATTTTTTACAAGGAACATTAAACTTTAGTGTGTACGAGTTTTCGGTACCTGTAAGTTATAGTTTTTCCAATCAAGGAGAAGATTTAGAATATCAATTGCCTTTTAACTTCAACCGCTTAAGTTTACATCCAAAATATAAATGGATTCAAGCACATATTGGAGATGTTACCATGACATTCTCACCTTACACCTTAGCGGGGCATCAGTTTACTGGAGGAGGAGTTGAATTAACACCAAATGGAGGTTTTACATTTTCTGCTATGAGTGGTCGTTTATTGCAAGCTACCGAAGATGATGAAGATAATAGAACACAACCTGCTTTTAGAAGAATGGGATACGGTGCTAAAATTGGGTACGAAAAAGATAAGTACAGTGTTGAAGTAATTGGATTTTATGCCAAAGATGAAATAAATTCTATTAGTGCTATTCCAGAAGAAAAGAACGTTTTACCCAAAGAAAATTTAGTAGTGAGCATGAAAGGGGGTGTAAGTATTATGGATGGTTTACGAGTGAAAGGAGAGTTTGCGTCTACGGCAATAACACAAGACTTAAGAGCAACGGAAAGTGATACAAACCAAGGAATTGCAGGATTGTTTTTCAATAACAGAGGTTCTACAGAGTTTTATAACGCATACAACACACAACTAGAATACGCTTTTGATAAATTTAGTTTCGGAGTTGGGTATGAAAGAATTGATCCTGGCTACCAAACTTTAGGAGGATATTTCTTTAATAATGATTTTGAAAATATCACTTTAAATGGTACAACGTCTATTTTTAGAAATAAGGTAAACCTATCTTTCAATGTAGGATACCAACGAGACGATCTCGAAAATCAAAAGGAAACAAGTACCAATAGAACCATTGGTAGTGTAAATGCGACATATGCTTTAAATGAAAAGATCAATATTTCGGGGAGTTATTCGAATTTTACGACATTTACAAATAGTAGATTAGATCAGTTTGACAATATTAATGATGATAATCTTGCAGATAATCAAGATGAATTATTCGATTTTAAACAACTTTCTCAAAATGCAAATGTAAACGTAGGCTACATCATAGAAAATAGTAAGCAAAGAAGACAAAATTTAAATACAAATTATTCATTAGCTACCGTAGCAAATGAAGAAAATGGAATTGTTAGAATTGGAGATGGTTCGACCTTTCATAATTTTAATACTTCCTATACTTTAGGTTTACCACAGCAAAAAATTAATATTACTTCTGCTTTAAACACAACCTATAATACAATAGGTACAGAAGAAGCTTTTACTTGGGGACCAACAGCTGCGGTTAGTAAGAAATTTTTACAAGATAAATTAAATACTACGTTTAGTACATCATATAATCAAAGTAAAGGAAAAACGAATGATACAAAAGCGACAAATATTAGACTAAGTGCAAATTACATTTATAGAAAAAAACACAACTTTAATTTGAGTGCTATTCAATTATTTAGAAGTGTTTCAGATCGAAATACACAAGATTTGACAGTTACATTCGGATATAGTTATGCATTTGATTTAACAGGAATTAAAGGATTAGGAGGTAATCGAAGAAACAATGGTTCATCAGAATCTTCTACCAAAGACAAGAAGAGTAAGAAGAAAAAGTCATTCAGTTTTGCATATAAAACCTATATTTTTGAAGGAGAACCTAATGAAATTACTTTTGATATTCTAGATATTGCTAAAAAAGAACAATTTGTAGAGCAACGCAAAATAAAGACGATTGAAGATCGATTAGGAGAGGCGAAACAAGAAATGATTGATGGAGAATTAAAATCGAAAAGAACCTATAAAAAGAAAGCGATTGCCTATTTAGACCTGTTACATAAAAACCAAGGCTTTTTAGATACATATTTTGATCTTGGTTTCAGAGGATTAAAGAAATTATACGAAGATGCAGAACGAATAGAAAGAAATGTAGAAAAGAAATTCAATCAAGCTCAATTGATGTACAATAAAGCGCACAGCCAAAAAAAGAAGAAATTACTACAATTCTTGAAAAAGAGAGAAGCGGCTTATGTCGCTAATAAATATATTATTGAAAACTTAAAAGGATTAAAAAAACAAGATTTAAAACAGACTAATGGAGTTTTTAATGATTTTAAAAATGAGCACATAGATACTGTTTTTAGAATGTTAGAAGAAGGCAAAACGAAAAGAGAAGTATCTATATTTTTAGAATTAGCATTTGCCAAAATGTATCATGATCTTTCTAAAACAGCTAAATCATAAATAAGTTTAGATCACTAAATTTGAGAACTATATATAACTACTATCCATACTTGGGTAGTAGTTTTTTTAGAGGTCAATGTGAGTCCGATATAACTAAAAGATATCAGTTCTGTAAAGGTTAACTAATTCAATCATTTATTATTTTGTAAGAAGATAATATTATCTAAAATTTAATTTTAAAGGTGAATTTTTAACGTTTTTCTATTTTTAATCCCTGAAAATAAGAATATAAGATTTTTTTTGAAATACGTATTTCTTTTATTTAAAATTAAGTATAAATACTTAGATTTGTGTAATAAGGTATTTACTGTATGGAATTTAAAACGACATGTTCTTATTGTGGAGTAGGATGTGGTATTATCGTAAAAAAAGACATCAATAATAAAATTTTTGTTGAAGGCGATAAAGATCATCCTGTAAACAAAGGAATGCTATGCTCTAAAGGGATGAATTTACATTATGTTGTAAATGATACTTCAGATAGGATTTTATATCCAGAAATGCGTTGGAGTAGATCTCACCCAAGAGAACGAGTAACCTGGGATCAAGCATTAGATAGAGCATCAAAAGTTTTTAGTTCAATCATTAAAAAGCATGGTCCAGATAGTGTAGGTTTTTATGTATCAGGGCAAAGTTTAACAGAAGAATACTACATCGCAAACAAATTGACCAAAGGTTTTTTAGGAACTAACAACATAGATACCAATTCTAGACTCTGTATGAGTTCAGCAGTTGTAGGGTATAAGAAAACCTTTGGAGAAGATAGTGTGCCCATTGCTTATGCAGATATTGAATTGGCAGATTGTTTTTTGATTACTGGAGCCAATCCTGCTTGGTGTCATCCGATTTTGTTTAGAAGAATAGAAAAACATAAGGAGGAAAATCCAGGAGTAAAAATTATAGTAGTAGATCCAGTAAAAACCGATACCGCTAGCTTTGCTGATTTACATTTACAAATCCACCCAGGAACAGATGTGTTTTTGTATAATGCCATAGGTAATTACCTATATAAAAGAGGCTTAATAGACGAAGATTTTATCAACAAGCATACAGATGGATTTGAAGCCTACAAAGAATTGATTTTTAAAACATCAATTAAACAAGCTGCAAAGATTTGTCGTATTACTGAAAAGGAAATCAAGCAAGCTGCAAATACCATTGGTACAGCAAAAGGATTTATCAGTATGTGGGCTATGGGGCTCAATCAGAGTGTGGTAGGAACAGATAAAAATACAGCGTTATTAAACTTATCATTAATTACCGGACATGTTGGTAAGCCAGGCTCTGGACCTTTTTCATTAACAGGGCAACCAAATGCAATGGGAGGTAGAGAAGTTGGAGGAATGGCTAATTTATTAGCAGTCCATAAAAACTTATTAAATAAAGAACATAGGAGAGAAGTAGCTGAGTTTTGGGGTGTAGAAGAAATTTCACCCAAACCCGGTTTAACAGCAACAGAAATGTTTGATGCTCTGGAGAAAGGTGATTTAAAAGCGATCTGGATTGTTTGTACAAATCCAATGGTAAGCTTACCCAACTCACATCGTATTGAAAAAGCACTAGACAAAGCAAAGTTTGTTGTAGTTCAAGACATTTCATTCAAGTCAGACACTGTAGAAAAAGCAGACCTCGTATTACCAGCTGCCGGATGGTTAGAAAAAGAAGGTACGATGACAAATTCTGAACGAAGAATTTCTTACCTACCAAAAGTAATTAACGCTCCAGGCGAAGCCAGACCAGATGTTGAAATTCTATGTGATTTTGCCAATAGAATGGGCTACAGAGGATTTAATTACAATGAAACTAGTGAAATTTACGATGAATATGCATCAATGACTAAAGGAACTAACATTGATGTTTCTTTCCTAAATTATGATAGATTACAAAATGAAGGAACGTTTCAATGGCCTGTTCCTGAGCATAGACATCAAGGTACTGTAAGATTATTTCAAGATAAAAAATTTTACACACCATCAGAAAAGGCACAGTTTAATGTACCTGTATCTAATTATGAATCTATTACAGAAGTTAATTCTGAATATCCTTTAATTTTAACCACAGGTAGAATTAGAGATCAATGGCATACCATGACTAGGACTGGTAAGGTTTCTAGACTTAAAACGCATTATCCGGTACCAGTGTTGCAAATCAGTAATCTGGATGCACATTTGAACAAAATTAATGATGGAGATATAGTAGAAGTCAAAGGAGAAAACGGATTAGTAAGAGTAAGGGCTAAAATCTCCGATAACATTAAGAAAGGTGTGGTAATGTTACCAATGCACTGGGGAAAACAATTACAAAGCGATTTAAATAGAGCAAATAATATTACAAAAACTGTTGTTGACCCAGTTTCAAAAGAGCCTGATTTTAAATTTACAAGAGTTTCAGTATCAAAATATAAAAAACCTGTTGAAAAAATTATAGTGATTGGAGCGGGAGCAGCAGCATTTAGATTTGTTCAAAATTATAGAGAATATAATGAATCTGATGAAATTCATGTATTTTCTAAAGAATCTAATCTGTTTTACAATAGAGTCTTACTTCCAGAATATGTAACAGAGGAATTAGCTTGGAATCAACTAACCAAAATAAAAAAGTTAGAATTAGATGAATTAGATCTGAATATTTATTCAGAAAACCCCATATCTAAAATAGATAAAGAAAATAAAACGGTTATAGATAGTAAAGGAGTTGCACATAAGTATGATAAGCTAGTTATGGCTACAGGTAGTAGAGCATTTTTACCTAAAGATGTTCAAATTAATTTACCTGGTCGTTTTACAATGAGAAATAAAACTGATGCCGATGAGTTTAAAGCATATTTAGATGCGACTAATTTACCTCCAGAAGAACAACATATTGTAATTGTTGGAGGAGGTTTGTTAGGTTTAGAGCTAGCAGCAGCAATGAAGCATAAAGGCGTTAAAATCACTATTATTCAACGTGCTTCTCGTTTAATGGAACGTCAGCTAGATCTAGTGTCTAGTAAACTGTTAGCATTAGATGTACAAGAACGTGGAATTCAAATTTATTTTGATAACGAAGTGAGTACCGTTTTTGATGATGAAGATACTAAAGAGCTTAATATTACCTTAAAAAGTGGTAAAACGATAAATGCACATGCAATTGTTTATGCTATAGGAACAAAGCCGAATATAGAAATTGCAAAACAAAATGGTATTGAATGTAGAAGAGGAGTTATTGTAAATCAATATTTACAATCTTCAGACCCTAATATTTTTGCTATGGGAGAAATAGCTGAATTTAACAATCAATTATTTGGTATCACTTCTGCCGCCGAAGAACAGGCTACAATTTTAGCCAACTATTTGGCGGGGGATGTGAGTAGTATTTATAGAGGATCTGTACTGATGAATATTTTAAAATTTAACGATTTAAGTTTATGTAGCATTGGAGATGTTAATATATCAGAAAACGATTCAAAATATGAAGAGGTGATCTTTACAGATGTTTCAAAACGATATTATAAAAAATGTGTGATTAAAGATGATCTGTTGGTTGGAGCTGTACTCATGGGAGATAAAAGTGAGTTTGCAGAGTTTAAAACCATGATTGAAAGTAAAATTGAAATGGCAGAAAAAAGGGATACGTTACTTAGAGGTAGTTCTAATAGTGTTCCTGTGTTAGGAAAATTAGTATGTTCTTGTAGTCAAGTAGGACAAGGAAATATAGAAGAAGCAATAGCAAATGGATGTACTAATTTTACAGAATTATGTAAAAAAACAGGAGCAGGTTTAGGTTGCGGAAGTTGCAAAACTGAAGTACGAGAAATTCTCCATAATTCTAAATCATAATGGAAAAATTAAATCGCTTAATTGTTAACGGTGGAGTATTATCTCCAGGAGAGTTGAAACATATTTGTGAAGTAGCTGAAGAATTGGGGATGAATGCAATTTCTTTTGGATCTCGACAAGATATTATTTTTCCTAAAGATATTGATGAGAATAAATTGTCTTCGTATGATACACTTAAAATTATTACGCCATTAAAAGACAGGATACAAAATGTAGTATCATCTTATGTAGCTTCAGACATTTTCCATAATACATCATGGCTAACAAGTTCAAGATATTTATATGTTTTAGAACAATTTAAATATGAACCAAAATTACGAATCAATATTACAGATCCTAAACAAAGATTAGTGCCATTATTCACGGGTAATATCAATTTTATTGCTTCAGAATATGAAGATTACTGGTATTTGTATGTTAGATTACCTAAGTGGAGAAAAAATAAAATGTATCCAGCATTAGTGTATAGTTGGGATCTACATAAAGTGGCTAATGTGATAGAAAAGATTTTAATAGAAGAACCAGAAACTATTGAAACTGTTTTCGAATTGGTAAATGATGCTATAACGACTAATAATAGAACAGTAGATAAGCCGTTAGAAGTACCTTTTCATCCGTTTCCTTATTATGAAGGAATGAATAGAAGAGGGGATAAGTATTGGTTAGGATTATATTGGCGAAATAATCTTTATGATACTGAATTTTTGAAAGAAATGTGTGACCTGTGTTATGAAAATAAAATAGGTAAAATATCGATTACGCCATGGAAATCTTTTATTGTTAAAGGAATTCCTGTAGCTTCAAAGCTAGATTGGGAAAAACTTTTGGGAAGATTCGGGATTAACGTAAGGCACTCTATGTTAGAACTAAATTGGCATTTGCCAGTTAATGATGATGATGCCATGAGTTTAAAGAAATATTTAGTAGCCAATTTTGATCAAAATGATATAAGTACTTATGGGCTAAGTTTTGGAATTACAAATTATATCAGTAATCCGTATCATTTTACAGCAATTGTTATTGAAAAGAATAGAAAACCCGAGGCCATAGGAGATTTTGTGATAAGAGATTCTTATAATTTATTACATGCAAAAAACTTCGATCCTAATACCCAAGAGTATATTATGTATGTTCAAGATGTTGATAAAATTGAACTACCAGGTTTATTAATGGAATTAAGTAAACTGTATTTTGAACAATTAGGAACAGAAAAAGATACTACAACTCAAAAGAAAGAGAAAAAAGAGGTTATAGAAGATGAAATCTATCAATGTTCAGAATGTTTAACAGTGTATAATAAAGAATATGGAGATGTTACACAACATATAGCTCCAAATACACCATTTGAAGATTTACCAGATTCATATGAATGTTCAGTTTGTCAAGCGCCTAAAGAAAGTTTCGAGAAAAAAGTGTTAGTGAAATAAAGCAATCATTCTCTTAAAAACGAGATTTTTTGTTATTAAATTAATAAATTACTTCTTCACTTCACTATAACCGTCTTATAAGTTTTTGCAAGAATTCAAGATTTATATTAAAATAATTGGAGTTTTATGCTAAAAACCTAGGGGTTTTTCTAAAAAAAAAAATAGACTTGTTGAATGTCACTTCGAGATGCTCGACAAAGATTTTATGAAACGGCTGTAATGACATGTCACTAAAAAAAGGACCTATTGATAAGAATTTGTAAAAATCAAGGTAGCAGGGTTGACTGAAAGATGAAAAGCTGTTTGAGCGTTAGCGAGTTCTTTTCATCTGTGGCTGGAGATGCCGTAGTATTTTTAAATTCTTATCATTCCAGTCTTGATTTTTGCTCCTTTGTATCAAGACAAAGGAGAAGGAATATAATTTATTTGCATATTAGTATAAATATTTGTTTTTCAGTATTTAAATAAAGATATCAATGGTAATAAAATTATTCGCAATTAAATGGAAAATAATTTTTTACTGAATCAAGTTCAGCAGGGCTATCGAGAAGTTTTCGTTACACAAATTGTTCTCGATACACCTCCTTTATAGTAGGTTTTTTTTTTTTTTTTTTGATAATCAGTATTTTAAGTTTTAATTGTTAATTATCAATAATAATGGAACTCAGGATAGAGATAAATAATTTTTTACAAGTTCTAATTCGTAAGGAGTATTCACATTTGAGGTCAATATTTTTTCTTCTTCAGATAGAGCTATTCGTTTGGTTTTACATTCAGAAACAACATGCATTAACCTATGTTGTTTGTTTTGTATAGCTTGATAAAATTTGTCTTCACATTTTTTTGAATACAAAGCAATTAAAGGCATTGCTTTTTTTTCGCTTTCAATCATAATAATCTCAAAATCATTTTCAATTTCATTCAATAGTGTTTGTAGTATCTTGGTTTGTACTAAAGGAATATCACAACTCAAAATTAAATTATAAGGAGTTGTAGAAGCTTTTAAACCAGAATAAATTCCTGAAACAGGTCCAAAATCAGGTATTTCATCTTTAGTTCTCTTATATCCTAATGCCTCATGTTTTTCATAATCGGAAACAATAATTATTTCATTAGTAACAGGTAGTAAAGCATCAATACTGTATGAAATTAAAGGCTTATTCTTAAGAAGTAATAAGCTCTTATCTTTTCCCATTCTCGAACTTTTTCCACCTGCTAATACAATACCAGTTATGTTTTCTTTTTTTATCATAATGTTTACGTTAAACATCTTTAATTTTAGCTAACTCTTTATCTAGAAAATTCCAGCAATTCTGATTTATTTGTTCAAAAGCTATAATTAAATTTTTACCATATTCGGTTAAGGTAGAGCCTCCACCACCTTTTCCTCCAATACTATTAACAGTAACAGGTTCTTTGGCAGATTGATTCATAGAATCTAATAAATGCCATGCTTTTTTATAGGATAAGTTAATTGATTTTGCAGCTTTAGATAAAGACCCAGTATTTTCTATAGCTTTTAATAATTGAATGCGTCCTTCACCTAAAAAGACATGTCCCTCTATTTCAATCCAAATTCTACTCTTGATCTTATATTTCATAATTCGTATTCATAAATATTAGTCTAATGAGAATCTCGTTTAAGAATAATAGTGTCACTTCGAGTGAAATTATTTGTAATACAATGAAAAATAATTTTGTATCGAGAAGTAATAGTCTTGTTCTCAATAGTTCTGCTGAGTAAAATCGAAGTACAATTTTATTTCATTATTTTTCAGAAAAATCACTTGAACCAACAAGAATTTCTTACGCAGGATTCCTATTAATTTAAACCGGTAATACTATAACTTCAACTAAATCGTCCTTTTTAATTTCCTTTATTTGTTTCGGAATATATACCAATGCATTACTTATAGCAAATGTTTGCAACATCGCAGAACTTTGTCCGTCTAAAATTTCTACTTTTCTATTAGTATATTTAGCCTTTAAAAACTGTGGTTTATCTCCTTTTTTGAAAAAACTATGTGTAAGTTGAGCTTTAATTTTGGGTAGCTCTACTATCTTTTTTCCCATGAAATTCTGCAAAGCGACATAAACGTACATATAAAAACAAATTAGCGCAGCAGCTGGATTTCCAGGTAAAGCAAAAATCTGTGTATCATTCTTTTTACCATAAAATATAGGTTTTCCAGGTTTTTGATCTATTTTAAAAAAAAGCGCATCAACACCTATTTCATCTAGTACCGATCTGATAAAATCATATTTACCAACAGAAATACCACCTGTAGTAATTAGGATGTCACAACTATCTATACTTGTTTTAACGCTTTTTAAAATCTCATGATAATTATCTTTTATTACATAGGTGGTAACATCATAAAACTTTAAACTATATAGACAGCTCAATAGCATTTTAGAATTACTTTCATAGATTTTACCATGACTTAAACTATCATTAATTTGTAGTAATTCATTTCCAGTAGAAATTATGACAATGCTAGGTTTTTTGAATACAGATACTTCATTTATGCCTAAAGAATATAGTAAACCTACAACTGCTGGAGTAATTTTAGTACCTTTAGATAGTGCTATTTCATTTTTTTGAAGCTGTTCACCTCTATATCGGATATTTTTCCCTTCGGTAATAGTAGCTTCAAGTTTTATAAGATCATTATCTACCGAAACCTTTTCTTGCATAATTACTGTATTCGCATCATTAGGTACAGCAGCACCCGTAAAGATTCGTACACATTCACCTTTGTCTAGTTTAGGATTCCAAGAATCGCCAGCTTTAACTTCTCCAATAACCTTATAGGTAGGTTGATCATGATAATGTAGTGCATATCCATCCATTGCAGATTGATTAAAAGAAGGAATATCAATAGGAGATGAAATGTCTTCAGCTAAAAAATATCCACAAGCTTTTTCTATAGTTTTTATAGTGCTTTTAGGTTGAACTGTACTATGTTTTTTGATGATTTGAATGGCATCTTCAATGGAAATCATATGCTTATTTTTAGTATCGCTATATTTTGATAAATATAACGATAACAATAGTACTCAGCTAAAAAATATAGGTAGATTTATGATAAAAAAAGGTGATGTAAAATTAAAACTTCCAAATAAAGAGTGCTTTTTTTGGTGATATGAGAAAAATGATACGAAGCACTTGTTCATTAAGTATTATTACGTACTTTTCATACATAAAAAGTATTTTTTTGCATACAAGATCTAAAATATCAATACTACAAACCACGTGTATAAATTGTACACAAACCAATTGTATAGTCAATTCATATGCGAATTCTGAAAGCAATCGAAAATTCATTGAAAGTAAGAAGATTTTAAAATGTAAAAAAGGACAGCAATTTATTATGGAAGGTGCCATGGTAAATGGCTTATTTATCATCCTTAAAGGAACAGCAAAAGTTTTTAGAACAGGAATTAATGGAAAAGAACAAATTGTTCGTTTTGCTAAATCAGGAGAAGTGATCGGTCATAGAGGTTTTGGTACTGAAGAACATTATCCTATAGGAGCTGTTGCGCTTGAAGACACCTTACTTTGTTACTTTTCTAAAGAACTCTTACAAGAAGCATTATTAAACAATGCAAAGCTAGCATATGATATGATGTTATTTTATGCAAATGAGTTAAATAGAAGTGAGAGTAAGGTAAAAACTATATCTCAAATGACCGTAAGAGAGCGTGTTATAGATAGTATATTATATATCAATAGAAAGTTTGGTGATACAGATGGTTATTTGAATTTAGTATTAAGCAGAAAAGAATATGCTGACTATGCAGGTACTACTGAAGAGCAAGTTATTCGAACGTTATCTACCTTAAAGAAAGAAGGATTAATTAGAACAAGAGGAAAAAAAATTGGTATTTATAATATTGATAATTTAAAGGCTGAAATCAGTCAGCATAATTTCTTTTTAGATAGTTAGTACGTAATTAAGTACTATAACTCCATTAAAAATTTCATTGTATATGTTTAGTTTAAATGATAGTTAACTAGTTTGTTAGCTGTTTTTATTTGTGCCGTGATTTTATAAAACATGTTTTTTCGCAGTTTTTTATATGGTGTAAAAAAATAGTAATGCATGGTATTTGTCATGCTACTAAACTATTACTACTTATATATTTGTCAAAAACTAAGTATTAATACGTATAAAAGCTCACAGATGAAAACAATGAATTTTTTATTTAAAAAAACAATTTCACTAGTATCAGTAGCTGTTCTATTATTTTCTTGTGGGGGCAAGGAAAAAAAAGATAATAAAGCAGAATCAAAAGTAACACCAGAAGTAGCGACATTAGAAATTGAAAAGCCACAATTAACTTTCGGTTTTATAAAGTTAACCGATATGGCACCTTTAGCAATTGCAAAAGAAAAAGGATATTTTGAAGATGAAGGCTTATTTGTATCTGTAGAAGCACAATCAAATTGGAAAAATGTATTAGACAGAGTGATAGATGGTCAATTAGATGGTTCTCATATGTTAGCAGGACAGCCAATTGCCGCAGGAGCAGGTTTTGGAAGGCAAGCAGATTTAGTAACTACTTATTCTATGGATTTAAACGGAAATGGTATTACAGTATCTAATGATGTATGGTCTAAAATGAAACCAAATGTTCCAAAAAGAGAAGATGGAAAACTAATTCATCCTATTAAAGCAGATGCACTAAAACCAGTAATAAAAGAATACAAAGAATCAGGGAAATCATTTCATATGGGAATGGTGTTTCCAGTATCTACACATAACTATGAAATCCGTTACTGGTTAGCAGCAGCAGGTATTCATCCAGGTATGTATACAGCAGATAATATTCAAGGACAAATAGATGGTGAAGTATTATTATCTGTAACTCCACCACCACAAATGCCAGCCACTTTAGAATCAGGTACTATTTATGGGTATTGTGTTGGAGAACCATGGAACCAACAAGCAGTATTTAAAGGTATTGGTGTGCCGGTAACAACAAACTACGATATCTGGAAAAACAATCCAGAAAAAGTATTTGTTATGACTAAAAAGTTTATCGAAGAAAACCCGAATACAGCTGTAGCAGTAACAAAAGCTTTAATTAGAGCAGGGAAATGGTTAGATGAGCCAGAGAATAGAAAAGAAGCGGTTAAAATTTTATCAATGCCACAATACGTAGGTGCTGATGAAGTAGTGTTAGCGAATTCTATGACAGGAACTTTTGAATTTGAAAAAGACGATAAAAGACAAATGCCAGATTTTAATGTATTCTATAAGTATCATGCTACTTATCCTTTTTACTCAGATGGAATTTGGTTTTTAACTCAAATGCGTCGTTGGGGACAAATTCCTGAAACAAAACCAGCAGCATGGTATTCAGAAACAATTCAAAAAATTTATAGACCAGATATCTGGAAAAAAGCAGCAGGGTTATTAGTAAAAGAAGGAAAGATTCCTGCTACAGATATACCAACTACGGATGGATATAAACCGGCTACTACTGATTTTATTGATGGGAAGTCGTATGATGCTAAAGATCCAATAGGATACATTAACAGTTTCGCTATAGGAAACAAAGACAAATAAAGAAGAATATAAAATAACCTACAAAAGTTTAAGATCATGAAGCAGAGTGTAACAGTAAGCAAATCAGAAGAAGCAAAATGGCTAGAAGGGATTAAAGTTGTATTATCTAAGCTACAATTTAAAACCCCAACATTTAATCTGAAAAAAATTATTGTCCCAGTAATTTCAATAGTTGCATTTATTGGAATATGGTATCTTGGCGCAGAAGCATTGCGTCAGAGAGAGATTAATTTTAGAGTAGAAAAAGCACTTACAGATCAAGGTCAGGCTGCTGCTAATGCTTTACAAGCTTGCTTTGCTTCTAATGAATCTACATGTCAAACCAATACATTACCATCTCCAACTCAAGTTTGGGCATCAGTAATTACATTAGTAAATGACTATTATGTAGTAAAACAAGATAAACTTGATTTTAAAAACAAAACAGCAGCTGTAAATGCAAAAAGAATTGCGGCTGGTAAAGCCCCAATAGTATATACAGGTAGGGCTTCGTTTGTAGATATTGTAATCAGAAGTTTAAAAACAGTGTTTGCAGGATTTTTGTTAGCTTTCTTTATTGCTGTACCCATTGGAATTGTTATAGGATTAAGTCCAACATTACGAAATGCAATCAACTGGTTTATACAAATTTTCAAGCCAGTTTCACCGGTAGTTTGGTACTTATTAGTATTCATGATTGTAAAAACGTTATTAATTGGAACAAGCTCAGATAATTCATTCTTAATTTCATTTATAAGTGTAGGATTATGTGCAATGTGGGCTACTTTGGTGAACACAGCAGTTGGAGTTTCTACAGTAGATAAAGATTACATCAATGTAGCTAAAGTTTTAAAATTAGGACAGTTGCAAAAGATCTTTAAAATCATATTGCCATCATCTTTACCATTAATTTTTACAGGATTAAGAATCACATTATCTGTGGCATGGATGGTATTAATTGCTATTGAGCTATTAGCACAAAGCCCTGGTTTAGGAACGTTTGTTTGGGAAGAATTCCAAAATGGATCTAGTGAATCTAACTCCAAAATTATTGTAGCGATGTTTGTTATTGGTATTATAGGATTCTTATTAGATAGATTCATGTTAACCATTCAAAATATGGTGTCATTCAACAAAAGTGAAGGTATATAATTTTAAGTTAATTAATTAAATGTAAAAGAAGGTAAGATGGCGTATTTAGAACTTAAAAACATATACAAAACATACGGAGAAGGTAAAGATGCTACTGAAGTATTATCAAACATCAATTTGAGTATAGAGGAAGGTGAATTTGTAGCAATAGTAGGTTTTACAGGAAGTGGAAAAACAACGCTAGTAAATTTAATTAATGGTTTATTGGAACCTACTAGCGGAGAAGTACTATTTAAAGGAGAACCGGTAAAAGGAACAAGTCATGAAAGAGGGGTTATTTTTCAGAATTATTCTTTACTACCGTGGCTAAGTGTAGAACAAAATGTATTAATGGCAGTTAGAGAAGCTTTTCCAAAAAGAGAAAAAGCGGTTTGGAAACGAAAAGCAGCTCATTATATAGATATGGTAGGTTTAACACCAGCTATCAATAAACTTCCTAAAGAATTATCTGGAGGAATGAGACAACGTGTAGCTGTAGCTCGTGCACTTTCCATGAAGCCAGATATGATTATCATGGATGAGCCTTTAGGAGCTTTAGATGCATTAACAAGAGGAAATCTTCAAGATCAAATTCTGAACATTTGGGGTAAAGATAAAAGAACAGCCTTGCTAATAACCAATGATGTAGATGAAGGTATTTACATGGCAGATCGAATTATTCCTTTACGTCCAGGACCTAATGCAACTTTAGGCCCGGAGTTTAAAATAGATATTGAAAGACCAAGAGATAAGACGGAGTTAAATGACAATCCGATTTATAAAACAACAAGAAATGCAATTATTGAATACCTAATGGGTATAGGTGAAGGGCGTAAATCTGAACAACAAAGTACTTATATATTACCAGATTTAGCGCCTAAGAGTTTTGTTAGATTATAATTAAAATTATAAAAATGAGTATATTAGAAGCAGAAACACATATAATAACTCAAACTGCCCCCGAAATAGAAACTAAAGAGTTGATGTTGGATTTAAAAAATCTTAAAAAGGTTTATCCAACCCCCAAAGGAGAATACGTTGTTTTAGAAGATTTGAATCTTCAAATCATGAAAGAAGAGTTTGTAACTATAATCGGTCATTCTGGTTGTGGTAAAACAACAATGCTTTCAATGATAGCAGGTTTAAATGAAATCACAGGAGGTAGTATTTCAGTGTTAGGAAAACCAATTAAAGGTCCAGGACCAGACAGAGGAGTTATTTTTCAAGCACCGAGTTTAATGCCTTGGATGACATCTTTACAAAATGTATTACTAGGGGTAAATCAAGTATTTCCTCACGCTACAAAAGCACAACGTAACGATATAGCCAAGTACTATTTACAAAAAGTAGGTTTAGAAGATGCGTTTCATAAAAAAGCAAGTGATTTATCTCAAGGTATGCAGCAACGTGTAGGAATAGCAAGAGCTTTTGCTATTAAGCCGAAAGTGTTATTGCTAGATGAGCCTTTTGGAATGTTAGATTCTTTAACAAGAGGCGAACTTCAAGATATTCTAATTGAAATTTGGAATAAAGAAAAAATTACGGCAGTTATGATTACCCACGATGTAGATGAAGCTATCTTTTTAGCAGATAGAGTAGTAATGATGACTAGCGGTCCTAAAGCTAAGATAGGAGATGTGTTGGAGATAGATTTTGAAAGACCAAGAACAAGAAAAACAGTCCTGGAGCATGACGATTATTATCGTTACAGGAAACATTTAATAGATTTTTTAGAACATTAAAAACTAAAACATGAGAAACAAACTTATTTTATTTAGTCTGATAGCAATGTGTATAGAGTTTGCTAACGCACAGTTCATTTTAGAAGGTGAATTTAGACCGCGTACGGAGTTATTTGGAAACGGATTCAATTATAGATACCAACCTGGCGGAACTACATCAGGACGTGAAGGTACAACTCCATATTTAGGAACATCAGTTAGAGCAGCATTAAATGCTAAATACTTGACTGAAACTTACACAGTATACTTAGGCGTACAAGAAGTTTTTCAGTTTGGTGATAGACCGCAGATTTCTGCAGCAGGAAATGGAAATTTCAGAATTCAAGAAGCTTGGGTAGATCTGAAATTATCGGATAAGTGGAGATTAAAATTTGGTAGACAACCTTTGTCATATGACGACCAAAGGATTTTAGGAGGCTTAGCTTGGGCCCAACAAGCAAGAACTCATGATGTTGGAATATTAAAATTTAAAGACAATGGATTTGCTATAGATGCGGGGTATTCTCTTAATACTAATGGGGATTTTGCAGGAGATAATATTGTAGATACTGCAGCATTATTTAGCTACAGAGAATTAGCTTTTATTCATGCTAATAAGAAATTTGGAAACGTTAGTGTAAGTGCTTTATTATTAGGTAATGTGTTTCAAAATGGACAAGAAAATAAAGCAGGTTTATTTACTGGAGGTGTTCATATCAAAGGAGCATTTGGTAAGTTTGGTTTAGCAGCTAATGCATATTTCCAAGATGGAGATAGAATTAGTGGAGATGGACTTTCGGATATTCCAGTAGAAGGCGCTTATTTAGCAAGTTTAGATGCAACATATAAAGCTTCAGATAAAATTACTGTATTAGCTGGAGGAGAAATCATTTCCGGTGCAGGAGATAATGGTCCGGGGTTCTTTCCATTATATGGAACTAACCATAAATTCAACGGTTTAATGGATCGTTTTTATGTAGGAAACCACGCGGTTGGTAACGGGTTAGTAGATATCAATTTAGGAGCAAAATTCAACTTAGGAAAAGGTTATAATTTAACATTAAAAGGACACAATTTTACGGAAGAATCTGGAAATGCAAATACATTAGGTCAAGAAATAGATTTAGTATTAGCTAAAAAATTCAAAGGATTCAAATTAGTAGCAGGATACTCTCAATTCTTTGAGAGCGATGATTTTCCAAATCCAGCAGGAAACCCAGTTGCTAAAGACTTCCAAAATTGGGCATGGGCAATGTTAATTATTAAGCCTAAACTTTTCAACGGAACTAAAAAATAACATTATTAAATTTTAAAGTACCCTTCAAAGATACTTTACGATTTCATTTTGAATCGGGAGACAAACGATGTGATTTTAAATTATTTGTTTGGATTAAAGGTAGTTTCTTACATAAGATACTACCTTTTTTTACATAAGATTAGAGAATATTTATCACAAATGATAGCTATAAAAGCTAAATAATGTGAGTTCTATTTAAAAATACATGTTTAACATGTAAATCAATGAATCACGTCATTACGATAAGCGAAACATAGTGAAGTGAAGAAGTAATCTATTAATTTAATAACGAAAATCCAGTTTTGAGGAAAAGATTACTTTATCTGTTACACTTCTTTGCAATGGTTTCCTTATTTACAATAAGTTCAAGGTAAAATTATGTTAAACTCAAGCTACTTTAAACTTTTGTCTAAAAAAAACTTATCACTTTACAACTCAAGACTCCCGACAAAAAATTGGTGAAACGATTGTAATGATATTTTACTTAAAAAGATCTATTGATACTAATTTTAAATAACAAAATATATTATAAAGTGATGAAAAGCAGTGCTTTTGAATCTTCTTCGCAGAATAAAATTTCATTTCGTTAAAAAATATCGAAGCCTTGGAGAGATTTTAGGAATGAAATTTGGTTTTTAGCATTTGCTAAAAAATTCATTGAAGAAGTGTCCTTTTTTTGGCTTGGTTTATCCTGAGCGCAGTCGAAGGCTTTTTTTGGACAAGCAAAAAAATGAACAAGGAAGCTAAAAAAATCACGAATCTTTATAACTTAGTTATATGGTAGACAAAGGAGGGAAAATATACATTATTTGGAGTGCTGGTCTAAGTGTCTGTTTTTTAATTCTTACCAAAGGTGTTGGTGATGGTGAAATTCTGAAAAGAATTTTGTATCGAGAACAATCTTTATAGTGATTAAAATAGCCTTTTTCGATACGATTTTCTATCTAAAATCCACTATTACTTTTAATTTCTTCTATTTTCATAATCACCATGGAAGTATGTATGAAATTTTTAGCTGTAAATCATATTATATTATTGAAACAACACAACTTCAATCTTTTTGTTGTAAACTTTTTTTGTATAAGAAAATTACACTAAGTTGTACTCCTGAGCTTTATTACTGAGTTCCATAATATTTTTCACGTTTAATTTCTTCATTAAATTAAAACGATGTACTTCTACAGTACGTTTACTTATGGCTAATTCTTCTGCAATTTCTTTATTGTTTTTCAGCTGTAATACAAGTTTTAAAATCTGTGTTTCACGCTTGGTAAGTTTAAAAACGTTAGATTGATGATCCGTTTGTTTTTTCTCAAAAAAGGTATTTTTTCCATTAATAAAGTTAGAAATAATAGCATCAGACACATCTCCAGAAAAATATTTATCTCCATCCGCTACTTTAGATAAAGCTTTAATAAATTCTTCTTTACTAGAACCTTTAAGCAAGTAACCATCTGCACCAGCTTGAATGGATTGCACCACATATTCCTCAGAATCGTGCATAGAAAGTACTAAGGTTTTTAAATTTTGATCCTTAAAATGAGTGTTGATTTCATTAACAAGCTCAATACCATTCATTTCAGGCATTCTAATATCAATAATTAGTACAGTACCTTCTTGTAAGCTTTTTACAATTTCTAGCGCATCTTTACCATTAGAAGCTTCATCAATCACATTAATCTTTTCCTGATCTTCTAGTAATGCTTTTATACCATTCCTAACCAAAACATGATCGTCTACCAAAACAACATTAATAGTTCCCATAAAGTATATACATTAATCAACAAATATAATTAGAAACAAATCAGAAGACAAACTACTTTTTTAAGGATTTATATGAATTGAGTTGTAGAGAAGAGTGACCGAAAATTATTACGGCCTAAAAATAAATAATCATTATCAATGGCTAATTATATAGTATTTCTTACTTTTTGTGTGTTTATTATTACCATTTATGTAAAAAGTGATGTTTTTTATTTTATGGTTTCAAGATTAATATTACCTTTGTAATGAAAAAAATAAAGATTGTTACATTAACATAAATTGCTAAAATCAAATATTTTATGAGAAAATTTGTAGTAAACATCGTTATGATGTTATTGGTATGCATTGGATATGCGCAAGAGCTTCCAAATATAGTACCGCCGACACCCAATGCGCATTCATTAGGTCAGTATGGAGAAGTGCCTATAGGTATGTTTACCGGTTCGCCAAATATGGCTATTCCTATTACAGCCATTAGTTTACAAGGGTATTCATTACCCGTAAATTTAGTATATAATTCTAACGGAATACGTATAGATCAATATTCTTCTCCTGTAGGTTTAGGCTGGGATTTAATAGCCAATGGAGTTATAACCAGAAGAGTAAATGATGAGCCTGATGAAGAGGTTAATCAAGTGATTATGCCTGATCCAGAAACAAAATTGTATACTCCAGAAATGCTTAATTTTTTACAGATCAATACAGCAACTAGTGGAGAAGATGGATACGATCACCAGCCTGATGTGTTTACATTTAATTTTAATGGATATTCTGGTAGTTTTTTCTTAAAACAAGATGCTAATGGTATTATTTCAAATAGAACGGTGGTATTAATGGAAGCCTCACCATTATTAATAGATATACAATTAATAGATTATGAATTAACCTTCGTAATTACCGACCCAACTGGTATTGTGTATACTTTTGGTGGTGATAGTAATGCTATAGAACGTAGTAAAAGTAGTTCGTCTTGTGGTGAAACTCCATATAAAAACTCACCTCATTTTGTAGCTAATGCATGGTATTTAAAAGAAATAAAACTACCTAGTAGTAGAACAATAGATTTTGAATATCAAAAGAAAACAGTGTATTATGATACAGGAGTAACCCAAAGTATATCTAGAGATAGTAATCAAAGTAGGGTTTCTTGTAGTAGAAATCCACACGATACTCCATGTAAATTAAGAACAACAGCAGCTATGTGTTATTTAAAAGCCATTCGGTCAGATATCCAAGATGTTGAATTTTCATATTCTCAAAAAGCAGGTATGCCAAATGGTATGGATAAGCTAGATAAAATCACTATCCGTAATCAAAACAACGCAGTAATTAAAAAGCATTTATTAGCTTACAAAAGCTATACTACTAGTGTTGCACCTAGTCCATATTATCATACCGAAAACTCAGATGGAATTCGCTTTTATTTAGATCGTATTACGGAACAAAATGCAGATAATGTATCTAAAAAACCACATGTATTTGAATATTATGAGCCTCACAAATTACCAGCACGATTTTCATTTTCACAAGATTATTGGGGATTTTATAATGGTAAAAATAATTTAAGTTTAATAGATGATGAAACACTTACCCTTGTAGCTTCTCAATTAGACTATAGAAATAGATTTACAAATTTTAATCCTGCAGATAAAACATCTCGTTTTTATTCATATGGGTTACTAAACAAAATCATTTATCCTACTAAAGGATATTCTACACTACATTTTGAACCTAACACATATTCTATCTTTGAAAAACAATATCCAGATCAAATACACGAAACAAAGTGGGCGCAAACTTCCAATAATGGGGTTACAGCATCTAACAAAGTTGTAATATCTGATGTAGCTTTTGATCAGTGGGCTGACTTAAGTTTTTTAAGAGAATTGATTGAAGAAGGTTTTGGAAATCCAACGTTAACATTAGATACTTTTCAATTTTTATTTAAAATAAAAGACATTACAACAAATAAGTATGATGTATGTATGTGGAGGTATGTCCCAAATATTGAGCCTGCATGTAAGGGTACAGCCACATCATCAGGAATTACAATTTATCTAGAAGATACAGGTTTGCCTTATAAAGTACGATTACTAAAAAATCATTCATACGAATTTACGCTATCGGTTACTAGAGCCAATACAAAGGCGGGGTTTAATATAAGTTATTATAATGAAGAACCTATTACTGTAGAGGTAAATAAAGAAGCTGGTGGTGGCCGTATAGGTAAAGTAGAAAATTTCGATTATACCCATACTTTATTACAAGCAAAAAAATACCATTATAACACTTTAGAAAAACAAAATTTATCTTCAGGAGCATTATTAAAAAGTTGGAAATCTAGTGTCTTGGTAAATGAATGTTACAGAACTAGCCAATTAGGAAATAATGAATTTGGTCGTTATACCACCATTTTATCTAATTCCGCTTTTCCTACCTATAGCGGACCTCATATGGGATACCATACGGTAATTGAAGAATTAGGTGAAAACTATACCGAAGGAGGTACTATTCATAAATTTAGTGTTGCCAGACGAACTGAATTAGGAAATATAAGTATTCATGGTATGTATATTCCAGGTACTCCACTGACGAATCATTTTGGTTTAGGTGATAAACTAGAAGAACACGTATTTACAAAGAGGGGAAATCACTTTTTAACATTGAGCACTAAGCAGTGGATGTATGAATATGATGATCGTTTAGATGATGAATTTATAGGATATCATATCAGAAGGAGAGGATCATTAAGAGATGCTTCTGCTTTTTTAGAAGACCCTGCTAAAAGAATTCATCTTTTTGATATTACCAGCTTTAGCATGATCAAACGTTGGAAATATTTAGATAGTGAAATTAGTAGAGTATTTGATATTAATGGAGAAAATCCTATTACTACAACAACAAAGTACAAGTATGCTAATCCATTACATCAACAGCCTACACAGGTAGAGACTACTAATAGTAAAGAAGAAACGTTAATTACCAATACATGGTATGCGCATGAGTTAAACAATACAGCATTACTTAATGAAAACCGAGTTACCGAACCGATTAAAACGGAAACTCTTAAAAAAGTAGGAAGTACTACCACTACTTTAAGTGGACAAAACACGGTGTATACAGGTGTTCTACCAAGTATAATTCAAACTAAGAAAAATAGCCAAGGATACGAAGATCGTATTGTATATCACAAATATGACAATAGAAGAAATCCAATTGAAGTTAGTAAAGCTGATGGTACTCATATAGTTTATATCTGGGGATATGATCAAACCCAACCCGTTGCTAAAATTGAAGGAGCTAAAGTCAGTGATATTCCTGATACGTATATCAATCCTATACAAGCGGCTTCAAATATAGATAACGATAGAACTCAAGGCTATGTTGGTAAAGAAGGAAATTTACGTAAGCAACTAAACAAGTTACATCAATTAACAGCATTAAAGAATGCTCAAATTACATTCTTTACCTACGATCCTTTAATTGGAGTCACTAGTATTACCGATCCTAGAGGAGAAGTTGTGTATTATGAATATGATGAGTTCAATCGTTTGAAATTTGTTAAAAATGCGGAAGGACAAATCTTAAAAGAAAATGTGTACCACTATAAAAATCAATAAGAAAAAGTTATGAAAAAAATACTATTAACACTAGTAGTCTTATGTGTGACTACTATACAAGCGCAATTGACACCAGCTCCCATTGGAGGTGAAGCAATTATAAATGTGACCATTGCTGGAGATACACAAGTCAATGTGAATGATACCAGAACCTATACGGCAACTATCAATACAGGAAGTATAGCTACAGGTGCTTGGCTAGTAGATAATGCAGATGTAATTAGTCAAACCAATACCTCTGTAACTGTAAAATGGACTCAAGGTGGTAGTGGATCTATCTATTTTTCAGGTTCTAACAATTTAGGCGATAATTTTTTAGGTTCTTATTTGGTGACTATCACTGGAGCACAAGCACCTAATCAACCAAGTGTGCCTACTATAGCCTCTCAAAACTGTTCTGGAACTACACTACAACGTGGTACACCACCCAGTGGAGTGACTTGGTATTGGCAAGGAACCAATGCAAATGGAACTAGTACAACTAATGCCAGTAGTACCTATTTGGTAACCGCATCTGGTACTTACTACCTTAGAGCTAGAGATAATAACACTGGTATGTGGAGTACGTCGGCTACAGTTCTTATTGCAACAGCAAAAACCACAGGAACAACATGGTATGCAGATACAGATAATGATGGATTAGGAGATCCAAATGTGAGCACAACCTCTTGTAGTCAACCTTCTGGTTATGTAGCTAATGCTAATGATCAGTGTCCAACTGATTTTGGAGGGAATAGCCCTACAGGTTGTCCAGTAACTGTGATTGATGGAGGATATAGTGATGAGAACTTTGTGGTATCTAAAACCTATAGGGAGCCTAGAACTACCCCAATTACAGGTCACGATAAAGACCAAGTAATGACTACCGTGCAGTATTTTGATGGACTGGGTAGATTAAAACAAACCATAGGTTTACAAGCCGGAGGAAATACGGTATCCAATAATACTATTCCACTAGATTGGACCTCTGGAAATACAGGTTCTACCAATTTCTTTAACCAGAATGGTACAACTGAAGAAAACAGAATTGTAAGTGGAACTACACCTTTTGGTGGCACAGACCTATTATGGGAATGTATTCCTGATGCAGCCAGTGGTGCTGATGGTGGATGGAATACAGACGATTTTACTATCGACAATACCAAAAGTTACCGTTATACGGTTTGGGTTAAAAAGAATAAAGTAGGATCAACTACAGGAAGAACGTATCATGGTACTCAAAATGTTAATAATTTAGATGGTAGAGCCAATAGTAATCCTTATTTCTGGTATGGATTTTTACCTCAAGCTAATACGTGGTATTTACTAGTAGGAGTAGTACATCCACATAACTATACGGGAGAAAACTCAGGAGTAAGTGGAGTATATGATGTTAATGGAAATAAAATCCTTGGCGGAACAGAGTTCAAATGGAAAGAAGACAGTACATCTACTCGTTTACGAAACTATTTGTTTCATGGTACCGATACAGCTACACGTCAATACTTTTGGAGCCCGTTATTCCAAGAAATGGATGGTAGTGAGTTACCTTTAGATGAAGTAGTGAGTAGATCTTCAACACTACAGGCAGAAGGACAGATCAAAGATATTGTTACCCATGTGGCTTATGATGATTTAGGTAGACAAACCAAAGAATTTTTACCCATCACATCAGGAAGCAATGAAGCTACATTAAGAACAGGAGATATTGGAGTAACTTCGCAAAGCTATTATCAACAAAAATATACTCAAGATTTCGCAGGAGTTCGATTACCAAGTCAGGTCAATGCCTATTCCGAAAAAGCCTTTGAAAATTCACCATTAAACAGGGTAGAAAAACAAGCCGCTCCCGGTACAGCTTGGCAATCAGATGGAGGACATGAAATAGAGTTTAATTACCTTTCAAATATAGATACAGAAGTACGTAACTATGCTGTAACTACCACTTTTGCAAATAACACCTATACACCAAGTTTACAAATAAACTCGAGTAATAATGGATATTACAAGGCAGGTCAGTTATTTAAAACCATCACGAAAGATGAAAATCATGATGGCACTACCAGTAAATTACATACTACCGAAGAGTTTAAAAATAAGCAAGGTCAGGTAGTCCTTAAACGTACCTATGCTTCGATAAACTCAGCAACAGGTGGGCTGAGCTCAGTCGAAGCCCATGATACCTATTATGTGTACGACGATTTTGGAAATCTTACGTACGTAATTCCACCCAAAGTAAATACAGAAGATGGAATCTCGAACAGTGAACTTGTCGAATTGTGTTATCAATACAAATACGATCATAGAAACCGATTGGTAGAAAAGAAAATACCAGGTAAAGGTTGGGAATATATTGTGTATGACAAGCTGGATAGACCTGTGCTGACACAAGATGGAAATTTAAAAGCTAAGAATCAATGGTTGTATACCAAGTATGATGAATTAGGAAGAGTAGTATATACAGGAATACAATCAAATCAAGCTGCGAGTAGAATAACCTTACAAGGGTATGCAAATACAGATAGTTATACGCAATGGGAGCAAAGAGAAACTACAGCTAAAAAAAGAGGGGATACTAACATTTTTTACACCAGTACAGCTATACCCAGTTCAGTTACTGAGGTACATACGGTTAGTTACTATGACACTTACGTAGATTTACCTACAGGTTTAGGTGCTACAGTAACCACTAGTTATGGACAAAGCTCAACCACAAGAACCAAAGGATTAGCTACCGTTACTAAAACGAGAGTGTTGGGTACTACAAACTGGATTACTACCGTAACTTATTACGATGAAAAAGCTAGACCTATTTATGTTTATAGTAAAAATGATTATCTTAACACCATTGATATTGTAGAAAGTAAATTACATGATTTTACTGGTAAAGTGTTAGAAACAAAAACCACACATACAAAAGCAAGTAATGCACCGATTGTTACCATAGATCGTTTTGAATACGATCATATGGATAGACTGATAAGCCAAAACCAACAGATTAATAACCAAATCTCTGAGCGTATTGTTAAAAACAATTATGATGATTTAGGGCAGTTAGAAAGTAAATTGTTAGGTAACGGTACCAAAACAGGCTATAAAGATGTTACTAGTGGATTAGTAGTTTCAAATAATGAAATCACAAAAACTGGAGCTACAAACTGGTCGCATGGTTTGGCTACACAAGGAACCATTGCAGGAGATGGGTATGCAGTATTTACAGGTTTACAAGTAGATAAATTCCTTATGGTAGGATTATCTAGCGATAATACTAATGCCTCATATAGTACAATAGATTATGCTATTTATCTTAGAGATAGTTACAAAGTTCATGTCTATGAATCTGGTGTTCATAAAGGTCAAAGAACTACCTATAAAATAGGAGACATATTCCGAGTAGAACGTATTGGAGATAAAATCTATTATAAAAAGAATGGTGTTACCTTCTATGTGTCCGCAACTAAATCTACAGGAACTTTACTAGGAGATATAGCCTTATACCATTCAGGTGCTAAAATCAAAGACTTTAAAATTGTAGACAACAGTAAAGGTTTACAAAAAGTAGATTATAAGTACAATGTACGTGGATGGTTGACACATATTAACAAAGATGTATACAATGACAATGATTTGTTTAATTTTACCCTCAACTACAACGCACCTGAAAATGGAGCTACACCGCTCTATAACGGTAATATAAGTGAAACTTCTTGGCAAACACAAAATGTAGATACGTCTACTAAGACATATACCTACTCCTATGATGCTCTGAACCGAATCTCAAGCGCTATCGACAACACAGGACGTTATAACCTACAAAATGTTACTTATGATAAAATGGGTAATATTTTAACCTTACAACGAAAAGGTCATCTGAATACAGGAGCAACCAGCTTCGGAACAATGGATAATTTAACATACACTTATGATAGTGGAAATAAATTATTAAAAGTTACCGATACAGGAAATAAAACCTATGGTTTTAAAGATGGCACAAATACAGGAAACGATTTTAGTTTTGATGCGAATGGAAATCAAATAAAAGACTTAAATAAAGGAATTACAAGTGTGATATATAACCACTTGAATATGCCTACAGAAATTAAGTTTAATAATTCCAATACTAAAAAAATAAACTATACCTATACTGCTGATGGAACAAAGATTAGAAAAATCACCAATGATAACGGATCTATCACAACAACAGATTATAATGGGGAATATGTTTATGAAAATAATACCTTAAAACAAATCACTCAGCCAGAAGGGTATTTAGAACCCAATGGAAGTTCTTGGAAGTATGTCTACAGGTATACTGATTTTTGGGGAAATACAAGGTTGTCTTATGCGGATGATAATAATGATGGTGTTATTTCTCAAAGTGAAATTAGAAGAGAACAAAATTATTACCCTGGGGGACTGGAACACAAAGGGTATAATACCGTTTTAAGGGGAGTTAAGAATAACCTTAAAACATATCAAAAACAAGAATTTACAGAAGATTTAGGCTTAAATACTCATGAATGGAGATACCGTGTAAGTGATCCTGCAACATTACGTTTTTGGCAAGTAGACCCACTAGCAGAAGATTATATGTATAACTCAACTTTTGCTTTCCAAGAAAATAAACTAGGAATGGGAATTGAGTTAGAAGGATTGGAATTATACCCTATAAATTCAACAGAAATGTTTAATTTTAAGGGCGGTGGAAAGCCTGTATTAACTTTCGGTTTGCATAATGTTGTATTACCGACGGTTGAACGAAGTGAAGGCGGCGGTGTAGGTAGTTTTGTAGCTAACGTAGCGGGTAATATTTGGAATGGTATAGCTACTTCTTGGAATGAGGGTATGCAAGGAAAGACACTAACAGAAATGACTGTTGAAGGTGTTAGAGGAATGGAAGAAATGGCAGACCGAGTAACGAGTGGTGAGGGAAATATTCAGGATGCGGAAAGTATTGTAGCTTTAGCTTTAGTTAGAAAAGTAAAAGGTAAAGTCAATGGAAACTCAAAGTCTAGCACCAAGCCTCAGCATGGTTATGAAATAACTAATGAAACAAAAGGTACAAGGCATAAAGTTGGTGTTAGTGGAGGTGCATTAAATAAAAATGGAACTTCACGCAGAGCAAATAGTCAAGTTAATAAACTAAACAAAAAAGGAGGAGATAAATATAAAGCGACAGTAAAAGTTAAAAATGTACAAGGTCGACAAAATATTTTAAACTGGGAACAAAAGGAAGTGAACCAACATTATAAAAAAACAGGAACTACTCCTGAAGGTCAAAAAAGACCAAAACCAGAGGATAATTAAAACAATATGATTACAAAAGAAACCATAATAGAATTTTTTAATGATTTAAAGTCTAAGGAAGATTTTAATACTGAAGCAGAATTACTTTGGGGTTATTTTTTTCTTGATAAAGACACAGACAAATTAAAAGAACTTTCAGAAAAATTAGAAAAAGATAATTATAGATTTGTGGAGTTTTTTGAGGCAGAAAAACTAAATAAAAAAGATCCACAAGAGTATTATTTACATCTAGAGAAAATAGAACATCATACTATAGATTCTTTAAATGAAAGAAATCAATATTTATATAAAATAGCAGAAGAAATGAATGTTAGTTTATATGATGGTTTTGATGTAGGAAATATTGGAGAATAGGTAAGCCAGATGGTGCGGATTTAACGAAGTGTAATCCGTGTTATTTGTAAAAATATTACAAGCCACGTTATTATAAAAATAGCGTGGCTTTTATTAAATTATTAAAATCGTTTATGAGAAAAGTACTATTTAATTACAAAATTTTAGATGAAATAGGTGTGGAAAGCCTTTGGGCAACTCATATAAAGGAAAATATATATAAGGTTGAAAATATCCCATTCTATGTAAAAGAATATGCTTTTAATGATTTAATAAAGGCAAATTTAATAGATGGAATTTTATCTGTTGATAGCTTATATGAAGAATCAGGAAATAGTACAATAAGAATACTTATAAATGAAGAAGATTTGGATTTGAAAGAAGAAATTATTGATGATTTGATTAAGCTAGGTTGTGACTATGAAGGTAGTAACATTGAAGGGCTGATATCAGTTAACATTCCTAAAATAATAAACTACTCAACAGTAGAGAATTTTCTTATAAAAGGTGAATTATTAGATACTTTCGAGTATGAAGAAGGCTGTATTTCAACTAAACATCAAAAAGACTCTTAAAATTTGGAAAAGTTTAATTCTTTAATAGAAATCAAAATTCAATTATACCATAATCATAAGTTGAAAAATGGTATGGTATACGAATTAGATTTGTATAAAATTAAAGGTTTTGAAGCTGTAAAAATTGATGGTATTTTAAAGTTACCGAAACCAACTCAAAAAACACTATCAGCAAAAACAGAAAAATTAGTGTATTTTAAAAGTAATAATTTTCCAAATGAATTAGACTTCTTAATCTCCAATCGAAGATTTAAGATAATAGATTTAGAAGAGAATTGTTATGTTGGAAAAGGAAAGATTATTGGTGTAACCAATATTTAATTTAGCTTTTTCATTGCTGAATCAAAAACATTATAAACTTGCTTTCCTCTGTAAAGAATATTAATAGCTGATCCCCATAATGCAAACATTACAGCGAATGAAATATACCAATTATGATATTTACTGTAAGCCATACAACGGTAAAGAATACCTAGTAGAAAAATTAACCCTCCTAAACTTCTATTTAATACTAAAAACAGTTCGTTTGTTAAAGGATGTGTAAATATTGGCTTAAGAATTTTATTAGATATTCCAGTTAGTATTAGTCCAAACCTTTTGTTAGCTTTTTGAAACTTTGCGTATTTCTCATCATCTCCTAAAAAGTTGGTATATAATTTTATGAAAGTATAGATACCCATTAGTGTTATTCCAATTAATTTTAAAATATCCATAAATTGTTTTTGGGTTTTGATTAAGTAATTGACTTTAACTTCACATTTTTAATTAGAGCATCTAAGGTATACAGAATGTACTTCCTATCCTCATCATCAAAAGCCATAATATCCTCGAAACGCTTTAGCATTTCAGGGTCTTGTTTCATCTTATTATCCTCATTTTCTCCTAGTAAATATCCTACAGTAGTATCGAGTTCTTTAGCGAGTTTCTTAGCACTCTCTATTGAAGGTATCATTTTATCGAGTTCATAGCGAGAAATGACACTTACCGAAGAATTAACCTTATTCGCTAAATCTGTTTGCGACATTTTTTTGTTTTTCCTTAAAACAGCGATTCGTTGTCCGAATGAAAGCATAAATTTTGAGCTTTACTTGTTACTATTGGTTCTAATAACACAATTTCAACAAATATATGAACCTTACTCGACTAAAAAAAATCTAATCACAGTATTTCAGTTGACCAGTACATATATGATAATGCTATATAAACCTTAGTTAATCGTGTTTTATTGGTTTTTATTAGTGAACCGTACACGTAAAATAAAAAGCGTTTAAAGTTTGCTTAAATCAATTATAAAAATTAATTTTGGTCGCATAAGGTTTAAATTAAATTCTATGAACGCATTAAATACATCTAATCCGAACAATTATGTGTTTGAATCAAAATTTTTAAAGATACATGTACTAGGAGGTCTAAAAATGAGCAAACTTGACAGTATGCGGGTAACTATGAGTGTCCAAAAAATAAATGACACCAATGTATTACGTCATTCGATTGACTTGTATAATGATACCCAAGTAGAAAAGTTTGTCAGACGTGTAGCTGAACGGCTGGAAATAGGAACAAGCGTTACTCGTAAAGCCTTACAAGAACTTACCAAAGAATTAGAAAACTACCGTTTTGTGCTACTGGATAAAGAAGCACAAGAAGGAAAACCTGTTATAAAACAATTAAATGCTAGTGAGGAAAAAGAAGCCATTGATTTTTTACGTTCGGGAGAATTGCTAAAGAGGACAAATGAGTACATTGGCCAGAGCGGTGTGATTGGCGAAGTCAATAATCGCCTGCTAATGTATCTCATTTTTACCAGCAGAAAAACTAACAATCCATTACACTGTATTAGCTTAGGAAGTTCAGGAGCAGGGAAAACTCATCTTCAATCCAAAGTAGCAGAACTCATACCTGAGGAAGATAAAGTTGAGATCACTGTATTATCAGCAAATGCCTTTTATTATTTCAATCGAACAGAACTACAAAATAAGCTGATTCTCATTGAAGATTTAGACGGAGCAGAATCGGTACTCTATCCACTTAGAGAATTACAGAGTAAAAAGAAGATTACCAAAACGGTAGTACATAAAGACCGACAAGGAACGACAAAGACCATCCACCTAACTGTGGAAGGTCCTGTAAGTGTTGGCGGATGTACTACAAGAGAAAGTATCTATGAAGATAATAGCAATCGAAGCTTTCTTATTTATATAGATGAAAGCTCTGCACAGGATGAGCGTATTATGAATTATCAGCGTATGCTATCCGCAGGACAAGTAAATGACCATGAGCAGTTAGAAGCTGTACGATTATTGCAGAATACGCAACGTGTATTACAACCTATCAAAGTGGTCAATCCTTATGCGTTATCCTTATCCCTCCCTTCTAGTGTATTTAAACCACGTAGAACTAATGCTCACTATTTACAGTTTATAGAAGCGATTACATTTTATAAACAGTATCAAAGAGAAAAGCAATACGATAAAGAAACAGGAGAAGAATATATAGAAACTACAATCGAAGATATACAAGAAGCAAACGAACTCATTACAGAAGTATTACTTAGAAAAAGTGATGTATTAAACGGAGCTTGCCGACGTTTCTTTGAGGATTTAAAAGCTTATTTAGAAAATAACGAGCAAAGCACCTTTACCAATGCTGAAATGCGCAGAGCTTTACGCATGAATCCAAGTAATCAGAAGCGATATATGACACAGTTACAGCAAGTAGATTTAATACAGAAAACCAAAGGAGATAAACGAAAAGGTTTTGTGTATGAAGTAGTGAATTACGATGATTATAAACAAACAAACCAAGAGATTCAGAGCATACTACAACAGGTAATTGACAGTATTAGAGATAAGTAGTTCAAAAGTTCATTAATAGTCCACTGTTAAAATGGACTAATTAAACAGCTGAAAAACAACAAACTAACATAAGTGGTTCACGCTACTCCAAAAAACCATAACCGATAATGAAAAAATTAGTTTTGCGTAAACAGCACTTTATAGTGCTATTACGCTCTTTTAGTGAATGGTTAGATATATTAGGATATAGTCAAAGCACCCGAGATAACTATCCAAGATACTTACAAGAGTTCTTTTATTATTTAGAATGTAATGAACTTCATAATGTATCTCTAGCTACTGTAAATACTATAAAATCATACTACGAACATTTAAAAGAACGACCTAATAGATTACAGGCTGGAGGATTGAGCAAAGCAAGTTTGAATCAGCATCAACAAGCACTACGCAAGTTCAATGAATTTCTTAAAAAACATGGAGCAAAACCAATACCAGTACATCTACGGTCTGAGGAAAAAGAAACGATAAAAGCAGTGAATGTACTAACTACTTCAGAAATAAAAGCATTATTTGAAGCTACAGAAATAGCACATCCGTATCAACATCTACGGTATAGAGACAAAGCGATGTTAGTAGCATTGTATAGTTTGGGGTTACGTGTAAACGAAGCAGTACAACTTAACATCAAAGATATTTTGTTTGATAAGGAACTTGTATATGTACGAAAAGGAAAAAACTACAAAGAACGTTTTGTTCCGATTAACAATTACAATGCTGAAATACTGGAAATCTATTTATTTGAAGGACGTCCAGATTTTTATAAAGCCAATCAAATAGAAGCGTTTTTTGTTGGCTCACAAGGGAGACGATTAGGTGCACAGAGTATAAATAATCGTTTAAAAGAAATCGTAAATCATGCGAGTACGGAAACACTAAAAAGTAAGCATATAACTGCACATAAATTACGTCATAGTATTGCTACTCATCTTTTAGAACAAGGTGCGCCAATGGAAAGCATTCAGCAGTTTCTAGGACACAGTTCTTTAGAAACAACGCAGTTGTACACACATTTACTTAATAAAAACGATGATTATGAGAGCCTATAAAGAATACTTAAAGCGTGAAAAATACAGTGATAGCAGTATTAAAAGTTATGCCTTTCTAGCTGAGAAGTTTTTGGAGTGGACGGAAACACAAGAGTTGCCTGTAACTGCTATAGATTACATAAAAGTTACTGAGTACGTACACTTTTTAAAGGAAACAAAAAATGCAGTTAAAACCATCAATCACAAACTTTCTTCCGTAAAACTCTATTTTAATTATCTGATAGAAATAGGTGAAGTAACTACAAATCCATTTGTAGATGTTCGTGTAAAAGGGGAAATGAGAAATAAACTCCAACATAATCTATTATCTTCGGATGAATTGGAGGATTTGTACTATTCCTTCGACACAGAAACCGACAAACATCCTTGGCGTTATCTCATCCATAAACGTAACAAGGTAATTGTTGGGCTTTTGGTATATCAAGGGTTAACAACATCTGATCTAAAAAGATTAGAACTAGAGCATTTGCAAGTAAGAAAAGGAAAAATTTATGTGCCTAAAGGCAGAATAGGCAACCGTAGAACATTAGAATTAAAACCTTGGCAGGTAATGGATTTTATGGAATATCTCGATGAGATACGTCCAAAGTTATTACCTGATAATAATCAGGAACTTACCGAGGTGTTTATAGCTAAAAAACTAGCAGATACCATAGCTGTTATCGCAAAGAAGTTAAAAAAGATTAATCATAAGGTAGAAGGTGTAAAACAAATTAGAACTTCTGTTATTGTAAACTGGCTCACTACCTACAATCTCCGAGAAGTTCAAATCTTAGCAGGGCATAAATACATCAGTACCACCGAACGATATATACAGGAAGATTTGCAACAATTACAGGAAATGGTACAGAAATTTCATCCGTTACAGTAAAATAGATTCTATACAAACCTACTTCTTATGTTATAAGAAGAATCCTAATTTCTTATAACTCTTGTATGCTTTTTGAAAACTACCTAACTGGCTTTAAACGTTATGCTTTGTATGAAAAAGAAATTACCCCGAAAGTAACCAAGTCAATTATTAGTAGTGCAAAGAAACTTTTTGAGTGTGCACAAGCAAATAATATTGAACAAATCAACACAGTAACCATAAGGGAGCATTTATATGCTCAGAAAGAACAAAGGTTATGGACTGCAAAAACTTTTCGAAATAAACGACAACAATTAAAAACCTTTTTCGATTACTGCTATTCTCATGGTTATATAAGTAACAATCCTGTAACCAAAATCGGAAAACCTAAACTTGCCAAAACCTTACCTAGATTCATCGAGGTACAAGATTTACATTCTATCATGATACATGCAGAGCTATACCCTTGGCGATATGAAGTAGAACGAGCAAGAAACAGAGCAATTGTAAGTACATTTTTATTTACAGGAATGCGATTAAACGAACTTTTGAATTTGCATTTTACGGATATAAATATAATGGAACGAGAAATAACGATAAAAAAAGGAAAGGGAAATAAAGAGCGCATTGTGCCGATACATCCAAAGTTATTTCCTTTGCTACGGAATTACATTAACGAACGAAAAAAATGTAAGAATCAATCTATTTGGTTCTTCCAGAGCTTGAAACAACCTACGCAGATTATGCCTAAAACAATTCATACGATGTGTAAGAAAATAAGTAAAGCTTCGGGTGTGAAATTTACGCCCCATAACTTACGTCATTCATTCGCTCGTAGCTGTATTAATGCGGGATTGGGGCTGTATCAAACAAAAGAAATGTTAGGGCATGCTAGCGTTTCAACTACAGAAATTTATTTGAGTATCTCTAAAGATAGTCTTAAAAAATCTTTTTCAGAGGCTGTATTGGTGTAAAGCTAAGCGGATGCTTGTTGATTTGTTCGTTTAGATGTCCCGTAGTAAGTGATAAATATATGGTGGTGGTTTTAATATCGCCATGTCCCATCATCTTAGAAAGGGAATAGATACCACAGCCACCTTGGAGCATAAGGGTAGCGAAGGTATGACGTAATAAATGCGGATATACTTTAAAACCAAGGTCTTTTTGAAGTTTTATAAATAGTCGTTTAATAACCGATTGACTCATTTGTTTGTCGAACCGTAGCGATGTAAAAAAGTACATCGACATCTTTTTACGTTTTTGTCGCTCTTGTAGGTATTCTTGTAAAATACCAATTAAACGAGCATTGAGAGGGATAAGTCGGTCTTTTCCTCCTTTTCCGTTTTCTACTCTTAATACTTTTTCATCAAGCATAATATCAGAAACTTTAAGGCTTAAGAGTTCTCCTTGTCGAACTCCAGTAAAAAGAAAAGTACTTATAATTGCTCTAGCTCTAATACGTTCAAAGGTATATCTAAATTTAGCAACGTATGTCCACTCTATAAGTTTTAGTGCATCCTCTTTAGGAATGTATTTAGGCAAGCGTTTAGGAATCCTAGGTTTTGGGATGTCTTCTACAGGGTTTATGTTTCCGTAGCCTTGTGAGACGTAGAACTTAAAGAAATTATTAAAAGCTTGGAGCGTATTTTTAATGGTCTTAGCACTCCAGTTTTGGTAGACCTTTTTTTCGGTAATATACCGTTCTATAATAGATTTCGTGATTTGGTCGGGATGGTTTAGGTTGGTATGGCTTACAAACTGCTTGAATACATAATATTCATTCTTTAAGGTTCGCTTAGAAAGCCCCTTAAAGGTTAAGGAGTATTCACAGTATTGTTGGTGTAAAGGGAGGATAGATTGCATGGTTCTCAATGTACTTAAGGCTATGCTCTTAGGTCATTGAGTGTATTTTTGTCTCTTTGTAAATCCTCTTATTCCTTTCTATGAAAGGAGATTGGTTGCGGAGGCAGGATTTGAACCTGCGACCTTCGGGTTATGAGGAAGACTGTCCTAATAAAACCCTCAAATTTTCGCTTATCTAAGCGGAAAATGTCTGTTTTGAATTTGTTTGAGACATCATTTTCAATGACATTCAGGCACTAGAAAAAGTATTAGTTTTTGAAAGAGTTGTCAATTAGAAAGTACAAATAGATACAGCTTATTACTAATAAAAAATAACTTTTTTAAAGCTTGAGAGGGTGTTTTTTAGGTGATTTATCGAATTTTACTTGGTCAATCGAAAAAAAACGGTATATTTATTGCCAATATTTTTAAGCTCAGTTACTTTATTTAACTGATTTTTAACTGAATACAATTTGAAAATACTTTATAAATTGTTATTCTAATTGTGAATTTTATTAAATTTGCAAAATCTTTTTTTAGAAACACATGGAAAAAATAAAAATTTTAGAAGAATTAACTATCGAGGAAGTTAGAGAAATAGCAAAAGATTTTGATAAAGCTTTCTTCTCCGAAGTTATAGAGGAAACTAAAAGAAGAGTGGAAAAAGAAATAGCAGAAGAACCTAAGGAAAAACTTCTTAAACCTATTTCACGAGAATTATTAACTAAACCTTTTGAAATAGTAAGATAACATTGAGTGATACTATTACGAATTTAGAGCCCCCGTATACTAAAGGAAAGATAGAGTCATATAAAGAGGAAGAAAAAGCCGAAAAATTATTAGACTACATAACCGAACGGGTTCAAACTAAAGATGCTTTAAGAGAATTTTTTAGTAATTTAAATACTTCTTACTTTCTTGCAGAGGATCCTTATATAGATAAGGATTTTTTAGAAGATTATTCTAATTATTATGCGAGAAGTTATAAAGATCATGGTAGATTTTGTCACCGTATTCATTTTTTTTCTGAAGGAGAAGATTTTATCCTAGATACGAAAAAATTTCAGCAATTAGTAACTACTGGTTCAAAAGAAGAAATTGAAAAATTAAATAAGCATTATTTAGGATTTATTACTTTACGCCCTTCTACTTTAACAAAGCGTATCGGAAAAACATGTTTAAAAAATTACGGGAACGATCGTAAACGTAATAGACAATATACGGCAGTAAGAGAATATAAGGTTAATTTGTATGGAATTCCTTTGGATGTTAAAAGTATGGCTTTTCAAGAACAAGATGAGGCTGTAGCTGTATGTGCTTCTATTGCCTTGTGGTCTGCATTTCAAATAACCGGTAAACATAATCAGCATGAAATACCTTCTCCTTCTGTAGTTACAAAATTAGCATTATCAGAAAGTTCCTATGTTAAGGAATACCCTAGTATTGGTTTAACTTCTGAACAAATAGCTGTTGCTGTAAACAAAGTTGGAATTACTCCAACCATAAGAGAAATTCGTAATACAAGAGAACTAAAACAGTATATCTATGCCTATTTAAAAGCAAAAATTCCTATAGTATGTGGTATTTCTTTATTTGATGTTCGTACGGATTCAAAAACAGGTCATAAAGTAATAGCTTCATCTAAAAGCTTTCATGCTATTACAATAAATGGATTTTCTTTTGAAGGTGGTCACCCTGAAATGGCTGTTGGAAGAAAAGGTTTAAAACTGAAGTCTAGTCGTATGACAAAGTTTTTTGCTCATGATGATCAACTATGTCCATTTGCTAGAATAGTCTTTGACTCTAGTGCTAGTGTTAAGATTGGTAATATACCTCAAGATTTAATGTATACAACTTGGAGGACTGATAATGAGAAAGTTGAGAAATATAAATACGCTAAAATAGAAACCATTATAGTTCCCTTGAATCATAAAGTAAGAGTTTCTTATCAGGAAGTATTAACAAAAATTAGAAGCTATAGTGTTATTTTAAGAACTTTAGCTAATGTAATGTATGATAAGATAGGAGTTAAGATGTCAAAACGCTTTGAGTGGGAAATTTATCTTACTAAAGTTAATGATTTTAAAAAAGAGATAAGGAATAATACTACTATTGATAATAAGAAGAAATTAAATATTTTGATGCATCAAAATTATCCAAAGTATATATGGGTAGCTAGAGCTTATATAAAAGAAGATATAAAGCTAGAATTGGTATTTGATGCAACAGAAAGTAAAATCACTTATTTAAAAGATTACATTATTCATGACCCAATTTTCGAAATTATGGGGATTTTTAATGAAGTGCTAGAAACAAGTAAAAACAATTTGAGACAATGGATAAAGAAGCAATATTAGACTTGAAAAAACTAACAGGTTTATCAGAAAATGAAATTGAAAGATTTGATGAAGCTTTTTCTGAATTAGAGGCTAAAACAAAAAGTATTTCTGAAAATTACAAAGAAGATGAGTTTGATGAATATTGTATAGATAGTATTAACTTGTTTTATCAAGATCAGTATGGATTTCCAAAGGAATTGTATAAAGGAGTTGATGATGATGAAAAAAATAACTTTATAAAAGAAATTGTTAGACAGGTTAAAACTGCTTTATGGCAAATGTGTAATGAGATGAAAGATAATAAGTCTGTTACTGCTGTTAAGAATTTTACCTTATCAGCAATAGTTCACACACTTACTCCTTATTTAACTACTGTTGATCCTACATTTATCAGTATTTTTGTTTTTGCATATTTGGAATTTGCTAGATCTTTTGCCTTTGAAGATTTTTGCTCTATGTTTGAATATTAATATTTGTTATTTAGAGGAACATCATAAACGATTTTGGAACTTTTTAAGAGAATACTTAATCGCAATCTTTTACGCACGTATTACTTGTATTAACCGTATATCGTTTATTCTTTTTGCTGACTTCAAAT
Organism: Tenacibaculum agarivorans; assembly: GCF_001936575.1. GTDB lineage: Bacteria > Bacteroidota > Bacteroidia > Flavobacteriales > Flavobacteriaceae > Polaribacter > Polaribacter agarivorans. Next base: position 116,658 of record NZ_MSMP01000002.1, read on the forward strand.
AGGTTATTGGATTTGACGGTAACATCTTTATAATCCATAGGTATAATAGCTACACCTTTTGTATTAATCACTCCATATTTTCTACGTTTGTAAGACCCTTTTCCAACTACAACAAAACCATTTTTTATAGCTTCAATACTTTGATATTTAAAAGGTACAATTAACTTACCTTGTTTATTAAGTAGTCCAAATTTATCTCCTTTAGCAATTGGCAATACATCATCTTTAAATTCAGAGAATTGTTCAGCATAACAATTTTTAAATAGTAATACTCCATCAGATTTGTATAGATCTTGATCTTCTATGCGAACATCAACATTTCCAATTTCGTTAAGACTGAATATAATTAGAGAATTATTTAATTTATTATACCTACTGTATTTAAAAGGAATTACTGTTTCTCCTTTATGATTTATAGCTCCGTATTTATCACCATAAATTCCATCAGGCTTTTTAGTTATAATTACATTGTCATTGATAAGGCTAGCACCATTTAATTCTGTAACGATGTTATTATTAGCATCAAGTAGGTGTTCTCCTATGCCATGTTTAGACACAACCTTATAGTTATCCTTTATAAGTACTGTATCCATAAAGCTATCAGATAACCTTTTTATGGTTTTATCTATATCATCTTCTGTTTTAGCCTCTTGTTCGGATATTGTGTCGTTTACAGTTGTAAGAGCTGGTTTTTGCTTATCCTTTAAATCAGAAATTTTCAGCGTTTTTTTAGAAGTTAATTTTTGTGTTTCAACAATAATGGTATCTACTCCATTGGAACTTAAGGAATCTTTAATTGTTGGTTCTTTAGGGTTCTTCGGAATTTCTCCCTGACTATTTTCATTAGAGATAAACCAATAAATTGTAACACCAATAATTGCGATTAAAACTAAAAAACTTAAAACTTTTACAGCATTGTTTTTAGACTTTTGCTTCGAATCATTTTGATTAGTATTCGAATCGTTTATAGGTTCATTGTTTTCAGACTCTTCTGTATTTTCTATATCTGTTTCTATGCTTGTTGGAAATGGATTTGTTTGCTTGTTGTCTATATTTTTTTGAATATTCCCAGTTAGATTTTGCTGTTTTACAAAATTTTTAATTTCACTATCAGAAGCTAGACTTTTCCATCCTAGACCTTCACAATATAAAGCAAGGAAGTCCTTTGAAGTTTTATGAAAACCAGACAGATTATTTGTGAATAATTTTTCTAGAGTAGAATTTTTGGTTAATAAATCTTCAGAAGCATCATACTCTTCAGATTTTTGTTTGAGTATTATTTTATATTTATCACTAGCACAACTGTTATTGATTTTTTGTTCTGTGATTTTACCTTCTTCTCTATCTACTAAATATTCATAGATATTTTCATTAACAGTAGTATTTAAACTACCTCTAATACTGTCCCAGACCTTTTTTTCTGTTGTTTCATTAAGATCTTCTATGTTATAATCGAGGTTAAGGCAAATTTTATATTTAATATATGCAAATAGTTCATCATCTGTCATTGACAAGGGACTTTTTTTATTTAATCTAACAATGTAAATATAACGATTGCTAATAAAATGGAACTTGAAACGAACAGATTTGAATATCTCCCAACTTATAAAAAAGGAGAACATTTATACGATGGTATTCCTATTGCCAGTATAAGTGCCTTTGAGATTTTGAAGGATGATGGTATAAAGGAGATTGATACTTTGATGAAAGAAATGTTGGCATGGAGAAAGCAAATGTTTGGAACATTAGCACCAGATCATTATGGCTTTCATTTTATGCAACTTATAGCAGATACTAAAACTAAGGTCATTTGGCGTTTGCGTAGTTTAGACGATAAAGATTTAACAGCTTTAATTGGTGAAGAACCATCTTCTAATAAAACAGCATACCAAATAACTGAAGAACTTATAGAAGAGCATAAAGAAACTACTGGTAATTATTTAATAGTTCCTAGTAATCATGTAGAAGAAGGGTTAGGAGAAAGAGCATTTAATAATCGTGTAGAAAAATTAAAAGTTCAAACCAATCGTGTCTGTCCTCCTTTATTTGATTTAGAAAAAATAAATGAAGTTAAAGATTTCATAGAAAGACATTCTGTTTTCAAAAACAAAAACACATAAATCACTCTTAATCAGTGTTTAAAATTGTTTGGTTTTAGTTGGTTCTGGTTGGTTTAAAATAGTTTTCAGCAGTAAAATTTGTTTTGTCGTATTTGGTTTTAGTTGGTCTTAATTGGTCTAAAAACACTGAAAATCAGAGATAATTTAGCATCATAAAACAACAACAACCTCACATCAAAATGAGGTTGTTTTTAAAAGAATTTTATGATGAAAATATTTAGAAAAATGATTGACCCAAGTAAAGAGGTCAACCAATTATCAGAAGAGCTAAAGCAAAAAGCGCTGTTAGCAGGAAAAAAAGTAGGTAAGAATGACTTATCTAAAAATGATTCAGCAACATCTATTCCGTTTGTTAATGAAATACTTCATGAGTGTGAAGAAAAACTCAATAGAATTTGTAGTCCATTATTAAAGGATTTAGAGACTGAACAAACAGGTTTTAATCAATTAATTGAGGAATATAAAAACAATGATGTCATTGTAAATATTCATCAGACTAAAAAGGAATTAAAAACTGAAGAGAAAGAAGAAAAAGAAAAAATTAAAAAAACGTTTTGGGAAAAAAGGGCTGAAAAGAAAGCAAAAAAACAAGCTTTAAAACAAAAACAAAAAGATGATCAAATTGAATTAGATGGTTCTCCTTTTTACAATGTAAGAATCAAAAAAATCTTAGCTTTTTTATTTACTGCAATTTTACTCTGTGGTGAACTTTTCGGGAATGCTCAAGCTGCTTCTTACTTCACAAGAGAAAGCCAGTTTGCTTCATTTGTATTTGCATTCTGTATTGGGCTTGTTTTTTACTTTTTAGGTTGGGGAGCAGCTAAAAGTTGGGATAGTAATAAGCCAATGAAAGATAAACTTATTGGTATTGGGGTATATGTTGGAATTACTATTGGGCTTGCTTATGTGATGGCAATACTTCGCTCGAAAGTAGTTGAAGAAAATTCTGATTTACCAGCTATGTCTTTTGTTAATATGATGATTATAAACATTGGTTTTTTTGTAGCTATTGTTTTAGTCAAGCGTTTTGTTCGCCCATCTGAAAAAGTATTAAAGACCAACCGAGAACATAAACGTATCAAAGACAATATTGCTAGTAATGAAAAAGCTATTAATGATGTAGATAAAGAGCTTGATAGCCTGAACAAGAAAGAAGAAAAAGAATTAGATAAATTATCTAAAAGGTATCAAATACGCATAGAGGAACTAGATGCAAAATTAGATAAAAAGTACCGTGATCTTAAGAAGCACCAAGTAGAGTATAATAAAACTCTAAGTAGAGGAATCCAATTACACAAACAATTAAACGCATTAGCCTCTGAATGTGTAGCTATATACATAGATCAAATCAATACGTTTCGCAAAGATGGAGGTCATATTGCTATGCCTACTATTAAAATTATGAATCCTTTGGAACAGTACACTCCACCTATTCATAATCACAATATCCAATCACTTTTCAATACAAATCTTAATTAATAATTAAATATATATCATTATGAAATTAGTTCAATTTTTCTTCGGTTTTTTAACAGTAATCATTAATTTTTTATCACGCAGCTTTATGCTTTTGATCCTTGTGATTTTTATGACGGGGTGTAGTTTTGAACCCGCTCCTACAGTTGAATGCAGTACACTTATTGATGTAACAAATTCAAATTTAGGTACACATTCTCTGGAACATTTAACAATAGAGGATTTAAAAAAGGTACTTACCGTTAAACACAATGGAACAAAGAATCGAGTGATTTACCGTCAATCACTGATAGAGGAAACATTTTTGAATCAGCATCATGAATTTATACTATCTCCACCACCAACTTTTTTTAAGGGGAATATTTATGGATATAAAAGAAGATTAACCGCTTTTTGTAAAAATGTAGATAGTGTTTTAACTGCTGCAAAGAATGACAAATCAGGTCGTGGAGCTTCTTCGGTTTATTTACCAATGGCACGTGAATTAAGAAAATTAGCAAATTCAGATAGTAATAAGAAGATCCTTATCATATTTTCTGACCTGATTGAAAATTCTGACTTTTTGAGTTTTTTAGATGAACGAAATGATCGAGGCGAAAAAACACTGAAACAACTCATCAGAACTCCAAAGAAAATCGAAAAGCTATTACAGGAAGAAATGCCATTACCGAATGATTTACAGGACATCACGGTGTATTTAATACACGATGCAAGTACAGGTACAGAAAGGTATTTCAAGCCATTACTTGCACTGTATGAGAAAATGCTCACCAAGCGAGGAGCAACGGTAATATCGGCAGCCAACTTATAAGTCTATACTGTTATCTAAAATAAGAAGAGAGCTAAGTATTTAGCTCCTTCTTTTTAAGAGTTGGAAATAAAATTTTAAGGAATTTCCAAACTCATGTTACTACTGAAACCTCTAAAAATATACGTTATGCCAACAACATTTCAAGAATTTTTACAACAGCGAGGAAAAGCAAATATCCAATTAGGTGATATTGAAAGGGATGAGCTATACAAAGAACACCGTAGACTTTATTTCAGAGAAAGAAATAAAGCAAGAAAACAAAGTAAAAAGAGAATAGAATTATGGTATTCACATAATGAATATAAAGAACTCAAAAAGGAAGCTCAACAGCTTGAAATCACGGTGGCACAACTCCTTAGAGATTGTATTGAGGGATATAGAGAAAAAAGATATGTGCGTTCCAAGGATAAGGGGTTGCAAATGGTCTGTTTTTCCCTCAATAAATGGGGGAACTTGCTTAACCAACTGACATACCGTGCGAATGCCTTTAATACGCTTAGTTTCTCGGATATTGCTGAATTAAAAAAGTTGTTTCATCGAATGAATGAGCGAATTGAAAATGAGCTACAGTTTGTGCCTTTGGAAGATTTAATTCGTTCTGAGTTTGAAAAGAATCCAAGAACATTAGATCATCTGGAAACCATTATAAATCACTTGCGACAACAAGCATGTTAGTAAAGGAAATGACTTATAATAATGGAAGCTTTCTAAGGCTGCTACAATATTTTAGTGATGGGGCTAATAAAGACGACGATTTTTGTTATTTCCATAATCTTCCTGCGGTAGATACTAATTCTTTAGAACAGATAGCTGAGGCTTTTGAGTATAATCATAGCTTTTGTAAACGTGTTCGCACCAAGGCAAAACACATAGTACTTAGTTTTCATAAGGACAGTACCCCATATTTAGATGATGCTGCATTGTATGCACTAACTGCTGAGTTTTTACGATTACGTGCACCAAATGCAATTGGGTATATAAGGAAACACGTTGAAAAAGATCATCATCATTTGCACGTGTGTCTTTCGGGAAATAACGCCTATTCAGACACATCAATCAGATTAGATAAAGTTGAGTATGTCAAGAGAATGAAAGAATTGGAATCCTTTCAAATGGCTCACTTTAAGGAGTTGGATGCATCTCTGGTGTACCAATATCAAAAAGAGAAGAAAGTCGCTATAAACCCTAAAGAAACACATAAACAAGAGGTTTTAAATCTTCTTACTGAACTGGCAGATAAGGCAAGGTACACGGATGAATTTTTAGAGCTAATAGCTGAGCATCCTGAGTTAGAATGTTACGCTTATAGGAACAAGATTAACGGAGTGTATTACAAAGAGAAGAAGTATCGCTTTAAGAAATACATTCCAGAAAGATACAGTGCTTTAGAACAACTTCAGAAATGGCACGAACTCAGTAAAGGAGATCAAAATTCACAAGAATTATCACATTAAAAAAATTATAGAACCATGAAAAAAATAATAAACGAAATAAGGAATGTTTCAAAAAATATTCAAGAAAAAATGGATTATGTAGCAACTTGGACAAATACGCTTGATTATGTTCATGATTGCATTAGACAAAGTGAAAACCTTCGAGAGTTTTATAAACGATTAAAAGAAAACCCAGATTATACTCTATATGAATCCAACGGAGTCATTCAAGGAGTATTTTATAAAAATCATCCTTTTTTATTCAAAGATCTTATTCCTAAAGAATACAAATTACTTGTTTGGAATCAACTCTCATATGAAGCAGAAAAGCAAGTTGCAAAGGACAATGATTTAACACGATAACCCCAACAACATTACTAATTTTTAATACAACACAACATGGAAAAAAAGTTTATAAACTTTAAAGAAATATCAGAAAAACTTCAAGAGAAGATTGATCTGAATGCATCTAATATAGCACCAGAAGAATACTTGTATTTCTGTGCGATGGAAAGCAATACTATACTTGAGTTTTATGAAAAAATAGAAAAGAATCCTCAATATAGTTTATTTAAATTAGAAGGGACAACTCAAGGAATAGAACATAAAGGAAAGATCTATCTGTTTAAAGATTATATTCCTAGACGGCATCAAGTACTTATTTGGAATATGCTAGCTCTTGATAATGAGCAAGACATGGAGCATGAACGATAAATGATACTTATAACTCTTTAACATCACGAAATATGAAAAATACAATTAAGAAAATAGCAACACATATTCAAAACAGAATAGAAAACAATGTTTCCAAAGTTAGGCTGTATGAACATTTATACTGGTCGGCAAAAGAGAGCAAAACCCTTACGGAGTTTTATAAAAAGCTAAAGGAAGACCCTGAATACAAACTGTATGAATCTGACGGAATTATTAAGGGGGTTATCTATAAGGAGCGTCATGTATTCTTATTTGATGACTATATCGCCAAAGAATATAAAGCACTTATGTGGAATGAGCTTAGCCATCAGGCGGAACGAGAGACGAAAGATAATGAGTTAACACGATAAGACTATGGGATTTTTAATTGATTTAATATTCGGCTACAAGGGCAAAAATGACAGCGTTTTTGATAACGCCCGTCATATGAACGCCCGTGAAGAAAGAGAAATTTTTACTACTAAAAATATTGGTTTTTCTGTAGACGGCACAGCACGCTATTTGCGTAAAGAGGTTGGATATAGAGGAATTGTTTTATGTGGTGTGGTTGGCTCGGGAAAAAGCCAGCTTGTCATTACATTTTTGCTGTTAGTAAAGCCCGAAGCTTCTATATTTTTACTCGATCCAAGTAAGGAAATAAGACAGCGGACAGAACCCTATTTTAAACAGCACTATAACATCAAAATTTTAGACTGGGATAATCCTATTGAAAACGGTTCTTTACAGTTTAATCCGCTGGTATGGGTTAAAGAAAATATGCACCGAGGTGGTGTCGATGATTTTGTAGAACTGCTTATTGTTTGTAATCGAACAGAGGGAACTGGAAAAGGGGATTTTTGGGAGCTGTCCTCAAAAACCCCGTTAAAGCTCCTATTGCTCAGTTTGATACACGATGGCGGACAGGAACTAGATATGAATCTTGAAAATTTAGAACGTATATTGGGGTGGTTCGACGTTCAACAACAGCGTTTAAACGCCTATGTACAAAAATGGTTACCCGTGCAGTACCACGAGCAGTACGAGAGTTTTATCGGTGGTACAGAGCCAAAGGTTCGTAAATCCATTATAGCGACTTGTAAGAGTTATTTGTCGATGATGAGTAGCGAAACGATGCGCTACATCACAAATAAAGATACCTTAAACCTAGGGAGCATCCGCAAAGGCGAAAAGCCTACGATTGTGTATGTACATATTAGCGAGAACCGTATGGCGAAAATGAAATTTTTGTTATCGGTGCTTAACAGCCAACTGTACAGCTACCTAATGGAAATGCCCAAGCCTACAGATAGAGACTGTATCGTCGTGTTGGAGGAGTTCTCCTCGTATCATATTGACTCGTTTGATAAAATCGCTGTAACTGCTCGAAAACGAAGAATTACCACGATACTAGTATTGCAGGACTTGAACCAAATCCACGCTGTCTATGGTAAGCATGGAGACACGATTTTATCGAATATGGTTTCGAAAATAATCTTTGGCGGATGTGGCTTAAAAACCAGCAAATACGTGGAAGAATATGCAGGACTTACTACGGTGGAACACGAGGGGCGAATGATAGAACGTCCCTTGTTATCTGCCTTGTCTGTCCGCCAGCTTCCATCTAATCAGGCGGTGCTTTTATCAGGGAGCATGCCAATTAAAATATTGAAAATGAGATACTGGTATGAGCAAAGAGCTCTTAAAAGAATCGCAGGAAAATAATAACAAAAAACAAATGATATGTTACTACATAAAATACTTACCATTTTAATAAATCTAATTGTGTACATCGCTGTACTGTCTTTTATTATTACGATGTTCTGCGGAATCTTCGGTATAAAAAGTCCATTAGGGACGATTGCAAAAACGTTACAAAAGGTACTTGGAACTGTATGGCGTTGGCTTATAGAAATACTAACAGATCTTTTTAAAATACTGCTTCGTTGTTTGCTTATTTTGATAGAATATCTCTTTGAGTTCTTGGGCAGGATTTTTAGCGGGCTTGCCGATATTATTCGAGAGAAAAGATATAAAGGTTGATAGTTTACTATCAACCTTTTTTATTACTTCCTTTTTAGGGTTTCCAAAGGTCTCCTTTGGCAAGATGGCTTTGGTCGAAAAACTGTGAACGTAGTGAGCGTGTCCGTCCACAAGCTATCTTGCTAGTGCAAAACCGCCAAGTTTACTACCACTCCAAACTGAGTGTTTTTTTACTTTGGATATAATTTTATTTCTAGCATTACAGCTTCAGCAATTTCAATAGCTTCAGTTATATTTTCAATATTCACTTCTAATAACTGTCCTTGTGCCTGACTTAATCTATCTTTTTGATCTTGGTTTAAATCATTATAATATTCATTATTAACTAGATCTATTGCCGTTTCTATAAAAGCAGCTATTTTACCAGCACTAACCATATAGTCTGATAGCATTTCACTTTCACTCTTTCTCCATTGTCTTGGTTGGTTGTTTTCAATAGCTTCTTTTTCTGTTTTATAAATAGAAGCATTAGTTAAAAATCTTCTATAAATATCTGCATCAGCTCCAGCTACACCATGCCTTCCACATTGATGGGCTCTTCTTATCAAATATTCATAGCGCATTGCATAATCATCAGAGTACATATTATCTCTCATATCAATAAATTATTTAATAGTTTGTTATTTCGGGTATTTCCAAATATAATTATTATGATGCTATTAAAAATTTTAAAAACGATCTTTTTAGGTGTTGTTTTATTGCTTGGGAATTTTCAAGTAATGGCACATACTTTTACTTATAACGATTTATCTGAGCATAGAAGATGTGAAGATATAAATCACCTAAATATACCACCACAAATATTACCTGTAAACTGGATGGTAGTTCGAGATCAATTTACAGGTAACGGAGGTCACTGTAATACGCTAGCAATGACATTTTTTCTTACGAGAATTATTTTATTTTTATCTGGTATAGGGATCTTCTTATTATCAAAAAAGAATAAATATACGATAGCTTGCTTTATTATTTTTCTCATAGGTTTTAGTTTTCTTACCTATACAGAGCTAGGTATAAAAGATAATTTTATTATTCGTTCAGTGTATCATAATTAATGAAAAAAATTAAACTAGCTCTTGTTTCATTGTTGAGTGTTATTACTTTATTATTTGTGCCTAGCACATTTGCTCATAAATTTTATCCCAATATTGTACATCACTTTAATCGTTGTACTATTACAGCTTCGCAAACGTATCCTTTGTATGTTTTTCCTATGAACTGGAAATCTGCATTTAAAACTACTTATGATGATTATTCATGTTTTGGTGTTGCCTCTATGTTTGTTATAATACGAATATTATTAGTTTTACCTCTTATTGCACTGGTTCTCTTCAATAAGAAGAATAAACGTATATTAATCTTATTTTCAATATTTACTGTAGCCTTTTTATTTATGGCTTATATGCAATATGGGCAAAAATATTATCATAGTTCTTTAAAAGAATGGATTTATTATGATAGAATCCTATATAACCCAGACCATAATACAACGCTCCTAGAATATCAAGATTTGGGACATTAATAAATGGGGCGTAAGTGTAGATATCCTGAAACGTTCATTAATGTTTTTGTGCTTTTATTAGATAAATCTACCTCATATAAAGTGTTATTATGGTTGTAATAATATTTGTTGTTTTCAGGGTGTAAAAACGTTCTTCCAGTAGTGGAATTAGGAATGTCAATATTTAGATCAGTAGTATTTCCATTAGTGATATCTAGTTCAACTATTTTATCATTTTTGATACAGTAATAGGTGTCATCTTGCGAGCTATATACTAACCCTTTACTTTTATCTAGACTATCAATAGTGTATAGTACTTCATGTAGAATCTCACCCGTTTTATAATTCAATGTAACAATATGACTTGAATTATAATAAGTATATGATGTGTTATTAAGATTAATAGTACTACCAAAACCAATATTTACGTCTGATGTAGGCAAGCCACTCTTTAGAATTGAAAAATTTCCATCCTCTAAGTTTATACTAATAAAGTCATTGTCTTTTATTGCTACGACTGTATTGTTTTCAGTGTATGTTAATAATTTCAAATCTTTATTTTGTAGGTTAGTGACGTTGATATTTGTAATATTATCTTCAGGTAATGAATATATTCTAATTCTATTTTCATTTTGATTTTTTAGTATATATGAAAATGTTTTAGGGTTAAAAACACCATCTTCCATGGTTAAAGGATCTGCATTGAATGGTGTGTTGTGATTTGTATTGGATGTTCCATCAAAATATAATTCTACAACTTTTTGTTGAGCAGGGTTGTAAGCTACTATACCAGGCTTTTTCTTAAGTGAAATAGTAGCTTCTTTTATTTTTAATTCAGGAGGATGAACTTGTCCTTTGTTTTGGTAGATTAGAAAAGGTATTTCAGAATAATTTTTCAGATTATTAAAAGCAATTTTATAACGTCTTTTTTCACGACCCCATTTAGTTAAATCTTCTAATTCCTCACATTCAAAATAATCCAGTAAAACATTCATTTGCGTAGGTATAAATTTACCTTCGATAGTTATATACAGAGAATCTAGTAAATCATGACTAGTAATTTCTTGATTAATATCTGAATCATTTTCAAAATTATTGGTGCTTGTAATAATTTGATTAATTTCTATATCATCTATAAATGGAAACATTCCAAATTCATTAGGATATATTTTCTTAATAAGCTCTCTCTCAAATGAACCTATTTCTCTGGTAACTCCTTTATGAATTTCAGGACTCATTAAATCACTAAATCCATCAGAATGCCTTAACCCCAAAGAATGACCTATTTCATGTAAAATAGTTGTTTCCAAATCATCCTTTGAAACAAATTCATTATCTTTTTTATAATTCCATTCAATTACTTCTGGAGTATTTTTTGTTTCATCATCTTTAATGATCCTTATATATTTCCAAAATTCTGGTTCCAAAATTCCTTGTTGAATAGCCTCTTGTGCTAGAGTATTACGATTATCAATTCTTTGGCTTTGTATAGCAGGATATCTATTAGATAAAGGCTTAAAGGTTTGTCCAAGCATTTTTGTATTACAGCTCGATTGGTTTATCCCACAATCACTAGAACTCATACCAAGAATTTCACTATAACACTTAAAAGTTTGACAGTACTGTTCTGGTAATAAACCAGCATTCTCTAGGAAGAAACTTAGGTCTGTAAATTTTAAAATAATGTCACTATTTAGGTTATTTTCTTGATATTGAAAATTGAATTTATTTCCGTCTTTTAAATAAAAAGTTTCTTGCCCCCATTTCGAAAAAGCAGAATGGGTTGCACTTTCAAAATCTTCTTTAGTTATATTATTAGGTAAATTATCAAAGACAATAGAGTATGTTACATTAGAAGAATCTCTAAAATTGAAAAAATTTTGTTTTTGATCTACATCAATTGTACTAGGGGTATTATCAGTATTAGTTTCTATTTCATCATCATTTTTACAAGATAGTACAGCGATTAAAAAAGTTAGGAGTATTACAGTAGTTTTTTTCATTTTCTTTTAGTATTTCGGGGTTCACAAAGTTTTAGTAAATTTAATCAAATAAATAATAAAAAGCCTTTCATAGGAAAGACTTTTACTGCTTCATTTCAAAACTGTTACCCTAACAAATTACTACGAATCATTAAGGCAAATCAGATGTGTAATATTGAACTACATTATTGAGCGCTATGCTTAATTTTTTAGCTTCTAAATTTAAACTCTGACTAATACTTTCTCTGCCACTAGATGCTGCTAAATCAGAAGCAAATTCTAATACTCTTATTTCTGTAGTTATAAATGAAAAAAAGCGTGGGAAATCTTGTGAAAAATAGGCTTCGGCTACTTCTAAATTCTCTGATACTTCCATAAAATATTGTTTTTTAATTCACAATACTTGTAGCCTATAATTTTAAAAAGCTGTAAATTATTTTGATTATTGGGGCTTATCAAATTGACAGATTATCAGGTGTTTGTCAGTAATATTGTTTATTAAATATGCTTTTTTGTTAGTAAATTCTAGTTTTTTTATGGATATCCTTTTTGAAATGACAAACTGTCATTTTTGAATTTTAACATTTCTTTTGGCATGAAGGTTGACAATTTTTTGTAAAGAAAAAAGTCTTAACCTCTCACCGATAAGACTTTTTGATTTTGTAAGGTGGCTTTCAAAAAAGAAAAAGGGTAAGCCACTTTTTTCATGTTTTGTGATTGCAAATCTACATTTTTTTTGTTTTTACAAAAACTTTCATCCCTTTTTCTCGGTTTAAACTACTCCAACACCGATTTTTAAGCTGGGGTAAACAAATATTTTACATAATTAATGTCGTACAAAAACAAAAAAGAGCAAGTTTGGGGCAAAGGAAAGAAAGTCAGAGGTAAAGATCCAAATCTTTACAGAAGAGACGATTTAGGAAATGAAATTTATTATCATTCTTATGGTAAAAATACTCCGATGGGTTGGGAAATAGATCATTCTAAGCCTCAATCTAAAGGTGGAACAGATCATTTAAATAATTTGAGACCATTACAAACTGAGGAGAATCGTAAAAAAGGTAATAAATATTAGTAGGTTATGGCGAAAGATTATGAATCGTTAATTAGAAAAGTTAAAAACAGAACTAATCCTGATATTGTGAATGAATCTGTTTTATTAGAGAAATCATTTAGAGATGAATTAGGAAGAACTACCGTTAAGGCTAATGAATATGTAAAAAGAGCTATGAGGGGTGTTGAGCCTAGATACACAGAAAGGACTTTTGAAGCGGGTAAAAAAGTAAGAGAACATTTAAAAAAGAATAATTCTAGTTTAGATTTTGAGTTTCAAGGCTCAGTAATGACCAATACTCATATTAAAGGTCATAGTGATATTGATCTGGTGCAAATAACCAATAGGTTTTATTTTCATGAGGGAAGACAGAACTTTCAAAAAGCTAAAGAATCTTTTGAGTATTCCTATACAGAAAAAGAAAGATTATCTGTTATTGCAGAAGGAACTAGTTTTGAAGGAGATGATAAGATGACTTTAAGAGAGGTTAGAATTGATGCTGAAAATGTTTTAAACAGAGAGTATAAATATGTTGATACTACCAAAGGTAAATCTATTGAAGTTAAACCTACAAACCCATCTAGAAAAGTAGATGTAGTAACTGCTTCTTGGTATAAAAATGTAAAAGCAGTAGCAAAAGCAGATAAAGAAGAAAGAGGAATTAAAATTTATGATAAAAATGATCATAAAATTTTACCTGAGGATTTTCCTTTTAGAAAGATAAAACTTGTTAATCAAAAAGACTCTGGAGTTAATGGTCGTTTGAAAAAAATGATCAGATTCCTAAAAAATGTTAAGGTTGATTCAGATTATAAGATTGATCTTACTAGTTTTGATATAACTTCTATATCCTATAATATTCCCACTTATAAATATTCTGATAAAAGTTATTTAGAATTAGTTCATGTGATTTACGAAGAGATGTATAAGATTTATTTTGATAAGGTATATAGAGATAGTATTAAATCTGTTGATGATACTGAATATATATTTAGAAATAATCCTGAAAAAGTAGAGCATTTAGGAACTTTATTAACTGAGGTTAATTTAATAAAGAACGATATAATTGGTGCTAGTTTTATTTATTAAAAGATGAGGAAAAGAGTTTTTATAGGTAGTTCTTCAGAGGAACTAGGTACAGCTAAAATAGTCAAAGAAATTTTAGATAGAGATTTTGACGTAGTTATATGGAATGAATCAGTTTGGGATAAATCGGTCTTTAAGTTAAATCAAAATTTCTTAACAGATTTGCTATCAGCTACATTAAAGTTTGATTATGGTATTTTGATTGGTTCTCCTGATGATAAAGTAGAAGTTAGAGGAAAAGAATATCTTCAAGCTAGAGATAACGTCCTTTTTGAATTAGGTCTTTTTATAGGTAGATTAGGAATAGATAAATGCGCTTTTCTCGTTAGTGATGACGTTAAGATACCAACAGATTTCGGGGGAATTAAATTGTCTATGTACAACAAAACAAATCTATTTGATAAGATTAAAGAAATACAAGAATTATTTTTGAAATCCACTCACATAGATTTGAACTTTTTTCCTTCTAGTGTACTTGCCTCAACATATTTCGAAAACTTCATTAAATATGTTAATGAATACTATATTAATAATGGAGGGTTTACTTATGAAGGTAAAAAGTATGATGATTGTGTTTTTAAAATAATGATCCCCGAAACTTTATCTGATAATTTGAATTTACAGTTTCAAAAAGAACAAAACAGAATAGGTGTTGAAAAAATCTCATTTGGTTCAACTAATAGACCGAGAAATATTGGTGTAGATATTTCCATAACAGATGAAAATAAATTGATATTAATTGATTTTCCAACGACTCTATCAGGAATAAATCATGCTATTTCGTATTTATTACCCAAAGAATATAGGGAGCACTCTCAAGATTATAAAATTATCTTAGAGAGAGAATTAAATAAGTTTATTGAATCTCTTGAAATTATTTTCCAGAGAAATAACTGTAATGATTTTATTGTTATTGAAAGGTTTTGATAAAGATTCTGATACTATAATAAAATAGAGAAGTTAAACAATTGCTATCAAATGAATTTGATAGCAATTGTTTTTAATTTACTTTTTCGATAATGGGTAATCAAAAGTAAAAGATGATGGTTGGGGCTGACATTGTTTGGTTGGAGGTATAATATTTACATGTTGTTTTTTCATAATCTCATTTACACTGTAAAGAAGACTCCTTTTAGCTCCTCCTTGTTTATCCGATCCATCCCTGTGAAGATTTTCAGTAGCTAATCTGTTTCCTATTTTGTATTCGATATAAGTATGCTTATACTTTCCTGTTTCATCAAAAGCTATTGATATTTCTGCTCTAACCCCTTTTGTATAATCACTCAAATAAGATTCCTGTAAACGCTTAGCTTCTTTTATAAAAGCTGGTTGTTTACTAATTATATTCTTTAAGTAAGTATTGATCTCTTTAGTATCGGGAGAATTATTTACCAGTAATGTAGCTTTTTCGTTGTTTTTATCACAATTTAAACGAGTATACCAAGTATTAATAGGATTTATAAGGTAGGTTTTACCACCAGAAATAACTGCTCTTAAATCCTGTAAGAAAAAGAAATATTGATTGCTTTCTTTCAATACTTTAAATTGCTGTGCTTCGTTCTGTGGAACTTGAACAGTATAGGTTTTATTTACATAAGGTTTTAGAACATTATTTTCGTTTTTAAATCGAACAACAATAGTGAATTCTTGTTTCTCAGCATTATATTTCAAGTCTTTAATGTAATTTCGATTGTCTGAATATTTAGCTAACATAGGAGGATATCTTTTGATAAACTCATTGCTTCCTTTTCTTTTTTTTACTTTACTTTTTTGACTAGCACAAGCTTTTAAAGCTTTATCAAAAGGGATTTCTATTTTTGCTATACGTTGATCTATTTCTTTTGTAGCTTCCTTCTCAAGAGCTTCGTACTTATTCTTTCTAGCTTTGTATTGTGTTTTGGTTTCAAACTCTGTTTTCGGCTTCATCAATTCACGATGCTCAGGAATGAAAGTTTTTAATATTTTACTTTTTTTACCCCAACGAACTAAGTATCTACTTACTATTTTATTTTTCTGTTGCTCATCTTCAATAAGTCGAATTAATTTCGAATATGATTTTTTAGTTACTGATTTATATAATTCTATTTCCTTAAGAATTTTAGGATTGGTACTAGTGAGATAATTTAAGCGAATTAAACTATCTGTTTCATTTTGTAATTTTTCTAACTTTTTAGCTAGCTTATTACGTCCTAAATATTTGTATTCCTTATTAAAATATAGATATTTCTTTGCAGCCATACTAAAATATCTATTGGCACGATCTGGTTTATTTTCTCTAAGTAAGTAATATCCTATATTAAGATATTCATTATAATGTAAATCGTTTTTCCTTGCTTTACTCATTAAGTCTAATGCTTTACTTGAACTTAACGTAGTAGTTTGTTTCTGTGCTGTTATTGGAGTTATAACAATAAGTGCTAAGAGTAATCCCCAAAATAAATGTTTCATAAGATGAAGTTTTATTGCTTTTTGGGATTCTTAAAAGCGTATTAAAAATAGATTAAATTGAAAATTAAAATAACAAAGAAGGTGTGAATCCCAACTAAATCAGCTAGTTCAGGTACTTCGCCTAAAGAAACCCAAGAGGACTGAAAATAGTTATAGGGAAAACACACCCAAATAGATGTATAGCCCTACTATTATCTTCCTCTTATTATATTGAACTTTGGCGAAGTTTTGAACTAGAGAATGAATAGTAACACGTTAATTGTTACGTTTATATGTCGTTTGTTTTATATTCTTATAAAATCAGATATTTATTTTTCAATGAAATTCAAAGATATATTTTTTTCATTAGGGAATGAAACATAAAAAAGCAAAACCCCGTTCAGATGAACGAGGTTTCTAAATTGAGAAGTGGCGAAGTACCTGAACTATAACTCAAAGGTTATTAATTGCTTCTCAATCTGTTTCTTTCTCTCCTCTAAGGTGTTCCTAAGGAAATTAGTTACCATGTGGATAAGGTTTGTGTTTGTAGTCATAAAAGAAAGTTTTTGTGAATCTACGATCTCGAAACTTGCAGAATCAGATTGATTGTACTTGAATTTATTCAGTTCTGAAAGTGTACTTGTTAAACGTTCTCTTTGATGTGCTAAACCTTTCATTTGTTCAAATTTCAACATACGATCATCTAAGTTTACCACTGGTTTTGGTGGTTCAGGAGTGTTTGTAATTTCGTCTTTAGTAATTGGACTTGTTGGCTCTCCTATAGCTTCTTTTGCTAATTTTTTTTGAACAGTTTTCTTTGTTGAAGTAGTCTTTTTTGCTGTTCCATTTTGTTTTACTGTAGCTGTTGCCATGATTCTAAAATTTTTAAATTAAACATTATTCTTTGTGATGATGCCTGTTATATAGAGTGGTATCAAACACATGCGAAACACAGTTGCTAGCGGATGAAAATAGACAAGTCTTGGGCGGCTATTTTTCGGAGAAAAATGTTCGACAACATGAAATGCTTGGACTTGTAAGAGGTGGAGGGAGGCAACTATCTTGCGTGTGTTTGTATCCATTCATAACAGGTGTTAAACAAATTGTTTCATTGAAAATATAATGATGGTAAAAGCTTCTCCAATAATGAATAGTAAAAAGAGACTTACAAGAAGTCTCTTTAGAAATAAAAAAGAAGTTTAGAACTAAATATCAAGTCCTAATTCACAAGTTAATTGATAAGCTACTTGCTCAAAAGCAAACCAAGCAAGGTAGTTTTTGATTTGATGTGGAATATTTAATGGAGTTCCTGTAGCTTCTTCAAACTCAGATTTAAGTTCAATGATTTCTTCGTAGTAAGTGTCAAAAAATGCTTCGGTATCTGCATAATATGTTAGTGACGGAATCATTCCAGAAATACAACCATGTTCGGCTAAATGTGCAAAGAAACCTTTAGTGTCATTGTAGCCACTAGATAAAGCTTCATTGATAACAAAAGCTTTGATAGTTTGAGGATTGTTTTCTGCAATTTCCTGTAATCTTTGAACTAAACTGTTTGGATTTGATGTACTCATGATAATAAGAATTTAAGTTAAATACATCAGGCGTTACATTATGAAAGGAGACAAAAATCAAGGAGGAATGACAGGCAAGTCCTTGATTTTTGATAGACTGGAATAATAGCTTTGGATGTATTTACAGATTCTTTGAAATGAGTGAATTAAACAGTTAGTTTAATAAGATGAAATTTCTTCCGAAAAATATCTGAAAGTACTGCGGTTAGTAATGTTTTTTATATATTTGAAGGAGCTATGATGTATCAGAATACATACCGTAATTTTTTGTTTTTTGGAGGTATACCACCAAAAAAATGCAACCGTTTAAAAAAAATTGACGATAACTATACCTATGATGCTTTAAACCGAATTACACAAGCAATTGATAATACAGGGAAATATGATTTACAAAGTGTATTGTATGATAAAAACGGAAATATTACTCAATTGATAAGAAATGGGCACACTAATGCTTCTGCCACTTCATTTTTTGTAATGGACTATTTAACTTATACTTATGATGATGGAAACAAGTTGAATAAAGTAGTAGATATTGCAAATAAAACCTTTGGGTTTAAAGATGGCAATAGTTCAGGTAATGATTATAGTTACGATGCCAATGGAAATATGACCGTTGACAGAAACAAAGGAATTACAGGTATTACCTACAATCACTTAAACTTACCGACTAGAGTAACTATAAATGGTAAAAATATTGATTATACCTATGATGCTACTGGAATGAAATTAAGTAAGACTGTAGAAAATATAACTACTGATTATGCAAGTGGGTATATCTATGAAAATAATGAATTACAGTTCTTTAATCATGCAGAAGGATACATAAGTCCTGAACTTGTTTCAGGATCCCTAAAGTTTGATTACGTATACCAATACAAAGACCATTTGGGTAACGTTCGACTCTCGTACACTGACGCTAATAACGATGGGCAAATAGTACAGAGTGAAATTATAGAAGAATCCAATTATTATCCTTTTGGACTTAAACATAAAGGCTATAATGACGTAGTTCAGCCGCATGGAAACTCTACAGCTCAGAAGTTTGGGTTTGGAGGAAAGGAACTTAATGAAGAACTTGGACTTGAATGGCATGATTTTGATGCTAGAAATTATGATGCTTCTTTAGGGAGGTGGATGAACCTTGATCCACTTGCGGAACAAATGAGAAGACACTCACCATATAATTACGCATTTAATAATCCTATTTATTACATTGATCCTGATGGCATGTCACCGCAAGATATTATTCTGGACTCTAAGATGTCTAAAACAGAGAGAAAAACTATTTTAGCAGATTTACAAAAACTTACAGATGATAAACTAACAATGGATGGTAATAAAGTTATTATTGCTAAAAAAAATAAAGGAAAAAAAGAAAACGGAACAGGTCTAATTAGAGATTTAATTGGTCATGATAAAACTGTTACTATAAAAGTTAGTAATACAGATCAAGGAGCACACGAAGAAGCTGTTAATGAATCAGATTCTACGAATGGAACAGGTTCAGATAGTATAGTTACTATAGGCTCTTTTAGTATGGCAGATGATTTAAAAACCGAACAGTATAAGCTATATGATGGTATTCTTATGCCCTTAGTAGAAGATCAGAATACAGGTCAATCTGTTAATGAGGAAATGCCTAACGAAATTGCTTTAGGACACGAGTTAGCACATTCTCTAGCTACTCTAGATGGTGCTTCTGTTTCACTAGACAAGACAGCTATGTATCGATATAGAGGAAAAGATGGCAAGTTTAAAACAGAATGGGCAAGAACTGAAGAACTTTATACAACAGGTATTTATAGTAGACCTTCAACATCAAAGCGTAGTAAATACTATTCAGAAAATGACCTAAGAAAAGATAGAGGAATGAATAAAAGAATTAAATACTAGATTATGAAATTAATAAATGTTTTTGTGGCACTATTATTATGTTCATTTATAAGTTGTAAAAGTGAAAAGACAAATAGGGTTTTTTATGCAAATTATGGTTGCGCTCATGTTTTTGAGTTTTCGGAAGATGGATATGGAACTTTAAAGGTAGGGGAATATGAAATCGATCTAGATGATGCAGGTAGTAATATTTATAATGTTAAATTGGAAAGAGAATTTCGAATTATTGATTCCGATTTAAGTAGATTAAATGAAATTTTAAAAAAAATAGAAAAAGAAAAAACAAATTTAAATAAAATAAAAAAGAAAGATGCTTGGTGTTTTGGTATAAACTTAAAAGGTAAACCTAAGGTCAGAACTTATGGAAATATGGTTGATTCTTATAATGAGATATTAAGAATTCTGCTTAAGAATGCTAAAGGTAAACCTAGTTTTGATTGCGCAGATTACTAGATATTAAAAAGAAATATTTGAAGTGCGAATATTCTTTATTCGTAAAACCTTTTCAAATTATTGTTTTAAAAAACTGCTCGAGAAATCGGGCATGGCACTCTCTACTTGAAACCGCGACAAAACGGTTCCAATATTGGGAATAGCCTATAAAATAACAGTTTATAAAAATCAGAACATAAAAAGGGATATTCAAAACACGAATATTCCCTTTTTGTGTTTAGTAAAGGATTTTGCTACTCTAATAAGAATATATAGGTCATTACGATTGAGGAACGAAAGAAGTAATCTGTAAATAGATTGGTAGATTACTTCATTTCACTACGTTTCATTCGCAATGACTACTTTTTCTTTGCTATTAAGAATTACAAGATATAGCAGAATCACAATCATTAAATTGCTGATTGATAATAATTCTCTGTTGTCTAGCTTCTAAAATTTGTTCCTTGAATCTATCTTTATCAGGGATTTTTCCTTGGGTAATTTCCATGGGCGTATATCCATATAGTTCTGTAGGATATCTTTCATAATTATAATACTGAACAAATCGCTCTAAAGATTGTAAATGTGTTTGGGTATTTAAAGACAGTTTCCCATTCATAAATTCTGTTTTATAAATACTATGTGTACTCTCTGACATGGAATTAGAAAAAGGAAAATCTTTCGTTTGAGCAGTAATTTTGGTGACTGTTGGTGGAGCTTGTATATTCTGAATCCAAGTTAACAGTTCTCCTTTATTTTCACTTCCCCCATCAGACAAAATATTAATGGGACTTACAGTGTTCAATAATTGATACTTATCAAAGGTTTCTTGAAAAAGGTTTCTGATAAATTCACTACCTGCTTTTCCATCAGTAGAACTGTAGTGTAAAATAGTTTTAGAAAAATTATCTTTTATAAAAGCTACTTTTTGTATTCCATTTTCTTGAGTATGCACATTGGTAATATCTATATGTAACCATTCAAAAATACGAGAAGCTCTGAATCCTTTTTTCGATTTGTTTTTAAAACGTTTGGGCTTTTTGTATCCTAAAGCTGCTGCATATTTAAAAAAGGTAGATTTACCACAAGTAACCATATTATTGATAATTGCATGATAATACAAAGTGGTTTTCGTTTTTCCAAAATGATCTGGATTCGTAACCAAATTTTCAATAGCTACAACTTCTTTAATTGTTAACTGATTTGGGTGTTGTTTGTAGCATTTCTGAAACGGACTTAACCCACAAATCAATTTTCTTTTTTGGGTGTAATACCAATCTTTAGAAACACCATAATATTTACAGGCAGTTATAATAGATATTTTAGATAGTGAAGCTAAATGTTCAATCGAACTTACTATTTTAGAAGCATGTAATTGTAATAGTTTTTTATTATGAGCAAGTTCACCTAACATATTCAAATATCCTTTTCTAGTTTCTGCTAAAAATCGAAGTGATTTGAATAAGAATTTAGAAGCAAATACATCTTTTATAGCATCAAACTGTTCTATGTAATCACTAGTCCAATCGTTGCCATAATAATTTTTATGAGCAAATTGTTTCCAATTGTATCGAGTAGTTTTTGGTATTTGTGCAATTTGATTTTTATCTAGCATTCCACTAGTATATAAAATGATCACCAAAGGATGATAATTTCTTTTGTACATTTTTTCATAGCGTTTTGAGCCTGCGAATGTAAACGTTATTTTTTTAATTTTTTACTTGTTTTTATTACGGTAATCGGGTGGTAGTAATTTCTAATTGAGAACGTATAATAGATAATTAAATTCTTATCGAATTAAATTAGCATATCTTTTCTGTTGTGAATAAATTATTGTTATTTTTAGTAACTATTAACCTTTAAATTTAGAAATATGTTAAAAAAAGTAAGTCAATTAGGAAAATCGTTAGATAAAAAAGAACAACAATCTATAAATGGAGGTTTACGTTTTCCTATAGGTTGTGTAACAAGGCGAGATTGTTACTTTGTAGATTTTGCCTCAAGATGTGTTAACAGAATATGTGTTTTTCTTTAAATACAATACACTAATAAATTAGACTTATCGCACGTTTGCATTATAGTCGGTAAGTAAACACTAAACTAAAAACCATGCTATTGTATAATAGTGTGGTTTTTGTATTCTTATAAATAGTATCAATTAAAACTAGTTAGCTATATTTAAAATGTAGCAAGGTTTGCTTATATTTGTAGCAAATGAGAAATATAGCAAAAAATATCCGTCATTTACGTATGCTTAAAAAGCGTACTCAAGAACAATTTGCTGAGGAATTATCGATAACGAGATCAAGAGTATCTTCATATGAAGAAGGACGTTCTGAGCCACCGATTGAAACATTGATTAGCTTTTCCGATTATTTTAAGTTACCGATAGACATTTTGGTGAAAAACGATTTAACCTATGCTACAGATACTTCATTTATTGAAATAGGAAATCAAAGAGTACTATTTCCAATTGCTGTAGATAGTAGTAATGATAATATGATTGAAGTTGTGCCTACAGAAGCTTCAGCAGGATATTTATTAGGCTATGACGATCCAGAGTATATTGAGCAATTACAAAAAATAAAACTTCCATTTTTGCCCACAGGGAAACACAGAGCTTTTCCTATTAAAGGAGATTCCATGCACCCTATGAAAGATGGTTCGTATGTGGTAGCAAGCTTTGTTGAAGATGTGAAGGATGTTAAAAATGGAACTTCGTATATCATTGTAACCAAAAATGATGGAATGACCTACAAGCGGGTATATAATAAAATAGAAGAGGAGAATTCTTTAGTATTGGTACCCGATAATAAGAATTATGACTCTTATACTGTACCATTATCGGAAGTAATAGAACTTTGGGAGTTTACCTGTAGTATTAACACTCAGGAGTATGATGAAAAAGAGTTGAAAATTAGCAGTATTGCAAATATGTTAACTCAGTTAGGGGTTGAATTAAAGTCATTAGCAAAGCTAGAATAGTGAAATACGCTATAGTAGACATAGAAACTGATGGAGGGATTAAAATTACTGAGATTAGTATTTTTATTTTTGATGGCGAACAAGTTGTTGATGAATTTACTACATTGATTAATCCTACTACATATATACCTGCAAATATTACTCGACTTACAGGGATTACCAATACAATGGTTAAAAATGCACCTAAGTTTGAGCAAGTGGCTAAAAAAATACATGAGGTTACTGAGAATTGTATTTTTGTGGCGCATAATGTAAATTTTGACTATGGAATTATAGGAAAAGAATTTAATTCCTTAGGTTTTTCTTTCAAGAGAAAGAAGTTGTGTACAGTTCGTTTATCAAGAAAGTTACTGCCAGGAAAACGCTCGTATAGTTTAGGAAAATTGTGTGTTTCAGAAGGAATAACACTTACTGACAGGCATCGTGCTAGAGGAGATGCAGAGGCCACGGTTATTTTATTTAAAAAATTATTAGCAAAAGATAAAGAAGATGATTTTAAAATAATCAACTCCTTTTTAAATCCAAGATCAAAAGAAGCAACTTTACCACCGCTTTTACCTAAGGAAGTATATACTAATTTGTCACAAAAACATGGTGTATATTACTTTTGGAATGAAGATAAACAGGTGATTTATGTAGGTAAAGCCAATAATATTAAGCAAAGAGTATTAAGTCATTTTCACGATAAGAAAAAGAAAGAAATTACTATGTGTATGGCCACTGCTAATATTACCTATACAGAAACAGGAAGTGAGCTATTGGCACTTTTATTAGAATCTGCCGAGATTAAACGATTATTTCCTAAATTTAATAGAGCTCAGAGAAGAATACAACATAGTTTTGCTTTGTTTAGTTACGTAGATCGAAAAGGAATTATGCATTTGGCTTGGAATAATCTAAAACATGTACAGCAACCCATTAGAAAGTTTTATACAATTACAGAAGCTAGAAAGTTTGTGGAGGAACTATGTCAAACTTTTGAATTATGTCCTAAATATTGCAATTTACAAACGAATGTTAGCAGTTGTTTTCATTATCAAATAAAAGATTGTAAAGGAATTTGTAAAGAAGAAGAAGCTATAGAAACGTATAATAAACGTGTAGAGTTGGCTGTACAATCATTACGTTTTGATCGAAAGAATTTTGTAGTCTTAGAAAGTGGAAGAAGTGAAAAAGAGTTAGGTTTTGCTTTGGTTCTAGATAATATTTATAAAGGTTATGGCTATGTACAAAAGCAGGAAAGTGAATATACTCCAGAAGATTATTTAGAAGCTGTAGAACATCAGAAGGATAATCAGGATGTGCGAAAAATTCTTCAAGGATATCTTAAAAAACATCCAGATAGTATTGTACAGCTAGATCCAACATTTAAAGTTGAACGTGATACTACAAGTCCAATATTGAAAATGGAATTCTAAATAATCAGATAAAAAAACAAGGAAAATCGAATATTAAAATTGATTTCCCTTGCAAATCCCCATAAGTAACTAGTACTATATTTAGTCTAGTAATACCATTCGCTGATAATGTTCAGAACTTGTTATAATATAATTTGTTGTATTATTTTTTTCTATAATTTTTCCATTACCTCTCATTAATACTAAAGTAAGATTAGCTTGATTTGGAAATTTAGAAAGTGCATGCGCTGGTACATCTATATGTCCACTATCAATTGGATCAAAAATGATAGTTTTACTTTGATAGCCCATGTTTAAACTAGCCAACTCTTCCGTATTCATATCTCTTCTAGAGCCATCCCATAAAACCAATAAAGCCACACCATTTTTATTATTTTCATCAATATTGTATTGAACTGATAGATTATTCTTTTGAGATTCATAGGTTTGGAGTGATGAGTTATAGTTTCCTATTTGCTGAATGTTGATTTGTTTAGGAACATACATTTTCTCGTGAATTTGGTATTGATTAGTTTCAATAGTAAAATCACGTTCTTTACCATAATTATCATGAATAATTTGTGTAATAGCTTGTTGTACTTGTTGCTTAGATGCAACTCCTGTTTTATTCGATAACGAAGGAAGAATAACAGGAGCCATAATTTTATGATCTTTTTCAAGACGAATAGTTCCAAAAGACGCTTTATTAATAGCGTTAAGATCAGTCAAATCTTTAGTAATCCCATAAGAACTCAAGTAGTTCTCTGGAGTATTAGACATACCATATTTTGTAATTTTATTTCGTAGTGTAAAATCTTGTAACCCTTTAAATTCATTACTGTAGATTCCTAAACTATTTCCTTCAAAACTTTTGGTTTTTGATAATTCCATTACAACAACTTTAGCGTTAGTATCAGAAGTGAAACTGGTATCTTCTTGGTCGCAGCTTTGTAATGATAATAGACATCCTACAGCAAATAGTGTAAGTATTTTATATGTTTTCATGTGTTTGTAATTTTTAATAATATAGATTATTGACATTGGTATGTGGTAGATGGATTACAAGATGGAGTACCTGCTAGCGATAAATGCACATAAACTCCATTGACATACTCGTTAGCACTGTTCAGATCTTCATGAGAAGCAGCAAATCTCCTAGCTTCATCAGCGGTAAGATTTTTTTCAAATTTCCACCAATATCCTTGATTATTTCCATCATGACATTGTGAAAAAATATTGATCCAAATACTAGTTCCCCAAGTGCTTAATTGACCAGGTATTTTGATATTTTTAAAAGCCAATTTTCCAGATGTAATAAAGGTGCTATTGGCAATATATGGAGTTAAACCATTGTCTACACAAGCTTGAAATCCTTGACCAGAATTGTTAGCGTCTCCAAATCCACCGAAAGTGATCCAGTATCTAAGATCAACAGGAGGGAATGCGAATTTTTGCCCGTAAGGAATAGAACGTAATTTATTGACATCAGTCCATACATGACTTTGATATTGTGCATCACTTGGATGTACATATGGAGAATTATTACCACTCATTTGTACATTTTCCACACTTCCTAAGGGTAGATATAAGTTATCGGTATAATCCCATTGTTGAGCTAGGACGATAAGATTAGTTAGAAAGATGCATAAATACACTACTTTTTTTAGTTGTTTCATGATTTAAAAATTATGATTGTTAAATTATTTTAAAACAAGATGATCAGTCTTGTAAACAATTGTTCGTGTATAGGATACTGTTTAAAAAAAAGGTTACCCTGAAAAAAATAAAAAATATAATCTGGTTGAAGTAGGGAAGAAGTGTATTAAAAGGGAAAAGGCCATCTAAAATATAGATGACCTTTTCTTATCGTGATTTTGAAAAAATAAAAAGTTACTTTTTAATCAGCTTGATTCTAGACAATATTTCGCCATTTTCATCTGTCACATTTAGTATATAAATTCCAGGTGAAATAGCACTTACATCGATCTGACCTTTTTGTTCTTCATTTAATTGGAATGAAACAGGCTGTGTAATAGTATACCCAGATAAAGTATGAATTGAAGCTTTCAAATTCATAGTATCTATAGTTTTAAAGCTATTATTTGTACGATCTTGTAAAGAAACAGTAGCAATATCTACCACAGGGTTAGGTGATATTTGACCTACTAATGTTTCAGGTGCAGAATTGTCATCAATTACAGTAAAGGTTACAGTTACTGCAGTTCCAGCAGGTCCTCTACCGAATACTCTACTGTAAGGTGTAGCTGTTACTGTATTTAATCCTAAAGGAAGACGAATAGGGGTGAAGTTACCAAAGAAATCACCTCCTATAGAATAAGGAGCAAAGTTTTCTACATTGTATCTTTTTCTATCATTAAAATCAAATACAACACTTCTTGTATCAGCTCCTTCAGTATTTGCTAGAATAGAGAAACGATTTGCTGAAAAATCAGAAAGATTAATAGTATCTCCATCGTTAAGAGGTCCTATAGGTTCATTGGTGCTAGCATTAATTAACGTTAAACTAGTTACCACTGGAGCGTCACTATCTATTACTTCAAAAGTAACAGTTGCAGATTCACCATTATCTCCGCCTGCGTTATCTTCTCTATAAGGAGTAACAGTAATGCTATTGGTACCAACTGTAAATGGAACTCCGAAATAATTAGTTCTTCTAAATGTTATATCACCATTTAAAGTGTATGGAAGTCTATCTTCAGTATTAAAACCAATTTGATCATTAAAATCGAATACTACACTTTCAACACGAGATCCTGCAGTATTGGCAATAACAGAAAAACTATTTCTTCTGTAATCTGCTAAATCGATAATATCCCCTTCATTCAAAGGACCAATAATTTTATTTGTACGAGCGTCTACTAGAACAAAATCAGTAACTGTTGGTGGGTTAGAATCAATAACTTCAAAATTAATACTCAAAGGAATACCAAATTCTCCGCTTCCATTTTTGTCAATAAAAGGAGTAGCGGTAATACTATTATTACCAAAATCAAGTGCTACACCTCTATAGATTCTTCCATTAAGATCACCATTAAGTGAAAATGGAGCAAAATTCTCTACTTTAAAAGGTACTTCTTCATTAAGGTCAAATACCACACTACCTGCATCAAAGTCTCCTATGTTAGCAACTACACTAAAATTATTGATACCTTGATAGTCATTAAGATCAATAACATCACCTTCATTTAAAGGACCAATTTCTTCATTAGTAGTAGCATTTATAAGAGTAAAGCTAATTACTTCAGGAGTATCAAGTACTTCTAAAGTAACAGGAACTGTAAGCTCTGAAGTAATAGGATCATTACTACTAATAAGAATACTAGAATCGTATGTAATACCTGCTTCCAAACCTACGGCAGAAATCTCAACAGGAACTTCAGCAGAAGCACCAGGCTCTACACTTCCCATAACAGGAGGTAAAAATGTAATTGCAAGTTCATTCGTTAAAAACTCTGTATTAAAGATAACTTGTAAACCAGCTTCTCCACCAGGACCTTCTAAACCAACAGTTGAACTTGTACTTATTTCAGAGTCTACATTTTTATACTGCATTTTAATAGTACCATCTTTAAACAGGATGATTTGGAAAGTTACTGGGGCTTTTGGTGGCGATGTTCCAAAACCAGGAACTTCTTCATATTGCACTATAAAGTAATCATCAAAAGCTTGGTAGAATACACCACCTCCATTTTGTGGTTCTATATCATCCCATAAACCTGCAATTAAAAAGTTTGGATTAGATGTAGATGGAATTTGTTGATTTAAGAATGCACCAAACGTAGCTGTAATTGGAGTAAATGTTAAGAACCCATTAGCTGCTATAATAATACTTTCTTGATCTTCACCAAAGAAATTAAAAGGGAAAGGTAAATTAACAGTTTCATCACCATCTGCACCTACATTAGCTTGTGTACCTGTAGCACTAATATCTATAAAATCATAAGCAGGTCCACCAGTATTGCTATCCAACCAGATATATCCGAATGTTCCTGGACCACCACTTTCATTTAAAAATTTAGGGCCTACTCGGTTATCGGTTTGTTCTTTACTTATAATTTTTTCTTCATATTCTATTGTAGAATACCCAGGTGTTCTTGTAGCTAATGAAGCTCCTGTAGAAAAAGGTAAATTGATTAGAGAGTAGTTTAAAACACTATTACCATTGTTTTCTATAGTAACAATTTCAGTAGTTGTTTTTTCTCTTCGTAATACTAAATCGAAATCTTCAGGAATAACATTAATTACAGGAGGATCAACACCAACTCCACTCAAAGGAATTTGTACAGATTCGTTACCAAAAGCATCGTTACTTGTAATCAATAGGTTATCTAAAATTGATCCAACTGTAGAAGGAGCAAAATTGATTGTTATTGATTGACTTTCACCAGGTAAGATGGTAGTAGAGTCTGCAATAAAACTAAAGTCAGAATTTTGAGAACTTAGGTCAAATTCTAATGCTTTGTTTCCTGTGTTTTCTATCAATAAATCAGTACTACTTTGTAAACCAACAAAAATAGGTTCGAAAGTAATAGTATCTCTAGCAACTTGAATTTCAGGGAATCCTTTAACAGTTAACTCAATAAGTGATGTACTTTTTGAAGTGTCTGGTGAGTTACTAGAAACAACTAGTTCATCAAAATAAACGCCATCATTTAAATTTGTAGCATCTAAAGTAACACTTAAATTTCTAGAGCCTCCAGCAGGAACAATACCTGATATTGGACTTACTGTAGAAATAAAATTAGTTAACCCAACCGCAGGTTTTATAAAACGTACGGCTAATCCATTTTTTATATATTCTGAATTAAATACTACTTGAGCACCGTCAGTTGCATCAGCATTTTCAATACCTACCGTAGCAGAAGTAAGGAAAGGCGCAGTTTCAACATCTTCATAATATACATCGATATTTCCATCAGCATGTAAAACAATTTGGAAAGTAACCGTTTCATTGGCTGAACCTAAAAATACAGATGCATTGGTCCATTGTACAATAAATGTATCTCCAATGGTTTGATAGTGAACAGCACCATTGAAGTTTTGAGGTTCTAGGTCGTCCCATAAACCAGCGATCATATTATTTACACTATTATCTACAGGAATTTGACTGTTGATAAAGGTAGATGTTGGAGCTTCATCAAAAGTAATAAAACCATTAGCATTTATAGTTGCATTGGTATATGATACTCCATAAAATTCAAAAGGAAAACGTAGAGGAATGCTAGTACTTCCATCACCACCAAGATCAGCAGTAATTTCACTACCTGTACCTGAAATATCGATAAAGTTATATACAGGACCACCATTTTCATCACTATCTATCCAACGATAACCAAATCCATTATCAGTACCTAAACTAAATAAAACTTTATTACCAACTCTCGTATCTTTAGCTCCTTTTTGAGGATTAGTACTTGAGAATTCTAGAATACGTGTATCATTTAATTGTACATCAGGTTTAGCTAGAGCTGCAGCTACAGCAAGATCTGGAAAAGAGAATAGTAAAGGAGCTTTACCGTCATTTCTTAAAGAAACTTGAGTATCTACCGTTTGACCACTATCAGCAGATGCTGTAGCAGTTTCAGGAGTTAAAACAGCAAAAGGAGGTTCTACACCTACACCATTAAGAATAACCAGTAAAGTAGAGGCGTTAGCAGCATCACTGGTAACAGTGATTATACCGTTAATATTACCTGTTGTATTTGGAGTAAAATTAACAATTACATCAATAGCCTCTCCTGCAGGAATTACGGTAGTTGGTGATGTCACTACAAAAGATTCACTATCTGAAATTATAGAACTAATATTAATTTGTTCCAAACCTGAATTTGTAAGTGTAAAGGTTTTTTCTAATTCATTTCCAATAAAGACATTGTTGAATAAAATCAATTCATCAGACAACTCAATAAAAGAAGTTTGCCCTGTTACATCTAGGTTGGTTGAAACAGTAGAAGTAGGAGTAACAGGATCGTTACTAGAAACAATAATGTCAGCAGTATAGTTTCCGTTAGCTAAACTTGTAGCATCAAAACTAGCTGTTACTTCTAAAGACTCTCCTGGTGCAACTGTACCTTGAGCTGGTTGTATGCTAAGATAGTTATTTGTTTGAATGCTTAGTGCTCTGGTTAAAAAGACGAAATCTACGGTTCCATAAGTAGCCCCACCATCATCACTGACAAAATAAGTATTAGGTCGTACAGGAGCACCATCATCTATACCTTGTGGGAAGTTGATTTCTCCAGAATATTTATATACCACCCAGAAAGTATCCCCGCTAGAAAAATTAAATTCTTGATTTAATGTTTGTATGGCAAAAACACCGTCAGTACTAGTTTCTGTAATGACTTGAGATGTTAGTAGCGTACCATCGGCAGGAGTATTGCCGCCTTCATAAATTTCAAGAATTATTGGATCTGATGATGTTTCAGTTCTGTATGCATTTCGTATAGCGGAAAGTGTAAAATCTCTATCTACATCAAATCTAATAGCTGTAGTTGCTGGAGTTCCATTATTAAAACCAACAAAATCATCAGGGAATGTTTTTCCTGTATCATAAGCAATAGAATCAATAATTGTTGCATTATTTTCTAAAGCTTTTTTCTTTAATGTTGCTAATGTAATACCAGATTTAGAGGCTTTTTGTAGCTGATTATCAATATTGTTTTCTACACCATATTTGGATAAATCAATAGAAGCTAAAAGATTATTGCTAGTAGCGCTTGTAGGAGGAGTAAATGTAATACTTCCAACAGCAGTTGTAAAATCTAAATTAGCTTGTCCAGTATTAGTAATAATAAAGCTTTCAGTTTTTACAGGAGGCACATCGGTTTGCGCATCTATTGCTAAAGTTAATGAATTTGGAGCAATAGCAATTGTGGGTGGAGAAACTACGGTTAATGATACAGGAATGTCTATACTAGGATTTGTAGTGTCATTACTAGCAATATTTATAGTAGCGTTATATTCACCAACATCTAAAGTTCGGGTATCGAATTTTACAGCTAGTGTAGTTTCTGATCCAAAATCAACAGAACCATTTACAGGTGAAACAGATAAGAAAAAAGCATTAGCATCACCATCTGTAATTTCAACATTATCAACGTCCATACTAGAATTTGCGCCTTCTCTTTCTGTTAATAATACAATTTGTTCTATTTGGTTAGTAGCAGCTCTTCCACTGTAAATTAATTCATCGTCGAAGAAGATATTCATAGCTGCATCATCTCTATCTACTACTATACGTATATTAAAATATCCTTCAGGAGTCGTTGTATTGATTCTTGTAAAAGTACCTATATCATCATCAAAAATATCGATAGTATTGTCCGGGTTAAAACGAACTCTGGTGTTAACTAATTCAGCAGAATTAGATTGAGGAATAAACTCCCAAGTGACACCACTACCTTGAATATTAATATCTGCAGACGCCACCATAAAAGGTTCAGATCCTGGAGTTATAGAAGGAGTAAATGCTAGTGCTCTTGTGGTACTACCATCTGATTGTAGTTGTATTGCTTTTTCACCTTCAAAAGGATTTGAATCTGTAACAATCCATGTATTTGGTGTAATTGACCAACCCAATTGTCCATCTAAATCACCCAGGTTATAATCTTCAAAGTCAGCAGCAAATAAATTTGTCACTAAACGATTAAATTTATTGTTTAAGGTTACAAATTGAGCTTCTTTTTTTACTAAAAGAGAAGAGTTGTTGATAGATTCTACCTTGACCCCATTGTTACGAATAAATTCATTAGTTTTTAACGCTTTAGTTGCTATAGTTGGTTGTGGAAGTCCATTAACAGTAACTTCATAGGTTAACACATCATCTCCTGTATTTTGCACAATTAAATTACGAGTTGTAATATCCAATTGTTGTAAAGTTTCGTTAAAAGATGTGGGATTTACTACAATTTCAGGTGCTTCGGTACCATCTAAAACTCTAATATTTATAGGGATACTTATAACTTCAGTAAAACCGTCTATAGTTATATCTACGCTTTCTTCATATATACCCTTTTCAACACCAACTGTAGTTAATTCTATTGCAAATGTAGTAGTTTCACCACCAGCTAATGTGAAACCATTGGTACTTAATGAGCTAATAATAACAGGGTTTGAACTTGTAGCGACTGTAACTGTTACTGGAGCATCAGAAGTGTTAGTTACTGTAACTTCTTCTGAAATTGTTTGTTCAACATTAAGTTCATTGGTAATTTGGTTAGGAACTACAGTAATAGGTGCCTGTTCTGCTAAAACCCATCCCATATCTCTGAAAAAACCACGAGTAATATCTCCTATATCGAAGTTTGATTCTGCACTTCCAATTTGAGGACTCATCAAAGAATTAGGGTCTCCAGGAGGAAAAGCTGCTTCATCCCAGTGCGCAATACTAGAACCACCTTGAAAAGGATTTGGAGCAAATAACTCAGGGTTTGTACCATTTAGAGCGGCTACAGCAAATCCACCGTTTACAAATACATCTCCGCTAGTGTAAAAATTACCTAATTCCGCAGAAGGGTTAGGTAAATCTAATACTGAATTATTTTCTCCGTCAACAACAAAAGTGTCAAAAATGAAAGGATTTCCACCATTGTTTATACTACCAACACCACCACTAACATTTCCGCCATCTATAAATCCCAATCCGTGTCCTGCTTCATGCAGAGCTACAGAAACAAAATCAAATAGTCCAGCAGGTGTATTACCATCGGTACCAAAATACCAAGGAATTCCATTTCCTAGATTGACAATTAAATCAAATTCTTGATCTGGAGCTAAATCTTCACCAGCAATTGAATTTGCAAGAGCAATAGGGTAAAATACATTAGGCTGAGGTGCACCAGGAAAATTACTAACCAATGTTGATGGACCAGCTGAAGCTAATACTCCAGCACCTAAGTTTGCAAATTCTGCTGAAATTCGAATAGGAACAGAAGAAACAATTTCTTCAGCCCATATAGCTAATGCAAAATCAAAAGCAGCTCTTGCTTCAGGGTTTGCTTGAGCACCAGGTCCATAAGTAACTATAATTTCAGCTGTAGCATTTCTTCTTGTAAAAGTACTTTTTCTTTCAGAAGCGTGTTTCATTCCCATTCTAGAATGCATATCTTCAAATTTAGCAGGACAAACAACCTGTACACCAGGCATTCGTTGCATTTTTTGAGCTTTTAAATTCAGGAAAGAAAAATAAAATAATAGGAGTAGTAATACCATCCTATGGTTAGATGAAGGCAATAGTTTATCCTTCATCAATAACAGGTAGTTGTTAATCATGATATTTGATTTATAAGGTTAATTACCGATCAAGGTACGGAAAATATTTGATTCTTAAAAAAGCTAAGTTTTTTACTTTCAGTGTTTTCAGAGTTTTTGAAATTGAGTTGTTAAAATCCTAGAATTTGAAGTATGTTGAATAGAAGAGTGTATTGGTAGAAATGAAGAAAACTTAATTGATTTCTGAAATAGGGATGTTTAACGTTATTCTAGTTCCTTTACCTTCCTCAGAATTTAAAAATAATCGACCATCAATATATTTTATACGTTCTTTCATAAAAGTTAATCCCATTCCACCTTTACCATTTTTTACATTTTCAGAATTGAAACCTTTACCATTGTCATCAATAGTTATACTTAAAATATTCTCACTATGAGATAGAGAAACTAAAATATGGGAAGAATTAGCATATTTTATAGCATTGTTAATCGCTTCCTGAGTAATTCTATAGATATTAATTTCGGTTAGTGAATCTAAACGTAAATTGAAATCAGTTCTATTTACAAATAAGATATTTTTTTCAGTAAGTTTAGCAAGTTCTTTAGTAAGTTTAGTTAATGCTGGAACCAATCCATGATCAGATAATTCCGATGGCATTAAATTGAAAGTAGCAGTACGTACTCCTTTTATAATATCGCTTGTTTGTTCTTTTAACTGCTGAACTTTTATTTTAGTTTTGTTTATATCTTCAGGATTAATGCTTTCTAAGTTAAATTTTAATCCCGTAAGCATTTGACCAATACCATCATGCACATCTTTAGCAATTCTACTTTGCTCTTTTTCTTGATTTTCTATGATTTTTTTTGAAATGATTTTTTGTTGATTCATTTCTTCATCAAATCCTTTCTGTTTTAAATGATCCACTTCTAATTGTACCATTTTTTTATCAGTAATATCAGAAGCAATGATTAATAATTCAGCTTTTTCATTAGTAGGATTATAAGGAATGATAGCCATTTCAAGCCAAATATCCTTTGATTTATTGCCGTTAATGCTTGCCTTAACTTCACCTTGCCAACCTGTTTTTTTATTTTTGTAGATCAGTTCTTCAATTTGGCGTTGTTCATTTTCGACTGTAGATATTACATTCCATAAGAAATCAGTATTGAATTTAGATTGTTTAAAAAATCTTGAGAATCGATCTCCCATATGAATAATAGTTCCATTAGGTAAAATTCTGGCAGACAATAATGTATTGTCCATGGCTCTACTTAAAGCTTTTAATTCTTTTACAGATTTTTCTTTAGCAGCACTTAACTCATCAGCATCAAAAGCCATTTTTTTAGCTAGTTTTTCAGCTAAAAGTAGGTCTTTTAAGGTGGCTCTTACAGATTTTGCTGTGGGCCAAAAGATGAACAAAAATTCAGCCAACAATATTAAAAGTGTAGTTATCATGAGTAAGAGTTCTAAACGTCTTAACCAATTAACCTTTGCATTAGCTTCAGTATCATATTGATTTACAATATCGTCCATCATGATTAAGAAGTCTTTTTCTTTTGCTTCTATGGTTTTTACTTTATGGCTGTAAACCTGATTTTCGGAATTCTGATCTAGCTCAATTTGATTTATTATAGATTGTACGGCTTGTTGTATAGTATCAAAAACGGGATTGATCGCCTTGAATTTTTTAATGATAATCTTGCTAT
Organism: Tenacibaculum agarivorans; assembly: GCF_001936575.1. Classification (GTDB taxonomy): domain Bacteria; phylum Bacteroidota; class Bacteroidia; order Flavobacteriales; family Flavobacteriaceae; genus Polaribacter; species Polaribacter agarivorans. The sequence continues at coordinate 152,506 of NZ_MSMP01000002.1, forward strand.
TCTTTCCAGGTAATCCTAAAGAATCATTTCCATTTTGTAATGATTTATGAGATAATTCCCATAAACTTAATGTTTGTTTTATTTCATCTTTTAAATGAATTTGAGTTTGAAGGTCTGATTTAGAAGATAAAGTAACTACTTCTTTAGTAAGTTTTTGACTTAACATACGCTGACGACCTGCAATATTAATTACAGTAGAATCACTCTGTTGATCTTTTAAGTGTTTTCGAATTAAAAACTGACTAATAATCACAGAAACCGCAATAGTACTTAAAGCAAGTACGTACAAACGACTTAATTTATTAAATGTGTGTTGATCTAATGAATGAAAATTTTTAGTCATTCTTTAACAATAGAAAATTCTTACATCATTGCTTTCTTAAGTAAAGACAAGCTTTTGTCAGAAAATTTAATTTTTAATGCTTCCTGTTTTCCTTTTTCAGACATTTTTACCAATGTCTTTTTAACAATATCAATTACTTTATCATCATTGTGCTTTGCTGCAAATTCTTCAAAATAAAAATCTAAAAACACCAAACAAATTACGTCTTCAAGTGTTTGCGATTCTTCATTTTTTTTGATTTGCTTTTTTGAAATGATAAAAGCTACTCGTTTAATAAATTCTTCATCATAACCCACTTGTTCTAGTATTTCAGAAGTAACCTTTGCGTGCATTCTTTTCAATTGTTCTCTCCATTTTAAATATCCAACTCTGTCCATTGGATATTCACTTCTAGGTATAGACCAACGGCAAATATGTTGTGCCCTAGCTGCTAGTTGTAGTGCCTTAGATGCATTTGGATTGAATTGCAATAGTTTTCTAGACATACGTTGAGAATACAATAGCTCTTTAGAAAAATTGATAGTCTCAACGACATAAACATTTGGATCTTCTGCATTTTTTTGATCGATTAACGCTATCGCTGTCTCAAAACGGGTTGGTTTCATGTATTATTTTTTAGTCTGAAAAACCAATATACACATTTTCTTGATCTATTTTTACAGGATAAGTAGCAATAGCTTCTAAATCACCATTTAAATTTTCTCCACTTTCTAAAGAAAATGTTTTTTTATGTAACGGACACGCAACTTTTGGAGTTCCTTTTGCATCGCCAATCATACCTCTAGATAAAACCATTTCCATTTTATGCGGACAAATATTTTGGCAAGCATACCATTTATTTGACCTAGTAAAATTAAAAACAGCAATTTGTTTGTTTTTGTATTTTACACAAGCCCCACCATCAGTAGGGAAATCGTGAATGGATGCTGCTTTAAACCAAACTTTTACGTCTTGTAGTTTGGTAGTTTTATACTTTTCTAAAGCTTTTTCTATATTTTGTGTATTTATTAATTCCATGGTTCAGGCATTTTTTGTTCTCGCATTGGTACAAAAACTAAGTTATCATCTTCTTCTTCGCTATTGACAAAATGACTAAAACGTTTCATCATTTCTGGATCATTTATGGCTTGTGTCCATTCACATTTAAATTTATTAACTAGGGTTTGCATTTCTTTCTCTAAATCTTCAGCTATACCTAATTTATCCTCAATAATCACTTCTTTGAGATAGTCTAATCCACCTTCTAATCGTTCTTGCCATGCTGCAGTTCGCTGTAAAGGTTTAGCAGTTCGCATGTAAAACATTAAGTAGCGATCTAAGTACTTAATTACGGTTTCATTATCGATTTGTTCAGCAAATAGTTCAGCATGACGTGGATTAGCACCTCCATTTCCACCTACGTATAAGTTCCATCCACCTTCAACAGCAATTAAGCCAAAATCTTTTCCACGAGCTTCAGCACATTCACGGATGCATCCAGAAACTCCTCCTTTTATTTTATGTGGTGCACGAATTCCTCGATAACGATTTTCAAGTTCAATACCAAAACTCACACTTTCATCCATTCCATACCTGCACCAAGTAGATCCTACACAAGTCTTTACAGTTCTTAAAGATTTTCCGTAAGCATGACCACTTTCAAAGCCATGACTGATTAAGTCCTTCCAAATTAAAGGTAATTGGTTTAAAGTAGCACCGAATAAATCTACACGTACACCACCTGTAATTTTAGTGTATAAATCATACTTTTTGGCAATTTGACCTAAAGCAATTAGTTTATCAGGAGTGATTTCTCCGCCTGGTACTCTGGGTACAACTGAATAGGTACCGTTACGTTGAATATTAGCTAAAAAACGATCATTAGAATCTTGAATAGCATATTCTTCATTCGCCGTGTCTGCATTTATAGTGGCCATTAATGAAGCAACAAGAGGTTTACATAATTCGCATCCATGTCCGCCATTTCCATGATTATCCAATACCTCATTAAAAGTTTTATAGCCTTTTACTTGAATAATTTTATATAAATCTTGTCGGTTATAATCAAAGTGCTCACAAATATGATCTTTCACAGTAATACCTAAAGACTTCAATGTAGCATTGGTTAAATCACTAACCATAGGTTTACATCCACCGCATCCTGTTCCTGCTTTAGTACAGCTTACAACTCCTGCTAAGTCTGTTGCTTCTCCATCTTCAATACTCTTACATATTTGTCCTTTGGTGACACTCTCACAAGAGCATATTTGTGCTTCATCAGGTAAATCCATAACATCTCCAAATGCAGCCCCACCATCACTTGCTGGTAATATCAATTGTGCAGGATCTTCAGGAATAGCCATTCCATTTAAATAAATTTGATGAAGCATACTATAGTCAGAGGCATCGCCAACTAAAATTCCGCCTAATAATTTCTTACCATCATGACTAACATTGATTCGTTTGTATAAAAACTGTGTTTTATTTTCAAAAATGATAGAATGTCCTTTATCGGCAGGCATAAATGGTTCACCAAAACTAGCCACATCTACACCAATTAATTTAAGCTTAGTAGACATATCTATATGTTGGGCCATTAAAGATTCTTCAGTTCCTAAGATTTGATCTACTGCAACAGCAGCCATATCATAACCTGGCGCAACTAATCCATAAATCATTTGATTATATAAAGCTACTTCTCCAATGGCATAAATATTAGGGTCAGAAGTTTGCATTCTATTATTTACAATTATACCGCCTCTTGTTCCCATAGCTAAATCACAAGTTTTAGCTAATTCATCTCTTGGTCGGATACCTGCTGATATAATTAACATGTCTACAGCTAATCGATCGTCTTCTCCAAACTGCATTCCTGTAATTTTACCATCACCTAAAATTTCACTAGTTGCTTTACTCAAATGAATTTGCAGCCCGATAGATTCTAATTTTAATTGTAATACTTTACTACTTCTACTATCTAATTGTCGAGGCATTAATTTAGGAGCAAATTCTACTACATGTGGTTCCAAGCCCATGTCCAAAACTGCTTTACCAGCTTCTAAGCCTAGTAAACCGCCTCCTAAAATTGCAGCTTTGGCATTTGTTTTTTCTTGATTTAGTTTTTCAGCATAGGCTAACATACCTTCTAAATCTTCGATAGTACGATATACAAAAACTCCTTCTTTTTCTACTCCCTTAATATTTGGGACAAAAGGAACAGAACCTGTTGCTAACACTAAATAATCATAAGTATAATGTGCATCGTTAGCTGTGGTTATGGTTTTAGAACTTCGATGAATATCAGTAACACGAACATTGGTAACTAATTTTATATCATGTTCTTCATACCAAGATCGAGGAGCCATTTCTAAAGCTTTGGCATTTTGATTTTCGAAATACTCACTCAAATGAACCCTGTCATATGCTGGTCGAGGTTCTTCTCCAAAAACCGTAATCTTAAACTCTTTTTTATTGGCCTTTTCAACAAATTTTTCACAAAACTTGTATCCAACCATACCATTTCCTACAACAATAATGTGTTTCATAAAGATGAATTTGAGTTTAAAATTAAGTATTAATACTTAATTTTATACGTATTTATTGTAAAAAAGTACGTGTTTTTAGAGTAATTGCTAAATTCTTAATTACGTTAAGTAAAAATTTTTATTTATTTAAATTCAAGTGGTTATAAATGTAAAATATGAAATGTGAAATTGATTTTAAAATTGAGGAGTTTAATATTACACCCTAAAAGTTGGTTGATCTAAGTTGTTTTTTGTAGAGATAAGGTAAATTTTTAAATTTGGTGCATCCAATTCATGTACTTTATCAAAAACATATTTACCTTATTATTATTATTATTTCTTGTAAAAATTAGCCTGTGTCAAGAACCAGTGTATATCAGTGTGCTCGAGAAAACAGGATATCCTAATGTTGAGATCTATGATATAGAAGAAGATGACAAAGGTTATATATGGCTTGCTACAGATAGAGGCTTACTTCGGTACGATGGTAAATTATGTAAGCGTTTTGATCATCCTAATAAGTTGAGGTTATCAGTTTTTAATTTAGTAAAAGATAATCGAGGTAGAATTTGGTGTAATAATTTATCAGATCAGTTTTTCTATGTAGAAGAAGATAAACTTCATCTACTTGTAGATTTAGAAGATCAATTTTCTGATATTCCTATGCTATCAGATTTTATAGTTTCTGGTGATACACTAAAAATAACGAATGTTAATAAAACACTATTCATAGATATAGATACAAAAGAAATAACTTACAAAAGAGAGTATGTAAACCATATGTACAAAAATCCAAGTATTTTGGAATATAGTGATGCCACTTATGTAATATTAGATTCTTTATATCAAATACAAAACAAGACGAACATAGCAAGAGGTTTCGCAATTGATTTTAAAAATAAATTGTATAATAGATTACATCGATTTAATAATCAATTATACTGTTTTCAATCTATAACAAAACATCCAAAAGATTCGAAGATTCAATATGAAGAAGTGCTACATCATGTAGATATAGAAAGTGGAATAACTTCCCAAAATAAACTTCCTAATGAATTACAAGATAAGTACATTAATAGCATAAAAAAAATTGAAGACCAATTTTGGTTTTGTACAAATGAAGGATTGTACGTCTATGATTTTGATGGGGAAAAATATGTCTTCAAAGAGATATTTTTTAAAAATAAGTATGTAGTTCAGGTTATTGAAGATTACATGGGTAGAGTTGTAGTGGCAACACTTAAAAGTGGCCTATTTATGATTCCGAATAAAAATATTAGAAAAGAATATTTAACCGATGAGTCTAAAAAAACAGCTTTTATTTTTTTCCATAAACACTATATGTTTTATGCCAGAGAAAAAGGAAAAATAACCATGAAGAATATTATTACTAATGATAGTAAAACTATAGATTTAAGTAATGAAATTGGTAAAATATACTGGGGAAAAAAAATTAATAAGAACCGTATATATATTTCAGGATCTAAGCTTGGAGTTTTCTGGGATTTAACAACAAATATGATGTTTGTTGCTCCCGGTGGCATAAATAAAGATATTAATTATAGAAAGTTAGATGACACTTTTTTTATATCTGGTTATGATCTTTTGTATACTCAAAAGCTTGATTTTAATATTAAAATTAATAGCACATTTACCCCTTTTAAACCTAAACTTTTAAAAAGATTTATAGCTAATTTGCCTGATTCGATATTGCATAAAGGAAGGAGTTGGTTTAACTTTATTTCATCTGATCAATATGCATATGCATCTTTTGGAAGTGCATTATATGAAATAGATCATAATTTGGTAACAAAAGAATTGAAGTATAATGGAGAATCTATTCAGACGAATTCTTGTGCAGAAACTACTGATAAAACTATTTGGATAGCATCACTCAATTATGGACTTTTGAAAAAGGATACAAATGGTACTATTGAGAATATTAAAAATATTGATTCAAAAAAAGTTTTACAAGTTGTTGCTGATCAAAACGATCTTTGGATTTTGGATGAAAAAAACTTAAATTATTTAAATACAACCACAAATACTATACTCAAGTTTAATTTAAGAAATGAACTTTTAGTTAATAAAGTTAAGGCCATTCAAGCGTATAGAGATAAACTATATGTATTAGGTACTGAAGAACTTGTAACTATTGATAAAAGTGTTGTACATAGAAAGATTATACCATCTAAAGTCTTTGTACAAAGCGTTGCTTACGGAGACAAAAAATACCCGTTGAAAAAAAAATATGTAATATCACATGATCAGAATCAAGTAGAAATTTATTTCAAAAGATTAGGATATAATACTGAAGAAGATAAATTTGAATATCGATTATTGAACTTAGATGAAAAATGGAAAATTACTAAGCAAGACAATGTAAAGTATTCTTACATTCCTCATGGAAATTACACTTTTCAAATACGTGCAATTAATCAAAAAAATGTAACCATAGCATATTCACAAGATATTTTAATTACTATTGAAAAACCGTATTGGTTACAATGGTGGTTTATTGGTGGCTCAATTATTGTGGTACTCCTATCTTTTTATGGAGTAATATGGAGAATAAGAAAAAATCAAAAGGTGTTGTTTGATAGAGAAAAGCTAAGTAAAGAACTTATTTTTTCAAAATTAGAAAATTTAAGATCTCAAATGAATCCACATTTTATATTTAATACTTTAAATTCTATTCAAGGCTATATTATTACGAATAAAAAAGAAGAAGCAAGTATATACTTGGCTGAGTTTTCTGAGCTAATGCGAATGTATTTGGATTTTAGTTCAAAAGAGTTCACAATGCTTTTAGATGAAATAAAAGCAATAGAAGTATATTTAAAATTAGAAAGAGTAAGAATAGGAGAAAGTTTTAATTATAGTATTAATTCAAATGTAATACATCGACTAGGTTCATTAACTGTTCCTTCTTTATTTCTTCAACCTTATATAGAAAATTCTATTATACATGGTTTAGTTCAAAAAGATGGTGAAAAGAAGTTATCTATCACATTTGATTATGATAATAAAGAAAATAGTCTAATTTGTAGTATTGATGATAATGGAATAGGAAGGGAGAAAGCATCATTGTTGAAAAAGAAAAAAAACAAGTACCATAAATCATATGCATTAAAAGCAAATGATAACAGATTAGATTTACTGAATAAAAATAGATTAGATAAAGTTACTATAGAAATAGTAGATAAAAAAAGTAAGGAAGACTTACCTGAAGGTACTACAGTAATTATTAAAATTCCACAAGAGTATGAAAGTTATATTGATTGATGATGAAGAAAATGCAATAGTATTATTAAAAACAGTATTACAAGAAACATTTCCAGAAATAAAAAATATGTATGCTGCTACAGATTTGGATGCTGGAATTGAACTGATTCACAAGTATGATCCCGATATTGTCTTTTTAGATATTGAAATGCCAAATCATTCAGGACTTCAAATATTGGATTTTTTCGAAGATAAAAATGTAAACTTTAATATCATTTTTGTAACCGCTTATAATCAATATGCTATAGAAGCTTTTAAATTGAGTGCGGTAGATTATATTTTAAAACCTATAAATATCAATCACTTAAAAGAAGCTGTACTAAAGTGTAAAAAAAGAATAGAAGAAAAAGAAGTAAGTCAAAAGTTAGAAAAATTAAAAAAACTAACTTTAAATACTTTACCTATTGAAGTACCTAACGGTATAATTTTTCTGTCTTATGATGAAATTCAATATTTAGAGGCAGATGGGTCTTATACTAATATTTACATAGAAGATGGAAACACGAAAGTAATTTCAAAGACTTTAAAGTTTTTTGTAGATCAATTAGAAGAGAATGAGTTTTTCTTCAAATCACATCGATCATATTTAGTAAATATTAAATATGTAAAAGAATATGTAAAAACTGAAGGAGGTTATTTAATTATGAAAAATGGTACTAGAATACCATTAGCTAAAGTTAATTATGATATTTTCTCAGAAAGAATTAAACGATTGTTTTAAGTAAAAAATGAATTTTACTTCACAAGAAAAATGTAACACTTCACAAGTAAACTAATAGATTTCACAAAGAGTAGCTTTTTATATTTATGTATAGGAATAAATTCGTCACTTATACATAAAATTATAAATGGCAATGAAATTAAAATTACTTTTTTTATTAACTCTTGTAAGTATACTTATTAATGCGCAAAATTTTACTGTAAATAATATTGACTATGCTGTTTTGAACAGTAGTGAAGCTAGTGTTACAGGAGGTGATCCCGATGTAACAGGTACACTAGACATTCCAGAAACAGTAATGAATGGAGGTAATGTATATACAGTAATCTCTGTACGTGGTTTTGCCTTTCTTAATAAAACAACAATAAAAAATGTTGTTTTTCCCAGTACTATGCTTGATATTGGTAATGGAGCATTTGAAGGCACTTCTCTTGAAAATTTAACATTACCAGATAATATTAGATCTATTGGTTCTACTTCATTTAAAGTAACACCAATAGAAACACTACATTTATCTAAAAACATAAAAAATATTAGTGCAGGAGCATTTGATGGGGCTAGTAAATTAAAGACACTTATTGTTCCAGAAGGTGTTGAAGAAATTGGTATAAGAGCATTTTTAAATACAGCACTTGAAACTGTTAAATTGCCAAGTACTATTAAAACTATCGATATTAGGGCTTTTGAGAATAGCCCCCAAATAAGAAGCTTTAGTATTGATGTTGCTACGCCTGTGGGAATTAATTTTAATGTATTCAGTGGTCTTGATCGTTCTTTAGCTACATTACAAGTACCGACAGGTGCAGTATCTGCATATCAATCAGCAAGTGTTTGGAGTGGTTTTGGTACTATTGAAACTATACCTGTTAATAATGCACCATCATTTACATTACGATCATCTCCTAATCAAACTGTAATTGAAGATGCTGGAGCATTAACTTTAGGTAATTATGTTTTCGGTATTGATGATGGAGATTCAGATATGATACAAGAACTAACGTTTAATGTATCTAATAATAATAATGCATTATTTTCTGTACAACCCAATATTGACGTTGCTACAAGAAGCTTAAGCTTTACCACTGCACCCAATTTAAATGGAATAGCTACAGTTACTATAAGTTTATCAGATAATGGAGGAACAGCTAATGGGGGTGTAGACACTTCTGGTGAACAAACATTTACAATTACAGTAACTCAAGATAGAGATATATTTTGGACTGGAAATACCAATACAGATTGGAATGAAGTTACAAATTGGGAAAATAATACTAGACCTAATGTAATTAATGAAGTTATTATTCCTAGTAGAGTAAATATGCCTGTAATTGGAACTAGAGTTCAAAATATTAAAGATCTTAATATTGAAGATTCAGCTAGTTTAGATGTTTCAGCATCAGGAGGAGTAATTGTTGTTGAAGGAAATTTTGATAACAAAGGATCAGTGACAATTAGTTCGTCATCAGATAACACTGGTATATTTATTGTTAGAGGTACATCAAGTGGAATAATAACGTATGAACGAGGAGGTTTAGTAGCCAATGAATGGAGTATTATATCTGCACCAGTTGAAGGGCAAAGTATTAAAGAATTTGTTGAAAATCCAGCCAATGATATTCGTATCAATACCACAGTAACACCTAATCGATATGCTGTTGCATATTATGATGATAGTCAACCTACAGGATCAAAATGGGTGTACTATACTACGGACGATTTGGTTACAAATAATCTGACTTTTGAAAAGGGTAGAGGATATAGTATTTCTAGAAATACGAATGGGTCAGTACTGTTTACAGGAACTTTAGAAACGGAAAATGTAACCAAATCAGTGGAACCTTCACAGTGGAATGCTATTGGAAATCCATATACAGCTACTTTAGCTAGTAATTTTTCAAGTGATAATTTTGTTAACGATAATCTTACAAATTTTGATCCGTCTTTTCAAGCTTTATACTTTTGGGATAATACGCAAGGAAAATATATACCAAGTTTACCAACGACTTTTTCTACCTCAATATTAACTGTCGGTCAAGGATTTTTCGTTAGATCTGCTTCTACTACTACTTCATTTAGCTTTTTAAAAGAAAGAAGACGAGCAAGTGGTTTTGGAACGTTTTTAAGAGGAAATAATACCAAGCATATCAAGTTGTTAGCTACTTCAAATAAAAATACAGTAAAAACTGAGGTGAATTTTAACAATAACTCAACTTTAGGTTTAGATCCAGGTTATGATGCTGGAAATTTTGATGGAGCGGAGTTTGATGTATTTACACGTTTAGCAGACAGTTCTTCTGACATCAATTTTACCATTCAATCGTTACCAGATTCAGATTATGAGAATCTAGTTATTCCAGTTGGAGTAAAAGCAAAAGCAGGAGTAGAGGTCAGTTTTACTATTGAATCATTAGGTCTTTCAGAAGATTTAAATGTCTATTTAGAAGATAGAATTGAAGGTACGTTTACAAAATTAGATAAGACTTCTAGTTATACAATAAAATTTCCTGAAGTTATAGATGGAGTAGGAAGATTGTATTTACATACAAAATCAAATGTAGAGTCTGTGATCCCAGAGCAAACGATTGATGATATAATAGTGTATAATTCAAATACGGAAGTATTTGTAGAGGGAGTACAAAATGAAGATTTTGGAATTAAAGTTTACAATGCTTTAGGTAAAATGATACATTCAGGAATACATAAAGGTAATGGAAAAAACAGGATTTCATTATCACAAGTAGTAACAGGAATTTATATGATAGAATTAGAAACTAAAGCAGGTACAATTCATAAAAAAATCATCATCAAAAAATAATAAAGATGAAAGAAAATACCCAACCAAAAGAGAACACTATTAATAGAAAAGAGGCACTACAAAAGATAAGTAAGTATGGTAAATATACTGCATTAACAGCCTTAGGTACCTATTTAATTTTAAATCCCAAGAAAGCCCAAGCGGCAAGTCCAGAACCTCCAGGAGGAGGTTTTTAATTCACTAAATTGAAGGGTTTAGTTTAACGAGGTTGTCTAAAAAATCGTCATTCCGAATAAAATGAAGGAATCTTTAATTCTTAAGTTACTATTAATGAGATTACTTCAAAATTAAAATTTTTCGTAATGACGTTAAAAATAGCTTTTTAGACAACCTCATTCTTCAGAAGATAAACCACCCCCGATGCTTGTCTTAGAGAAATCTACAAAAAAAATATTTATACACTTTGAAATTAGTTAGTTATGGTGAAATTTATCTTTGAAAATACATGCAAAAAATGTAGTAGTACACTGAAATTAAGAGTAAGACGAACAAAGTTTGAACGTATAGTATTCCCCTTTTCCAAAAAACTGAAATGCACTTGTTGTTATGAAAAATATCTAAAGATATAAGTTAAAACCAAGTAAATAATTTATAGAAAAATACTAGAGATTATTTATTTCTATGTAATAATTTTAGAGCTTCTTTGTACTTATAATTTTGGGAGTTTGTAACAATTATTTCTAATTCTTTGTTCAAAGCTACTTTGTCTTTTTGTTTAAGATAAATAAGTGCTTTATACCAATGTGCTTTTTTGGCTTGTAAACTTTCAGATCGTTCTAAAAAATCAAATTGACGTAATGCATTTTCAAAATCATTTAATTCTAAATAAGCTAACCCATTGTAAATAAAACTTAGCGCCTTAGTTTTTTTTAGAGTATTATTTTGATATTTAGTTAAGAGCTGTGTAGCTTGTTCATATTGTTTTTTCTCAAATTGTAGTTGGCCTGATATCAAAAGCTCGTCTTTATTTTCACTACGATTTACTAAAGATGGTAAATTTTCAATTTCTTGTGCTAATAGATTACCATAATCAAGCTCAGTACTATTTTTGTCGTATATAAAATAAGATAGTGTTGTTGCTAAAAGAATTGAAGCAGCAATAGCTATTTTTTTTATAAAGTTTTTTCTACTCAGTGGTTTTTTACGCTCAGAAATAACTTCACCAATTGCTTCTTTAACTTTAGTTACTTCATCACTCTTCAAATATGCTTTAATTTGCTTGGCCCTTTCTGTTTTAAGTACAGAATTTTCCATTGAGCTCCATTCATCTTCGCTAAATACAGTTCTCATATCTTTTTGAAGTGTAAAAGCATCAGATAATTCGTTATTAACCTTAAGTTCCTTTTCAAAAGCTTCGATTTCACTTTCGGTCATAATGCCATCTAGGTATCTATCTATACTCTCTAAATACTTGTCCATCTTTATTTTAATTCGTTATACCTGATATCGTTACGTATAGCTTTTGTCAATTGCGATTTACAGTTAAAAATACGTTGTCGTACTACATTATCAGACTTATAGCCCAAGTGTACTGCAATATCTTTGTAAGGAGTTTTTTTAAAGAAGAATTTGAGTAAAGTTTTACAATTTTCAGAAATTGTACTTAACTTTTCTTGAAAAAGCTCCCATTTTTCTTGTTCTAAGGTTGACAGTACAAGATCATCATCATCACTTACTAGTTCAACTACTGTAGAATTTGTTACTCTCTTTTTTCGTTTATTTAACTCACGTTTCCACAAATTGGTACCTGCAATGTATAAAAAGCCTTCTATAGAGCTTTGGATTACAAAAGGTTTAGTATTATATCTAGCAATGACTTGTATTAAAACTTTTTGAAAAACATCTTCCGCATCTTCTATATGACCATTATTTTTTAACACATAGCTTTTTATTTTAGGAAATACATTTAGGTACAATTCATCTATAATCCTTCTGTTTCCAGAAGCAATCTCTTTTATTATGTCTCTAGCGTTCTCTAACATCTCGAGAAAAATAACGTTTTAATTTAATTTATTTTATTTTTGGCAGTAACTTTTTTAGAAGTTGGGGAACTTTTATAGAAACAAAACTACTTATAATGAAAAAAACTATTGTAAAAAGTGCAATTCTTGTATTGCTAACTTTTAATTTTGGATGCACTGATAATGAAAAAGACGTAGTAATTTCTACCCCAGCTATGCATGAAGAACAGATTATAATTGAAAAATTGCCGGATAATGTCATTAGTTTAGATAAAATAATAGAGGGTTATAACAATTCATTAAATAATCAGTTTACCATAAAAGGTTTAAATAGAAGATCAAAAGGAGGTGGAGGACCAGATACATATACTCCTAGTAGACCTTCTTCTCGTTTTGATGGTTATCAAAAAATATTTGTACTATATCCAGTTCACTGGAGTTTGGCAGATAGAATGCGGTTTTATGGTGATTTAAGGCTAAATGCTGGGGTTACAATATTAACAGAAATTGATTCTTGTGAATATGTAGATACTTTTTATTTTCCTGAAGATAGTATTGTACCAGGAAAAGATAGAAAGAAGAATTTAATAGTAGCCTCTGGATCTACTGATGGAGAGGAAGAAGAGGAGGAAGATGATGGACCAAAAGGAGAATCTTTGCATTATAATTCTTGTGATGAAGTACCGCTTCCTGAAGGATATGTTAATTAATACGATAAATTTCAATGAGAAAAATAATTTTACAAATATCAATACTGTCTGTTCTTTTTTTGAATTATGCTTGTGTAGAGGATGAGAAAGGAATAGTTTCTGAATCAAATAATAATGAAGTTATTAGTATAGATAAGCTTCCAGAAGGATATTTTACTATAGATCAATTGATATCAAAATATAATCAAGAAGAATCAAAGAATGTAATTCAAAGTAAAGAAGGTAGTACTATATTTATAGAAGGAGGAGGAACAAATAACACTTCGTTTGAACAAATATTACTGGCTAATGGATACAGAAAGATATTCATCATTTACCCTAAAAAGTTTAGAATCATAGATAGAGTATTGTTTTTTATTCATCTAAGAACTAAAGTTTCGCCCAATATAGTATCTATAGAAGATTCTTGTAGTAATGTCGATACTTTTTACTTTCCCAAAAATAGTATTGTCCCAGGTAAGGATAGAAGAAAGAACCTAGTTGTTGCTTCAACAGGTAAAGAGAGGGTAGAGGAAGATGAGGATGATGGACCAAAATTACCACCTGAAACTGTCTATAACACATGTTATGAAGTAACATTTTCAGAAGAATATATTGAGAATAACTAAAAATAAATTCATATGAAAAAAGTATTTTTTAAGATAGCTATATTTCTAGTATTAGTAACTATGACGAGTTGTAACGAAGAAAAAGTAGTTATAGAGACTACAAAAGAAGCTATTGAACAAATTGAATATAAAAAATCAGAGTTGCCTGATACAGCGGTTAATGCTGAACAGTTATTGTCTAAACAAGGTATATTGGTTAAGAAAAATTTAGTAGGCACAAATCTTACTAGAAGCAATTCAGCAAACTACAGAAAGTATTTTGTTTTATACCCTTATGAATGGACATTTGTTGATAGACTAAACTTTTTAAATAAGGTTAAGAAAAGATCAGATGTCTTTGTAGAATTTGATTTATGTACTTATGTAGACACATGGTATATACAACAAACTACTATATTTCCTCCAAGCTTGGATAGGACAAGAAATTTAATTAAAGCTTCAGATTCGGAAGATATAGAATTGGAAGAAGATAATGATGGACCTGGTTTGCCAAAGTTTCTCTACAGTAATTGTAATGAGGTTCCTTTGCCACAAAGAGCCCCGATAATTACTCTAGGAGATCCTACAAATGATGGTGAAGATACAGGAGATGATACAACTAATGAAGACGTAAACACCCCTAAGAAATAATTAGGATAATAGAGATGATTTGTAAATAAAACAAAATAAAATGAAGAGATTTTTTTTAAAAACAATACTATTATTTTCTTTAGTATGTATTGCTAGTTGTAGTGAAGAAAAAGAAACCGTAGGAATCGAAGAAAATTTAGAACAATCTGAATTTGAAAGATTTGAGCTTCCTAAAGGAGTAATAAATGCTACTGAATTATTAGAGAAAAATGGAATTAAGAATAGTAGCTTTAAAAGGCAATCAACAACGGTAAAGCCAAAACCTATATATAAGAAATATTATGTTTTATTTCCGTATGAATGGATGGCTTATGAAAGATTTCGATTTTTACAGAAAGTAAAAGCTAGGTTAGGTGTAGATATATTCGTAGCTTTAGACCATTGTCCTTATGTGGATACGTGGTTTATTGAAAAGACTAAAGCATTTCCTCCTCGAGCAGATAGAGAAAAAAACTTAATTGTAGCTTCTAACTCTGATAAGATAGAAATAGACAGTGGTGGAGACGATGGACCAGGGGAAACAAATGGTGGGAGCAGACGTTTCTTTTATGATAGTTGTGATCAAGTACCATTACCTGTGAGAGTAATAGAAATTTTTCAAGACGATGATACTATTGACCAAGGAGGAGGAGATAACGATAAAAATATTCCTAAAAAATAAATTGAAAGACTTAATTAATCATACTCAAAAGACCAAGATGAAAATACTATTTTCCATCTTGGTCTTTTTTACATTAATATATCAAGGTATAGCACAAGAAGTTTCTAAAACTTATGATTCGATAAGAGCATTGCCTCAAAAAGATATTGAGAAACTTACATTGTATAATCATCTATTTGATCAACATAAAAAAGAAAAAAATTATAGGCAACTAGGAGATGATGCTCATGAATTAGCCAAAAAAATCTATAAGGATAGTATAGACGCTGCCATTTTTTATAATGCTTTAGGAGCGGAAGCCAAGGAGAAATCAATTCCTCTGGACTCTTGTGCTTTAAAGACAAGCTATTATAATGTTGGTTTCTACAATAAATTTAAAAAAGATTACACGGCTGCTATTAAAGGTTATAAAAAAGCATTAGAATTTAAAGATTGTAGGAATTTTGATAAAAAATCAAGAAAATACATTGCATATTGTTATACTAAACTGGGTGAAGGTTTTGATTCAAAATCTGACTTTTATGCTGCAGCATCACATTATGAGAAAGCACTTCATTTTATTGATAAAGAAGAAAGTGAATTCAAGCGAAGAGTACATCGTAATGCTGGAGTGGCAAATAAGAATATTCGAAGTCAAGCTTCTGGAGAAAAAGCATTATTTCATTTTTTACAAGTAGATTCAATATATAGTAGACTCGAAAATCAAGAAGAAAAAATACAATATGATATTTACAATAATATAGCAGCACAGTATTCACAAAATGATGACTTTGAGAAATCATTACACTATTTTGACAAAGCCATACAATTAGCAGAAAAAGCGAATGATTCTGAACAATTAAAAGAAGTTTATTTCAATCTTGGAGTGACATACAAGAAAATTGATTTGGAAAAATCAAAGAACTATTACTTAAAATCGTTAAAAAATCAGTCTGAAAAAGATGTCTTAAAAGCTAGAACCTATTTAGGTATAGCTGAAAATGCTTCATTAAGAAAAGAGTTTAACATAGCCCAGCAGTATTTTCTAACCTCACTTTCATTATTTTTAAATGAAACGATAACAAAAGAACCTAGAAAAATTACCATAGCACAATTGAAGAAGGTTGAAGATAAAGAGCTTTTACTAGAGTTGTTTAGAAGTCAAATGGAGAACTGGGATCGAATGTTGGTTGAACAGCATACAGATGAGGTTGCAAACCTGATCATTACTAAAGCAAAGCAAAGTGATCAATTAGTTAATGTAATGTTGAAAGAAGATTTATCTTATAATTCAAAATTATTGTTAAGAGATTTAGCTTCAGAAATTTACATTTTAGCTTTAGAAGCATGTTATAAAGTAAATGCAACAGAAGATGCTTTTTATTTCATTGAGAAAAATAAAGCAATGTTACTTTTAAGTGATTTAAGAAAAGAAAAATTAAACATTAAGAAAGATTCTACTATTGCTAATCAAAATAGTTATTTTTTACATCCGGAGCTCACTAAAATTGTTGAGTTAAAAGATGTTGTGCTAGATGAAAATGATATTGTTTTAAATTATATCATGGCAGAACGACTAGCAGGGGAAGTCCCTTATGCCTATGGCTTCTTGTTATCAAATTCAAATCAAAAACTATTTAAAGTAGTACAAACTGAAACATTAATTTCAGCGGTTAAAAAATTGAGGAGATATTTAGATAAACCTTTTGAAAAAGAGTCTGATAAACAAGAGTATTTCAAGTTAGCTAATGAAATTTATAATACCTTAATTCCGAAAGATATACAGTCTCAATTAAAAAATAGACATATCACTATTTTAGGAGATCATATTATTAATTTTATTCCATTTGAATCTTTAGTACCTATAGCTAATACGCAAAGTTACCTTATTGAAACGAATGAAATTAGTTACGATTATTCATTAACTTTTAAAAAAGAAAACACTGAAAAAATTAATAATGCCTCTTATGATTTTTTGGGAGTAGCCCCGGTTGATTTCCCTAAAAATCTAATCAGTTTGAAAAATAGTGAAAAGGAAATTACGAAAGGAAATAAAATTTATTCAGGTACTATATTAGTAGGAGAAAAAGCAAACTTAGGTAGTTTTATAAGAGATGCTAAAAACTATAAAATTTTACATTTAGCTACCCATGCTAATGCATCAGATACTATCAATCCATGGATTGCTTTTAGGGATACTAAATTAAATTTTACTGAATTTGATACTATAAAAACAAATGCAGAAGTGGTGCTTTTAAGTGCTTGTAATACATCATTAGGAAAAATTAGCAAGGGAGAAGGTGTTATGAGTTTAGCAAGAGGTTTTTTTACATCTGGGACAAAGTCAGTAATTCCATCATTATGGGAAGTGAATGATAAAGCTACCACAACAATCACTTCAGATTTTTATCATTACTTAAGTCAAGGACAAACAAAATCAGAAGCATTGCGAAATGCAAAATTGAACTATCTACAAAATAACTCAGATGCCGAAGCCTCACCTTATTATTGGGCGTCATTAATTGTAATCGGTAATACTTCCACTATTGTACCTCAAACCCATTATGGAGTTTATCTTAAAATTGCGGTACTACTTTTAGTTTTAATACTGCTAATTTTTCTTTTTCGAAAAAAGTTTTCTAGGTCTTAAGCCCATCTAAATAATTACTTCATAAAAAAAACTTTTTGTTTTAGTAACAATTTCAACCATACAGGAACGTGTTTTTGTATGTAAGTTTTAAAGTATTCCATTTTTATAAAAATTGTGAATAAACACAGTCTTGTTTAGAAGATTTTAAAACTCTTTAATACGTATTAAGCATAATTTGAATTGGTCATTTCGGGGAATATAAATGACTATTTAAAATGCAAATAATTATAAAATTTTAATACATAAAATCAGAACAGCTATTTAAACACTAAAAACAATGAAAAAAAGCATTTTAATTTCTACTATAGTTTGGGGGCTTACTTTTACTACAAATGCACAGTCAATACCTGTTAAAGGGAATGGATTTCATTATTACGGACCTAATTCAACTTGGGGAGAATATTTAAAAGTAGGAGGAAATGGTAGAGAAACAACAAAAGCTTCTGTTGTAAGTACGAATGGGAATTTACATTTAGATTCTAAAGATGGAAGAAATACATATATCAATCATTATAGTAAAACCAATACATTTTTAAATACACAAGGAGGTAATGTAGGAATAGGAACTTCAAATCCTGCAGAAAGATTACACATAAATGGAAATATTAGAGGTAATGCACCAGGAGGAGCATTAAAAGTAAAAACTGAACATGGTTATATAGATGTTGGTGCTCAAAATACTTCTTGGGCGCATATATACACAGATCGACCTAAAATAATTTTCAATAAAGATGTATACTCAACAACCAATGCATTTTCATCATATAATAACGATCTAATTTTTAAAACCAAAGGAGCAGAAAGATTACGTATAGATGATATAAATGGTAGTGTTGGAATTGGTACTAATGATCCAAAATCAAAACTACATGTTAATGGTGATTTTTATATGAATATAGGGGAAGGTTTTAAACTTTTTGGTGATATAAATTATTTTGGAGAATACAGAGATGGGATCATTTTTGAAATGCAAGATGTAAATGCTACTAATGGTAATACTGATGGAGGATTTGTTTTTAGAGGATATTCATCAACAGATAGCATCAAAAAAGATTGGATGGTTATTAGATCTGGAGGACTAGTAGGAATTGGTACTAATAATCCAGATGCAAAACTAACCGTAAAAGGAAGAGTACATGCAGAAGAAGTGAAAATAGATTTAAGTGTACCTGCACCTGATTATGTGTTTTTACATGATTATGATTTAAAATCTATTGATGAAGTAGAGGCTTATATCAAAAAAGAAGGACACTTGCCTAATATTCCATCGGCTAAAATTATGGAAACAGAAGGAGTAGATTTAGGAGTTATGAACATGAAGTTATTAGAAAAAATTGAAGAATTGACTTTATATACAATTGAGCAAGAAAAGCAATTAAAGAAACAAAAAGCGTCAATTTCAAAAATGATCTTGACTAAAAATAAGCTTGAAAGTAAAAACAAAGACCTTGAAGCTAGATTAGTTAGACTAGAGACTTTATTGTTGAAAAAGTAAAAAGAAGATCAATCCAAAAATCTTAAAATGCAAAACTTAAAAACGAGACTATTACTCCTAATTGTATTAGGAGTGTTTTTTGAATCCTTTGCCCAACAGTATTATTATCATAGAGCAATCTATGCTGGTGCAACAGAAGCACAAGCCAAAAATTATTGTAATTATAATGGTAGTAAACGAGGCAATAAATTTAATATTTGGGGGAATAGACCGCTAACTGAAGGTGAAATTTATTTTATGGAAGTTAGTGGAGATTTAGGTTATTATTTTATTAAATCTGCTGCACAAACTTCTACTAATGATGCTGACGAAACCGTAGGACCAGGAGCACAAATTGAATTATCAAATGTTTGTAATCCAGGACCAAATTATAAGTATCATCGAATGAAATTTGTTGGTACTTCAACTATAGATGTCGCAAGATACTGTCAAAATACCTCACAAGATTATGATTTTAAAGTCAATATTTTTACCAATGATCGCTTACCTGTGGGGAATATTTATCCTATTACTATAGGTAGTCAAATTAAATATTATAAAGTTATTACTACATCCAATAATCAAAATCAAGATGCAGATGAAAATATAAATATCAATGCGGTTGGTAGTGTTATAGATCCTTGTAGTTTACCATCGTATAAATATCATCGTTTAAAGTTTGTAGGGAATTCGCCTCAAGAAACTGGACGCTATTGTTATGATAATGCTACAAACTACGATTTAAAAGCAAATCTATTACTTAAAGATCTATTGCCAATAGGTAAAACTTATCCTATTACAATCAATAATCAAACAAAATACTATAAGGTCATAACTGCCTCAGGAAATCAAAGTCAAGATGCAGATGAAAATATTAATGGGACTGCTATCGGTGCGTCTATTAACCCTTGTGATTATCCTTCTTATAAATACCACCGAATGAAATTTGTTGGTAATACCACAGTTATTGCAGCAAACTATTGTGCTGATACTTCTCAAGATTGGGATTTTAAAGTAAATATTCTAACAAGAAATACTTTAACAGTCGGGAAAACCTATCCTATTACAGTTGGGGGCGGAACAAAGTATTATAAAGTGATAACGGTTTCTAATAGTCAAAGTCAAGATGCCGATGAAAATATAAATAGTAGTGCTGTTGGTACTTCTATTGATCTTTGTGCATTACCTGTATATAAAAATCATAAGTTAAAGTTACTGGATGATACCACAGAATTCTTAGGTCGTTTTTGTAATGATGCATCTACAAATTGGGATGTAAGTGTAAATATCTTGATAGCAACGCCATTAACAGTAGGAAACACATATCCTGTTACTATTGATAACAAAACAAAATATTATAAAGTCATTAGTACTTCAACTAATGCCAATTCAGATACTAATACCAATATTAATGCAAGTGCTATTGGTAATGCCATTGATATATGTAGTCTAGCAACGTATAAATATCATAGATTACGACTTTTAGGAACTTCATTAAATGAACTTCCTAAATATTGTAACGATAATGCGCAAGTATGGGATCTAAAAGCTAATATCTTATTAGAAAATATACTACCAGTAGGAACAACTTATCCTATTACTTTAAATAATGTTACAAAATATTATAAGGTAGTTACTGCATCTGATACTCCAAGTCAAGATGCAGATGAAAATATGTATGGAAATGCAATAGGCAATGCAATAGATATTTGTAGTATTAGGAGTTATAAGTACCATAGGTTACGATTGCTAGGAAATACACCAGAAGAAACAGGACGTTATTGTAATGATAATACACAAGTGTGGAATCTAAAGGTCAATATTTTATTAGAAAATAAATTACCAGTAAACGTAACGTATCCGATTACCATAAACAATATAACAAAGTACTACAAAGTAATTACAGCTTCAGATGCTCAAAATCAAGATGCAGATGAAAATTTAGAGGAAAATGCTGTAGGTACACCGATAAATCCATGTGATTTTTCGTCATATAAATACCATAGATTAAAATACCTAGGAAAAACAACCGGTGAAGCTGTAAAAGGATGTAAACCTTCTAGCGATTGGGATTTTAAAGCTAATATCTGGTTACAAGAACCTTTAAAGGTAGATAAAATATATAAAATAAACGATGCATATTATAAGGTGGAGTCAGCATCAAACACAGCACAACAAGATGCAGATGAAACATTAGATGAAAATACTACGATTGTTGGTCCTGTAGAAACAATATGTAATGATATACCTAGATTAGATGTTGATGAAAATTTTGTTTACACGATTAGGCCAAGAGTGCCTTTAAATTCGGAGGAATTAGAAGAAGTAGTACAAAATCCAACTTCTGATAATGAAAATAAAACAATTAGAAGTGTTGATTATTATGATGATTTAGGGAGAAAGAAACAAATGATTGCGATTAATGCGGGTGGACAAAAAGAAGATATCGTAACTCCAATAGTATACGATGAATTTGGACGTCAATCAAAACAGTATCTTTCTTTTTCAGTAAATAACTCAAATCCTGGAGTTATTATATCTGAAAATGTAGAGTTATTAAACAAACAATATCATAAAAATAAATACCAAGAGGATTTTCAAGCCAATTGTAGTGGTTGTGAAAATCCATATACAGAAACAGTTCTAGAAAATTCTCCTTTAAGTAGATCTTTAAAATCAGGTTTTCCAGGGACTTCTTGGTTAGTAAATCGACAAAATGATAACGATCGTACAATGAAGTATGAATATACTTCTAATTCTGTATCAGAAGCTAGTACAGTTGGAGATGATGTTAGATTATATAGGGTAACTTTTGCATTTAATAATACGGAAATCCCTCAATTAGAATCTGGCGAATATTATAAACCAAATGAGATTTATAAAAGAATAGTAAAAGATGAAAATTGGTCACCTAATCAAACCAATGAAAAAGATTATACTACCGAGGAGTTTACAAATAAAAAGGGGCAAGTTGTTTTAAAACGTACCTACAGTAACAATATACCTCACGAAACATATTATGTTTATGATGATTATGATAATTTGACGTATGTAATTCCTCCAAAAGTTGATGTTTCTGATGGAATTTCAGATAATGAACTTAATGAGTTATGTTATCAATATAGGTATGATGTACGTAATCGAATTATTGAAAAGAAGATTCCTGGTAAAGGTTGGGAATATATTGTGTATAATAAGTTAGATCTACCAATTTTAACTCAAGATAGTAATCTTAAGAGTAAACAGCAATGGTTGCTAACTAAATATGATGTTTTTGGCAGAGTAGCCTATACAGGTTTTGTATCTGATGGAAGTATTCGAAAAGTTGTTCAAAATAGAGCAAATGCATCAACTGGACCAATTTACGAGACTAAAATAGATGCTGTAAACACTTTAGGTAAAGCTGAAATATATTATACCAACAACTCTTATCCTTTTAGAGGAATACTTCGAGTATATACCGTAAACTATTATGATGATTATAATTTTGATCATAATGTTTCAGCACCAGAAAGTGTATATGATCAATCAATAACCACTAACGTAACAGGATTACTTACTGGTTCAAAAGTTCGAGTATTAGGTGGAGACGATTGGACAACTACCGTAAACTATTACGATCAAAAAGGAAGAAGTATTTATGTACACAGTACCAATGAATATTTGAATACTACTGATATTGTAAAAACAAAACTTGACTTTACTGGAAATGCGTTAAAAGTTAGAAGTAAGCACCAAAAAGGAAGTCAATCTGAAATTGTAACGGTAGACACGTTTACATACGATCATATGAATCGTTTGCTATCACAAAATCAATGTATAGGAGATGATAGTTTAGTTGACAATTGTGGAGATGTTAGTATAGCATCTAAAGTAGAGTTCAATAAAGAGATCACTAGTACTCAAAATATTGAAGCTTCAAATATTCTATTATCACCAGGTTTTACTTTTTTAGGGGCAACGAATAAAACATTTAGTGGAGTTGCTAAAAATGGAATACTTACAAATGAAAATGTAGAACAAATTGTAAATAATTCGTATGATGAAATAGGGCAGTTGACAACGAAAACTGTTGGAGGAGGACTGCAAGATGTTAATTATAAATACAATGTTAGAGGTTGGTTAAAAGAAATTAATGATGTAGATAATCTGGGAGATGATTTATTTGCATTTAAAATTAATTATGATCAAACCGAGATCAATTCAGCTAAACCGTTATTCAACGGAAATATTAGTGAAACACATTGGAAAACAGCTAATGATAATCAACTTCGTAATTATAAGTATAGCTATGATGCATTGAATCGTATTACAACTGCGAAGAGTAATGAAGGAAATTTTGATGTAAGACAAGTAGACTATGATAAAAATGGAAATATAAAAAGTTTAATACGGATAGGGTACATGGAACTCGATGAGCCTTATAGAGAAAGAGATTATGACTGGATGGATTGGTTGAACTATGAGTATGATACTGGTAATAAATTGTTAAAGGTGACTGATACTGCAGGAAAAAAATCAGGGTTTAAAGATGGTAGTAACACTGATGATGATTATGAGTATGATGCTAATGGTAACATGACTATTGATAAAAACAAAGGAATTGAAGGTATTAGTTATAATCATTTAAACTTACCTACAGTAGTTAAAGCTAATGGATCTTTTATTTCTTATGTGTATGATGCTATGGGGAATAAATTAAGTAAACAATTAGATATTAATAGAGGAAAAACTTTTTATGCAGGTAAGTATGTTTATGAAGAAAAACCAAGGGTAGGTACTTTCTTAACTTTCATAAATCATTCACAAGGATACATAATACCTAAAAATGAGATTGATTTTTCTGAAGGTTTTGAATATGTATATCAATATAAAGATCACTTGGGAAATATAAGGCTTTCATATAAAGATACTAATGAAGATGGTAATGTTACACAAAATGAAATACTTGAAGAAAAGAATTACTATCCCTTTGGATTACAGCATAAAGGATACAATGCAGCTGTAAATGGTATAAGCCACAACTACGGGTTTAATGGTAAAGAAGAGCATAATGAATTAGGATTAGAGTGGCTAGATTTAGGAGCTAGAAATTACGATCCTACTATAGCTAGATTTATGGTTATAGACCCTATGGCTGATTTCATGAAAAATCAAACCCCTTATGTATTAGCAGACAATAATCCGGTAAAACTTGTAGATATCTATGGTTTTGGAGGAGGAAAAAAACCAAAACCAGGCACTACTTGGATAGGAAGATTTTTAAGGTCAATAGGTGGTTTATTTGTTAATAAATCTAAAAGAATAACATCAGGAGATAGAATTAAAGGACGAAGTTCAGAAAATTTTTCAAGATCAACAGGTATGCCTGTAAGAAAAAAAACTCCTCAAAAACCATCTGATTCGAAACCAGATCCAATAAAAAAAGAAGAATCAAAGTCAATTTCAAATTCAGAATTAAATGCTTTATTTGGAGGGGCTAAAGTACCTACGCCAGATCCGATGATTCTACCGACTTTACCTTTACCAGAATTAATGGAAGCCAAACGAAAAGATCCTATAATAGAAGTAGGAGAAACTCCGGTAAATATTCCAGTATCTAGGATAGATATACTTGGACAGCCAGGAAGAGGTAATTTTAGAGTTGGAAATGATCCTACTACTCAACAATTTCTAAATACAGTATTAAATACTTTAATAGCAGATCCTAATGTCACTTTAATGATCTCGAGAGATTCATTCTTTAAGGGCAGACAATTTGATCATCCAGATTTAGCAAAGTCAATGCCAGGGATTAATATAGATAGGAGTGAAGCAATCAAAAGCTTTCTAATAGCTAGAGGAATATCACCTAATAGAATTGGTGTACGTCAAGGAAATATAAATTTTGAAGCTAGAAAAGGAAACACGATAACCAATTTTAGTTTTACTAAATAATAAAATTTTAAAGCAATTAATTATAATTCAACAATATGAAGCTTAAAAAAGAACACCATTTATTTTTGATTTGTGCGCTATTCATATGTTATAATTCTTTTTCACAAGAGCGAGAATATGGATATGATGAACCTTTCAAATTATTTGAAAAAGACAAAACTCGAAAGTTTGAAAAAGCACCACAATCGTATGACTTTATTGATTATACAGGAGAAGGTTCTGTTAATAAAACAAATGGAAAATTTGAATTAACTGTTCCGTTTTATACCTATTCAGATGAACATATTCAATTGCCTTTTGGTATTAATTATTCTACATCAGGAGTTAAAATGTCGGAACAATTATCTACTGTAGGTATAGATTGGGATTTAGTAGCTGGAGGAGAAGTAAGGCGAATTGTAAAAGGTATGCCAGATGATTTAACATCTAGTGCTAATGAAGGCTCTAGGCAATCTTTTAATAATGCCTTTACAGGTAGAGAATATAGGTTTCCTAATTCAAGAGGTTATGTAGCTACTAACAGAGGACCAAATGGAGCAGGACTTTTTGATAATCACAAGTATGATAAAGATACACAGATGTTTTCTGGTATTGGTCATGTAGGTTTCTTTGGGTCTTTACGAAATAATAAAGCTACATATTATATGTATCATTTCCCTAGAAATAGGCGCATGAAAACATCCAACATAAAGGATACTATGGAAGAGTTTAAGTACTATTCGGGTAGATCTGAAAATGATATGCAGCGTGATATTTTTAAGGTAAGGTTGGGTAATATAGATTTTTCATTTATGCTACAGGAAAAAGAAATGCATGATGGAAGTAATGTTGATGATTATCCAGGTGGAGGTGGAAAACCTTATAATGGTTGGCATGTGTATAAAGCTATACCTCTTGATGATAAAGGATATAAAATAGAATTTAAGGTAGATAATATCCCTTTATTTCACCGCTGGTATGATACTAACAAACCTAATCCTTACAGAAGCAGAGAAATTACTTTTGATGCAAATGGTAATCCTCAAAGCAAATCTGTAAACTACCATTTAAAAGAAGGAATTTCAGGGTTTATAATTACCGACAAAAAGGGAGTACAATATGTTTTTGATAAAATTACGTATGTGGATAATGAATATTTGAACACACATATTGATAACGATTATTTTTTACCCATATGGAATTACCCTGAATCAGGAACCAAAGCTATGCAATGGGGAATGGAATCTTCATTAACTACTTCTTGGAAGATTAGTAAAATAGTATTACCTAACAAATTAGAAGTTTTATTTGAATATTATCCAGTAACTTATAATCATGATGTAGAGGTAACAAGAAGTCATTTAGGAGAATATAAAGGGTATAATTATAACTTAGAGCCGCTATGGCATCCTGAAGCTAATGGAGACTTTTATGTAAACAAAAGAGTTGTGACACATGAATTAAAAAGAGTTGTTCTACCTAAAGCGATTATAGAATTTGAATATGAATCTTCATCATCATCTAATGCAAGTAGATTAGATGTTAAATCAAGTTTTAATGCGAATCTAACTAGAGTAAAAATATTAGATAGAATTACTTCAAATTTTGTAAGAGAGTTTATTCTTAAAAAAGATATTCTTAAATATTCTAGAGACGTTCATCATAAGGGACATAGAATGTTTTTAACTTCTCTTACAGATTCTAGAAAAGAAAGATCGTATACCTTTGCTTATGATAGGCCTGAATTATTAAAAAGAAAAAATACAGCACAGTTTCAAGATATTTGGGGGTATCCTTTATTAGATAGTAAAGATGCGCATCCTTCTTTTCCTAAATTTTATGTTGCTAACTCGAATTCAGCAGGATATAAAATAATGTATCATCGTCCAGAAAATTCAGATTATTTTGTTTTTGAAGGATCAGATCGATTTCCAATAGCCTCAGAAACTACCTTAGGTACGTTAAAGCAAGTCACATTTCCAACTTCTGGTTCCTTAAATATTGAATATGAACCCAACATGTATTATGATGTGAATACTAAAGAGAAAAACGTTGTTGGTCCTGGTGTTCGAGTGAAGAAATTATCATATAATGATGAAGATGGGGTCTCAAAAATTGTAAAACAATATGGATATAACCTGAAAACTCAAAGCGATAAATCTTCAGGAAATATTATGTTCAGACCTAGTTTTGCCTATATCGCAAATCATGGGTATGATAATGAAATAGATAGAGCACAG
The DNA here is from genome assembly GCF_001936575.1 of Tenacibaculum agarivorans. Lineage (GTDB taxonomy): Bacteria > Bacteroidota > Bacteroidia > Flavobacteriales > Flavobacteriaceae > Polaribacter > Polaribacter agarivorans. The sequence continues at coordinate 180,002 of NZ_MSMP01000002.1, forward strand.
CTAGAAAATAAGAACTATACTTATTATGATAATAGTTTAACAATAGCCTATAATAAAGCAAAAGGTTTACTTAAAAAAGGAATAGATTATGGAAGTAGTCAAAGTGATCAACTCTATACGACCAATCAAAATTATTTACTAAAAAAATTGATTAAAACGTCCAATTATCCATTAGGATCTAATTTTGATATTTCAGGGAATGAAATTATATATAATGAGGTTTCTGAAAGAATAATGGACCCCAATAGTAATAATTCAATGGGAGAAAAACGATTTTTCAATCATTATGAAGATAATAGAACTTTAGTTCGAATGAGCGGTGGAAATTCGGATGAGTATCAAACTATAGAACCTAATTATGTAGCAGAATCAGGTATTTTATCCATAACAAGTCATGGAAATCCTTGGCCCTTGTATAAACTATCTTTTGGTTTGATGGAAATTGAAGGAAAAGATATTTATCCGTTTCCTGATAGAAGTTATTTTGGAACTACAGGACGATTTAATGGTTTAACATATAAAATAGAAGAATCTAATCAATCACAAGAAGTAGTACGTAAAGAAGAATTTGAGTTTGATTTGTCTTTACCAAATGCAGAAAGGAAAATTAAAGCAATCACAAATAACTTTCAATTTACATATGTTTTTGAGGCTTCTACAGCAAATGGAAATCAAGAGTATTATGATCTTTGGAAAACGAATGGAAGTTATACTAATTATCGTTCTCCTGATTATAGAGAATTATCTTTAGGAGTAAATTTCTTTACTGTAAAAGAAATGTTTCCACAAACAAAAGTTATCTTAAAATCAAAAACAACCAAAGTAGATAATGTTGAATCCACTCAAGAGTATCAGTATGAAACTACCAATCTTCAAGTATCAAAATTACAAACTAGAAATAGTAGAGGAGATCTTCAAGAAGAAGAGTTAAAATATGTTTTTGATTTGCCTTATAGTGCTTCAAACCAAGAATTAATGGATAAAAATATAACCGAAACACCGCTTAAACTTATTTCTAAAAATAACGGTGTAACTCTTGGAGAAAAAACAACGGAATACAATATTTTTCCTATTGAATCCACTTTGGGAACTAAAGTTTTACCTCATAAAGAAATTGTATCAAAAGGAAATAATCCAGATTATGAAAATATGATTTATGATAAATACGATGATCATGATAACTTATTAGAGTATCATCGTCCTGGAGGAATTTATACATCAATTTTATGGGGATTTGATAAAGAATACCCTTTAGCTAAAGTTGAGGGCGTAAAATATGATGAGATGATAGCTGTTTTTAGTTCCGTTGAACTTTCAGCTTTAAACGATAACTCTAATGTAAACGCTCTAAGAAATATTCTTAATAAACTAAGAGGTCATTTTCCAAAAGCGCTAATAACAACATATACACTGGATCCACTTATAGGTTTAACCAGTATCACGGATCCTAGAGGAAATACCACTTATTTCGAATATGATATTTTTGATAGATTGAAAGCAGTGAAAGATTTTGAAGGAAATGTAATAGAGGATTATAATTATAAATTCAAAAATTAAATTAAAAAGTATAGCTCGGAAATTTTTCGAGCTATGTTTTTTATACGAAATACTTTATTTCTAATAGAATTGTAAAAGAAAAGAGGTGAGTTTTTAAGCACAGAATTCTAGTGTTTTACAATTTTGGCACGCTACTTGGTATACTGTAAGTGTATATCAAAAAAATGATATGCATTTAAAATCAAATAGTATGAGAAAATTTGTTTTACTACTTACAGGAATTTTGTTAGCAACGTTTTCAGCTAACGCGTCAGAAGCGAATACAAATACAACCGCACGTTATTATAACTACGGTAAATCATTCATCTTTACAGAAGGTGGTGTTGAATTCGCAGTATATCCAGATGGACAATTCGATTTTTACCTAGATGAGCAATCATGTGGTGTGAATGTTAATATCAACACGCCAGGCTTGAATATAAGTTTTAATTCTGGGTATAATTATGATCCATTTGTACAATATGATGACTATGGAGCAGTAGTGCAAATTGAAGATACTCCGATTTTTTACGATCATTATGGTAGAATTGTTCAAGCAGGTGATGTTTTTATTCGATATAATCGTTGGGGACGAGTATCTAGAGTAGGAGGGTTATATGTACATTATAATGGTTATGGAGATTTTCTGAACTGTTCTGGTTATATCAATAGCTTTAATAGACGTTATGTGTATAGACCTTATCATAGATACTTTTCAGTACCAGTTGTAGATAGATGTATTGTTTGGGATCGTCCTTACAGAAGATTTTATTCTCCTTACAGATGTTCATATACAGTATATAGAAACAATTATTACAACGGATATTATAGTAGACCATATAGAAATCGTAGTTATTATAGACCTAATAGTACTATCAGAAGTTACAACAGAGGATATAGAGTAGCAAATGCTAGAAATGTAAGATATAGGTCTAGAGATAATAGAGTAGCGATGTACAAGAGAAATGATCGTAACTATAGTAGCATCAACAGAAGTAGATCATCTAGAGTCGCAAACAATAACAATCGAAATGTAACTAGATCTCGTACTGTAACAAGAAATACAAGAACTGTTTCAAGAGATAGATCAAATAGTAGAGTTTCGAGTAATAGAACATATACTAATAGTGGAAGAAATAGAAAAGCTATCGCAGACAGATCATATAGTAGAACATCTACTAATAATAGAACGACTAGAACAACACAAAAACCTAGAAGTTATACTAGAAGTCGTTCCGTAAGTACAACAAAAAGAGCTCAAACAAGTAGAAATAATAATAGAGCAAAAGTATCAAGATCTAATACAAGAACGAGTAAAAGAAGTGTGAATAATAGATCAACAAGAAATACAAGTTCAAGATCAAGATCAAGAACAGTTAGAGCTAGTAGATAATATAGGCATAAAAAGAATTAGAAATAATACTAAAAAACCACACCTTTAAGGTGTGGTTTTTTATATTTAATAAATATGTATTTCGTTTTTAATATTTTAGCAGACTGTAAATGTTAAAATTTATGCAATAAGATGGAAAAGGAAATTATTCATTGCCCCAGTTGTAAGCACAGAGTACGTGTGCCAAAATATAAAAACATAGTATTTACCTGTCCTAAATGCCAGAATAGAGTACATTATGATGGAAGAATAAACAAAAAACCATATTACATTGGTTTTGCTGCCTTAGCTTTAATCATAGCTTATTTTGCTTTTTTTGGTGATTATTTTTCATATTTGAGTGTAAAGAATAAAAGAACTCAAAGTGCTTGTAATAGATATTATAACGCATATCCTAAAGGATACTTTACAGAAGAAGTACGTTTCATTGAGGTAGAGGTAACTAATGATATAGAAGTAGTCCGAGAGTTTTTAGACGCATATCCTGAAAGTGAAAAAAGAAACGAAGTAATACAAATCAATGAAACTATTTGGGAAGAAGAGATGAAACGCTATGATGAAGTAGTGGTGAATAAAGAAAATTTAGATGCAGATGCGGTAAGTTTCTTTAGAAGTCTTTTACGTTATATGAGAGATCATAATGCATCAACTATAGTGTTAAGCTTGCAAGGTGATATAGATGTGAAAAACTTCCAAGATTATGATATTTCTGTACAAAGTAAGTTAGATGAATTCTTTCAAGTTATAGAAAAAAGAAAAATTTCAGAAAATATTATTGATATAACAAGTAACTATAGCCAAGGATATATTAGAAAATATGAAGATATTATTATAGATGCTTTAGACGCTGGTTTTGAAAATATACTTTCAAATAATTTTATTAAAGTAACTTCCGATAAGTATGCTAAAAGTCCTTTGCAAATTTCGATCAAATACCAAATAAAGAATCAGGAAGATCGAATTTTTATAAAAGATCAAGATCATCCGGTTATTTGGGTGCATTCTAAAAATAATACTCTTGGGGCTGAAAAAGAGTTTATATCTTACCTTATAGGTGTAGCAATTAATTTTTCATTTGAAATGAATATTCCTGAGAGTACTGAAAGCTTTGAGTTTAATCAGAAAACAAATGCTTTAGATAATATTCAAAATATACAAAGTATAGAAGAAGGTTACCGAAGAATGACAGCGCAAAATTTTTACAATTTCAGTACCATTATTTCCAGAAAATTTGGATTATTAGAAGAAGAAAAGGTTACAGTGACTAAATAAAAAGACCGAACTCTCTACTAAGTAAAGAATCCGATCCAATAGCTAAATACTCAAAAAAGGGCTATCTGTTTTTCCATGTTTTAAGTATATGGAATAGATAAGGTAGTGTGTTATAAATAAACGTAGTTTTAATATTTGCCCTTAGTGTAAAGTTCTGAATATTTATTGATTATTTATTCAGGAGTTTACCTGAGAAAAAACAGGAAAATAAAGTTTTTAAAAAGGTAGTTTTCTTTTGAAATCATTTTTTTGAAAAACTCATAGTAATTGAGGAAAATAAGGAAGACTACTAATTTCAATTGATTCAATATTAAGAATATAGAAATATGATTTTTATTTTTAATGGATTATAGATAAGTTCGCTTTCAAATTCCATCTAAAAGATTGAAATGAAATTCACAAAAACAAAAAAAATAGGCCTTTTCTTAGGTCCATTATTATTTTTAATAATTACTAGTTTACCTTTTGATATTATATCTAATAAAGCAGATGAGGTAATTAGTATAGCAACTTGGATGATTATATGGTGGATTACTGAAGCAGTATCAATTTCTGTAACAGCGCTATTACCATTGTTGCTTTTTCCGTTATTAAAAGTAATGCCAATACAAGAAGTAGGAGCTAACTATGGAAGTCCGATTATCTTTTTATTCTTTGGTGGTTTTGTTTTAGCTTTAGCCTTAGAAAAAGTTAATTTACACAAACGTATAGCGTTAACTATTGTAAAGCTAACAGGAACAACACCCAATAGAGTAATCTTAGGTTTTATGATTGCTACAGGATTATTGAGTATGTGGATTAGCAACACAGCAAGCACAGTAGTAATGTTACCTATAGCTTTATCCGTTATTCGATTATTGATTAATGATGAAGATGGTTTTACTCAAAAAGATCAAAATTTTGCCTTAGCAGTAATGTTAGGTATTGCCTTTTCTGCTAATGCAGGAGGTATTGCTACGGTAATTGGAACGCCACCTAATTCGGTTCTTATAGGTTTACTAGAAAATGAATATCAAATAGAAATTTCTTTCTTAAAATGGATGAGTATTGGTTTGCCTTTTTCAATCATAATGATTGCATTTGTCTATATAGTATTAGTAAAGATTATGTATCCTAATAAAGAGTTAACGTTTACCACTTCACACACAATTATAGATGAGGAATTAAAAAAACTAGGAAAAATTAGTAAAAGAGAAAAACACGTACTATTCATTTTTGGAATAACAGTAACACTATGGATTTTTAGATCATTACTTAATAAAGTATTACCAGACTTAAAACTTTCGGATACCTTAATAAGTATGTTATCAGCAATTGCCATTTTTGCAATACCATTTAATTATAAAAAAGGAGAGTTTATATTAGAATGGAAAGATACCAATCAACTTTCTTGGGGAATTCTAATTCTCTTTGGAGGAGGTTTAGCTTTAGCTAAAGGAATGTCTAGTAGCGGTATAGTAAGCTTAGTTTCAAGTGGTATAGCAGCTAGTAATTTAGGGGTCTTTATTACGGCTAGTGTACTAATTGTACTAATGTTGTTTATGACAGAGTTAATGAGTAACGTGGCTTTAGTTGCTGTTTTGGCTCCTGTGGTAGCTGGTATAGCCACAGGGTTAAATATTCCTATTATTTACATATTAATTCCAGTAACTATGGCAAGTAGTTGTGCTTTTATGTTACCTATGGCTACACCACCAAATGCTATTGTTTTTGCTAGTGGTTATATTAAAGTAAAAGATATGATGAAAACAGGTTTCATTTTAAATTGTCTAGCTGTATTGTTATTAATAGTGCTTTTTAAGTATGTAATTCCTATTGTTTTTTAACCAGTTTATCTGAGGTATATTTGTGATAATTAAATCAATCAAGTTATTTAGTATATTTTCTTATATATAGTTTAGGAAACTATACGTTATATAGTTATGTCAATTAAAGTTGTGCAAATACTCAAAGTATTTTCAATCATTTTACTGTATTCATTTTGTATAGATAGTTGTTTAGGATTTCAATCTGATATTATTAAAATAGAAGAAAAAGAATTTATTCAAAGCGAAAAAAATCTAGATAAAATACACAGTTTTTTAAAAGAAAAATATACTGAAGATTTACAAAAAGCTAAAACGTATTTTGAAGTATATTTAGAGAGAGGTGTGCTGGAAAAGAATGAGAACATTCAGTTGTATGCATCCTATTATTTAAGTGATATAGCCTACGAGAATGGAGATTATCTCATTGCTGCTGATTACAGTAAGTCAATGTTAAAAACAGCTAACGATAATAACAATTCAGGACAACAAATTTCCGCTTTAAATCAGTTAGGAAACATTTATTATAAAATGCGAAATTACGATGAATCTTTAAATTTTTTTATTCAAGCCAATGAAATTCATCGAAAGAGAAATCCAAATAAATTACAAATAGGCTTACTAACTAATATTAATATGATTAGAACCAGAGCCCATCGTTATACAGAAGCTTTGGTGTCTTACAATGAAATTATTGATTTATTAGAAAAAGATGAATACAAGCATATTGATAATTATTGGGCTAATTTTATCTCCTTACTACTAGGTAAAGGAGTCTGTTATTTTCATTTAAAAGAATATGATTTAGCTATTCAATCTTATAAAGAAGGAAAAAAAATGGCAAGAAATCATAAGTTAAATGTATACCAGCCTATTTTTAATATGACTATTGGTGAAGCTTATACAGGAAAAAAAATGTATGATGAAGCATTAAAATATTTGTTTGAAGCCAATAGAGAATTACAATCTACCACTTCTAATTTTGATCCTAATCTACATACTTCCTATTTTCATTTAGCTACAGTTTTTTATCAACAACAAGAATATCAAAAGGCATTAGACTATCTATCTGAGAGTTTTATAATTATTGAGAAACAACAAAAAGAAGGAGAAATAGAAAAAATCAATGAAATGTATGATATGGCATATAATGCTGCCAAAAAAATAAATAATAAAGATTTAATTATAAAATATGGTGAAGCTTACAGGAGAGTTATAGATGCTTTTCATTTAGATGATATCAGAACAAAAGATAGATTATATGATAAAGATATTAGTGAGTTAGAAGAGAAAAATCAAAATTTATCTACGCAAAAAACAACCTATATTACACTTATATTCCTCTTTACTTTGATAATTTTAGGATTGTCTGTTTATTTTTTTAAAAAAGAACAACAAAATAAAAAACTATTTCAAGAACTAACAATACAACAAAAGGAAAATATTCAAACTGAACCAGAAGAGTTTGATGATAAACCTTCTAAGAAGGAACTAGTAACTGATGAAAAAGTCCGTACATTATTGAAAAATTTGAAAGACTTAGAAGAAACCAATTTTTTCTTAGCACAAGATTGTAGTTTATATACTACCGCTAAATTAATAGATACTAATACCACATATCTTTCAAAAATTATTAATGACCATAAGCAACAGTCGTTTAATGAATACATTAATGCGTTACGTATAAACTATTTCTTAGTGACATTTAAAAAGGATAAGAAAATGAAATCGTATACCATTAAAGCAATTGCAACAGAGTTAGGATATAAAAGCGTGAATACTTTTGCTTCAGCTTTTAAAAAACAAACAGGTATTTCTCATTCTTATTTTATAAAGCAAACACAGAAAGAACTTTCTACTATATAGTGAATAATAGGAGGTAAAAAAGATCAATTTTATAAAATTGATGAAATTGTAAAATCAAATACAGGTTACAAGTACAGTAAAGTACTATCTTTCTTTGAATTAATTCAATCAAATTTTAAAATATGAAATTGTTACGTGTTTTTCTATTATTATTTTCATTAATAAATTACGCTCAAAATCAACAAAAAGAAACCGCTACTCACAGTACTATAAAGGTAACTGTTGAGGTATATAAAGATTCAGCAAGAATCATAGTGCCTCAAGATTTAGATCCAAAAGTCAACATAAGAATACCTGTAGAGTATGGACGATTTTGGCATAATATTAAAGTGTTACTAAATGTAGAATATAAATCTGATTATACTAACCTTACCAGTTTAAAGTTAGAAATTCAAACTCCTCATACCACTTTAGTACCAGTTAAAATTCCTCCACCAACAAACAATGGATCGAGAAACAAATTACAAAAAGAAAGAGAAAAAGTATATGATATAGGTGGACGTTATTATTTAGAGGAAGATAGAGTTAATGTAGTTAGATTTTCATTAAAAACATGTAAAGAAGAAGATGGAAGTTGCTATACTCCAATACCTTTACCAAAAGAAAACCTTGTCGGTTTTAATACATCTAATTATGTAGCTTATGTAACACCAAATCCAGATCTAGCAGTTATTTATCCATCCTTTAATTACGAAAACGAAAACAAATTAAAGCTTAATTTTACTGTTAAAAATCAATCGATAAGACCTAGTAAAGGAAATACTGATATTGAAATTTATGCTTCTAGAGATCAGTACTTAGATAAAAGAGATACCCTGCAAACTACACTTCAAATGGACAAACTATCGGGATTAGGAAGTAAAAAATATACTTCAAATTATACTGATTTTATAGCACCTTATACCAATAGTAATTATGTAATCATTAATATTAAATATAATAATGAAACTACTACAGATGGTAATCCAAATAACAATCAGATTTTTATACAGCAACATAAAGATTTAGAAATAAATGATGCTAGGATTTACAAAATAAACACAGAAAGTAGTTTGTATGATCTTTTTTATAAAAATAACTTTTATGCATTGTCAACAACTATTACAAATAAAGGTCATGTAGTCTCTCCTGTATCTAAAATTAATTTTTATAGAGAAAGTTATCCTAAACAATTAATTCAAAGTCAAATTGTTCCACAATTATTACCTGGAGAATCTAAAATAATTACAATTAATGTAACCCAGCAGTATTACAATATATATTTACAAAATCGAGAGGTTAGTTTCATTGTAGATCCAGGTAATAGTATTAAAGAATTGGATGAAACAAACAATGAAAAAAGAATTAAAATACATGAAAAGTATAGAGAAAATTCAAATGTAGTACAGGTTTATCCAATTCCATTTAATGATGAAGTACATTTTAAATTCAAAACTGAATGGATAAATCAGCAAGTAAAAATAAATATTTACAATCAACAAGGGATTTTACAACATCATACCCATAAGTCATATGCTGAAAAAGGAGAACATACTATTTCCATAAGTGAACAAAAGTTTAGTAGTGGTATATTATATTACTCTTTTTTGATGGGAGGTACCAAAACTTTTTATTATCAAATTAATGGAAGATTGATAAAGAAATAATAACCGAAAATAAAGCTAAAACTTAAAAAATCACCTAGTTCATAGGTGATTTTTTTATGAGAATATATGAAATGAGTTAACGCTTTGTTTTATAGGATTTTAAATGTGGTCAAATTTATAAAAATGATGTTGTAAGTCTTTTGTAGACAGAGGTTTGTAGTTACCATTGTAGTGTTGTTTTTACAACAAAAATGAAATATCAATCTTTTAAATTTTAAAAAAATGAGTAAAAAAAATCTACTGCCTAAAGGCTTAACAATTTATGAAATTATAAAAAAATCAAAGTTGATTTTTACAAGTGTATTTTTTCTATATTCTATTATCAGTTGTCAAACTGAAGAAGAATCAATAAACGATGGACTGGATCCTCAAAATATTGAAATAAGAGATATTGAGGTAGATAAAGAACAGCTAGCTAGATCATCTTCCTCATATACTATTATTTGTGCTCCTCAACCTGTTCCACCAGGTTTTGAACTTGTAGATTACTTATCAAATTATGTAGCATGTTCATCGTTCTTCACTTACTTCTTAGATTATAATGCAGCAATAGTGAGAGAAATAGGTGTTCCTATAATTTTTAATGCAGGAGCAGGTTGTGATGATAACAATTGCATTTGGATTGTAGGAAATAACTTTGAAGAAAATGCTTATGTAGACATTAGAACTACAACAGGAGAAACTATTATAGGTACTTATAGAGGTGCAAATAGAGTACAATACGTAGATGATAGAGGTAGAGATGTAATTACTTTACGATTAAGTTCAGACTTAGAAAAAAATGAATTTGCTAATAGAGGATTACGTATTTGGGTTGTGAATCCAATAGCTAGGAAATGGGCAGATGGAAGAACAGTCAGAAGACCAAATAGAACAAATCCTAATGATAATTGTGGTGGAGCAGATTGTGTAGAACCCTAATTAATATATACTAATAAAAAAAACTAAGAGATGAAATTAATAAAAACACTAATAATAGTAACAGTAATATCAAGCACGTTTTTTTCTTGTACTAAAGAAAATGAAGAAGTTATATTAGAGCAGCAACAACTAGAGGTTGAATTACCTATAGAGGGAAAAGCAAGAGCTTGGTATGGTAGCTGTAATAGCTTTAAAGGTAAAATACAATTCAGGCAAATTCTAAATATATTTCAAGCTATTCCAGCCTCTAAAACAGGTACATTAATAGTAGAAGTTTGCCCAGATGGAAATGAACCCTGTTATCAAATTATGGAAAGAAATGTAAGAGACAATGAACAATTTTATTTTTATGTTTTAGGAAGTACATTTTCTGATAGCGATCGATTTAATGTGAGAGTAATTCCTAATAACGATGATGAAATTGGAACTACACATACTATACTTCGTTTTGGACCAGCTTATGGAGAAGAGCGATTCTTTGGAGCAGGAAATGTTTGGGAAGATGGTGCGTATTATAGAAATCTTCGTCTAGAGTTTCCTGTAGAATGTAATAATGATACAAATAATGGAGATCTGGTAAGATAAACTCATCAGTAATCCTATTTTTTAAAAAGAGGTCTAAACAAAATTACTCCTGATTACATTGTGAAAAAGGTAAAATCCAAATGGTTATGTATTGAATTATTTTAACCTTAATTTTACAGTAATAATGGTGACTAATTACTTTTTAGACCTCTTTAGAATTTGTGTAACCTAAAATAATCAGATATTCATACTGTACCATTATCCCAAATAATTTGGTATTTTTATATAGATGATAATATTAAACTTTAGCTATAAGTTCAAAAACATAACAAAGTATTTCTTCTTTTTGCTGTTCGTATGGCAATTTGGAAACACACAAGAATTACCTTTAGTCAATCAATTCTCACCAGAAGATTATAATGCCGAATCACAAAATTGGTCTGTTGGACAAGGAATTAATGGATATGTTTATGTAGCAAATAATAAAGGTTTACTCGAATTTAATGGAGCAGACTGGAATTTGTATCCAACACCGAATCAAACCATAATGAGATCCGTTAAAGTTTTAGATCAAAAGGTTTTTACTGGATTTTATATGGATTTTGGGTTTTGGGAGAGAGATGCTTTTGGATTACTTCAATTTACTTCACTTGTAGCACAAAATCAACTATCACTACTTCCAGATGAACAATTTTGGAATATTCTGGAGTTAGACGGATGGATTCTTTTCCAATCACTACAACGAATTTATATTTATAATTTAAAAACTAAAGAAGTTAAAATCATTAATTCTGATAGCTCTATAACCAAGATGTTTAAAGTAGAAAATGATGTCTATTTTCAAGAATTAGGTAAAGGTGTTTTTAGAATAGAAGATGGAAAACCGAAATTAATTACTAATAAAAAAGAACTCCAAGAAAACAGAATTACTTTAATTTTTAAGAAAACAAATCAACTTATTTTTCTAACCCAAGATAAAGGTTTTTTTACCGTAGAGGGTAAATACACATTTGAGAATCCTCAATTACAAAACTTCCTAAATCGAAAAACGGTATATAGTGCTCTTCGTTTGAAAAAGCAGAATTTTGTTATTGGAACCATTTCTAATGGATTAATATACGCAAATGTAAAAGGAAAAATAATTTTTAGTTTAAATCAAACACAAGGGCTTTCAAATAATACCGTTTTATCAACCTTTGAAGATAGAAAGGGAGATGTGTGGTTAGGTTTAGATTATGGAATTAATAAAATAGACATCACTTCTCCTTTTAGAATTTATAAAGATTTAGAAGGAAAATTAGGTACGGTATATACTTCAGCGTATCACCAAGGCTATTTGTATTTAGGAACCAATCAAGGTTTGTTTTATAAAAAATATTCCTCAATAGATAATTTTAGTTTTGTAGAAAGTACACAAGGTCAAGTTTGGAATTTACATACTATAGATAGCGAACTTTTTTGTAGCCACAACTCAGGAGTATTTAGTATTGAAAATCGTGTAGCAAGAAAAATAAATGATATATCTGGTGCATGGGGAGTAAAAAAAATAAAAGAAGGTAAATTATTACAGGGTAGTTATGATGGCTTATACATTTTAGAAAAGAAAAAAGGAAACTGGAAAGTATTGAATAAAATAAAAGGCTTTGATAATTCTTGCAGATTTTTTGAATTGTATGATAACAATACAATATTTATTAATCACGAATATAAAGGAGTTTATAAATTAAAAATAGATCAAAATTTTACAGCTGTTGTAGAGTCTAAAATAGATACTTCTGTAGTAAAAGGTTTACATTCTAGTCTCTTAAAGTATCAAAACAAAATTATTTATGCGTACAAAGGAGGAGTATATAAATACTCAGAAAGTAAAAGCAGTTTCGAAAAAGATACTGTGTTAAATACTTTAATCAGTGAAAAAGATTTTTTAACAGGTAAGCTAATCTTTGCGAAACATTCAAATAAATTGTTTAGCTTTTCTAAAGATAATCTTAGTTATCTAAGACCTGATAAGTTCAGTACCGAAGCTGTTATAGTAAAAAAAGGAATCAAAAGTTCTTTGAGAAAGGGTGCTGTAGGTTATGAAAATATTAATAGAATAGGCGAAGATACCTATCTGTTAGGTACATTAAATGGGTATTTAATAACCAATTTAAAAACAGAAAAGACTGATGGATATACTTTATCTATTAATGCGGTTAAAAATCATGCTGTAGATGAAAAAGCGAAACATTTAGCGTTAAAAAATACTTCAGAACTAGAATTACCTGCAAAAGATAATAGTATTGAATTTTCATATAGTGTACCATATTTATCGAAAGATATAGCTGTAAAGTATAAATATAAACTAGAAGGGTATACAGAAAAATGGAGTGATTGGACTTTCTCTAATAAAATACTTTTTGAAAATCTATCTTTTGGTGATTACATATTTAAGGTAAAGGCTAAAATAGGAGAAAATGAAGTGAAAAATATACCTAGCTTTTCGTTTTATATCAATAGAGCTTGGTACATATCAAATACAGCAATTTTAGGTTATGCATTAATAGTATTTCTATTTTCCATTTTTATGGATAGAGTATATAAAAGATACTATAGAAGACAACGTGAAAGCCTATTGAAGAAACAACAAAAAGATTTTCAATTAAAAACCCTTGAGAAAGAAAAAGAACTCATAGAAATTAAGAATACACAGCTAGAGCAAGATGTAGAGAGTAAAAATAGAGAATTAGCTATTTCTACCATGAGTATGATCAAAAAGAATGAATTGTTAAATGCATTAAAAAAGGATATTGTAAAGGGAGATGAAAAGAGTTTACAAAGTGTTATTAAAACGATAGATCAAAATTTGAATAACACAGATGATTGGAAAATGTTTGAAGAAGCCTTTAATAATGCAGATAAGGATTTTATCAACAAGATTAAAAAATTACACGATAATTTAACACCAAACGACCTTAGATTATGTGCTTATTTAAGGTTAAATCTAACTTCAAAAGAGATTGCTCCATTGTTTAATATTTCAGTGCGAAGCGTAGAGATTAAAAGATATCGATTGCGTAAAAAGCTCGATCTTCCTCAAAAAGCAAATCTTATAGAATACATCTTAAGTGTTTAGAAACTATACATAACAGCTTTTTACCACAACATTACCTATACAACTTATCTTTTTGTTGTTTTTTTTCGTAATCGTTGTTTTGCTCTAAATACTCAAAAACACATAGGTTTAGATACGATTTTATCAAAATTAAATGTGTTTTTTTTAAGATGTATGTTTTTTGTATAGGTTTTTTTGTGAAATTCTTAAACAGTGTTTCGTAAATTTAATACACTCAATATCAAGTGGTAGTTTTCTCTCCACTTTTCTAATACAACTTATATGAAACAAAACATACTCATACTTACACTTGTATTTTATTCGATATTATCTTTTTCACAAGCAAAAGTTTCAGTGGAAAGGAATAATAATGGAATGAAATTAGTAGTAAATGGAGAGGATTTTATGGTAAATGGTATGAATTGGGATTATGTTCCAATAGGTACTAATGTTTTAAATGGTTTTTGGGATAAATCTGATGACTATATAAAAGCAGCCTTAGACTCTGAAATGTCTCTTCTTAAAAACATGGGAGTAAATACCATCAGGGTATATACAGGTATCAAACCCAAATGGATCACTTATATCTATAAGAATTATGGAATTTACACAATGCTAAATCATACGTTTGGTGCCTATGGTTTAACTGTAAATGGAGTTTGGTATCCAAATACTGAATATGGTGATGAAGCAGTAAGAAAACAGTTATTAGATGACGCAAAAACATTAGCGAATCAATATAAGAATATAGCTGGATTACTACTGTTTATGCTAGGAAATGAGAATAACTATCATCTTTCGTGGGGAGGAGCGGAAACTGAAGATATTCCAATTGAAAGCGAAGGATCCACTATTCGTAAAAGAGCTAGAGCAATGTATAAATTGTTTAATGATGCTGCTAAGGAAATGAAATCCATAGACAATAATCATCCTGTAGCCATATGTAATGGAGATTTATTATTTCTAGATATTGTTAAAGAAGAATGTAAAGACATAGATATATATGGAACCAACATGTATCGAGGTATTTCTTTTGGAGATGCATTTCAAAGAGTAAAAGATGAATTAGATAAACCCATTTTATTCGCAGAATTTGGTGCAGATGCATACAATGCCTTACAAGGTAAAGAAGATCAATACTCTCAAGCATATTACATGGTTGAAAATTGGGAAGAAATTTATAAAAATGCAGCGGGTTTAGGAAAAGTAGGAAATGCTATTGGAGGTTTTACTTTTCAATTTAGTGACGGATGGTGGAAATACGGATGGAATGAAAGAAAAAATGCGGATAAACATGATAATAATGCTTCTTGGTCTAACGGAGGATATCAAAGGGATTTTGCCCAAGGTCAGAATAATATGAATGAAGAATGGTTTGGAATCTGTGCGAAAGGTAAAACGGATGTTAAAGGTTTATATGAATTATATCCTCGAGCAGCGTACTATGCTTTAAAAGAGGCACACGCACTGAATCCTTATACAAAAGACATAAACTTTGAATTTGTAGACAATTACTTCAAAAATATTCAATTAGCAGATGCAGTGCTTAGAGCCAGATCCGATAAAGCTGCTTTAGGTGCAGAAAGTGGAAATAGGTTAGGAATTAGTCAATTACGTGCAGAACTAACTTCGTTTTTTACTGGTGGTTCATTATTAACCACTCCTGAAAATCCAGATCCTAATACTCAACTATATCCAAATAGAAGAGGTTTTGATTTTATGCATTCATATTTTATAGGAGTTGAAGGTAAACCAACAGATAATATGAGTGCAGAAGTTAACTTCAATGTAATTGGTAAAGTAGCAGAAAACCCTATAGATGAAATTTTTTATGAAAACTTAGCAAGACCAATACCAGAGGTAAATACAGAAAATGGTAATGTAAATCTAACCGATGTAAACAGGTTAAGTGTGTATAACGCAAAATTTGAATGGAATGCAAAAGATTTTGATATCAGAGGATTTTACAGAACAGGGCATTATCATTGGGGATATGAAGGAGATTTTTTCGGACTATATCGAGAAGCAAATTATGGACCTAATTTAGATATTTATAGA
This sequence comes from Tenacibaculum agarivorans, assembly GCF_001936575.1. Taxonomy (GTDB): domain Bacteria; phylum Bacteroidota; class Bacteroidia; order Flavobacteriales; family Flavobacteriaceae; genus Polaribacter; species Polaribacter agarivorans. The sequence continues at coordinate 196,118 of NZ_MSMP01000002.1, forward strand.
GGAGAAACCTTAGGAGTAGAGATAGATGGAAAAAGAGCAATCAAAGGTTTAAAAGTAGTAGCAGGTCCTCAAGTATGGTGGGGAGCAAATCCAACAGCATTATTCAAATACAGTAGAAAAATTGCAGGTATTGATATTACAGGTATTTATCAAAGAGATTTAAATACAGATTTAGAATTTGATCAAAACGGAAGAAGGATATTAGATGAAAATCAAGTTCGAAGTGGGGTAATACCAGCTTGGCCAACAGAAAGAGCAACTTTAGTTTTGGAAAAAAAGTTTGGAAATGTAGAGGTTGCTTTAGGCGGAATTTGGGCAGGAAACCCATTAAATGGCAGTTCTTTTCAAGATGTTAGAGGAACATCAGGAAACTATACTGTATATACTGATAAAATAAATTCAGATGATAACTGGGGAGGAAAAGCTAAAATAACGTATCAAAAAGGACCAATCAATTGGTATGCACAAGGCGCTATTATGGGATTAGTAGCCAATGGAGGAGGAGATCAAACACAAACTTTTACGGGTTGGAAACTAAGAGATACAGGAAGTGGAAATCAAACTAATATACTTTCTGGTTTCACATATAGTTTAGGGAATTTCCAAATAGCTCCAAACTTTCTGTGGCAAAAACCATTAGTAGATGTTATGCCAAATGATGTTGGAGGACCAGGAAGATTAAGAAACATTTTAGATGATCCTTTTGTAGTAAGAGCCAACAGAGAAACTACTGCGGGTGAAATATTATTTACGTACGATCCAACACCAGCAACATGGATGTATCAATGGGATAATGATAGAGCTGAAGACGCCAAGTTTGCCATGAATTTAGGTTTTGTCTATAGACATTTGCCTACAACTCAAGATGCTCATGTAGGTTTTTTAGCGGATAGAACCATATTCGCATTTCCAAATTCTGCACCTGCTCAAGATTTATGGGAAGTACATTCTCGTGTAGTATCTAAAATTACTCCAGATTTTGGATTGGTAGCTAATATATATGCTGGAAATGGACAAGGAAATGGTGATAGTCAGAGAACTATAGATCGATTTGGAACAGACATAAAAGTAATCCATAAGAATTTAAAAGTTATGGGAGCAGTTAAAGTAAATGACTGGGGACCTTTTGATTATCATAGAGATTTTAACTTAACTTTTCCATTACAATTAATGTTAGACGTATCCACAGCTATCGGAAAGCAAGACTGGTTCATTTTACCAAGTACTAAAATTGGACTACGCGGAACATGGCGTTCATTAGATCAATTTTCACCAAGATATGCACCTAACGCAGCATTACCATTTGCAAACTCACCGATCATAAGTCCAGTAGGGTTTGAGAACGGTTCGGAGTGGGAAATTAGAACATACATTCATATCAACATAGGAAAATAATGCAACTAAGAATGAAGATTAAAAAACATACATATATAAAAATCACTGTCACTTTAGGGTTGATTCTAGTAACACTTACTGGGTGTGAAAGAGGCTTGTCCGAAGAGGCAGAATTGGCAACATTTCCTACCAATGGAGATATTTTTATTGATTCGTTTGTAGGAGGATTAGATTACTTTCCTTTTGGAGGGTCATTTGCAGAAGCTTTTTCTGTAGATCAAAATGAAAGTTTTATGGGAACTGCTTCAATGCGTTTCGACATTCCAGTTTTTGGAGTAGGATTCGGAGGAGCTACTTTTCCTAGCACAGGTCCCAGAGATTTATCCGGCTATGATGCCTTAACTTTTTGGGCAAAAGCATCAAGAGGAGCAGATATTAATGAAATAGGTTTCGGAGTCAATGGAGATACCAACAATCAGTATCAAGTAACATTGCAAAATATGCCTATAACTACCAATTGGAAAAAATATACGATACCTATTCCAGATGCATCTAAATTAAATCAAGAAATTGGAATGTTTTGGTATGCCGAAGGAGCTGAAAATGCTGCAGATGAAGGAGGATATACATTTTGGATTGATGAACTAAAATTTGAACGTTTAGGAACTATAGCTCAACCTAGGCCAGCTATTTTTAATGGAATAGATGAAATGTTACAAACCGTAAAAGGAAGTACAACAACAATTACAGGTACACAAACCTTCAATTTAGGTACAGGAGAAGATATCATGGTAATTGCGGCACCTTCATATTTTAACTTTATGTCATCAGATGAAAGTATAGCTATTGTTAATGAAAGGGGAGAAGTAACCATTTTAGATTCAGGTAAGGCTATCATAACAGCTTCAATAGATGGAGTTTTAGCTAAAGGTTCTTTAACAGTAGATTCTTCTTTAAACATAAGCTCTGCACCAACACCAACTAGAGCTGCTAATACAGTAATTTCAGTATATAGCAATGCCTATACTAATGTTAACGTAGATACTTTCAACGGAAATTTTGGAGGTTCTACAACACAAACAACATTCTTAAAATTAGGTAACGATGATTTAATTTTTAATACCAATGTAAATTTCGCAGGTATTCAATTTCAAAATCCAACTATAGACGCAAGTAGCATGAATTTCTTGCATCTGGATGTGTTTATTGTATCTGATACTTCATCTCCATCTTTAAGCTTCAATATTAGAGACAGGGGAGCTAATGGAGAACTGAATACTAATGTGAATACTGGAGGACCAACGGAAGATGACCAGCAGATAGATTTTACTATACCTTCTGCTCAATTGGTATCTGGACAATGGATTTCTGTAGATATTCCGTTAACAGGCGGATTGGCTACTCAGAAAAATAATTTAGCACAAATAGCTTTCTCTGGTAATGTAGATTTTATCCTAGATAACATTTATTTCTATGAATAAAATGATGAACGCAAAAACGAGCAATATGAATCGAATATATACATCAAAAATATGGAACTATTTTATACTACTAGTACTCCTATTTTACATAGGATGTAACACTAGTGAAGAACAAACTGTAGCTACTTTTTCTAATCTTGTTATGCAAGATGAGTTTGATGTAGATGGAACTTTAAATAGTTCATTATGGACATACGATATTGGAACAGGAATGAATGGATGGGGTAATAACGAATTACAATATTACACAGATAGACCAGAAAATGTAACGGTACAAAATGGGGTGTTAATCATAACCGCAAGACAAGAAGATTTTAATGGTGCTGCATATACTTCAGCAAGAATAAAAACAGAAGATTTATTTGAGCAAACCTATGGAAGGTTCGAAGCACGTATTAGAGTGCCTTTTGGTCAAGGAATGTGGCCAGCCTTTTGGTTATTAGGGAATAATTGTAACGAACCTGGTTTTACATGGCCGCAATGTGGTGAGATTGATATTATGGAGTTCAGAGGTCAAGAACCAACTATAATTCACGGAAGTGTTCATGGACCTGAGTATTCTGCGGGTAATGCAATTACTAAAAGCTATCAATTACCAAATGATCGATTTGATACAGGCTTTCATGTTTTTGGTATTGAATGGGCTCCTGATTATGTGAATTATTATGTGGATGACGTATTGTATAATCAAATCACCAGAGAAGATGTTACAGGTGAGTGGGTTTTAGATCATCCATTTTATATCATCATAAACCTAGCTGTCGGAGGAAGTTTTGTGGGATCTCCAAATAGCGATACAGTATTCCCACAAAATATGCTTGTAGATTACGTAAGAGTATACAAAAAATGATAAACTCAAAAGACAATAAAAAGATGAAACAAATAATAAAAAATATAAAGCTATTATCAATCTTCATTTTAACCTTAGCCTTTTGGGGGTGTGAAGAGGAAGATGCTATTTTACCTACAGTAAAAGCAGGATTTACATACACAGTAAATCAAGATTTAGGTTTAGTTACATTTATCAATATCTCAGAAAATGCTGATAATTATGAGTGGGATTTTGGAGATGGGGCTACTTCAAAGGAAATCAATCCTAAAAAAACATTTGAAACAGGTGAATTTACAGTAACCTTAAAATCTAAAAGTGTTTCTGGGGCCTCAGATTCTTTTGAAGATAGGGTATTTATTAATATTCCTATTCCAGTACGTTTACCTATTGATTTTGATACAGCTAACGTTAAATATGAAGAGGTTGTAGTGTTCAATGGAGCAGCTTTTGAGATTGTAGATAATCCAGATCCTTCAGGTTCAAACGCAACAGCTTCCAAAGTAGGGGCTATAACTAATAGTGGAGCAAACTTTGAGGGGTTCTTCTACAATTTAGATGCTCCAATTGATTTAGCCACAGATAAAACTATAAAAATGAATTTCTGGTCTAATGCAGCAGTGGATATACTGGTAAAATTAGAAGAAGGAACAGCAGAAGCAACGGAACTATTAGTAAGCCATGGAGGAACAGGATGGGAAGAAATGATTTTTACATTTACATCTGATGCATCGTATAATAGATTTACCATGTTTGTTGATGGATTTGGAACTACAGCGGGAACTTTTTATGTGGATAATATTCAGCAAACCATAACAACGGATGTTACACCACCAACAATTACACTTAATGGAGATGCAATGATTACCATAGTACAGGGAAATACATTTACAGATCCGGGAGCAACTGCGACAGATAATATAGATGGTGATATTTCTGGAAGTATAGTAGTTGGCGGAGATACAGTTGATGTAAATACTATAGGAACATATACAATAACGTATAATGTAAGTGATGCAGCTGGTAATGCAGCTTCAGAAATAACAAGAACAGTAGAGGTAATAGCACCGCCAACGTCACCGAGAATGTCAGCCCCAGTACCTCCAGCTAGAAATGCAACAGATGTAATTTCTATCTATGGAGGCACATATACAAACATAGCAGTTGCGAATTACGATCCTAACTGGGGACAATCAGGACATATGCAAGTAAATACTATGTTTGATCCAGGAGATGGTAATCTGGTATTGGCGTATCCAAATTTCAATTATCAAGGAACTGATTTTGGAGCAGCAGGTCCAGTAGATGCATCTGCAATGGAGTTTTTACATGTAGATATTTGGGTAGCGTCAACAATAACCGATAGAAAAGTAAAAATAAGTCCTATTAATGCTGGGGCTTCAGCAACTGGAGCAGCAGAAATATTAGTAGAAGTACCTGTAACACCAGGTGCTTGGAATAGTGTAGATTTACCAAAGTCAGCATTCACAGGTATGACTTGGAATTCTGTAGTGCAAATGAAATTTGATGGTCAATTCAATGCAGATGATACAGCCAATACAACAACGCCGTTTGATATCTTTTTAGATAATATTTATTTTCATAAAGCACCAGGAAGTACTGGAGGCGGTGGATCTACTACTTCAGCCTTATTAGATTTTGAAGATGATGTTCCTTTTACAGGGGTATTTGAAGCTGGAGACGGAGTTACGGGTAGTGTTGTAAATAATCCTGATACAAATGGTAATACTTCAGCAAAAGTATACCAATTAAACAAGGTGCTAAATTCAGCTTGGTACTCAGGGATCTTCCATATTTTCAGCGCAGACTTAGATTTATCTAAAGGAACAACATTTAAAATTAAAATATGGTGTCCTAAGGCTAATGTTAAAGTCCGTTTTCAATTAGAAAAAGAAGGAGGAGGAGGAACCCCTCCAACATATAATATTGTACAAACAGTAACTAATGCAAATACTTGGACAGAGTTAACATTTGATTTTTCATCTACTGCACTTAATGCTGCCGATGGTTACGATAAAATTGTAATCATACCAGATGATGAAGATGCACCAACCACCCAAGATGAGATTTACTATATCGATGATATAATACAAGAATAACACTTAAACCCCCAGTATGATTAGTAGTTGGTTAAAAAGGCTAAGTACACTTAGCCTTTTTAAAAAACAATCAGCAAACTAATATACATATCAACACAATAATGACAAATTCTACATTAACAACAAAAATGAGTAAGGAAGTATCCTTAAGTAAAGTTAAAATTGAAAATGAGGAGTTTTTCAAAATAACGAATAGTGATGAAATGCGTCCATTTTTCATGAGTATTGTAAGTGCTTCTAACCATTGGATGTTTATTTCCAGTAATGGAGGATTAACTGCTGGGCGTCAAAATGCTGAATATTCGCTTTTCCCTTACTATACAGATGATAAGATTACTGAAAGTGCAGAGATCACAGGAAGTAAATCAATCTTTCAAGTGCATAAAAATGGAGAGATTCATGTTTGGGAACCTCTTTCAGAACGTTTTGAAGGGAAATATGAAACCACACGAAATCTCTATAAAAATAAGTACGGAAATAAAGTATTGTTTGAAGAAATTAATCACGATTTAGAACTAACATTTCGTTACCAATGGAATTCAAGTGATGTATATGGATTTGTTCGTAAAGCTCAATTAAAAAATAATACAGAGAGTTATATAAAGGTAGCATTGGTAGATGGAATTCAGAATATTCTACCTTATGGAGTAGGAAGCGATTTACAAAACGCAAGCAGTAACTTAGTTGATGCTTATAAGCGAAGTGAATTGGATAGAGATTCAGGATTAGGAATTTTTGCATTAAGTGCTATAATTGTTGATAAAGCAGAACCAAGCGAAGCTTTAAAAGCGAATATTGCTTGGTCTTTAGGATTGAAAAATCCAAAATACTTATTGAGCTCCCTCCAATTAAAAAACTTTAGAAGGAAACAATCTGTACAACAAGAAGAAGACATCAAAGCTGAAAAAGGGGGGTATTTTGTAAATGCAACTATAGACTTGGCTCCAAAGTTTGAAGAAAATTGGATGCTTATAGCTAACGTGAATCAAAATCATACTGATGTAGTACAACTTTCAGAAAATATTACGAATAACTTAGATCTAATTGAAAAGGTAAACGAAGATATTGCAATTGGAACGGACAGATTAATTCGTTTAAATGCATCATCAGATGCTATTCAACTAACTGCAGATGAATTAAGAGACACGCGTCATTTTTCCAATACGCTTTTTAATATTATGCGCGGTGGAATTTTTGATGATAATTATACCATTGAACGATCAGATTTTAAAAACTACATTACTAAAGCAAATCGAAATGTAACTATAAGCCAAGAAAAAGTTATAGATAATCTTCCTGAAAAATTCTCACTATTAACGTTAAAGAAAATTTCTTCACAAGTTCTAAATAAAGACTTTAAACGGCTATGCTTAGAATATATGCCTTTAAAATTCAGTAGAAGACATGGAGATCCGAGTCGTCCATGGAACAAATTTTCTATCAATACACAGAACGAAGATGGTTCTAAAATTTTGGATTATGAAGGAAATTGGCGAGATATTTTTCAAAATTGGGAAGCATTGGCGCACTCATATCCTGAATTTATAGAAAGTATGATTCATAAGTTTTTGAATGCAACTACTTTCGATGGGTATAACCCATATAGAGTAACAAAAGGAGGTTTTGATTGGGAAACAATTGAGCCAGATGATCCTTGGAGTTATATTGGATATTGGGGAGATCATCAAATCATTTATTTACTGAAATTCTTAGAGTTTTTAGAAAACCATCAACCTAAAAAATTAGAGAGTTTATTCAATCAAAATATTTTTGTGTATGCCAATGTTCCTTACAAGATAAAATCCTATGAAGACATACTCAAAAATCCAAAAGATACTATTGAGTTTGATACCTATTCAGATAAGAAAATTAGAATAGATCGCAGTGAGTTAGCGGCTGATGGAGCATTACTCCGTAATGAAAATAGTACGATTATAAAAGTCAATTTTATTGAAAAAATCCTGGCAACAATATTAGCTAAACTATCAAATTTTATTCCTGAAGCAGGAATTTGGATGAATACTCAACGTCCTGAATGGAATGATGCTAATAATGCATTAGTAGGTAATGGTGTGTCTATGGTTACACTATATTATTTAAGACGATTCCTACATTTCTTCAAAGAGATCTTAAATGATGTTGAGGTCAAGTCTGTGGAAATCTCTGAAGAATTAGAAACTTTTTATCAAAGTACTTTAAATACATTCCAACAACATAAAAATCTATTATCTGGAATTTTTACAGATACACAACGAAAAGAAATGTTAGATGGTTTAGGAAAATCAGGAAGTGATTTCAGATTAAAAATCTATGACAGTGCTTTTTCTGGTAGAAAAAGTAAAATTTCTTTAGAATCATTACAAAGCTTTGTGCAAATCAGTTTAGAATATTTAGAACATTCTATTGAAGCCAATAAACGTTCAGATAATTTATACCATGCCTATAATCTAATGACTATTGAAAGTGATACAGAGATTTCTATTTCTTATCTAGATGAAATGTTAGAAGGACAAGTAGCCGTTTTAAGTTCTGGTTATTTAGAGGCCAAGGAAGCTTTATTAGTTTTAGACGGAATGAAAAATAGTAAACTGTTTAGAGAAGATCAATACAGTTATATGTTGTATCCGAATAAAAATTTAGCAGGCTTTTTACAACGAAATAATATACCTAAATCTTCAATACAAAAGTCAACTCTTTTACAACAGCTAAATACAGAAGGAAATACTCAAATTATAGAGAGAGACGTACGAGGGAATTTTCACTTTAACGGTAACTTTAAAAATGCAAATGATCTGAATGCAGCATTAAACAAGCTTTCACAAGAAATTTCAGATGAATGTAGAAAAGAAGTACTGAATATTTTTGAAAGCGTATTTAATCATAAAGCATTCACAGGCCGTTCAGGAACTTTTTATGGATATGAAGGGTTGGGGTCAATTTATTGGCATATGGTATCTAAACTTCAATTAGCAGTACAAGAGTGCAGTTTAAAAGCCATTAAAAAAGGAGAAGATAAAGAAGTAATAGGGAGATTGTTAGAACATTATTATGAAATTAATGAAGGTATAGGAGTACATAAACCACCAATAGTATATGGCGCATTTCCAACAGATCCGTATTCACATACTCCAGCAGGAAAAGGCGCACAACAGCCAGGAATGACAGGACAGGTAAAGGAAGATATTCTTAGTCGTTTTGGAGAATTAGGCATTTTTGTTGCCAATGGAACCTTGTTTTTTGATCCTTGTTTATTACGAAAAGATGAATTTCTAAAAGAGTCTAAAATTCTAGAATATATTGATATAAAAGAACAGAAAAAGAGTATTGAACTCCAAAAAGGGATGTTAGCATTTACCTATTGTCAAGTACCAATCATTTACCAAATTTCAGAAGAATATAAGCTGGAAATTATAGATAAAAATAACAAAAGACTAGAAGTGAGTGATCTAAGATTAACAACTGATTTAAGTATGAAAATATTTAATAGAACTGGAGAAATCTCTCAAATTAATGTTCACGTTAAACTAAATCATCTAAAATAAAAGTAAAATGAAATTAGGAGTACACATAATTTTTACAATACTACTAATAGTCTCGTGTGCTCAAAAACAGGAAAACGTTAAGAAACATTCCATAAAAAAGCAACAAGTGACAGCTAAAGATATATTAGGAAATCCAGAGTATTTAGCGATTTCATATGGAGGTTATAGAAAACATACAAGAGACATACAACCCACAATAGAAGAATTGAAAGAAGATATGAAAATTCTTCATGCCATGGGAATTAAACTTTTACGTACATATAATGTTCAATTACCTCATGCTACTAATGTAGTTAAAGCAATTAGTGAGTTAAAAAAAGAGAATGCAGAATTTGAAATGTATGTAATGTTAGGCGCTTGGATTGATTGTAAAAATGCTTGGACCGCTCAACCTGTAAATCATAATGAAGAAAGTGAAAAAAATAAAGAAGAAATAGCCCGAGCTGTAGCTTTAGCAAAGCTATACCCTGATATTATAAAAATGATAGCTGTAGGAAATGAAGCGATGGTGAAATGGGCAACAAGTTACTATGTAGAACCTTGGATAATTTTAAAATGGGTAAATCACCTTCAAAAATTAAAAAAAGAAGGTAAACTTGATAAAGACTTATGGATTACAAGTTCCGATAATTTTGCTTCATGGGGAGGCGGTAGTAATGAATACCATGTAGATGAGTTGAACAAACTGATTGCGGCTGTAGATTTTATTTCTATGCATACCTATCCAATGCACGATACGCATTACAACCCTCGTTTTTGGGGAGTTGCACAAAAAGAAGACAGTTTATCTAACCTTGAAAAGATAGATGAAGCGATGTTACGTTCTCGTCGTTATGCAGAATCACAGTATCATGGAGTGGAACGGTATATGAAAAGTATTGGTATAGAAAAACCCATTCATATTGGCGAAACAGGCTGGGCTAGTTCTTCTAATGGATTCTATGGAAATCCAGGTTCTAAAGCTACAGATGAATACAAAGAAGCCATATTCTATAAACACATGAGAGATTGGACTGCTAAAGAAGGTATGTCTTGTTTCTATTTTGAAGCTTTTGACGAAATGTGGAAAGATGCACAAAACCCTGGTGGTTCAGAAAATCATTTTGGATTATTTACTGTTAAAGGTAAAGCTAAATACGCATTATGGGAAATGGTTGATAACGGAGTTTTTAATGGGCTAACTCGTGGAGGAAATCCTATTAGAAAAACATACCAAGGCAATAAAGAAGCATTATTAATAGAAGTTTCAATGCCACCTACCAAGAAAGAATTGGTAATTGTACCCTAAATAAAATAGTATGTATTTGATAATTATGATGTAAAAATAACTCAATACATATGCTAAAAATTCAAATTATAATTCCATTCATTAAATAGATTAATTATGTCACAATCAGTAAAAGTTCCATTAGGTCAAAAAATCGCTTTTGGTATTGGTATGTTTGCCAATCAAATGTTTCCTGCTATACTTGGTATTTTTATGGTCGTCTTAGTTGAAGATTTAAAGTTTACAGGATTGATGTGGGGAATGATCTATTTATTTCCACGTTTGTTTGATGCAATTACAGATCCATTAATGGGATTTATTTCTGATAATACTAAATCGAAATGGGGTAGGCGCAGGCAATATGTTTTAATAGGTGGAATTATAATGGGAATTGCCTATGTGTTTATGTGGCAATTGTTTAAAGAAAATTCCGTACAGTATAATTTTTGGTATTTCTTTCTCTGGTCTGTGGTGTTTTATTTAGGACTCACTTTTTTTAGTGTACCCTATGTTGCCATGGGATATGAAATGAGTGATGATTTTCATGAACGCACAAATATTATGGCAATTGCACAATGGATTGGACAATGGGCATGGGTCATAGCTCCTTTATTTTGGATTATTATGTATGATCCTGAATGGTTTCCATCTGCTGATGTCGCTGCAAGAGAGCTAGCCGTTTGGGTAGCAGTTCCTTGTGCTATTTGTGCTATTGTTCCTGCATTATTTATTAAGAGCGAATCTACTCTAAATAAAGACTACGAGCCTCTAAACCTTTCAAATATCGGAGGCAGTTTACAAAAAATCCGTACTAGCTTTAGAGAAGCCTTTAAAATAAAAGAATTTAGAAAACTATGCTCAGCAACATTTTTCATTTATAATGCATTCATGGCAGTATCATCACTGACCTTTTTTGTAATTGTATATAAATTATTTAATGGAGATGCTGGAGCTTCTGGAATTTGGGTTTCCTTGTTTGGATGTTTAGGTGCTTTAGGAACCACTTTTATTGTGATACCGATTGTAGCTTGGTTGTCAAAGAAATTAGGTAAGAAAAAAGCATTTATGCTTAGCCAAACTATTTCTATTGCAGGATACATCATGTTGTATTTTCTGTTTATACCAGGAAAACCGTGGATGTATATTATAGCGTTGCCATTCTTTTCTTTTGGAATAGGTAGTTTATTCACCATTATGATGTCTATGACAGCAGATGTTATTGACATCGATGAACTAAACACAGGGAAACGTAGAGAAGGAATTTTTGGAGCTATTTATTGGTGGATGGTTAAAGTTGGGTATGCTATAGCTGGTGCTTTGAGTGGGGTTATCATTTGGGTTGTAGGATTTAATTCAGATTTACCAACCACGTCACAACAAGCTTCGGTAGATGGTTTACATGCATTTTTTTGTTTTTTCCCAATTTTAGGAACAATAGCAGCAATGTACGTGATGCGTAACTATAGTGTTTCAGAAGAAAGAGCAAATGAAATTCGTGAAGCATTAGATCGTCGTAAAAAGCCAATAAGTTCATCTTACTATCAAGCAGATAAATTAGCATCGTTATGGTCTTCTGATTTGAAAATTGATACCGCAACAACTATTGATTTTAGCACTAAATCTCAACAAGAAATAAGCAAACTCTTTGCAAGTACATTGGGCAATAAACTACATGGAATATGTTTTAGTCCGTATTTAGAAGGACAAAATATTGGGGATCAATTATCAGAAGCTCAAATACAACAGCGTATGGATATTGTAGCTCCTTATACAGAATGGATTCGATCTTTTTCTTGTACAGATGGTAATGAATTGATACCAAAAGTGGCTAAAAATAGACGTTTAAAAACTATGGTGGGTGCTTGGATTAGTGCTGATAAAAATCAAAATGAAATAGAAATAACAAATCTAATCAACTTAGCTAAAGAAGGATTGGTAGATGTAGCTGTTGTTGGAAATGAAGTATTACTTCGTGAAGATTTAACTGAAGAAGAGTTGTTAAGTTATATTAAAAGAGTAAAACAGGCCATACCAGATATTCCTGTAGGATATGTTGATGCATACTATCAATTTGTAGAACGCCCAAACCTAATCGAAGTAAATGATTTGATTTTAGCAAATTGTTATCCTTTTTGGGAGGGAAGTAGTGTAGAAAAATCTTCAGATTATTTAAAGAAAATGTATGCAGTAACGCAACAAATAGCAAATGGAAAACCAGTAATTATTTCAGAGACAGGTTGGCCTAATAAAGGGAAGAATACTGAAAACGCTGAACCTTCAAAAACCAATGCAATGAAATATTTTATCAATACCATGCATTGGTCTCAACAAAAAAACATCCCCATATTTTATTTCTCTTCATTCGATGAGTCTTGGAAAGTACATCATGAAGGAGATGTAGGAGCACGTTGGGGAATTTGGGATAAAAACGAACAACTTAAATACTAAAAGCAACATTAAATAATGTCGTACAGAGCAGGCAAACTAAAATCATTGATGTATAGTTCAGGATTTTCCCTGAACCAAAAATCAATTGAGGAGCTAAAAAAAACTTTTCAAGAGATACTCGAAAGGGGTATGCATGGATTATGTGCTAGTTTTTATGAAGAAGGACAACAACCAGGAGATGATTTAACAGAAGAACAAATCAGAAGACGTCTTGCTATTATGAAACCACACATCAAATGGATTCGTTCTTTTTCTTGTACGGAAGGAAATGAATTAATTCCCATTATAGCAAAAGAAATGGGAATCAAAACATTAGTTGGTGCTTGGTTAGGGGACGATCCTGAAATCAATGAAAAAGAAATAGAAGGGTTGATAGTGTTGGCAAACAAAGGTTATGTAGATATAGCAGCTGTAGGTAATGAAGTAATGTATCGTAAAGATTTAACCGAAGCAGAACTGTTGGATTTTATGCATTATGTAAAAAAGAAGTTACCGATTCATGTTCCTATGGGATATGTAGATGCTTATTATGAGTTTTCTGCTAGGCCCAAAATTACAGAAGCTTGTGATGTTATTTTAACCAATTGTTATCCTTATTGGGAAGGTTGTCATATTAATTACTCTTTGATATATATGAAGCAAATGTATGATCAGGCTAGAGATGCTGCGCAAGGAAAACCCGTAATTATTACTGAAACGGGTTGGCCAAGTCAAGGAGAAGAAGGCTTGGAGGCTGCCATGCCATCTTATGAAAATGCGCTGCATTATTTTATAAATGCACAATTATGGGCTTTAGAAGAGAACATACCAATGTTTTATTTCTCTTCTTTTGATGAGTCATGGAAAGTAGGAGATGAAGGAGATGTAGGGGCTTACTGGGGGATTTGGGATAAAAATGAAAAATTAAAATTTTAAAAACGGAACATATTTTAGAATAATCATATTGATTATTCAGTAGTAACACAAGCCATTTAGGGGGAACATATGGCTTGTGTTTTTTACAGGGATTTTTATTAATATTATTGAAGTTTAGTGTTAATTTCTTTAAGCATTTCAGCTGCTTTTTCAGCAGTAATATCACGTTGCGGTGTAGCAAACATTTCATATCCAACCATAAACTTTTTAACAGTTGCAGATCGTAATAAAGGAGGGAAAAAACTCATGTGCCAATGCCAACCCAAATTTGTTTCATTATTCACAGGCGCTTGATGTATACCTGATGAATAAGGAAAAGAAACATTAAAAACCTTATCGTAAATACTAGTAGCTCTTTTTATAATGGTAGCAAAATCAGTAATCTCTTTAGTTGTCATATGAAGAATATTTGAGCTTGCTTTTCTAGGTATTATCATGGTCTCAAATGGCCATACAGCCCAAAAAGGAACCACTAGAATAAAACTATCATTAGCATAAACAACACGTTCATCTAATTCTAATTCTTGCTGTATATACGCTTCTAATAATGTTTGTTGATGTTGTTTATAATAGTTTTTAAAGTTTTCAGTTTTTCTTTGAATAACTAATGGAATAGAATTTTGAGCCCAAATTTGTCCGTGAGGATGAGGGTTACTACATCCCATAATTTCACCTCTATTTTCAAATATCTGAATATTATTAACATAAGAAAGTTCAGCTAATGTTTTAAATTCATGCTGCCACGTATGAACTACTTCTTCAATATCTTTTACCTCCATTTTCGAAAGTGTCAATGAATGATCAGGAGAAAAACAAACAACTTTGCAAATTCCTTGTTCACTTTTAGCTTCTAATAAACCATTAGAATATTTCAGATCTTTTACATCTTCCTTTAATGCCGCATAATCATTTTTAAAAACAAAAGTAGAAGTATAGTTAGGGTTGACTTCGTTATTAGCACGAGTATTTCCAGGGCATAAATAACAGTTTTCATCATATGATATTGTTATCGGTTCTATCTCATCCTCAACTTTACCTTGCCATGGGCGTTTTGTTCTGTGTGGAGATACTAAAACTTCTTCTCCTGTTAATATATTTTTTCTAATATGTGAAGTTGTGAAAATTTCCATTCTTAAGTTACTTTGATTTGTTTTGAGACTTTATTTCTATAATATATAATCTATTATAAATCATATTTTTATATAGCTTCCTTGACAAGGGTTAACTTCTATAACAGTTGCATTAATTCCAAATTGCTTTTGATAAGCAGCAGAAACAATCTCAGTATATTCATTAATAAAATCTTGATGTATTAAGTGTATTGTACAACCTCCAAAACCACCACCCATCATTCTAGCACCTAAGATAAGCTCGTAAGACTTAGAAAAGTCAACGAGAAAATCTAGTTCAGGACAACTTACATCATATGAATTTCTAAGTCCTTCATGAGAAGCATACATCAATTCGCCCACTAAATTTAAATTGCTTTCTTTTAGATTTTTAACAGTTTGCTTAACCCTGTTGTTCTCTGAGATAACATATTTACATCTTCTGTAGATTGTTTCATCTAAATCAGGTTTTAGACTGTTCAACATATCTAAATTAACATCTCTTAGCGATGTAACTTCTGGGTAGTTTTGTTGAATTATTTTTACTCCTAATTCACATTCTTCTCGTCTCTTATTGTATTCACTACTAGCTAAATTATGAGAAATATTCGTATTGATTAAAAGTAATTTATAAGGAGAAAAATTAAAAGGAATAAGTTCATAAGCTAATGTTTTACAATCCAGTAGTAACAGATGATCTTTTTCACTCATTACTACCGCAAACTGATCCATAACTCCACATTTTGTGCCTACAAAATTATGTTCTGCATCTCGAGAAAATGTAATTAAATCTTCAGAAGAAAATTGTAAGTTGAATAAAGAATTAACTCCTATTGCAGTTCCACATTCTAGAGCAGCAGAAGAACTAATACCAGCTCCGATAGGTAATTCACTGTGAATGACACAATCAAATCCAGTAATTGGAGCATTTCTTTTTTGAAATTCATGAATTACCCCTAATATGTAATTTTCCCATTCTGTAGTACTAGGCTCAATCTTACTTAGCTGAAATTGTAAAAAAGCATCAAAATTTTTACTGTAAATATTACACGTTTCAGCAGTATTATTCTTTTTAAATGAGAGAGAGATTTTTTTATCAATAGCAGTTGGTAATACAAAGCCATCATTATAATCAGTATGCTCTCCAATTAGGTTTATTCTACCTGGTGAAAATACTGTTAACTCAGTCTCAAAGTCTTCAAAATAGTCTTTATTAAGTGTTTCCAAATTAAGTTTTTGAGTTCGCAATATAGGTAAAAAATTATTAACGTAAAAAATACGTTTATTTTTTTGGAAGCATGACAAGAAGATTTCATCCGAATAAATTTGACTACATTTGAGTAGAAAATTATATAGATCTAGGGTAAAATATGTGGGAGAAAGACTATTATGAGGTACATGATAAAATGTATATTGGAACTGACTGTATTATATTTGGTTTTGATAATGGGGTATTAAAATTATTGATCTTTAAAAGAAGGATTGAGCCTAATGTAGGAGAGTACTCTTTAATTGGTAGTTTTGTGAAATTAGAAGAAAGTATTTCTAATGCCGCAAGTAGAGTTCTTCATGAAATTACAGGATTACAAAATGTATTTATGGAAGAGCTTAAAACTTATAATGCTGTAGAAAGAGATCCAGGTTTTAGATGCGTATCAGTTGGTCAATATGCTTTAATACGAATCGATGATTATGATAAAGATTTAGTTGAAAAGCATGGTGCTATGTGGTATACTTTCGATGAACTTCCAGATTTAGTACTTGATCACAATCAAATGGTTGAAGACGCTATGGCTAGGTTAAGACGAAAGGCCAAATACCAACCTATAGGTCTAGAATTACTTCCAGAAAAATTTACTTTACCGCAATTGCAAAGCTTATATGAAGCAATTTATCAAAGAAAAATGGACTCGCGTAACTTTAGAAAAAAAGTATTATCATTCGGAGTACTAATTAAGCTGGAGGAAAAAGATAAAACGAGTTCCAGAAAAGGGGCGTTTTATTATAAGTTTGATTATGAAAAATATAAAGAACTTTTAGCACAAGGAATATACTTTGTAGTGTAATTTTAAATATGATATCATGGATAAATTGTTTCTCAAAATAGAAGAGCTTAAAGACGAAAGTTTATATTCTAAACATGAACAATTAGTGCATGGAATTTTAAATGCAATAAACGATGGCATTTTAAAAAAAGGAGATAGATTACCGTCAATTAACCATATGGTTGGTGAATTAGGTTACGCTAGAAAAACAATTGTTAGAGCCTATGAGGAGTTAAAAAGAAGAGGATTAGTAGAATCTAAAAACTTTAAAGGATATTATGTTTTAAACACAAACACAAAAGTAAAACTGAAGGTCGCTCTTTTGTTATATGCTTTTCATTCTTTTCAAGAAGATTTTTATAATGCATTCAGAAAAGAGTTAGGAGAAGCATATCATATTGATGTCTTCTTTCATCATAATAATCTTTCTATATTTAAAAATATCGTAAACTCTATTAAAGGGAAGTATGGAATGTATGCTATAGCACCAATACCAGATTTGGAGGTGCAAAAAATTTTACTGCGATTTCCGTCAGAAAAACTAGTGATTATTGACAGATTTATAGAATTGCCTAATGAGTTTTCATTCATTGCTCAAGAATTTGAGAGATCAACCTTTTCATTATTAGAAGAGTTACTACCAGCTATAAAAAAGTATAATGAAATGGTTTTATTATATACAGATAATGCAGATTACCCAAAAGGAATACAAAATGCATTTGAAAAGTTTATACGCTTATATGAAGTTAATGGAAAGATAGAAAAAGAATATACACAAAATTCGGTACAAGTTAATACACTGTATTTTACAATAAGAGATGCTGATTTATGGTATCTGCTCAGAGATTGTAAATTGAAAGAATATGTTATAGGAGAAGAAGTAGGAATAATTGCGCATAATGATAATACAGTAAAAGAAATTATATCGGGAGGTATTACTACAATTTCTACAGATTTTAAAGAAATGGGATTACTGGTAGCCCAACATATCAAAAACCAATCTACAATTCACAAAATAATTTCTTTAGAGGTAAAAAAAAGGAATTCATTATAATTCAAAAACCAATAGTTTAGGTTTGGTTTTTTGTAATTAAAAACTATTTTTTTTGTCAAATTATCAAATATGTAAAAAAATAGCTTATATTTGTGTGTAGCATAGTGTAGCACAGTTTGAATTTTTTACCAACTAAGACCTTAAACAGTCTTAGATTTTTTATGAAAACTTCAATAAGTGTAGTATTTACATTTATGATTCAATAATAACTTTAATATCAAGCTTATGAATAAAAAAACAATGAAACTTATGTTGTGCATAACCATAATTCTTATTGGTTTTGTAGTAAATGCTCAATCGGTTTCAGGAAAAGTATCTGATAAGGATTTTCCACTTCCTGGTGTAAATATTCTTGTTAAGGGTACTACTAATGGAACAAATTCTGATTTGGATGGTAACTTTAAACTAAATAATGTACAAATAGGAGATATTATCTTATTTAGTTTTGTTGGATTTCAAACTCAAGAAATTGAGTTTAGTGGCCAAAGTGAATTGAATATAGTGATGTTAGAAGATGTTGGTACCTTAGATGAAGTAATTATACAAGGTTATGGTAGTTCTAGTAAAAGAGAATCTACAAGTGCTATTAGTTCTATCAAAGGAAAAGATATAGTCAATACAGTTGCCAGTAACCCAACTACAGCCTTACAAGGTAAGTTAACAGGTATCCAAGTTGAAAGTTTTGGGGGGCAACCTGGAGGATCTGCAAATGTGTTTATTAGAGGAATTAATTCATTAAGTAATGCAGATCCTCTTTATGTCGTAGATGGATTGTTTGTAGATAATATGGACTACATAAATCCTAACGATATTGATGATTTATCTGTACTTAAAGATGCTGCAGCCGCAGCTATTTATGGTTCTAGAGCAGCAAATGGAGTAGTGCTTATAACTACTAAGCATGGTAGTAAAAATAGAGCTCTGTCTGTAACTTTTAATTCTAGGACAGGTGTAGATACACCAAGTAAAAAACTAGATTTTATTGATGGACAGCAGTTTACTGATTATCTGAATCAACGTTTTCAGAATGATGGTTCAGCTACTAGAGTTACTTGGAATGGAGTTAGTACTGATTGGCAAGAAGAATCATTACAATCTGCATTGCTACAAGAATATGGAATATCTATTTCTGGAGGAAGTGATGCATCTTCATATTTTGGGTCTTTGAATTATTTTCAACAAGATGGAATTTTAGTTGGATCAGGCTTTAGAAGATTAAACGCCAGATTTAACTCTAGCCATACTTTAGGAAAGTTTAAAATTACTCAATCTTTAGGTGTAACTGAAGGTAAATTACAAGAGAATAATTGGTATGGCTTTGATGGAACAACAGCGCCAACTATTGCCAGAACTAATCCAAATTTCGAAGGAGGTTTTGATGGTCCTACGTCTGATATTCATGGTCCAGGTGGTGTAAATCAATTTGGTTTGGCTTCTTTAGAAGAAAATTTAGAAACTACCAGAACACTATTTACAAGTCTAAAAATAGATTATGAAGTGTTAGAAGGATTAACATTAGGTACTAATTTCGGTTTAGATTATACAAACAGACGAAACTTTCAATTTACACCAACATATTTAATGACTACAGTGGATCCAGCAACTAGAATAGATCCAGTCAGAAATTTTAATGAGTTCAATGATTTAACTGATTTTAGACAAGAGGATATCAACTTATTATTTGAACCCACAATAACTTACGATACTGAGTTTGATGAAAAACATAAACTAAATGTTGTTTTAGGACACACTAGATTTATAGAAAATCAAAATAGTAACGGATTGTATGGAGAAGGTACACCGGCAAACAGTATCAAAGTTGCTAGTGCACTCACTAATGTAGTTCAAACTTTGGGAGAAAATAATACAGCAGCATTACTATCTTATTTTGGAAGAGTAAATTACAATTATGATAATAAATATTTATTCTCAGCTACAGTAAGAAGAGATGAATCATCCAGATTTGCTGAAGCGAATAGGGTAGGTTATTTCCCTGCTTTTTCTGGTGCTTGGAATATTAGTAGCGAAGATTTTTGGAAGTTAGAAGCTATCAATTTCTTAAAATTAAGAGCTTCGTATGGTGAATTAGGCTCTTATCCAGATCAATTTTATCCAACTCAAGCGGTGTTTTTAGCAAATCAATCCAACACTAGTTTTGGAGGAGCTTTGGCAACAGGTTTAGCGCAAACAACGTTGGCAGATGATAATTTAGTTTGGGAAACTACAAAGACATTTGATATTGGTATTGATATGGCTTTTTTAGATAACAAAATTAAATTCACAGCAGATTATTACACTAAAAATGTTGAAGATGCTTTAGTACCAATTAATGTCCCATCTACTGCTGGTGTAAGTTTACCAGTTACTAGAAATGCAGGAACATTAGTAAATAACGGATTAGAATTTGATTTGAGTTATAACAAATCTGAAGGAGAATTTACCTATACCATTGCCACTAATTTTTCTTTCAATCTAAAAAATGAAGCAAAAGATGTGCCTGCTACCATATTAGGACCAGGAGTTGATGAAGATTTGAGAGTAGTGAATAGAACGCAAGCTAATAGCCCTGTTGGAGCATTTTATGGTTGGGTAATTGAAGATAAAGTAGATCCTGCTACAGGGAATTTTGTACGTGTAGATACTAATGGAGATGGAACTGTAGATGATAATGATAGAACAATTATTGGTGATCCAACTCCAGATTTTACTTATGGTTTAAATATGAATGGAGGGTATAAGCAATTCGATTTTGCTTTAAGTTTCAACGGGGTACAAGGAAACGAAATTTATAATTTAGGTAGATACTATAATATTTTGTGGCAAGATGGAGGAAAACTGAGTGAAGTTTTAAATTCATGGACACCTACTAATACAGATACTAATATTCCTTTAGCAACTGTAGCTGATCCGGAAGGAAATAGAGAGCCTTCGTCTTTCTTTGTTGAAGATGGCTCATATTTTAGACTTAAAAATATAGAGGTTGGATATTCTTTTAAAGAAGGAGAATTAGGTGTAAAATGGATTAACGATCTAAGGTTATCGTTCAACGTTCAAAACGTATTTGTAATTACCGATTATAGCGGCTACGATCCTGATGTAGCATCAACAAATGGTGGTCGTGCCAATTTAAATTCAGGGGTGCCAGGATTAAGAACAAATGTTAACTCTTTATTGGGTAGAGGTTTAGATGCAAGAGCATATCCAAATGCTCGAACATTTAGTTTAGGATTGCAAGTAAAATTTTAAAAACTAATTATGAAAAAAATAAAAAACTTCAGTTATAAATATGTAATAGGAACTGCAATATTTAGTTTAATTTTCATTGTAGTGTCGTGTTCAGATGATGTGTTAAATCAACAAAATAATAATGCTACATCAACCGCCAATTTTGGTACTTCAGTAGAACAAGTAGAAGCGGCAATAAATGGAGCATTTCATCCAGTAACAGGAACTTTTTTCTGGGGTAGAATTGTACATACTGGAGCACTATTACGTTCAGATGAATTCAATGTATTTCCTTTTGGAAGCAATACAGCAATGTCTACTTTTTTAGGAAATCCGGGAGATAGATGGGCAACAGAACCATGGCAAGAATTATATAAATCTATTGCCAGATGTAATAATATCATCATAAATACTTCTAAAGATCTAACATCTTACGATAGTTTGGTAGGTCAGGCTTATTTTTTAAGAGCTTTTGATTATTGGTATCTATTAAACTTATATGGTAATGTTCCTTTAATTACAGAATTACCAGATTTAGATAATTTACTGGTAGATCAAGCTGCTCCACAAGATGTTTGGAATCAAATTATAGCAGATTTAGAAAAGGCAGAAATGATGTTACCAGATAGCTGGACTGGCGAAAATTTAGGTAGAGCAACTTCAGGAGCAGCTACGGCATTAAAAGGTAAAAGTTACCTATATATGAAAGAATGGAAAAAAGCACATGAAACTTTAGATGATTTAGTAGGTAAATATAGCTTACTTCCAGCAGCACAATTCGGTGAGAATTTCTCAACTACGAATGAAAATAATGCGGAATCTGTTTTTGAACTGCAATTTTTAGGTCAAGCTAATTTCGTTTGGGGGTCAGATATACCACAAACAGGAACTATGGGGAATTATCATATCGATTATGCACCACCTACAAAATCTCCAGATAGAAGCCATGTGGTAAATCCATGGTTAAAAAATCTATTTGAATCAAATAATGATACCTTTAGAAGAAATGAAACATTAGCTTACGATTATCCTGGGGCTACAGGATATGGAGGAGAAGCTTTTTTAACAGACTTAAGTGAAGATATTACAGTAGCTAATGATGCAAGTGTAGAACCTATTTTCTCAAAAAAATATTCAGGAATGGATATAGGTTCTAGAGCAGAAGTAGATTTTTTAGGAACCAATGTTGGAAATAATTGGAGAGTTATAAGGTATTCGGATGTACTATTAATGCTAGCAGAAGCATTGAATGAAGATAATATGACGTCACAAGCTATAGGCTATATTAACATGGTAAGACAAAGAGCAGGTTCTGGTTTAACACCTGTAGCTTCTGGATTAACCAAGGAACAAACGCAACAAGCTATTATAGATGAAAGAGCAATGGAACTTGCTGGTGAAGGTCATCGTTTTTTCGATTTAGTACGTTGGGGCTTGGCAGACGATTATTTAGGAGCTACATCATTACATGTAACTAATGGTTCACAAACCTATCATCCGAAATCATTAAGCGGAGGAGTGTTTCAAACTTCAAAGCACGAATTAGTTTGGATACCAAATTCAGAACGAGACGCAAATCCAGGATTAGGTCAGAACCCTGGATATTAACCATTCCATTAATCATTGTTTTTACAAAAGTCAAGTTTATACATAAATTTGACTTTTGTATTGATTTTTAGTGATATAAAATAAATAATTTGCAAACTAAGACCCTTTTTTTCGCCATATGTATTGTTTTGTTTACAATCTCCTGTAAACAAGAGAAGTTAAGTAAACAATTTACATTTGTACCATCTTCAAAATCCAATATTACTTTTGAAAATACAATAACTGAAAATGATTCCTTAAATGTAGTTACTTTTCAATATGTGTATAATGGGGGAGGTGTTGGTATCGGTGATTTTAATAATGATGGTTTTTCAGATATTATTTTCACTGGAAACCAAGTTCCGTCTAAAATATATTTAAATCAAAAAGAGTTTGAATTTAAAGATATAACTGAAGAGTCAAGATTAATAATACCCTCTAAAGAATGGGTTACAGGTGTTGCCATAGTTGATATAAATGCTGACGGTTGGGATGACATTTACCTAAGTGTTGGTGGAGCAAATTGTAATAATGATTGTAATAATTTACTGTTTGTCAATCAAGGAACTAACAATAAAGGCATACCCGTTTTCGTAGAAAAAGCAGCAGCTTATAATTTAAACGAAGGAGAATATAGCCAACAAGCTGTCTTTTTTGATTTTGATACAGATGGAGATTTAGATGTTTTTATTGCTAGAAATGGGAACTTGAAATATGATAAAAATTCACCATTACCCAAACGTTATTTGCCAGAAAACTTAACAGATGTTTTATTAGTAAATGAACAAAAAGAAGGAGACAATCATCCTGTGTATAAAGATGTTTCTAAAGATTTAGGAATACTATATAAAGGTTTTGCTCTTGGTGTAACTATTCAGGATTTTAATAATGATAATTTACCAGATATTTATGTTTCTAATGACTTTATTACTGAAGATTTATTGTATTTAAATCAAGGAGTAGATATACAAACCAATACACATTTAGGTTTTAAAGAGTCTAATCAGTTCATTTTTAAACATCTTACCTATAATGCTATGGGTGTGGATGTAGCAGATGTAAATAATGATGCAAATCCAGATGTTTTGGTGGTAGATATGCTTCCAGAGGAATATCAAAGGCAAAAGAAAATGTTAGGAAGTATGAACTACGATAAACACCTATTGAGTAAACGTAATTACTATGCTTCACAGTTTATGCATAACACATTACAAATACACAATGGAATGCTCAAAGATTCATTATTGAAAGCTAGTGAAGTAGGTTTTATGTCAGGAATGTCTTCTACTGATTGGAGTTGGGCTCCCATTTTAGCTGATTTTGATAATGATGGAGATAAAGATGTATTTGTAACCAATGGATATGTAAAAGATATTACCGACTTAGATTTTATAAATTATTCATCGCAGAGTACCATTTTTGGAGATCAAAAATCCAAAGATCAAAAGCTCAAAAAAATGCTTAAAGAATTACCCGGTATTTATCTGCCAAATTATTTTTATAAGAACAATGGGAAAATACAATTTAAGGATGTTAGTAGTGAATGGATGGAGGAAAAAGCATCATTTTCAAATGGAGCAGCATTTGCTGATTTAGATAATGATGGAGATTTAGATATAGTAGTAAACAACAGTAATGAAAATGCTTTTGTACTACAAAATAATGCAGAGCAGTTTGAGGATACTAACTTTTTAAGAGTAAAGTTAAAGGGTACGTTTAAAAACAAAAAGGCAATTGGAGCTAAAATAACCCTATGGCAAAATGGAAAATCACAACATCAATATCAATCCGTAATTAGAGGGTATTTATCTTCTATGGAACCAATTGTCCATTTTGGGGTAGATTCAATCAAAGCAGATTCACTACAAGTAATTTGGCCCAATGGAAAAATTTCTAAACTAAAAGAAATTAATACCAACACAACTATTGAGCTTGACATACTTTTAGCTAAAGAGTATACTAAACACTTAACCCATAATCAAACGATTTTTAGAGATATCTCTAAAACAATAGCGTACGAACATAAAGAAAATAAAGGTCATGATTATACAAAGCAACATCTATTAGTCCGTCAATATTCAAAGTTTGGTCCATGTGTAGCAGCGGGAGACATTGATGGAAAAACTGGAGATGAAATCATTCTTGGAGGAAGTAAAGGTGAACCTTTAACAATTTGGTTTGAAAATTCAGTAGGTAATTTTGAATTAAAGCAAACACTTGGCAATGAAAGTGAAGATACAGACATTTCTTTAATTGATATCGATGGAGATAATGATTTAGACATGTATGTGGCAAGTGGAGGTTCAGAATTCCCCGATAATGCTAAGGAACTACAAGATAGAATTTATATAAACAATGGAGAAGGTGAGTTCAAATTAGCTGAAAATAAATTACCAAAAGAGCTGTATACAACTAGTTCTTGTGTAAGACCTAACGATTTTGATAAAGATGGTGATATAGATTTTTTTGTAGGAACTAGAATAGTTACAGGTCGTTATCCTACAGCTCCTAAAAGTTATTTGTTGGAAAATAAGAATGGAATTTTTACAGATATAATTCATAAGGAGATAGCAACTCTAGGAATGATCACAGATGCTGTATGGGAAGATATAAATTCCGATGGATGGGATGATTTAATATTAGTTGGTGAATGGATGCCAATTACCATATTAATCAATAATAAAGGAAAGCTAGAAAAAACTACATTTAACTTTATAGATAACCATAATAATTCAATTGAAACTAATGGATGGTGGAATACTATTGCGTCAGGTGATTTTGATAATGATGGAGATGTTGATTTTTTAATAGGTAATCAAGGAACTAATGGATTTATTAAACCCCAAAAAAATAAACCAGTATACGTATATGCTAATGATTTTGATGGTAATGGAAGTATAGATCCTATTATTGGACAATATCATATGAACTCACCTAATAATGAAGCGTTATTTCCAGTACAATCAAGGGATGATATAATGAAACAAGTGGTGAGTTTAAAAAAACGATACCCAACTTATGGAGCCTTTTCAAAAGCGAGTTATGAAGAAATTTTACAAATCGAAAACCTAGAAAAAGTAACGTTAAAAGCAACAACTTTTTCAAGTAGTTATATAGAAAATTTAGGAAACGGTAATTTTAAACTTACAGAATTACCCCAAACTTGCCAAATAGCCCCCATTAATGATATATCTATAAAAGATATAGATAATGATGGATATTTAGATGCTTTATTGGTAGGTAATGATATGACCAGTGAGACTAATTATGGTTATAACGACGGACTTATAGGAGTGTATCTAAAAGGAGGTAAAAATGGTTTTGAAGTAGTAAAAAATAATAATTCAGGATTTTATGTGCCTGGACAGTCAAATCATATCATTCAATTTAAAAATAAAAAGGGAGAACAGATAGTTTTAGCGACTCAAAACAATCAGAGAGCAAAACTTTTTTCAATTAATAAAAAGAAAAAATGAACATAGGAATATCAACTATTTTAGATAAAGACATACAAATAGGTGGATTAACAGATAATTTTAAAACACAAGTTAATACAATTTATAATCAGGATGGAATAACTATTTATGACATCAATATAACCGCAGTAGAACCTGCCATTCCAGAACCAATTTCTTTTTCATGGAAAATACCCGCTCATAATGTAAAAGGAATATGGAAACCTACTACAGATTTTGCAAAACGTATTCAAGCAGATTGGGAACTAAAACCTATGGAATCTCGAATTTCAATAGATTCACCTATTATTTGTTTGTTTGGAAATAATGATGAAAATATACATACGTTTTCTTGTTCAAATGCAATTAATAAATTAGAGTTAGACGCAGTAATACGAGAGGAAGATGATCATTTTTATTGTCATATTGAAATGTTTAAAGAGCGTCATTCTAAATTGAATCATTTTAATGCTCAGATTAGAATAGATTCAGGAGACAAACATTTTTCTGAAGCGATTAAAGGCGTATCAAAATGGTGGGAAACTTATGAGGCTCTACAACCAGCTTTTGTTCCAGAAATAGCACAGATGCCTTTATATTCTACATGGTATCAATTTCATCAAAGTTTAAAAGAACAAACACTAATAGAAGAATGTAAAATAGCTTATGATTTAGGCTATAAAGCTATAATCATAGATGATGGATGGCAAACCAATGATAGTAATAGAGGATATGATTATACTGGTGATTGGAAGCCTGAACGATTGTCAGAAACTAAAAAGTTTGTTGCTGATGTGCATGCTACTGGAATGAAAGTAGGTTTTTGGTACTCCGTTCCTTTTTGTGGTAAACATTCAGAAGCTTATCAACGTTTTAAAGGAAAGTTTCTTACGGAGGATCATCGCTGGGCACCAGTTTTCGATCCTAGATATCCAGAAGTCAGAGAATATTTAATCAACATCTATAAAACAGCATTAGTAGAATGGAATTTAGATGGATTTAAACTTGATTTTATAGATGATTTTAAACTGTATCCAGATACTATAAAAGAGAAAAATGATGAAATGGATTTTCATTCTATAAATGAAGCAGTAGATAGGCTATTAACGGATGTCATGTATACCTTAAGAAATATAAATCCTAATGTTTTTATTGAATTCAGACAAAAATATACAGGGCCTGCAATGCGTAAATATGGAAACATGTTTAGAGCTTTTGATTGTCCAGGAGATGGAACAATGAATAGAGTGAGAATAGCAGATATAAAAATGCTAGCAGGTAATACAGCAGTTCATAGTGATATGATTACTTGGCATACTGATGAAAAGGTAGAGATTGCAGCTTTACAATTAGTCAATACACTTTTTGGAGTACCACAAATTTCAGTAGTATTAAAAAATATTCCTGAAGATCATTTAAAAATGATTAAATTCTACACCAAATATTGGAATCTAAACAGAGATATAATCACCAATGGATATTTTATTCCTTTTAAACCGTTAGCAAATTACCCCATAAAACAAGTTTCTAAGGAAAACAAAAGTATTGTAGGAGTATATGACGACTACTTTATAGAAATCAACAAAAAGTCTAATAGTCTAGATATAATTAATGGAAAATTATCAACTACTATTATACTGAAGAATGTAATAGATCTTGGAGAATATCATATGAATATTTTTAACTGTAAAGGTGAAAAAATTGAAGAAGATTCTATAAACTTAAATTCTGGTATTCATGAATTTGAAGTGCCAGCTTGTGGATTAATTCAACTTAAAATAAAATAAATTTATGGATTTTTTATCGATCTTTTCGTTTGTTGGTTTTACGCTATTAGTAGCCTTTATTGCTTGGTATGCAACTAGAGGAACAGATGAAAATTCTGCTGAAGGTTATTATTTAGGAGGTAGAAGCTTAGGTGCAATTACCATAGCTGGTTCCTTACTATTAACTAATTTATCTGCCGAACAAATTGTGGGACTTAACGGACAATCATTTTCAGAAGGAGTACTAGTAATGGCTTGGGAAACCTTAGCGGCAATAGCAATGATTTTTACAGCAATATACCTACTGCCAAAGTACATGAGGTCAGGTATTACTACAATTCCTGAATTTATACAAGATCGTTTCGACCATCAAACAAAAGCAATTTTATCCATATTATTTTTAGTAGCTTTTGGTGTCGTTTTACTTCCCACTATTTTATATTCTGGATCATTAGCTTTTAGTACTATGTTTGATTTACCCACAGCATTAGGAATATCTGAAACTGCTGTGATATGGATTTGCGTATGGTCTATTGGAATTATAGGAATTATTTATGCAATTTTTGGAGGATTAAAAGCAGTAGCAGTTTCTGATTTAGTAAATGCCGTAGGTTTATTAATTGGAGGATTATTAATACCGGTTTTTGGGCTAATGTATATTGGAGAAAATAGTTTTTCAGAAGGATTATCCATACTTTGGAAAGAAAATCCTCAAAAGTTTAATGCTATAGGGGGAGCAGATGCTTCGATACCTTTTGGAACTATTTTTACAGGTATGATGATTGCCCAAATGTATTATTGGGGAACAAACCAATCTATACTACAAAGAGTTTTTGGAGCAAGTAGTTTAAAAGAGGGGCAAAAAGGAATGATTTTGGCTGGTTTTGTTAAGTTTTTAATTCCTGTAATTGTTGTGTTACCAGGTATTATTGCATGGCATATTTTTCAAGGAAACTTAGAAAATGCGGATCAAGCCTATCCGGCTTTAGTACGTAAAGTGTTACCAGGTGCTTATTTAGGCTTTTTTGCAGCAGTATTATTTGGAGCAGTATTAAGTTCTTTCAACAGTTTATTAAATAGTAGTGCAACCTTGTTTGGTTTCGATTTATACAAACAATATTTCAATAAAAATGCTTCAGAAAAAGATACGGTAAAAGCAGGTAAAATTTTTGGTTTGTTTTTAGCACTAGTAGCCATGAGTATTTCTCCGTTTATTGCCAATGCTCCAGATGGATTATTCTCTTATATACAACAAGCATTAGGAAGTTTAAGTGTGCCCATTTTAGCTGTGGTTTCGGTTGGTATTATAACAAAACATGTACCAGCTAAAGCCGCAAAAATAGTACTTACTGCTGGTGTTTTAATGTATTTAATAAGTTTGTTAGGCTTACAACCATACTTTACTAAAAAAGCGTTAGAAAGTAATAACATGAAAAGTAGTAGTTTTTTGAGTAAAATGACCGAAGAACAAGCTATTGAGTATTATAAAGAAATAAACGTTACAAATATTGAAGCTTATGTAAAAAAGGTAAGTCTTGTTGAAGCGGAGGCATATCCACACTTTCTTCACATCATGGGAATTCTATTTGTTATTAACATTATTATCATGTTAGTGATAGGTAAAGTAAGTCCTAAAACTGATGTTTATATCCCTAAAATTACAGAAGAAATTGATATTACTCCTTGGAAACACGCAAAAACAGTAGGATTAATCATTACAATTTTGGTGTTAAGTACCTATTTCATTTTTAGATAAAAAATTAATCAAAATAAATCCATAGTCATAATGGAAAAAAAATATTTAGTCGCATTTGATCAAGGTACTACAAGTACTAGAACTATTATTTTTGATAAAGAGGGAGAAATAAAAGCAATCGCTCAAAAAGAATTAACACAACATTATCCAGAATCAGGTTGGGTAGAACACAATCCTGTAGATATTTATAATGATCAGTTAGAGACCTTTAAGGAAGCAGTAGCAAAATCGGAAATTAATCCATCAGAAATTGCAGCGGTAGGAATCACTAATCAAAGGGAAACTACTGTGGTTTGGGATAAAAAAACAGGAGAACCCATTCATAATGCTATTGTTTGGTTAGATAAGCGTACCACTGGAATTTGTGAAGAACTCAAGGATAAAGGATTAACTGAATATATAAAGGAACATACAGGGCTAGTTATAGATTCTTATTTTTCTGGAACAAAACTCAAGTGGATTTTAGATAATGTGGCAGGGGCTAGAGAAAGAGCTATAGAAGGAGAGTTATGTTTTGGAACAATTGATAGTTGGCTGGTATATAAGTTTACTAAAGGAGAAAAACACCTTACTGATCACACCAATGCATCAAGAACTATGATGTATGACATCAAAAACTTATGTTGGAGTGAAACCATATTAGAAGCATTGGATGTACCTAGTGTAATGCTACCCACCGTACAACACTCGTCATCTGATTATGGTACACTAGACTTTGAAGGATTATCTATTCCGATTTATGGTGTGGCTGGTGATCAACAAGCCTCTTTATTTGGACAGGGAGGATTTAAGTCAGGAATAGCCAAAAATACCTATGGAACAGGCTGCTTTATACTACTTAATATTGGTGAAGAACAGGTGATTTCTGATAATGGTTTGTTAACTACGTTAACTTGTAGTTTAGAATCTGAGTCTACTAAATATGCGCTAGAAGGCAGTATTTTTGTTGGAGGAGCTTCTATCCAATGGCTTAGAGATAGAATGCAAATCATAGAAAAAGCATCAGATACCGAAGCGATATGTAAAAGTATACCACCTTTAGAAAATATATATGTGGTGCCTGCATTTGCTGGTTTAGGAGCTCCGTATTGGGATGCTGAAGCTAAAGGAAGTATCTATGGAATGACTTTAGATACAGGAAGAAATGAAATTATAAAAGCAACGGTTGAAGCATTAGCGTATCAAACAAAAGATGTAATTAATGCCATGATTAATGACAGTGGTAAGGAAATGATTACCCTGAAAGTTGATGGAGGAGCAAGTGCTAATAACTATTTAATGCAATTTCAAGCAGATATATTAAATGTAGCTGTAGACAGACCAAAAATGATTGAAGTAACCGCTTTTGGAGCAGCCCTTTTAGCAGGAATAAAAGCTGGAATATGGAGTCAAGAAGATATTGATTCTATTCGTAAAGTAGATACTGTTTTTAATGCTTCCCTAGCACCAAAAGTTAGAAAGAAAAAGTACAAAGGCTGGTTAAAAGCCATAGAAAGAACTCAAAGCAGTACAAAGAAAAAAAAGAAACAGAAAGTTCGTTTTTCTGTTTTAGATAGAGAAAAACATTTAAAAAAAGCAAAATCAAATACATTTGATCTTGTTGTTATTGGAGGAGGAGTCACAGGAGCAGGCATAGCTTTAGATGCATCTTCTAGAGGAATGAAGGTATGCTTAATAGAAAAAAATGATTTTGCTTCAGGAACAAGTAATAAATCAACAAAGCTTATTCATGGTGGACTTCGCTATTTAAAACAATTAGAAATAGGTTTAGTTAGAGAATCAGGAACAGAAAGAGCTATTGTACATAAACTAGCTCCTCATTTAGTAATTCCAGAAAAGATGCTGTTACCGTTAATTGAAGGAGGGACCTATGGTAAAATGATGACAGCAATTGGATTAAAGGTTTATGATATGTTGGCAAATGTAGATGGAGATGATAGAAGAAGGATGTTGAATAAAAAAGAAACCTTAGAAAAAGAACCATTACTAGATGAAGCTATTACATTAGGAAGTGGTTATTATGCAGAATACCGAACTGACGACGCCAGATTAACTATTGAAATTCTTAAAAAGGCAGCTGAGTTTGGTGCAACAATATTAAACTATTGTGAAATGGATTCTTTTGTATACAATAGTGATGGTAAAATTGAAAGTTTAAATTGTATTGATCATAACACAGGTAAAACATTAAACATAAGTGGAAATAATTATGTGTCTGCAGCAGGGCCATGGGTAGATACCTTACGAAGGAAAGATGCTTCAATGAATCATAAACATTTACATCTTACAAAAGGAATACACATTGTTTTTCCTGTAGAAAAATTACCAATTAAACAGTCTATTTATTTTGATGTACCAGATGGGCGAATGGTTTTTGCAATTCCCAGAGGTAGGTGTACGTATGTAGGTACAACAGATACCAATTATTATGGTAATTTGGATAGGGTAGTAGCTACTGAAGAAGACGCCACGTATTTGTTGAATGCAATTAACAACATGTTTCCTGATATTCATTTAACCATAGCGGATATAGAATCTAATTGGGCAGGACTCAGACCTTTAATACATGAGGAAGAAAAAGATCCATCTGATTTGTCTAGAAAAGACGAAATTTTTATTTCTAAAACTGGTTTAATTTCTATTGCTGGAGGAAAATTAACAGGA
The DNA here is from genome assembly GCF_001936575.1 of Tenacibaculum agarivorans. Taxonomy (GTDB): domain Bacteria; phylum Bacteroidota; class Bacteroidia; order Flavobacteriales; family Flavobacteriaceae; genus Polaribacter; species Polaribacter agarivorans. The sequence goes on from NZ_MSMP01000002.1 coordinate 228,716, forward strand.
TATCGAAAAATGGCTCATCGAGTTATTGATGCTGTATTAAAAACGATGAGTGAAAAAAGAAAGAAATCATTAAAAAAATCTGAGACAGATCATATTTCATTAGTCAATCCAACAATGATTTCTTCAGAAGAGGTAGATCAATACCAAAAAGAACTAGAAGTTACATTACAAGATTTAGGTATTGAGGATTCTTATTTTGCTTGGTATTTATGTACTAACTATGGAAAAAGTGCAACTAAGATTGTAGATAAAATATCATTTTTTATGACAGGTACCGTAGAAGAACGCTTAATCCGTGCGGAGTTATGGTATTGTGTTCATTTTGAAATGACAAATGGACTAGCAGATTTCTTTGTAAGACGTACAGGCAGATTATATTTTGATATTCAAAGTGTATCTAAATATGTTGATATTGTTGTTAAAGACTGTATTAAAATATTGGACTGGGATGACAAACGTGTACAAGAAGAAAGAGAGAGTTTACATATACTTTTAGCAGATGCAACAACGTATTATGAAACAGAATTTTAGTACTTTAATCTTGAATAATTTTCGCACTCTTTTAATAGTTTTTTGCGTATTTCTTTTTTCTTCATGTACACAAGAAAAGAAAACAATTAGCATTAGTGCACAAAATTATTATGCTTGTATAGATCAAGTTACAAATACTTTAGTTCACGATATTTTTTCGCCACCAGTAGCCAGTAGGGTATATGTATATCCTAATATTGCAGCGTATGAAATTATAGCTCAAAATGATGAAAATTATCTGTCTTTATCATCTCAAATAGAATCGTTACAAAAGATTCCTGTGGTAAATGCAGATGCTGTGAATACAAAAGTAGCCGCTTTAGTAGCTTATATGGAAGTTAGTAAAAAACTTACTTTCACACATGATTTTGTGAATAAACTTCAAGATTCATTATATAAAAGTTGGGAAAAAATAAATAAAAATGAGTTTGAAGTGTCTAAAAATTATGGAGAAAAAGTAGCACAACATATACAAGAGTGGTTTACAAACGATCATTACAATCAAACGAGAACAATGCCAAAGTTTTCAGTCGATACTGATGATATTTCTAGATGGCAGCCTACACCACCATCATACATGGATGGAATAGAACCACATTGGAATAAAATTACTCCTTTGGTTTTAAACTCAGCTTCTCAATTCAAACCTGAAAGGCATCCTGATTTTTCTCTTGAAAAGACTAGCGATTTTTACAAAGAATTGCTTGAGGTTTATCAAGTGACAAATGAAATAAGAGAAAAGGGAGATGAGGCAGAAGAGGTTAAAATAGCTCAATTTTGGGATTGTAATCCTTATGTGGCAGTAAGTACAGGACATTTAACTGTAGCGACTAAAAAAATAACCCCAGGTGGACATTGGGTAGGGATAACCAAAATAGCTTGTATTCAAAATAAATTAAGTTTTGAAGAAGCAATTTATGCACATACCTATACTTCAATAGGAATGTTTGATGCTTTTATAAGTTGTTGGGATGAAAAGTATAGAAGTAATCTAATACGACCTGAAACTTTAATTAATACAACTATTGATAAAAACTGGATTCCACTTTTACAAACTCCCCCGTTTCCAGAATATACAAGTGGTCATTCAGTGGTTTCTGGAGCGGCATCAACTATACTAACTCATGTTTTTAAAGACAATTTTGCTTTTGTAGACACTACTGAATTGCCTTATGGATTACCCTCAAGAAAATTTACCTCTTTTAATCAGGCAGCGGAAGAAGCAGCAATAAGTAGACTTTATGGAGGAATTCATTACAGAGCAGCTGTAGATAATGGTTTAGTACAAGGTAGAAATATTGGTAAGTATATTTGTGAGAAAATACAACTAAAGAAAAAAGGATAGCTTTATAAAAAACTATCCTTTTTTTAATTCAATATTTAGGTTGAATCTTTGGTTCTATTGAAGTGGTGATTGAGCTTGTCGAAATCACACTCTTATTCTTACCAATTTTCACATAATTTAAATGTGTTTAATAAAATCTAAAAACACTTTTTTATGGAGTTCTAAATCAATTTTTGGAGATATAGCTACTCTTGCTATATAATCTTTATCAGATTCCTTTGTAGTACCTTGAGTAGAGGTGGCTGGAATGGTCCAGTAACATCCTTTTAATTGACCATAACTTACACAATACTTACTTTCATCTGGAATTTCAGAAATCATCAAATTAATTAATTTCAGATTTAAAGCCCTTTTATAGATTTCTCTTTCTTCATCAGAATTACCTTTGGTAGGTAAATCTAAAGAAAATACAGACGGAGTAAATCCTTGTTTAGCTAATTCTTCAGAAACAAAATTAATTTTAGCTTCTGGCAATTCTTTTTCTATGAAACTTACAAATTCACGAGTATTGTTATAGGCATCATGAATTCTTTGATTCATAGAAGGCATTTGTTCCGCTAAAATTTCTAACTGGAGTTCCGTAGCCTCGTTATCACATAATTGAATATGCTTAGCTATTTTATCCATTAAAGGAGCAGCTTTTGTATTTGCAGTACAATACCCAGCAGTACATTTACCACCACTTGGAAATTTAGAACCACTAACATAAGCTATGGTTTGTACTGAAGCTAACATGTCTTGATCTCCTAAAAAATGGACATTTGGACAAAATGTTTGATCTAAAATAAAAACAGGCTCAATAGCTAGTTCACCTAATGTAGTTGTACGTTGTTTACTTAGTACTTCTTTTAATTGTATAAGATCAGGCACTTCTACCCTTGGGTTTGTAGGGATTTCAGCTATTATATAAGGTACAGCATTTTCTTCAGCAACCTTATTTAAAACAATGTCAATACTTTTTACCATATCATTATCACCATCTACAGGTAAATCCATAACATCTACTTGAGGCAAACATGCTACCACACGTCTAGCTTGATCATTAGTACCTCCATAACAGTTGGGAGGAACTATAATTTTTATAGACTTACCAGCATGATTTTCCATAGCATGATCTATCAATCCCATTACAATAGCATACTGAATAGAAAGTCCACTTGATCCTACCACAGCAGTTGTATTTACTCCAGTAATTTCTTTAATGGTATCTATGACTTTTGATTTGTTTTCAGTAGTATTATATTGAGTATGAGTAAATATTCCAGTTAATTGCTGTAAAGCTATTAATGTATTGATCGGAGTCATTGCTATGGTTTCCCTTCTTCTTACATGTTGAATTTCAGAAATATAATCCTTGTTTTCTTCTCCCTTAATCAATAAAATACTTCCCAGATTAGGAGAAGCATTAATCACAAAATCAACATTAGGAGTCAAATCAAAATGACAAATTTGTTCTTGTTCACTATATATAACAGTACTACCTTCAAATTCAGGAATAGTGTTGAAATCAGCTACTTGTTGTACTTCAAAATTATAACCATAAACTTTTTGAATAGTGTCAACATCAAAATGTTTAGGGAGTTCATTTTTATAAAGAAGTAATGTATTCTTTTTAGCAAATAAATTTTTTCTAAGAATAGCTAAAATAGGTGTAGTGACCGATGAAAAGCTAATGACTTGTTCAGATTTAATATGATTTAAATTAGCTATGGTCCATTCTAATACTGATGAAAGTGGATGACCTAATCTGATGTAATCATAAGCAGTTGGTAATTCATTAAGAACTGCCTGATTATAATTGTTAGTATTAAATAGCGTTTCAAATTCCTGTAAGAATTCAGTTTTAGCTAATGATTCATTATATATGTCTAGTCTATGCGTAGTAAGATTTAACCAATCTGTAGGTAAATTTTCTATTACATTTTTAATATAAGATACTACTTTACTGTCTTGCATAATTTTTACTTGAAATTGACCGCAAGATACGTTAATTAAGATTTTCTACTGGTAAATGAATTGCAACTTTATTCATAATTATATACTAAAACTTTAGTTTTTGAGTCATAGTAATATATAATGGTAGAAAGTTAGTTGTTTTTTAAACTTATTTTCTTAGATTACACATGCAGAGGGGAAGTTACTCATGTATTTTATCGTATCATTTATAGTTTTTAAACGTAAAATGTTTTAGGAGCTAAAAGGCAAATATGCTAGGTTTAATGGTGTAATTTGATGAAAGTCAAAGATAAATGTTTAGGCTTAAACCTTTTGCTTATGTTAAAATGTGTTTCATCTATGGCAAGTATAGGGTTGATAATAACAGAGGGGTTAAATAGGTAAAAAAGGAGTACTTTTATTTCAAATAATAATTAGGAAGATGATAAAAAGAAGGTTAAATGTTTTATTGATAGAAGATCATTTCATTGAAATAATGAAGTTTAAAAAGACAGTTTCATTTGCTGAAATTCAACATAGTATTACGGAAGCAAAAGATGGAGCTGAGGCATTTAAAATTTTAGAAGATAAAAGTAGGATGCCTGATTTAATTTTATTGGATTTAAATATGCCAAAAATGAGCGGTGTAGAATTCTTATCTATTTTAAAAAATAGTGAAGAGTTAAGACATATTCCAACAGTCATTTTAACTACTTCAGATAATCAAAAAGATTTAGAAGAGTGTTATAGATTAGGTATTTCTGGTTATATATTAAAACCCTTAAAATATAAAGATTATGCCACTAAAATTGAAGCTGTTTTAAACTATTGGAGTTTAAATGAATTGAAAAAGTATTAAATTAAAAAGAATTATTTTTGCTAGATTTTTAAATCTAAAGAGGAAGAAATTTAATTTTGAAATAGTATTAATACTGAGTAAATCAAGTACGAATACAAGTTTAGAATAAAGTATATTGTAATCAATATAAAAATAATACAGCTCAGTAATTCAAGCTAAATGTTTGATGAGAATCGGATATTAAAAAGGGGACAACTTCATTTACATTAAATTCTACATAAAGTTATAAAACTAAAGGAACTTAAAAGATATTTTTTAAATTTTAGAAAATAAAAATAGGATTCCTGATTAAATTTTATTAGTTTTAAACAAGCCAAGACCAGTGGCGTAAGTTATTTATCTATTTAAATACAACAACAAACTAAAACGTATTCCAAAAGCAATTTAACTACTACAAACAATCAAAAACTTTGGAAGAATGTTGTAAATAGATATTTCTGGTTAAATCCTTAAATTTTAAAATATAAAGATATGCTACGGCAATTGAAGTAGTCTAGTGTATTATTAGTGTAAATAAATTGAAAAATATCAAACATGAAAGGAATTGTTTTTACTGAATTCTTGGACTTAGTGGAAGATAAATTTGGTCTCGAAATGGTAGATAAAATTATCTCACAATCTAAATTAGAATCTGAGGGTGTATATACTTCTATTGGAACATACAAATTTTCTGAAATGCTACAATTACTTCAGAATTTAAATGACAATACAGGGATTTCAATTAATGATTTATTATTAACATATGGCGAGCATTTTTTCTCGGTAATTGAGTCAAGTTATTCAGGATTGTTAGCTACTTATAAAGACCCAATAGAAATGCTTTCATCTATAGAAAATCATATTCATGTAGAAGTACGAAAAATCTATCCAGATGCTGAATTACCTGTTTTTATAGTAGAAGAAAAAACAAAGGATTCACTAGTTATGATTTATAAATCGAGTAGAGCCATGTATTATTTTGGACTAGGCTTAATGAATAAAACGTTCCAACACTTTGGATCTACAGCAGAAATAGTATTAGAAAAAATAAAAGAAGATGGTACAGAAGTAAAATTTATCATCAATAAAAGCTAAATAAAGCTAAATGAGTGAAGAAAAGATAAGGATTTTAGAACGAAGCTTAAAGAGGGAGAAAGCTGCCAGAAAAGCCGCCGAAAAAATACTAGAAGACAAATCTAGAGAGCTCTACTTTTTATCTGAGGAGTTAAAAAAATCAAACTTTAAGTTAGAAAACTTGCTCAGTGAAAAATCTTCAGAGTTAAAAGGGGTTTTTGAAAATATTTTAGATGCTTATGTTGTTATTGATTTAGATGGAAATGTTTTAAAATTTAATGAAGCTGCTATTACTTTTTTTGGTTATCCACAAGATGCTAAAAACCAATTGAATGTGTTAGATATAATTCATAAAGAAGATATGGATTATGCATTGTCGTCTTTTGCGGATTTGCAAACTAAGGGCTTTTTTAAAAATTATAGAGCTAGAGTATATACCAATAGCGGAGAAATTAAATGGGTGCATATCAATGCAAGTACTATTTATGATAAAAATCAAGTTCCTATTGCCGCACAAGGTATTGTAAGAGATATTACTCAAATCAAACTTTTAGAAGAGCAAAAAGAAGAAATATTTCAAAGATTAAAAGAAAAAAATAATGACTTGTATGAATATGCTCATGTAGTTTCACATGATTTAAAATCTCCATTAAGAAGTATAGATGCTTTAATTTCTTGGATTAAAATGGAAAATGAAGGGAAATTAGATGAAAGTACGGTTCAAAATATTGATTTAATAGAGAGTACATTAGAAAATATGGATAAACTAATATCTAATATTTTAGATTACTCTAGTGCAGATACAAAAATTGAAGAAGTAGAAATAGATTTAAATAGAGTACTAAATCATATAGAAAAAACAGTATTAATACCTGATCATATTAAAATTATCGTTTTATCGAAATTACCGGTGATAAAAGGAGATGGAACTAAGTTTCAGCAAGTATTTCAGAATTTAATAAGTAATGCTATAAAGTTTAACGACAAAGAGCAAGGAATTATTGAAGTTGATTGTATAGAAAAAGGATCTTTTTACCAATTTTCAGTTAAAGATAATGGGGTAGGTATAGAACAAGAATATCATGATAAAATTTTTGAAGTTTTTCAATCATTAACCAAAAGAGAAGATTCTACAGGAATTGGATTGTCAATTGTTAAAAAAATAATAGACTTGTATGAAGGTACAATTTGGTTAGAAAGTACTCCAAAAATAGGAACTACTTTTTATTTTACTATTAAAAAACAATAAATGAAAACAGTACAGTTAAAGAAAAATAAGAATACCGACTGGAAATATATAAGTAAAAAATTAATATTAAAAGAACCTTTAGTATTGGTTTTTGGAAATAGATATTTATTAGAAAGTGATACAATTCTTGGAGAAGTTCAAGAATTATTTAAAGATGGACATATTGTTTTTGGATCTACTTCTGGAGATATTACCGCTGATGAAGTGGATGATGAAAGTATAACTATAACTGCCATTGAATTTGAAAAAAGTAGTTTTTTAATTAAAACAGTAAATGTTTTAGACTCAAAAGAAGATAGTTTTGATGTAGGTAAAGCGTTAATCGATCAATTTCCAAAAGAACAATTAAAACATGTATTTATAGTATCTGAAGGTAGTTTTACCAACGGTAGCCAACTTACTAAAGGAATGAATGCTGCTACACAAGACAATTTACTAATTACAGGAGCCTTGTGCGGAGATGACGCTCGATTTGAGAAAACACTTTCTTCATACAATGAAAATCCAAAATCAGGAGAAATAGTAGCCATAGGTTTATATGGAGACGCATTAGAAGTCTCTTTTTCTATTAATGGAGGCTGGACGCCTTTTGGACCAGAAAGAATAGTTACAAAATCAGATAAAAATATTCTATATGAATTAGATGGCAAACCTGCTTTAGATTTGTACAAAAAGTACCTAGGAGAAAAATCGAATGAATTACCAGGAGCTGCTCTTTTATATCCGTTAAAGGTAAAGTCTACCAATGATAAGCATTCTATTGTAAGAACCATTTTAAATATAAATGAAGAAGATAATTCTATGATTTTAGCTGGAGATATTATAGAAGGTGCACAAGTTCAATTAATGATGACAAATGTAGATAATATTGTAAATGCAGCAGAATTAGCAGCTACTAATGCTAACGAATTACGAAAGAAGAAATCAGAATTAGCTATTTTAGTGAGTTGTATTGGCAGAAAGTTAGTTTTAGATCAAAGAGTGGAAGAAGAAATAGAAGAAGTAGTTGAAGTTGTAGGTGAAGATACTACCATTTGCGGACTATATTCTTATGGAGAAATTGCTCCTTTTATTGGAGAACAACATTGTCAATTACACAATCAGACAATGACTATAACACTTATAAGCGAATGATGAATTCTCTTTTAAAAAGACAGATTAGAAAGTATTTACCTAAAGATCTACAAGAGAATAAAGATTTAGAAGCGTTTTTAGATGCTGTAAATAGATCTTATAATACTTCTGATGATCAGTTTTCAATGTTACAAAGAGCAACAGCTATAAGTTCTGAAGAACTATATGAAGCTAGTGAAAAGCTTAAAAATGAGATGGATTCTCAAAAAGAAGTTATTCAAAAACTAAAAAAGATAATCAATACGCTTAAGTTTAGTGAATTAGAAGATAACGAGTTTTTAGAAAATCCAACTTCTCTAAGTTTAGTTGATTTTATCGATAACCAAGCGAAAGAAATCATTAAAATAAATAAACAAAAAGACAAATTACTCAGAGATTTAGAACAACAAAATAGAGAATTAAGTGACTATACACATATGATTTCTCATGATTTAGTTTCTCCGTTGCAAAGTATAGAGGTGTTAACACATTGGTTGAAGGACGATTATGGAGACGTAATAGGGAAAGAAGGTAATGAGCAAATAGACTCAATAAGTGATCATGTAGAAAAAATAGATACATTAGTAGCTGCGATAAGGAGGTACTCTAGGATAAGTAATTCAGATAAAGAATTTTATAAACTGAATCTTAATAATTTAGTCAATGATATTTTAATAGAATTAAAACTAATTGATACTGTTGATATAAAAATTCCTCGAGAACTTCCAATGGTACAGGGAGACAAGTACAGTTTAAAAGAGTTGTTTTTGAACCTCATTGATAATTCATTAAAGTTTAATGATAAAGAGAATAAGTGTATAGAAATCGGTTTTGAAGATAAAGACCCTTTTTGGAAGTTTTACATTAAAGACAATGGTAAAGGAATAGAAGAGAAGTATTTTGAAAAGGTTTTTATTGCGTTTTCCAAATTAGAAAATGATTATAAATCTGCGGGTATGGGACTTTCTATAGTGAAAAAAATTATAGATGTATATGAGGGAGAAATATGGATAGAATCTGAATTAAATATCGGAACAACATTTTGTTTTACCCTTAAAAAGTAATCATGGAAAAACCCAGTTTAGAATATTTACACGAATTAGCAAGAGGAGACCATTCTCTGATAGATCAACTTACAGAAGTGCTTTTAGCCGAATTCCCAATTGAAAGAGAAGAATATTATGAAAGTCTGAAAACAAAAGACTATAAATTAATAGGACAAAATGTCCATAGAATTAAGCATAAAATTATTATCTTAGGATTAGAGAATGCTTATGAAATTGCAAATCAATTTGAACACGATTTAAGAGATGATAATTTAGACTCAGATAAAGTAGAAGAATTTGAAAAGATTTTGGGTTCCATCTCAGATTACTTGAAAACGATTTAAATTTTATGGATTGTATTGTTATAGACGATGAAAAAATGGCAAGAGTTATTATTAAAACTCTTTGTAAAGAAATAGATAATTTAAATGTTATTGATGAATTTTCTAATTCAATGGAAGCATTTAAGTTCTTACATTCTAATGATGTAGATCTTATTTTTTTAGATATTCATATGCCTGGTTTTACGGGGCTAGATTTTATAAAAACATTAAAAGATCCTCCAAAAGTCATTTTTACTACAACTGACGCTCAATTTGCAATCGAAGCTTTTGAATATAATTTTATAGTAGATTACTTGTTAAAACCTGTAACTGCTGAAAGATTTGAAAAAGCAATTGAAAAAGCAGAGAAATTATTTTATTTAGAGAATTTAGATACTCCAGAGAAAAAAGAAAATAGGGAGTTAGTAGAAGAAGAACCACAAAATGATTTTTATGTGAATATTGATAGACGTTTGGTAAAAATAGATTTACCAAGTATATGTTTTGTGAGAGCTAAAGGGGATTATATTTATGTAAAAACAGATGATAATGAATACGAAGTTCATGCATCATTGAAAAAGATAGAGCAAAAATTGCCAACGTCTCTGTTCCTGAAGGTACATCGTTCCTATATTATTAATGTGAAAAAGATTATTGATATAGAAGATAACAGTGTATTGATAAACAAAGATGTCATTCCTGTGAGTAGATCTAATAGACCTGATTTAATGAAAAGATTGGATTTACTGTAAGAGAGCTTTATTATTTATGATGCGGTTTACTACTAAATAGCTTATATATTAGCCAAAATTTGTCTTTACAGACGAAATGTAGTGTAGTGAAGTAATCTTTTTATTATTTATCGAGAATAAGATTAAAAGGTAAAAAATGGCAGATTGCTTCGTGCCTCGCAAACACATTTTTTGTAAAGTTTTGATTTTTTATAATAAATAACGTGAATCTCGTTTAAGAATAATAGTGTCACTTCGAGTGAAATTATTTGTAATAACATGAAAAATAATTTTGTATCGAGAAGTAATACTCTTGTTCTCGATACGATTTTATTTCATTATCATTCCGTAAAATCACTCGAACTGACAAGAATTCCTTATCCAAAATTCACGTTAAATAAGTCTGTAAGTAAAAGATTAAATATATTTTAATCAACTTCAAACTTCAAACTTCAAACTTCAACTCAAAACATTTTGGAAGTTGTAAACACAGGTTTTTTAAGGAAATAGTATTTGAATAATACTCCCATTTCAGTAAAGGTAAAACCAGTAGCAATTGTTGAAGCAATATTACTATGAGTTCCAAATATATGTAGTAAGCTCCTATTGGAAAGTTTATAGCCCAATTTACCTTGAAATCGATACGTATTTTGTTTATCCTGATCTTCTATATATTGGAAGCCAGTAGCGGCGGTTAATTCATAAAACCAGCCTTTTTCTTTTACACTGGCATCAGGTTTAATAATGTTTAAAAATACTTCTGCCGCATTAAAACGTTCTGGACTAAAATAAATGGTTGGAACCTGATTTTTAAAAGATATATTTTGATAATTAACACCAGCTTTTAGTGAAGGCTTTTGTAATAAGGTATAATATAGTGATATGAATAATAAGTTTCTAGTGTTGTTGTCGTTTTGAGAAGTATAGAAATATTGAGAAAAGAACCCGAGATTAAAATTTGTATTCAAACTATAATTCATAAAAAAGTTATCTTGAATAATTTCTCGATCTTGTAATTCTGTATTAAAATTTTGGATTTCCCTTTTATATCCAAAATCAAGATTTTGAAGTTTAAAAGGTCTAAAATTAAAACTCAAATTGGTTAAAAACTGATTGTAATCATTCACTTCAGATTGTGATGAAAAAATACCGATATCACCTGTAAACGTTAAATTAGTAAGGAGTTGATAAGATAAACCAAGAGAAGCATTATTGGAATTAGCATTAATATTACTTATTGAATTTGAATTGGTTCTGTAATTATAACTTCCCATTAGTTTAAATTTTGTTGAAAGAGGAAATTCTGAACGAACTAAAAAAGAATACGCTTCATTATTACCATTATCAAAAGAATACGAAGCTCTAGAACTCACAAAAGGTGTAAATGTTCGATCTAAATTTTTTATAAAGTTAATAGCATCTTTCTGGTTGGTATAAAATTCTAATGTTTTATCAGCATACTTGTAAGCTTCTTTCGTATTTCCTATAGCTTTTAAAGCATTGGCTTTTCCAAGATTTCCATCAAAAGAAGCACTATCCTTTTTTAATATTAAATCATAATCTCGAATACTCTTTTTAAAATCATTTTTATAAATGTTTAAAGTAGACCTCAAAGCAAGTATCCAATTTTCAGGAACTCTATTTTCTATAGTCAAACTATTAATCTTTTTCTCAACTTCAGAAAATTTTCTATTCCAAATTAATGCCTGAATATATCGTTCATTTGTACGCTCTTTAATACTAGTCACTGTTTTATCATCGATAAGTTCTACAGCTTTTTTACTGACAAGTAAAGCTTGTTTATCATTCTCATTTAAGTGATATACTAGAGAAATTCCATTTAAAGAAATAAGTTGATTATTAGGATTTTTTCCAATACGCTCAAATGTTTCTTGAGCTTTTTCATTTTGTTCAGAAATAAGATACAAGTTTGCTAAATTTTGTAAAGTTTCAGCATCATTAGTAAAGTCTTTTAAATTTTCTTTGAGTATAGCTTCACCTTGGTTGTAATCTTGAGATTGTATTTTATCATTAGCTAAACCAAATCGGATATATTTTTTAGATAGTAAAGCATTTTTATTTCCTGGTAATACAGTTAAAGCTTTATCTACATACACAATTGCTTTGTCATATTTTTTAAGATTAGAAAGTGTGTTTGCATAACCTAATAATGCAGAAAAACTGGTAGCGTTTTCTTGTAAAAGAGTAACATAAAAATCTTCAGCTAATGAAAAATCAGTATTCCATAACAAAGACTCGGCATAATTCAATTTTACTTCAAAATCAGATGGATAGTCACGTAGTAGGTTGGTAAAAAGTGTTACAGCTTCTTTAGAATTTCCACTCAGTCCAACAGCTCTACCATAACAAAGGCGTGCAGTTTTGTTGGTTGGGTATTCTTTTAAAACTTGTTCGAAAAAATCTTTTGCTTGCTGATATTTACCATTTTCTAAAAAGTCAAATCCCTTTTTCATATCCTGGGTATACAAAAAATGACTTATGAAAAGTACTAAAGAAAGGATAAGTTGTTTGAGTTTCATTTTGCTTTTTTGTTGATTACAATTTAAGCAATAGTATTTAATCATTAGACCTTAAAAAACGGTTTTTCACCTGTTTTTTACCTTTTTTAGAGGAAGTAAAGAAGATATTTGTTTTGACACTAACAATTAAAATAAATATCATGGCTTTAAAAATATTAGAAAAAAAAGGAACACTATATTTAGATGGTAGCATAAACACAACAACTACAAAATCATTTATGAAACATATACAATTTTATGTTGAAAAATTTGAAAATGTAATTATAAATATAGATAAAGTTAAAGAGATTGATATTGATGGTTTACAAGCAATAAAATCATTATGGAGATCAAGCTTAAACGAAAATAAAAACTTTTCTATCCTAGGTTATGGGTGTAAAGATATTTATGATGATTTCTATTCAGAGCCATTAGCTTAAATGAGCGTACTCGGTTTTTAATTATTCAATTAAACAGTACCTATTAGATAAGTAAAGTCATGTATTAACTTGAATCGTTTAAAAATGAGTGTGTCACTTCGAGTGAAATTCACTAAAGTAAAACGAAAATGAATTTTGTATCGAGAAGTAAAAACGTTGTTCTCGATACAATTTTACCTCATTATCATTCTGTAAAATCACTCGAACTGACAAGGTTTTTTTATCCAAAATTCACATTAACTAAGAATAGGTAAAGCCAAATATATTAGATATTTATATAGATAAACTTAGAAGAATAGTAGCATAAATAGTAATTCCTAAACAAGTTTTTTAGCTACAATTATTTAGAGATATGTTCAAATGAAGGTTTTTTATTCCCTTTAACATCAATAAAACCAAATCTTTTTTGTGGTTGCACTCTCCAAGGAAGTTTACCAACCACTTGTTTAGGAACGGTATTGAAGTCATAAAGGGTCCAAGATATGAAGGGGATGCCTCTTAAAGTGAGTACTTTTTGCATTTCCTTATGGTATGTAAGTTGTTTCTTTTTAGAATTTTGAAAAGGTTTCCAAAAACCTGAGTATGAAGAGGTTCCAAATTCACCTAGGACAATCCCCTTGTTTGGAGCTTCTTCTTTTATTTTATCATAAGCTGCCTCAAAGTTTTTATAATCTTCATAGTAGTGAAAAGAAATAAAGTCTACCTTGTCTTTTAAAATTGAAGCACTTTCGGCATTAGACCATCCTATTGTAACAGGATGATTTTTATCAATTGATTTTATTAAGATAATAAGATGCTCTAACCAAGAAATAACTTGTTGCTTTCCCCTCGATTTAAAATCTAAATTAGGTTCGTTTTTAACATCCCAAGCTAATATCGCATTATGATCTTTAAGCTTGGTAACAATAGTTTCAGCATGTCTATGATTTAAAGTCCAGTCAGTAGTATCATAATTTCCATAAAAATCAAACAAGGTAACAATTACACCTAAACCACTTTTTTCAGCTAAATCTAATACTTGAGTTAATTTTTTAAGCTTATCTTCTTTAACTTTAGCCTTACCAAATTCTTCATAAGGAATAAAAATTCTAATCGTATTTAAATTGGCATCTTTAATAATCTGAAAGTCTTTGGCTATGATTTTTGAATCAAATTTATCACCAAACATGGTCCAAGGAGTATCTTGAGGATAGTAATTAATTCCCTTAATAGTTGAAAGATCTATAGAAGAGGGAAGAATAATTTCATTTACTTCTTTAGTATTTTCTTTTACCAAATGTCGAATTCTCCAGAAACCATCTTCTGCTAAAAGGATCATTTTATAACTTGATTTTTCAGTGGTTTCCAATAGAACTTCATTACTTTTTAAAACTTTTTTGTACTGAACTACGTCTTTATCCTCCAGAACAATTAACTGTCCATCTTCACTAAAAAATAAAACATCAGGATTATGTTCTAATGTTGTACTTTCTAAATGAATGTTTTCTTTTTTGTTGTAATCAATAAAATTGAAGAGATTTTTTCTAGCACTTTCAGTAAAATAATCATCAACTCCTTCAATAGAATTATTTCTATATGCCATTTGCTTAATATACCAAGCATCTAAATAGTCATTTTCTATATTATTGAGTACTTGCTCATCCATTTCTCTACCTTCATTCCCATCTTGCTTCCAAATAATTTTTGGTAAATATTGATCTTCTTTTTTTACTTCTGTATGTAGTATCTTGGCTCTTTCTGCTCCAATGTTAAAAAAACTATATAATGAACTAAGCAGAAAAATAACAACAGAGCTAATGAGTACATAAGATAGCATTAATACTATTCTTAATATTTTTCTATTGGTATTTACCCTAATTTTAGTATTGTTTACCATAGTTTAATGGATTTATAGATCTTAGTATTGCAGGCTGATGTAATTTGTATTTCGTAATTCCCAGACTTATAAATATTGGGGTTTATCTTAAAAGTAGTAAATCCATCTTTAGATTGCTCAACTATTTTATTTAAAAATTTTCCTTCTTTATACATAGATAATTCAATTTGTAAACCATCAGGAATCATTTGTTCCATAAAACTTATAAGTGGTCCAACAGTGATTATTCTATTATCTTCTGAAAACTTTACAGGTATTTTGTGTATTACTTTAGCATAAGAAATTTGTAATACATCACTATTAGCAATACCATCAATAAAAGCTTTGATATTCCAAGTGGCTTCACAATCAGGGTGAATTATAGATGCTGTAGCAATACCTCTTATTGTAGTACCAGAGGTGTTTAAAATATTTCCATCTTGATTCGTTATAAAGAAATCCACAAAAGTTCCGTCGCTTACTACATTATTATTTTTATCTCGTATGATGGACGTATATAGCGTGGTAATTTGATTACCGTCAGCATATTTATGATCTCTTTCATGAAAAACTTTAAAATTCTTTCCAATTGCGGGTAATATATCTAAGGTATATTCTTTAGAATTCAGCTCGTATGATTCTGTAGAAATTAACATTCTTCCAGATGGTGTAGGAGAGAAAATATTGAGATAACCAATCAAATCTTTAGTTAAAATGGTTTGCTTGTTTTCAGATTGTAAAAACTGCCGTTTTACGTCAACTTTTGAGTTTTCAGGAATAGGATTATCTAAACTATCAGTAGGGATTACAATAATCATAGCGTAATCAATTCCTCCTGCTTCTATAGTAGGAGGACCTATATAGGTTTCTAAAGAGGTTGGTTTTCGGTAAGAAGTAATTGAAAGTTTTCCAGAGATATTTTGATTATTTCCAATGAGTTTCCAATGTAGAATACCTGTTTTATTACTAATAAATTGTGGTATGTTAAAAATAAGTATATCCTCATTCTTATCTGGAGTAATTAAGGTACTACCATAACTGTTTGTACAAAACAATTGGTATGATGATGTATTGCTTTTATTTTTAAAAGATAGAGATATCGTATCACCAGCATAAAAATCTTTTTTTTCCGTTATCAGAAATAATGAATCTTGGGCTGGAATTGCAATAGCAATTAGCCAAAGAAAAATAAAGAGAAATTGGTGTTTACTATTCATTATTTGGGATTTCCTATGAAACTATTCATTTCTATTTTAATATAATCGTACAGAGGATGGTGTATCTTTTGTAAAACTTCATTTGTATGATTGGTGATTCTATTAGGTACAATTTTATAAGATACATCTTCATTAGGTAGTCCATTTACATAACAATTACTCATATCTACATTAATAATATCTACTATCGAATTTTCGATAAATCTATAATCAAAGTATAGTTTTCTATGTTGTCGTATTCCTTGATTTAAATATAAATGATCTACCCAAGCTATTTCTTTGTTTTTAGTGTAATATGTTATAATGAGTTGAGGAACAGTGATTTCTTGCAATCCACTATTGAAAATCGTACCATTTAAACCTTTAGATTCTATGTTAATATTACTCAATACATGATCCTTATATAAATCAGAATTAGAAACATTTGCGGCTAATTGTAAATTGAATTTTGTAGGTTGTTCCTCTAATTCAATAGGTGTAAATTCATCAGGATCAAATTTTTTAGGAATAGAATCTTTGGTTTTAGACCAAGCAATTCCTTCAAAATTAATTCTAAAAGAACTCACTTCCTTAGGCATTAATTTATGTTTAACAAGATGCTTAGCATTATATGTTGCTAACTCTTTATTTTGATCGTTATACAACGTTCCTTTTATAATAATGTCAGCAGGAGTATTATCAATATTCTGTATTTTTCCAATTATAGCGTAACTATTTTTAAACTTTACCAATTTAGCAACTATGATTTCCACAACAGGTTGTTTTAAAATATCTTCGTGGTGAGTTTGTTCTGTAGTAATACGCTTTCTACCTTGGTTGAAATACCCCGTTTTATTTTTAGAATACAGTTGATCAGGTGGTAAATCAGCTTCTTTCTCTTCAGGAACTAAAAACCAATTCCTTTTTAGTTTTACTAATGTTTTATATTCAGTTTTATTAATTTTTTCTAAAGGTGTAATCCAATTAGTTTTCACTTCCATAGTGACTAAACTATCCGTTTTTTTTAAGATTGTAGATTTTAGTGCATCTAGTTTAGCATAAGAACTTAATAGACCATCAGTAACTGAAATTTCTAACATATACTGGTCTATGGTTAAATTACTTCTGGGATCTATTAAACTATGTGCTGTTTTAAATTGTTTAAAATCTAGTGCATTGTAATAAGCCGTAATAACGTTTTTAGGAGATCTTTGTGAATCATTTTTAATATAAAAAAGATATGTACCGTATAGCATTACAATAATGACAAAAGCAGCCCAGAGATGATTTACTTTTAAAACTGTTTTAGAGAAGGAAGTATAATCATTTTGAAACTTAAGGTATTCTGGAGGAACTTTTGGTTTCATTCGAAGGCCATTTCTAAACAGAGGGAGAATATTAAAAATAAAAGCAACAATTACCGTAGTAAAAGGAATAATACCCCACATAATGTTTTCCCATTTATGAACACCATCTCTAGGTAAAATTGAAGAAAGAGGAGGGATGTTTAATCGTTCCCAAACCATAATCCCATTTTCTAATTGAGGCAAACGTTGCCAACCACAGAAATATAAAATAGGATCGTAAAATTTATCATTAGAAAAGATATATTTTAAGTTGTACTTTTCAGGAACTGTTAAAAATTGCTGTAAAGAACCTATTCCAGCAACGCCTTTAAATTTAGAATTTTCTAAACGCTCAATGGGTCTTGTAGTGAGTTCTGGTAATCGCCTTGCAGAATGATAATTCCCATCCACTGTAGTAGCATTGGTTTGTGCAGAGAGCCATGCCATTTGATCACCAAACCCTAAGGTTAAATACCTCCATTGATCATGTTGATCTTGGTTTAAAAAATTGACTATAGGAAGCATGTTTATTTTTTGAGGCTGAGAGGGTCTAAAATAGCCTAAACTTAATGTGAAAATAGCGAACCCTAGAAAAAATACAGCTAGAAATCCTCCTATTAATCTATGATACACAGCACCAAACTTACGTTGAATCAATTCTTTTAAGTCTCCTTCTACAAAACGATACGCAAATTCACCAAATAAGGGTAAAGACATTATGGAAGCCCAGAGCGTAAAACGATCCAAGGTTAAAATATTAAAAGCATTATCACCGAGTAACATTTTAGGAATTGGAGTGGTTCCCCCTGTACCTAAAATAATTAGCATTGAAAAGCATATTCCAAAAAACAAGTAGCGTTTACTGAAATATCTATAAATAAAATAAGGAAGGAGAAAGAGTAGTACTCCCCAAGGAATTAAAAAAAAGACCAAACCTGAAGAAAGAATTTCTAAAAAGTTATCTCTTGAACCATGAGGAATCGGTACCTGAGTAATTGGATTTCTTTTAGAATTAATCCAGTAGGGTAAAATACATCCTACAATAAGTACTAGTACTAAAAGTACAAAAGTGATGTTTCGCTTAAATGTTTTTCCAAAAACTTTTAAAAACAATTGTAATCGAATCTCTTTATAAGAATTTACTTGCTCTCTAGCGATGTCCATAATTACCATACCTACTAATGGTAAAATGAAAAAGACCATCCCAAATATAGGAGTTACATGGTGTGAGGTTACCGTCACGGATAGTAAGGATAGAGAAGTGAAAAAGTATTTATAATTTCCTGTTTTAAGCCATGAATATATTTCTGGTAATGCATGCATTAAAATTGAAATTCCCATAATACTTGGAAGCTGACCGAAAATGTGTAACGTTTCAACAAAAGAAGACGAAAATACTGCTAATAATGAGGAATATCCTGCTGTAGTTGTATTAGCGGTAATCAATAAAGAATACCGATAAACTCCTGTTACAAATAAAATAGAAACAATAATTGCTAGAGTAAATAGTCCGAATTTTAAACCACCGATTAGAGATAATGCTCCCATAGATTGGTGTACAAGAGGAGGGTAGCCCATAACAGAAAAACCAGTATACCACTTGTAACTCCAATGCTCAAACCAATTATCGGCGTAATGACCAGCAAAAAATAAATGAATTAAAGCATCATAAGTAGTTTCTAACGTAAAAAAAATAGTACTCCCATGAAAACCAATACATAATAGTATGGCACAAATTAAATATTTATTAGAAACTACTTTCATTAATAGGAGTGAATTCAGATAACATAAATATAAGTTTTTTAAATGATGTCTAAAACTAATTAAGCAATAGTAAATTGTTATTCGTCTTTAGAAAATCACTTTTAAATGGTAAAACTTTGTTATCTTTAGATAGTTAGCTAAATTGAAAAAAGTAGTTAACATTTAGAAAACCCCGAATTATGAAAATATTAGCTATAGATGACCAAAAACTGGTATTAATTCCCTTAGAAAATAGATTGAAAGAATTAGGCTATGAAGTCTATTCTGAAACCGACCCTAAAAAAGGAATTGAATTGTTTGACACCATTGATCCTGATTTAGTAATTGTTGACATAAACATGCCAAACATCCCAGGTATTGAAGTCGTAAAGTACATTCGAAAAGAAAAGAATTCTAAAACACCTATCATGGTATTATCAGGTAATACTGATGATAAAATGATTTCTAATGGTTTTGAGCTAGGTATAGACGATTACATGAAAAAGCCTTTAAGTTTAAATGAAGTATATGCTAGAGTTAAACGATTAATAGGAGCTCCAGATGTAGGAGATAACTTAAAAGAATATACGGGGGAAGAAATTATACAGGAAAGATGTGTAGGAGTGGTTATACCCTGTTATAATGAAGAAAAAAGATTGTTGAGCGAAGAGTTTACCAATTTTATAGATAAACATACAGGGTATCATCTATGTTTTGTAAATGATGGAAGTAAAGATAAAACATTGGAAGTTTTACATGCACTTAGAAAAGGAAGAGAAGACTTTATTACCGTTTATGATTGTGAAAAAAATGGAGGTAAGGCTGAAGCAGTAAGACAAGGAATGTTACATATGTTAAAAGATGAAGGATTAGATTACATAGGTTTTTTAGATGCTGATTTATCGACAGATCTAAGGGATTTTGATGATTTAGTTTCTACTATTGAAAATTCAGATTATAAAATTGTTAGCGGTTCTAGAATAAGCAGAATGGGAGCTAACATTACCAAAGAATCTGCAAGAAAAATTATTAGTCAGACGATTAATTTTATCATAAGAAAAATTCTTTCAATGGATTTTAAAGATACCCAATGTGGGGCTAAAATTTTTCATAGAGATGTGATTGAAATTTCTTTTAAAGATAAATTTGTATCTAAGTGGATTTTTGATGTAGAAATCTTTAGAAGAGTAACATTACATTATGGATTAGATAAAGCAAGGCAAATGTTGTGCGAGCAACCGTTAAAAAGATGGATTCATGCCGATGGTTCTAAATTATCGATGAAAGACTCTTTCAAAATTATTATGCAATTAGGGCAAATCGCCTGGCATTATAATGGTAAAAGAAAACGAATTGCGTAAATAAGGATCAGAAACAATTCTTGTCTTCACGAATAGCGTAATTTATGGAGTAACAAATTCATTTATTTCTTTCAATTTATCATTTTATTTTAAGATTATAATAGGCAGATAGATTGCTTCGCTCCACTGTGTTTTGCTCTCAAAGACACTCGGTTGTTATTAAGAGTTAGCAGTTTCTAGTATTTCGGTTGATTTCTCTGTTCCAAGTCATACACTAATCACTGATAATTGATAACTGCTCACTGATAAAACTGCTCTATCCACCATATTTCTCGATAATTTCCTTTTTACTATTTACTTGTAATTTGTCGTAGATATTTCGGGTGTGTGTTTTAATGGTATTAACAGATAAAAATAATTCCTCAGCAATAGAAGCATAACTTTTACCTTTAGCAAGAAGTGTTAGTATTTCATTTTCTCTCTCTGTAAGGTTTTTTTCATTGGGAGTTTGAAAAGATTCCACAACTTTTCTAGCAATATTACTACTCATTGGTGCTCCTCCATGATAGGCTTGGTTTAATGCATTTATTAATTCTTGAGGTGTAGTGTTCTTATTTAAATAACCAACAGCACCTACACATAAAGCATCAAAAACAAATTTTGAATTTTCATGAACAGAAATAATAATAGGAAGCACGTTAGGAATGATTTTCTTAATTTTTCGAATAGTTTCTATTCCATTAATACCACCCAATTGAATATCCACAAGCATCAAGTCAGGTTTTGTGTTTTCTTTGACAAATTCAATAGCTTCTTCACCTGATAAAAATGCTCCAATCACATTAAATTTATTAGAAGAGTTTACAATCTCTTCAAAAGATTCTAAAATGACTTGATGATCTTCTATGATTACTACGTTTAATTTACTCATTTTTTAGATTCATTTAAATTTCCTACAAAAGTTACTTTTACACCATTATTAGAGGTTATTGAAATTTCTTGGTGTAACGTTTTTGCACGTTCTTTCATATTTCTAATACCGTTTTCACGACCTTTTTTCTCCTGATGAAGTCCAATTCCATTATCTTTTAAACTTATTTTTAAGATGCCTTTTTTGATATTGAAGGTCAAAAAAACTTCAGAAGCTTGGCTATGCTTTAAAGTATTAGTCATGGCTTCTTTAAAAATTAGAACTAGTTGTTTACTCCAGTAAAAAGGGAGTATAACCTTTTCATCGCTAAAATTATTAGTAGAATAAAATGTTATCTCGGAGTTTTCAAATAATTTTTCACCAAAATCATTCAAATAAATTTGTAGTTGTTGTAAATCATCATTTTTATGATCTAAAGACCATATAAAATCTCTCATACCATGATAAAGATAATCTGCATTTTCTTTGATTTGGTTGATTTTTCTTTCCTGATTACTCATTGATTTTTCAGAAATCAATAAACCAGAAGTAATAGAAATACTAGCTAATTTATTCCCTAGTTCATCATGGAAATCTCTCGCTACATTTTTTCGAACCTCTTTAAGTGCTAATTGTAACTCTTCTTTTTCTTTTAAGGTTTTCTTTAATTCATTATTGTTTTGAATACTTTTTTTAAGCCCCCTAGATAATAACAGTATTAAAGTACCAGAGGCTAGTACAATTAAAAAAAAGTACAACCAAGTTTGTTCAAACCAAGGTAAAGTTATTCTAAATGTATATGTTTTAGAATATTGCCAATTACTAAGGTTGTCTTTAAACCTGAATTTGATATTATAATTCCCTTGTTTTATTTCGTTAAAATCCAGGTAGTTATTGGCAGTTTCAACCCATTTCTGGTTATTGAGTTTATAGGAAATAATAACAGATTCTGGATTAATATAATTTATAGTATTGAGGGTAAATGTATTTTGGTCTTGTTTCACTAAAAGTGTGGTGCTGTTTTTTGCTTGAAATGATTGAGAATTATCCATTTTAAACAATCCCTTATCACCCACAGCATATAAAAACTTTTTGTCAGAAACAATCTTTTTGATTGAAGAAGATTTTTGACCTAAGTTTTTATCAATAATATAAAAATTATTTTTAGTTAAAACATTTAAACCTTTTTGCGTGCCTGCCCATAAAACTCCTTTAGTATCTATATGTAAATTAGTTACATGATTACTAGAAAGCCCATGTTGTGTAGTGAAAAGCGTTGTTTTTTGTGGAGTAACTTTATGAACTCCTAAATTAGTTGCAACCCAAACGGTATCTTTTTGTACTACAAAATCATTACAAGCTTTTATTTTATAATCCTTGATTCTTTCCCATTTTTTGCTATCCCATGTATTTAGATCCAAAGCGTAAATACCCGGTCTACCATAGTTGATTAATAATTTCTTTTTATAAAAGAATGCATCCTTAGCAAAGTGTTCAAAATTATTTTGTATGGTATCAATATAGTTAGTTTTACCAGTAGAAATTTCATAAACGTGATGATGAATTTTTATACGTAAGCTATCAAACTTTACAACAAGTTCTTGATATGATTTATTTTCTATAAAATAATTTCCAATAGTAGAAGAGAAAATTTTTTTATCTATAAAAGGTGTTGTTAAGTTTATAGTGTCATTTTTTAGTTGAAATTTTTCTGTGTAAAATGGAATTTTCTTTGTTTTAATTTTTCCTTGAGATAACATGTATAAAAAACTATGAGACATAGTAATAATATCGTCATCTATAAGTCCTACAGTTCTTAAATCGGGGTTTTCAAAGGTCTCTTTTCCATAAAATGTATTATTAATATTCGGGACCAAAAATACACCTTGTCCGTAGGTGGTAACCCATAAATTTTTTTCTCTATCGAATAAAATATCAGAAATAGCGCTTTTAATAGAGAGTAGGGAAGATAAGTTAACTAATTCATGAGTGTTTAGATCATAAGAGTATAAAGTATTGTTACCTTTTTTAAGTGAGTGTATAAAGTATAATTTATTATTTTCTAATGTTATTTGATGACTTGTACCTTGACCGAGATTCAACTCTTTTTGAAAAATTAATTTTCCATGTTTATAAATAAAAAAAGTATTGAAAGAAGAAGCAACCAAGTATTGGTCATCCTTAAAAATTCCTTGCACTAGAATATCATTCAACTCTTTAATATTTAACTTTTTTGAAGAGAAATTTTGATCGATTTTATAAACCCCAAAGAAATCTTTATACCTCTTCTTTTCATTTATACCTGTGGCGTAAGCATAGATAACATTTTCTGTATTAAAACTATTACTAGGAAACCCATATATTGGAGCCACTTTAAAAAGAAGATCTTTTTGTAAACTATCTTGAGTAAACATTTTATTGACCATTGTATTGGTATTCCAATTATATAAAGAGAAAACAGCACCACCAATTTGGGTACTTACTGTAATAGAATCATTGATATGATGTAATACATTTATCTTTTTAAAACTATCTTTTTTATTATTAAAAGGAATGATACTATCATTTTTAAAAGAATGTAATCCACCTCCCCAAGTAGCAAGTAGAAGACGATCATTTTTTTTATCCTCTACAACATCAATAACATAATTAGATCTTAGATTGTTATTAACATAGTTTTTTACAGTTTTACCATCATATCTAGAAAATCCGTCATCAGTACCAATCCATATAAAACCTTGGGTATCTTGAATTATTTGGTAAGTTATATTATCCCCTAAGCCATCATCAGTAGTAATATTTTTATAGATAGGAATTTGGGCAATACCTATTAAACTATAAAAAAAGAGGTAGAATACTAGTATGAAACTATTAAATTTCAAAATAAAATACAGAATGTTATTCCTCATATTTAGGTTTGGGGGAAAACTAATGTGTAAACATAATCATAAAGATATTGCTGTACTAATTACCTCAAGAAAATTTTATATAGAGGGATTAAATTCACCCGTTTTGGGTGAAGTTATCGTTTTTAAGACAAAGATTGCTTCATTCGTTGCACTGCTTCGCAAAGACTTCCATGTTTACAAGAAGTTCAAAGTAAAATTACATCGAACTCACGTTATTTACAAAAGCTAATTAGTTATATAAAACTTACGCTCTAAAACAGGAGTCTTACTTCCTTTTTGAAGGTCCCTATCAAACAAACGTTCTAAGTTATTTCCTGAAATATCTTCAATTAATGGGTTACATTTTAAAATGTATGCATCAGAATTCCAATATTTAGAAGGAGTAAATACAATCTGTTGTTTGTTAGTTTCAATAGCAAAAACACCATCCATAACTTTTCCTTTGTTGTTAATTATGGTAAGATTATGGTACAAACTTCCATAATCTAAAACATCATTAAGATGGATAATTAAAGGAGCTTTTGTATTAGATTTAGGGAGTATGAAACGCCATTGTTCAATATTAGGTTGAGTCCTATCAGATTCAATAACACGAAATGAGTATTTAAAATCAACATTCATTGGTACTCCTTTAGTATCTTTTAAATTTTTATCAATGGCCAAGGTATACGATTCTCCTTCAACCAGAACTTCACCTAAATGTGTATTAGGACCTAAATCTCTCTTTTGTCGTCCAGGTTCAATCCATAATGTCAATAATTTACTATCATCAGAAAGCAAAGGTGTTTCTAGTGGTAATACAGCTCTATCTACTTTTGCTTTTGTTGTATTATTAATTAGCCTAATGTGATCATAAATATGTGTTGGATTTACAGGTGTAGAAAAAGAGATATACCATTTTAAAAAATTCGAAGGTAGTGTAGACGTTTTAGGATAAATTTCAGCTACTCTCAAATGATTATAATTTGCATCCAATGGAATGGAAAACGTAAAAAAATCATCGTTAAAAACAGCAGTATAAGTTGTATTAACTTGAAAGGGAAGAAGAGGAGTAAAAGTTAAGTATGATGAGTTTTGATTAATATTTCCAAGAATAGCTTTTTTAGTTGTCAATTCATCTTTTGTAGCATACTCCCCTATGAAAACAGAAATTTCATTTTTCTGATCTGTTGAACGAACTTTTACAAACTCTTTGGAAAAAGAAAACTTTGGAGATTGAGCATATACCTCCAAAGTTATCAATAATACTATAATTGTTAATCGTATCAATTGCTGTATAAATTAAAAAATGATTACAACCAACGATTAGAACTTGTTTTTAATACCAATTTACCATTAGCCTCGCGTTGTATAAATACAAACTCGGTATCGTTAAGCTTATCTAATTGTTGCACATTAACGAATGGTAAATTAATAAAATGTACCCCATCTGTTCCGGCACGTTCTTTTACTCTAGTGGTTAGAGTACTACTAAAAGATTCTATATCTGAAACTTTGAATTTCATTAAAGCTCTGTTAGAATTTGCCATTAAAATATAACGTTTACCATCTCTAGTCATTTCAATAATATCTAAAGGCGTATTCCAATTTCCCAATTCAGCAACAGTTCTGCCTTTGGTGTGCTCACCAGGAGTTAAATCTTTCATAGGAAAAACAACTAAAGGTGTACATGTATAACTAGCAATAATATGAGGCTCATTATTAATATTGGTAGTCATAAATGTTTTAATTGGAGCATGAGTTTCATATTTTCCGTGTGCAGCATGATAAATTTCTAACGAGCTATCCTTTTGTGTATTGGTAAAAGGGAAAGAAATTGCTCTAAAAGTTGACGCAAATTCAGCATTATTTAAACCAGAAACCATAATTCGTCCATTAGCAAATTGAATATCTGTGATAGCTAATTTACGCAAAGATCTACCTCTTCTATCTTTTGCATCTGGTTTTACCACATTAGTAACTGCTGTTTTAGAAAAAGAAACAGCATTTAATGGAATATTCTCTAGAGTATTGTTGTTCACTAAAAATAGAAAAGACTTTCCTGAACTGTGTTGAGCACCGATATAAATATTTTGGTTTGCAGGATTTACAACCATATCTATAATCTGCACCTGATCACTATCTGCACCTAAAAGTTCCCCTAAAAGTGATTCAATATCTTTTAAATAGAGTTTTTCATTCGTCGCTTTTTTAGCTGAACTCATATCAACAGCAACGATTTGAGAGTTTTTACTATCACCTAAAAATAATATTCCCTCTGGACCAAAAGTCATGGCATTAATGGAACCAATCTCCGGATTTCCAGTAACAAAGTCTTTCGTTAATGAATCATTTGCATGAATGGATACACACAATAATCCAATTAGTAATGTTAGTATTAGTTTTTTCATTGTTTGATCTATTTCTATCAAAATTAAACAATAAGAAACTTGATAGCAGTGAAAGAAATGTTAACGTTTTTAGAAAATCATAGGAATTAGATTATAAGAGATTTTAAAATATATAGCATAATATCAGATACATAGTATATCAAAACCCCTGAATTCAGGGATGTTGTATTTTGTTTTGAAACCTAATTTTGTTCATTAAACCAAATCGAAAAAGATGAACAAAAGAGTGTTGATAATAGTATTGTTTTTTCAATATATAATATATGGACAATCACCATTTATTACTACTTGGGAAACAACAGTTGCTAATGAGACTATAACTATACCAACATTTCCTGGAGAAACTTATAATTATACAGTAGATTGGGGAGATGGAACGGGAGTTACTAACGAAACGGGTGATGCAATACATACCTATGCCGTAGCAAATACCTATACGGTTTCTATATCAGGGAATTTCCCAAGAATTTATTTTAATAATTCAGGAGATAAAGACAAAATATTAACTATTGAACAATGGGGAGATCAAGTTTGGACTTCGATGGAAAATGCTTTCTACGGCTGTTCTAATTTAAATATCACAAATACAGGCATCGATGATCCTGACTTGACTAATGTTACAGATATGTCTAGTATGTTTTATCAAACGAGTTCTTTTACAGGAGCGCATATAGAAGGTTGGAAGACTGGTAATGTAACAAATATGACTTCTATGTTCGTTGATGCTATTGTATTTAATGGAGATCTTAGTGCTTGGGACGTTGGCAGTGTTCGATCCATGTTGAATATGTTTTTACGTGCTGAAAACTTTAATCAGGATATCAGTGGTTGGGATGTTCGCAATGTTCAAAGTATGACTGCTATGTTCAGTGGAGCGGTCAAATTTAACCAAGATATTGGTTTTAAGGTTAGTACAGGAAAAGGCTGGAGCACCAATAAGGTAGAAAGTATGAGTCAAATGTTTCATAATGCTACAGCTTTTAACCAAGACATTGGTGGTTGGAATACCAGTAGTGTAAGAGACATGAGTAGAATGTTTGAAAAGGGACCTTTTGCTGCAATGCCAAATAATTTTAATCAAGATATCAGCAATTGGGATGTGAGTAATGTTGAAGACATGAGTCACATGTTTTCACGTGCCGAAAAATTTAATCAAGACATAGGATTTAATGCTACTACAGGAAAAGGCTGGAATACCAGTAAAGTAAAAAATATGTACAACATGTTTTTTGGAACTGATGAATTTAATGGAGATATCAGCGGTTGGAACACAGGTAGTGTAGAAAACATGAGAGGTATGTTCAGGCAGGCTAAGAAGTTTAATCAAGATATTGGCGGTTGGGACGTGAGCAAAGTAACTACAATGACGCTCATGTTTACTGATGCCATAGTCTTTAATCAGGATATTGGAGGCTGGGATACTAGTAATGTAGAAAGAATGTCTAACATGTTTAATCGAGCTACAGAATTTAATCAGGATATCAGTGGTTGGGATACTAGTAAGGTGAAAAGTATGACCTCTATGTTTGCAGAAGCTGAAAATTTTAATCAGAACATCAATTTTGATGCTAGTACAGGTAGCTGGAATACAAGTAGTGTTACTAACATGAGTAAAATGTTTCAAGGCGCTAAAGCATTTAATGGAAATATTAGTAATTGGGACGTTAAACAAGTTACTGATATGAATAATATGTTTAATGGAGCTACAATATTTAATCAAGATATCAGTGGTTGGGCTGTTGGTAATGTAAAGAATATGGGAGCTATGTTCAGTAGAGCATCAGCTTTCAATCAAGATATTGGAGGCTGGGATGTACGAAATGTGAACTCATTTTCACAGATGTTTAATGGAGCTATTGAGTTTAACAAAGACATTGGAAATTGGAAATTAGAAAACGCTACTGAATTAAGTTTCATGTTTAAAGATGCGGTTAAATTTAATCAAGATATTGGTAAATGGAGAACATTAGGAAATACAACTTTTTTGAATCAAATGTTTGAAAATGCAATAGCTTTTGATCAAGATATCAGTAGTTGGGATGTCAGTAAAGTGGTAAATATGTTCTTAATGTTTCATAGAGCTAAACTATCTACAGCAAATTACGATGCATTATTGAAAGGTTGGAATGCACAAGTTTTACAACCCAATGTTAAATTCTCAGGAGGGAATAGTACCTATTGTACGGCAACCACTGAAAGATCTAATATGGAGATTAGTGATAGTTGGACAATTACAGATGGAGGATTAGATTGTAGCTCAACATCCGCTCCATTTATAGCCACATGGCAAACCACTACACCTAATGAATCGATAACCATACCAACATTCGCAGGAGAAATGTATAATTATACAGTAGATTGGGGAGATGGAAGTACTCCAACTGTTGAAACAGGAAATGCTACACATACCTATACATCTCCCAATACATATACGGTTTCTATATCAGGGGATTTTCCAAGAATTTACTTTAACAATAATGGAGATAAAGACAAAATAGTAACCATTGAACAATGGGGAAATCAAGAATGGACTTCTATGGATAGTGCATTTTATGGTTGTTCTAATGTAACAATAACAAATACAAGCATTGATGTACCTGATTTAACTAAAGTAACGAGCATGGTCCGTATGTTTAGTAATGCCACAGCGTTTAATGGAGATCTAAGTGGTTGGATTACCACTAATGTTGAAGACATGCGTTTTGCATTTACTTCTGCTGAAAATTTTAATGCAGATATCAGTGGTTGGGACACCAGTAAAGTAACTAGAATGAGCTATATGTTCAGTGTTGCAAAGTCTTTTAATAGGGATATTAGTAATTGGAACGTTGCAGCTGTAACTGAAATGTCAGGAATGTTTGCTAGTGCCTCTGAATTTAATCAAGATTTAGGAAAAGTAGGAGGTTGGGATACTAGTAAGGTTACAGATATGAGTTTTATGTTCCGAGGAGCTACAAAATTTAATGGAGACTTGAGTGAATGGAATACAAGTCTCATAACAAATATGAGTCAAATGTTTGCAAAAGCTAAAGTGTTTAATAGAGACATTAGCGATTGGGATACCAGTAGCGTAAAAAATATGATGTGGATGTTTGAAGGCGCTTCTGAATTTAATCAAGATTTAGGAAAAGTAGGAGGATGGGACACAAGTAGTGTAGAAAATATGACTGTTATGTTTCGGGGAGCTAAGAAGTTTAATGGAGATCTTAGTAATTGGAACACTAGTAGTGTAACTAATATGTCACTCATGTTTGATAGTGCATCTGCTTTTAATACAGATATCAGTGGCTGGAATACTGAAAATGTTACTACAATGGCTGGTATGTTTGGTTTTACTAAGTTATTTAATAGTGATATCAGTGGTTGGAACACTAGTAAGGTTACCAATATGGGATCTATGTTTAATGGTGCAATAGCTTTTGATCAGAATCTAGGAGGATGGAATGTGACTGCTGTTACCAATATGACTTCTATGTTTAAAGATATTAAATTATCTACAACGAATTATGATGCATTACTAAAAGGATGGAACGCACAAATTTTAAAACCGAATATAAATTTTGACGGAGGAAATAGCACCTATTGTACAGCTGAAACTGAACGAAACAATATAATCACTACTAATATGTGGATGATTACTGATGGAGGAAAAGAAGCAAGTCCAGTGGTAGATAATATTG
The DNA here is from genome assembly GCF_001936575.1 of Tenacibaculum agarivorans. Lineage (GTDB taxonomy): Bacteria > Bacteroidota > Bacteroidia > Flavobacteriales > Flavobacteriaceae > Polaribacter > Polaribacter agarivorans. The sequence continues at coordinate 259,190 of NZ_MSMP01000002.1, forward strand.
CAGATGTCAATCAACCTGATATGTTTACTTTTCCTACAATTACAGGAAAAAATTTATCAGGTGCTGAAAAGTATTACACACAACCTGGAGGATTAGGAACTTCTTATATGGGTGGAGATATCATTAATTATGCAGATTTTCCTACCTATCCAATAATACTATATGCTTATGATACTGGAACATGTGGTGTTTCAGAAGTAAATTTTAAATTAACACTAACTAAAACTACAACCACAAAACCAATTACAATAACTGCGGATGCTAAAAGTAAAGTATACGGTTCAGCAGATCCAGTTTTAACGTATACTATTACTTCAGGAAGTTTAGATCCAGGAGATGTGTTAACTGGGGGATTGACTAGAGTAGTTGGTGAAGACGTAGGTAATTATACAATCAATAGTAATTTATCGAATTCAAATTACACGATTACGTATATTCCTGCAGATTTAAACATTACAGCAAAACCAATTACAATAACTGCGGATGCTAAAAGTAAAGTATACGGTTCAGTAGATCCAGTATTAACATATACGATTACTTCAGGAAGTCTAGAAACTGGGGATGTGTTAACTGGAGGATTAACAAGAGTAGCGGGTGAAGATGTAGGTAATTATACAATCAATAGTAATTTATCGAATTCAAATTACACGATTACATATATTCCTGCAGATTTAAACATTACAGCAAAACCAATTACAATAACTGCGGATGCTAAAAGTAAAGTATACGGTTCAGCAGATCCAGTATTAACATATACGATTACTTCAGGAAGTCTAGAAACTGGAGATGTGTTAACTGGAGGATTAACAAGAGTAGCGGGTGAAGATGTAGGTAATTATTTAATCAATAGTAATTTATCAAATCCAAATTATACGATAACTTATGTTCCTGCAGATTTAAACATTACAGCAAAACCAATTACGATTACAGCAGATGTAAAGAGTAAAGTATACGGTTCAGTAGATCCAATATTAACTTATACCATAACTTCAGGAAGTTTAGAAACTGGAGATGTGTTAACAGGAGGATTAACAAGAGTAGCGGGTGAAGATGTGGGTATGTATACAATCAATAGTAATTTATCAAATCCAAATTATACCATTACGTATGTTCCAGCAGATTTAAGTATTACAGCAAAACCAATTACGATCACTGCAGATGCGAAGAGTAAAGTGTACGGTTCAGCAGATCTTATATTAACGTATGCAGTTACTTCAGGAAGTTTAGAAACCGGAGATGTATTGACGGGTGGATTAACAAGAATAGCAGGTGAAGATATTGGTAATTATACAATCAATAGTAATTTATCGAATCCAAATTATACGATTACATATGTTCCAGCAGATTTAAGTATTACAGCAAAACCAATTACGATCACTGCAGATGCGAAGAGTAAAGTGTACGGTTCAGCAGATCCTATATTAATGTATGCAGTTACTTCAGGAAGTTTAGAAACTGGAGATGTATTAACTGGGGGATTAACAAGAATAGCAGGTGAAGATATTGGTAATTATACAATCAACAGTAATTTATCGAATTCAAATTATACCATTACTTATGTTTCTGCAGATTTAAGTATTACAGCAAAACCAATTACCATTACAGCAGATGCAAAGAGTAAAGCATATGGTTCGGTAGATCCAATATTAACTTATACCATAACGCCAGGGAGTCTAGAAACTGGAGATGTATTAGCTGGGGGATTGACAAGAATAGCAGGTGAAGATATTGGTAATTATACAATTAATAGTAACTTATCGAATCCAAATTATACTATTACGTATGTTCCAGCAGATTTAAGTATTACAGCAAAACCAATTACCATTACAGCAGATGCAAAGAGTAAAGTATATGGTTCAGCGGATCCCGTTTTAACATACACGATTACTTTAGGAAGTTTAGAAACTGGAGATGTGTTAACTGGTGGATTAGTAAGAATAACAGGTGAAGATGTGGGTACCTATGCAATTAATAGTAATTTATCGAATTCAAATTATACGATTACGTATGTTCCAGCAGATTTAAGTATTACAGCAAAACCAATTACGATCACTGCGGACGCAAAGAGTAAAGTATATGGTTCAACAGATCCCGTTTTAACGTACACGATTACTTCAGGAAGTTTAGAAACTGGAGATGTGTTAACTGGTGGGTTAACAAGAATAGTAGGTGAAGATGTGGGGATGTATACAATCAACAGTAATTTATCGAATTCAAATTATACGATTACATATGTTCCTGCAGATTTAAGTATTACAGCAAAGCCAATTACGATCACTGCAGACGCAAAGAGTAAAGCATATGGTTCAGCAGATCCAGTATTAACGTATACGATTACTGCAGGAAGTTTAGAAACTGGTGATGCTTTAATAGGGAGCTTAGAAAGAGAAATAGGTGAAGAAGTAGGTATTTATGAAATTTTTCAAGGTGATTTAGAAAATACAAATTATGACATCACATTTATATCAGCAAGCTTCGAAATAACAGGAATAAGTAACTCAATAGTTGAACTTCCAAATGTATTTACACCTAATGGTGATGGAACAAATGATGTATTTGAAATTAAAGATTTAGAAAAATCATATCCAAATTTTGAAATTCAGTTTTTTGATAGAAATGGATCTGAATTGTACTCCTATAGACATAACGGAAATCCATTGGATATCCCATTGTGGTGGGACGGAACTTTTAAAGGAGAAAAGCTACCTACAGGAACGTATTATTTTTCTCTAAACTATAACAATGGAGTAAAGAAACCAAAGACAACCTGGGTGTTTTTGAATCGTCAATAAATAGCTAAAATAAAGATGAAGATGTTTGAAAAAAAGAGAATACAAAGGATGAAAGTATCCATTCGTTATACCATTATCATAAGTATATTATTACAATGGAGTTTATTTGCACAGCAGTATCCACAGTTTACGCAGTATACTTATAACATGAACATTATAAATCCAGCTTATGCTGGTGTGAAAGATGCATTAAGTATTAATGTTTTAGGAAGAACACAATGGATTGGAGTAGAAGGAGCGCCTAAAACAGGAACCTTAGGAATTCACTCGTCATTGGGACAAAGTAGAAATTTTGGAGCAGGTTTTTCAGCTATTTATACAGAAGTGGGACCAGTGAAGGAAACACATCTTTATGGTGATTTAGCTTATAAACTGAATGTGTATAATGAAGGAGTTTTATCTTTTGGGTTAAAGTTTGGAGCTTCTCTTCAAAATTTAAATCAAGCGTTATTGAGATTTACTTCTAATGAGAATTTTAATACCAATCTAACCAATAAAACATATGCAAATTTGGGTTTTGGTTTATTCTTTTCGCAAGAAGAATTTTATGTGAGTTTATCAGTACCTAATGTGTTAAGTACAAACTTTTTTGATGTAGAGTCTACACTAGATACCACTAGAGAAGTGGCAAGAAATGGAACCGTATTTTTAGGGGGAGGTTATGTTTTTGAAGTCAGTGAATCGTTAAAAATAAAACCAGCAGTAATGTTAAGATATTCGTCTTCTGTCCCTTTTGCAACAGACATATCTAGTACAGCTTTTATAGATGAAATTTTTGAGCTAGGAGCTTCATATAGAATTAATGAATCTATTGCTGTGATTGCAGCCTTAAATTTAAATAAGAATTTTAGAGTTGGATATTCCTATGATTTTTCTACTGGAGGAATTTTAAATAGTAATGGATCACATGAGATCATGCTTCTCTTCGATATGGATCTAAAAGAAAGAATACGTCGGGTTCCAAAGTATTATTAACCTGAATTCAATTATTATTTTATCTAAAAATGCATAATAAGTTTTGAGTAAGTAAATTAACCTGTGGTACATTTGGAGTCAAACTATGTCAATTCGAGACCCACGATAAAAGTTTTGTGAAAAGACTGTAATGACATTTTACCAAGAAAACGACCTATTGATAAGAATTTTTAAAAATCAAGGTAGCAGGGTTGGCTGAAAGATGAAAAGCTGTTTGAGCTTTAGCGAGTTCTTTTCATCTGTGGCTGTAGATGCCGTAGTATTTTTAAATTCTTATCATTCTAGTCTTGATTTTTGTGAAGCCTGTCTTGAGTGCAGTCGAAAGGTTGCATCAAGGAAAAGGAGAGGAAATATAGGTTATTTGTGTGTTGGTGTAAGTGTTTATTATTTAGTGTTTTAAAAAAAGAGATCAATGATAGTGATTTTTTCAAATGAAATGAAGAAAAATTGTACTGAATCAAGTTCAGCAGAGCTATCGAGAATAAGAATTTTAACTTCAAAATAGTGCTCGACACACTTTTTCGTATATCAAAAGAGTACTCGAATTAATAATTTAAGATTGTTTAAGTTCCTAAATGTACAACGAGTTAAATCATTAAAATAAGCACGAATAATTGGAGTACAGTAGCTAGTTAATTGTAATGTTTTCTGTTGATTTAAATCTCAATCCCTTGTTTTTTTAGTGTTTTATAGGTTTGTGTTATACAATATTAATGCAGTAATTTGTATTTTTAAACTATACCCCAATCAAAATGATAGAAAATAAGAAGTTTCTATGTCTTATCTTCTTTCTTGCATGTAACATAATAATCGCGCAAATCACTTCTGTAGATGGTTTTGTGGGAATCATTTTTGATACAGGTGTTGCAAGTAAAGAAATTAAAGATCCTTTTTCACTTTATGGTTTAGATTTTACATCTACAGATATGAAATTGGATTACGATGCTACTAAAGATGAATTTACCATTTATGGTACAGGAAAAGTAACAATAGCAGGTGATGAAGTTCCAATTTCATTAGGAGACTCTAGTAGTTCTGGAATTAGTATTACGGCAAGTAAAGTAGATAAAGCGAATCTTACGTTAACAAAAACTTTCAGTTTAAAAGGACTTTCAATTACTCCAAATGGATTAACTTTTACATTAGGTAATATCGATAATATCTTTAAAATCTATGGTGATAGTACCGTGTCTTTTAATGGAAATGATATTGAAACAACATTAGGAGATGCAGATAATCCTGGAATAGAAGTAAACAATGGTAATTTAGTTAAAATTAACTTTGGAGTTTCAAAAGACTTTACAGTTAGTGGAATTAAATTTGGAGCATCAGGTTTAGGCTTTGAATATGATTTTGGAAATGATTTATATAAACTTTTCGGATCTACATTTATAGCATTTCAATCAGAACAGATTGATATTAGTTTGGGAACCACAACTGATCCAGGAATAGAAATCAAGAACGGGAATCTAGAAAAAATATTAGCAGGAATTACTGGAGAGTTTGATTTGAAAGCGTTAACATTCACTCCAGATGTATTAAGTTTTGGTTGGGATAAAGCCACGGATACATTTATGATGTACGGAGGAGCTTCAGTAGAAGTTGCCTCAGAAAATGTTAGCTTAGCACTAGGAGATCAAGATAATCCAGGAATAGAAATTAAAAATGGGAATCTAGAAAAAATCTTAGCAGGCATAACAGGAGAGTTTGATTTGAAAGCATTGACATTCACTCCAGGTGCATTAAGTTTTGGCTGGGATAAAGTCACGGATACATTCATGATATACGGAGGAGCATCAGTAGAAGTTGCCTCAGAAGAGGTTGATTTAGCATTAGGTGATGCAGATAATCCAGGAATAGAAATCAAGAATGGAAATCTAGAAAAAATCTTAGCAGGAATTACTGGAGAGTTTGATTTGAAAGCGTTAACATTCACTCCAGATGTATTAAGTTTTGGTTGGGATAAAGCCACGGATACATTTATGATGTATGGAGGAGCGTCAGTAGAAGTTACCTCAGAAGAAGTAGACTTAACTTTAGGTGATGCAGATAATCCAGGAATAGAAATCAAGAACGGAAATCTAGAAAAAATTCTAGCAGGTATTACCGGAGAATTTGATTTAAAAGCGTTGACATTTACGCCAGATGCATTAAGTTTTGGCTGGGACAAAGCCACCGATACATTCATGATGTATGGAGGAGCTTCAGTAGAAGTTGCCTCAGAAAATGTTGACTTAGCACTAGGAGATCAAGATAATCCAGGAATAGAAATCAAGAATGGAAATCTAGAAAAAATCTTAGCAGGCATTACTGGTGAGTTTGATTTGAAAGCGTTGACATTCACCCCAGATGCTTTAAGCTTTGGCTGGGACAAAGCCACTGATAGATTCATGATGTATGGAGGAGCTTCAGTAGAAGTTGCCTCAGAAAATGTTGACTTAGTACTAGGGGATCAAGACAATCCAGGAATCGAAATCAAGAACGGGAATCTAGAAAAAATCTTAGCAGGCATTACAGGTGAGTTTGATTTAAAAGCGTTGACATTTACGCCAGATGCTTTAAGCTTTGGATGGGATAAAGCCACGGATACATTTATGATGTATGGAGGAGCTTCAGTAGAAGTTGCCTCAGAAGAGGTTGATTTGGCATTAGGAGATCAAGATAATCCAGGAATAGAAATCAAGAATGGAAATCTAGAAAAAATCTTAGCAGGTATTACTGGTGAATTTGATTTAAAAGCGTTGACATTCACTCCAGATGCCTTAAGTTTTGGATGGGACAAAGCCACTGATACATTTATGATGTATGGAGGAGCTTCAGTAGAAGTTGCCTCAGAAGAGGTTGATTTAGCATTAGGAGATCAAGACAATCCAGGTATAGAAATTAAAAATGGGAATCTAGAAAAAATCTTAGCAGGCATTACTGGTGAGTTTGATTTGAAAGCCTTAACGTTTGCACCAGATGCACTAACTTTTGGTTGGGATAAAGCTACCGATACATTTATGATGTATGGTGGAGCTTCTACCACGTTAGCATCAGAAACTGTAAAATTTTCTTTTGGAGATGAAGATAATCCGGGAGTAGAAGTTAAAAATGGAAATTTACAAAAGATAGGATTAGGGATTACAGCTGACTTTAAAATTTCAAGCATGAAATTCTCTCCTAACGATTTATCTTTTGCATATGATTTTTCTGGAAATCAGTTTTCCATGTACGGTAGCGGAACTTTTACGGTAGGTTCTGAATCTATAGAGTTCGGAATGGGAACTATAGATCGACCTGGTACTGTAGTTAAAAATGGAAATTTACAGAGTATTAATTTATCCGTAACTAAAGAGTTCACCTTAAATGCATTAACAATTAATCCAAATCCATTAGGAGTGCAATGGGATAAAAACACCAAAGAATTCGGATTATTTGGAGAAATGAAGTTAGCCATTTCTAATCAAACCTTAAATGCTTCTATTGGAGATGAAACAGCTCCGGGAATTGTAGTAAGAAATGGAAATTTAAAAAGTTTTAATGCAACTATAAACTCCGATTTTAATATGGGAGGGTTAGAAGTTAAAGCAGATGATGTAAATGTTGAGTACAGTGATAGTAAATACTATTTTACAGGTAAAGTTACTGTAGGTCAACTATGGTCTGCTTCTGTAGATTTGGGTAACGACGGTGGTAAAGGCTTAGAAATTGATGTTTCAGGAAAGAAAAACAGTTTTAAAATAAATGATTTTGTTATAGAGTTACAGCAGATCCCTTTAGGAGCGGTAAGCTTACAAGGGTTAAAAGTTGGTTTTGCTAATGGAACAATTCAACAAGCGGCAGCTATGGTATCATTTCCTCCAGGATATGAAGTTGGTGCTGATTTAGAGTTTAAAAATAACCCTGCAAAGTTAGATAACATTAAAATTTCTTTTGAAGCAAATTCTTTTGATACCGCAATTCCAGTAGGAAATACTGGAATTTATATTGTGTACATGGATGGTTCTATGAATAACTTAGCTAAGCCTAATACTAGAGTAACACTAAAAGATCCTTTAGGAAATAATAGAACTACTAGTGGAATTTATTTTCAAGGTACAGTAGCTTTTGTATTTGGAGGACCTGCAAGTATAGGAGGTAGAGATGCAGCTTTTTTATACAATAGAAATACAGTATATGTAACCAAAGATTTTGCTGTTCTTTCGGCAGATTTGTTATTAGGTGCGTATCGAGCAGGGAATAACGATTGGAAATCTCAGTTAGGTAAAGGAAGCATTGTAATGGACTTAAATTGGGGAAATTATTACTCAATTAATGCATCAATGAAAATACCAAGTGATCCTTTAGTAGATTTTAAATTAGCATCTAAATTGGCTCAGAATGGATCATTGGGTGCTAAAATGGATGTGAAGTTCTTTGTTCCTAAAAAAATACCAATCATTGGAGGTAAAAAAATAGGAAAAGCATCAGGAGCGTTATTGTACAATCCCAATGATATGAATTCTAGTTTCGCGGGCGCTTGGGTATCTTACAGGAACTTAAAAGGGAAAAAAAGAAATGCTGGTGCCAAATATAATTTTGGTAAAAAGAAGGTGGATTTAATGGGAAATAAAGGAGTGAATAATTTAAAGGATAAAATCAATGATTTCTTAACATCTAAAGCTCCTCCTGGAAATCAATTTTTAGTTAAAACAGAAAAGAAAGTACAGTCAAAGTTCATTAATTCAGAATGGGAACAAAAAGTCTATAGTTTTGATTTATTAGAACGCAACGCAACTTCTATGCTGTTTGAAGCTGATTTTGATAAAAAAGTAGACGAAGTATATGTCTCTGTAATAGGTCCTGAAGGATTTTATGATGTTCATGAAGTGACAGTTAAAGATATGGGAGAGGAAGAGTTACCAGAGATAACCGTAGGAAAAGAAAAAACAAAATATGAAAATACAGACAAAATTATTGTGGATGTAATTAATCATCAACCTGAAGAAGAGGAAGAAGATTATAATGTTTCATTATTAGTCCCTGGTCATTATGATTTAATGATTGCGTATAAAAAATCAAATAATGTGCAGTCAATAGATTTAAAACATCAATATAATATACCAAACCACTCCGGAACAATAGAAGTAGAAGAGAATAGTCAAGGTATTTATACTATTGATATGACGTATTGGGCGCACAATCCTGAAAATGCAAAAATAAGTGTGTATTGGAATGATCAAGATAATTATAATGGATATCAAATAGGAACTGTAGGTTTTGGAGAAGTTGATGAAGATGGTTTTGGAGCAGTAACATTAGAATTTTCTGCTCAAGAAGTAATTGATGAACAAGAACTACATTTCTATTTTGTGATAGATGATGGAGATGGAGTACCAGTATATTCAGAAATTACAGAAGCGATTATACATGAATCTCATGTTGATGGAGTGGTAAATGTATTGAATCATAACGATGAAGATGGTGTTCATGAAGGGTTTTTACTCTATATAGATGAAAATAAAGATGGAATGTATACCACTGCATGTCTATCTGAAGATGATACTTTTGAAAAATCAATTGTATCAGATGAAGATGGAGAATTTCATTTTCACAATTTAGAAATAGGGAAAGAGTATACCATTGGATTGGTAGTGCCATTCGGTTTTGAATTAGTAAAAGGTGAAACCAAATCTAAAACTTTTATTTATCAAGGAGACACCATAAATCTTGAGTTTAATTTAAATGAAATTAAGTAGATGAGAATAATTTTTACAAGTTTGTTATTTTTCTGTTCGTTTATATTAAACGCGCAGAATCTATCTGGAATAGAACGCGATGACGCCATTGAAAATGAGCATTATGGATGGAATGTTGAAACCAGTAATAGTTTTATTGTTGTAGGTTCTCCTAACACTAAAAATTCAGATTTAGAGGATGCAGGGGCGATACATATTTATCAAAAGTTAAACGAAAGATGGCAGCGTTTTCAAGATATTAAAAGTCCTAATCCTAGTGTATTCGAAAATTTTGGATATACCATAGCAATTTATGGTGATTATTTAGCAGTAAGTGCTATTGGATCTTTTAAATATGGGCCTTTTACAGGAGCTGTTTACTTATATAAAAATTCAGGAGTTACATGGGATTTAGACAAAATATTTTATCCAGAAACGCAAGTGCCAAATCAATGGTATGGATATAGTTTGGCCATGAATGAAGATTATTTAGTAGTAGGTGCTATTAATGCTAATGGCGTGAATGCGGAATCAGGGGAAGTTTTTGTGTATAAAGATTATACTAAAGAAAGTAATGTAGAAGTGAGTACATTGGCAACAGCTACACAAAGTAAGAATGATAAGTTTGGGTATGATGTAGCAATTAGTAGTAATAATAAAATTTTGGTTGGAGCTCCTTATGTTGATGGCCATTATGAAAACTGCGGAACAGCTTATTTATACACGCTTAATGAAGAAAATAAATGGAATGTAGACCAAACTTTTAAACCACAATCTGGTGGAATAAGTGATTTGTTTGGTACATCCGTAGACCTTCATGATAGTAACCTAGTTATTGGAGCCATGCTAGGAGACGGAAATGAAAAAAACTCAGGAATTGTATATGGATACAATTATAACAATACTTCTAAAGCATATGAGTTTACACAAAAAATAGAAGCTGCTGAGGGTGAACTTAACGATTATTTTGGAATAAGTTTAAAATTATATCAAGATGTTCTATTAGTTGGAGCTCCTAGGAGTAAAACAGAAAACAATTCACATGCAGGGAAGGCGTATGTATTTAAGAAAGAAGGTGGAACATGGCTAGAATCTAAAGTACTAAAAGAACCTACGAGTAAAGAAGATAATCATTTTGGATCAGACGTTGCACTTGCTCAAGGCCATATTGTAATTTCATCAAGATTAAATGATGATTTGGCAACTGATGCAGGAGAAGTATATGTTTCTGAGTTTGATGAAACTTTACCGATTGATTTGGAATCGATTACTGGAAGCAGTGTGAAAAGTTTTCCTATTCCATCCGATACTCAAGTAAGTGTTACTTATAAGTTATTTAAGAGTACACAAGTGTCTTTAACTATAGTTGATGTAAATGGAAAAGAAGTTAAAACCATTTTAAGAGATACCGCTCAACAGCCTGGAGATTATAATATAACATGGGATTTAACTACGAATACTGGCGTTAGAGCTTCTAGTGGTCTATACGTTTACAAATTAATGTTCAATGGAAACACTTTTTCAGGTAAGCTATTAGTGCATTAGAAATAAGTTTTAGTTAAAAAATAGCATACAAAATACTGTACATCCATATTATCAAAAACCTCTTTAGTTAGATTTTCTAAGGAGGTTTATTTATATAAAAAAGCTATTTAATCCGTTGTGTATTTGGAACAAAATTCTGTCAATTCGAGTGATTTTTTAGAATGAAATGAAGAAAAATTGTATCGAGAATAAGAATTTTAACTTCGAAATAGTTCTCGATATATTGCTAATTACCTAATCTCAAAAGCACTCGAACTGACAATTTAGGACCGTTTAAATTACTAAATGTACAACGGGTTATTTAATTCAACATGAAGTTACTTCACTATTTTTACCACTTTGTTAACAGATTTATTTCTAAAACGAACAAAATAAATACCTGTAGCTACATCAAGAGGTATAGAAATAGTACCGTTAGTAATCGTTACTCTATCAGAATAATGCAATGCACCTTTAGTATCGTAAACCGTAACATTCATAGTTTTATCAGTACCACCAATATAAAAATTAACAGCATTGATAAATGGGTTTGGATAAGCAGAAGATATTTGTTCTTGCTTTTTTATTGTTGTAGTTGAAGATTTAGCTGATAAAGCTTGAGGATTAGAAATCCAAGCACCATCATACCATCCTTCACCACAAATTTGTAAATCAGCTGTTTGATCACTTCCATTATTACTGAAAATAACATTAGCACAAGACACGCTAGGTAAAGTATAATCAAACCAACCATCTCCATCATCATCAGTCATAGCTACACCAGGCCATGATGTAGTCATTACCCCAGGTGAAGTATTCCAGAAATATAAAGTTACGTTGTTCCAATTGGCATTGCTATTATTAAAATGAATAACAAGATTTTCAGTGTCATCAGGATTATCATCTCCAGGACAAGCAGCTGGGCAGCTATCATACCATTGATTAGTAGATAAATCATACCAACCTGTACTATTTCTTGTTAAGTCATCTGTTTGCGCTCCATTATTGTTATCATTGAAAACAATACCTAAGTTTCCACTTTCTTTTATATTGAAGGCATACCATTCAGAAGCTTGTTCCCTAGACATTGGTTTTCCTGGCCAATTCCAACCATCTACAGGAGTATTTGTATCTCTATTAAATACATAAATGTAAACTTCATTCCACTGATTTGTATTTCGGAAATGAACAGTATAATCAGAATCAATAACAGGAGTTATTTCATAAACTTCTTCAATAAGATTAGAAGTACCAGTACTATTAATAGCAATAGCTTTTAACGTAGTAGTTGCTGTAAATGTAAGATTACCAGTGTATGATGCACTTGAAGCAGTAGGAGTAGAGCCATCAGTAGTATAATAAATAACACCATTATTAGTCGCTGTTAATGTTATAGATACACTTCCTTCATATGTTCCACCACTCGTATCAACAGTTAATATGGGAGTATCTAAAATTCCTGGACAATCAGAAGGGCAGTTATCATACCATGTATTTTCCGATAATACATACCAACCCTCAGAAGTTCTAAAAGTATCATCTGATTGCTCACCTGCGCCATTAGTAAAAACAATGCCTACTTCTACAGCCTCTTCAACAGAAGTTACAAACCATGGAGAATTTTGTTCGTTAGTCATTAATTCACCTGGCCAACTCCATCCAGGTAAAGCACTGTCGTTATTTTTATCATACAAATACACATACACATTACTCCAATTAGAGGTGTTTTTAAAATGAATATCAAAAGCATCAAGCTCTCCAAAGGTGTAATTTCTGGTAATAACTTCAGAAGCATTATCATTAGTATCATACGCAATTGCTTTTACAGTAATAGCTTCGCTTTCGCTATTTCCTAAATCAAAAACACCATTGTATAAATTACTTGTAGTATCAGGTTCAGAACCATCTAAAGTATAATAAATAGCAACCGTTGCATTTTCCGCAGTAGTTTCAGCTTCCATGCTAATTTCAATAGTATCCAAATTATTTCCAGATTCAGGAGTAATAGATAAGGTAACTTCATCACTACTATTAAATTCCCCAACAAAAACGTGTTGAATAGGAGTTTTAAATACATTTCCTTTAGTATCAGTTGCTTCTACGTAATAATCTACCAGCACATTTGATAATCCTTTGATTTCAGCGTAACATAAATCAGCAATATCAGTAGGTACTATAAATAAATCAATTTCAGGATCATTAGTAATATTCCCTTTAGGAAATGCTTTTCGACTCATAGATTTTGAAATCCAAGCACCTACACCTTGTCCACCACTATAGGTTTCATTTGCAGTATCGGATATAGGATTTTTTCCGTCATCATCTGTTCTATATTTCAATTCAATAGAAGCTAAACCACTGATATCGTGAGCAAACGTCCATACATGAAAATCAGAAGAATTTTGTACTTCCTTATATCCGTAAATAGGTCCAAAACCCTTTCCGCCAGGATTATAAGGAAATCGTTGAGGTATAAATACAGAAGGAGGCGTAGTATCTTCCTCTAATCTACCGTTTATTACATTCAATGCATGATCAATAGCAATATTATCAGCTACCGTTTGTTTCACTTCCATGTCTATGGCTTTCCCATAGTACATATACCCACTTGTTAATGATGGTAAAAAGAAATGCCAAGCCTTTTCTGCGCTAGAAGCACTTCCTGTAGGATTAATCACTTGTGCTGGATTTACATTGCCATCAAGATCTTCTGCAGTAATCACATAGTTTTCAGCAGCTGTAATTACTGCCCAATTTCTCGCATCTTCGGTCCATCCATTAGGATTGAATCGGTAATTACTAGCATCATATAATGGCCATAACCAATTAATGAATTGTGGATGTCCCCAATCATTAGCTGCATTTACCCAAGAACCATCTTCTACTTTTACAATATCATTTCCAGGAACAGGGTAGGAGTTTAAAAATTGTTGAATGGTAGTAGGACTATAACCTTTAGAAGCCGCTTCATTCGCAAAACCAGGAACAGATTCTTGATAATAACTATCTCCGCCTCCCCAGGCATTATCTCCATCATGTGCTAATAAAATAATAGTAGGGTGCTCTTGTGTACTAAATGGAGTAATATGTTTATCAATTTCATCAGTTCCCATAGAGCTAAAACCATTCTGATAACTTAATAAATCAGCCATTGGCACTACATCTAGTTTGTATGCTTGTCCTGTTTCAGGATCTACATACTGAGCTTTATGAGCTTGATAAGTATATGGCGCAGCAAAAGTACCACCACGACCATCAATTTGCCCGTTCCACCAATTTACGCCTTTAGTAGCTACTTTATCAGCGGCATTTGGCGGATCTATATTGGTCCCAGAAGTTCCATAGTTGATAGGGTAATCCTGTAAAGTTCTAGCTAAATGACTATTGGCTATTACAGACCATTCAAAACCTTCTTCAACAAGTACTTTTATAATGCGTTCAGAAAAAGAACACTCAGCAGGCCAAAACCCTTTGGAATAGCTACCACCAAATGTTTGATCAGATATAATTCGATGTGTTTTCAATTCCATTCGCAATGCACGTTCACTAATTAAAGGAGCTAAAGCGTGATGAAAAGTAAAACCTGTTAAGTCCATTCTTGGTTGCCCTCCTGAGGTTTTCCAGTCTCTAGCTTGAATAAATTCATTTTGCCAACCTCTGTAATATCCCCAAACTCCAGCGTCAGCTAAACTATTTACGTTTTCAATTAAACACCCCGAATAATTTACTTGGGTACCACCATTGGGAAGGCTCAATAAAGTTTGTACAGAATTTTTAGGTCCATATTGATAGGCTTTTACTCTATCATATTTCCCAAATATTTCTTGAAGATCATTTAAAGGATGACTTTTACCATCATCATAGATATTAAAAGGATCTCCAGATTGTTTTAAATTGAAAGATTCGAAAACGGTTTGATAACGATTAGGATTTGCTTTACTGATTTCAGGCCAGTAAATAGGTTGTTGCATATGCCATAAATAGGATGTGTGGACTTCTTGAGCAAACAATCCTAGAGACATAAAAATAGTAATCAATACTAATTTGATGTTTTTCATGATAATAATTTGGATGATTAATTAATTCTTCCTCTCTTGATAAAGTTGACTTCTAGAATTATTCATATTTATCAAAAGAAAAAGGAAATAAAAGATGATATGAGTGTTGTGTTAGTGCGGTTTGCAAACCAAAGAAAACAAGCTTGATAGTATAATTGTAAACACAAAAACTATATATGGAATAATGTATACTGTAATGTGATCTATTTTTAATAATGTATAAAATTACTCCTCTTTTATTTGAGATTTATCAAAAATAAGTATTCTAAAAAGAGAAAAATATCATATAAACATCCGAAAACGGTTTCGTGTTGATAAGTAAATTTTAAAAGAGAAAATTTTACACAAAATCAATATAAAAAGTATAAAATTTAACTTGATATATTCAATTTAGATATTAATCTCATTGAGATTAAATGTAGAATTAATCACAATTTGTACCACGTTTAAGTAATATATATTCGCCTTTATTCTTAAAATCTCGTATAGAAATTCCTACGTAACGTTTAAATGTTTTGGATAAGTGACTAACATCAGTAAAGCCTAAATCATCAGCAATTTCAGTAAGTGTATAATCTGAGTTTAACAATCGTATTTCAACAAGTCGTAGTTTAGCTTTAATGATATACTCTCGCAAAGAAATCTTTACTTGCTTTTTAAAAAATTCACTTACATAAGTTGGTGACATGGAAAATGTTTCGGCTAGGTTTTCAACTTTTAAATAATGAGGTTGATCAATATATTCGTTAATATAAATCAACATTTTAGTAATTCTCTCATCAGGATGATTGTTAGCAATTTCGAAAATAGGTCCTTTTTTAATGTTCCGGATTAAAATTTCCAAAATGCTAGTCATTAAACTTTTAATTAATGAAACAGATGCTTTATCATAATTTCTAGATTCCTGTAAAATCATAGAAATTAGACTTTTTAAGTGATTTTTATCAGTATCATTTTTAATGACATCACCAGGTAATTGATTGTAATTAGAAAGGATATAAGCAGCCTCTTTAAACCATTCATTTCTATCAATTGAAGACTTCCTAATGTTTTTAAAAAAGGAATCAGTAAATCGTATAAACACAAATTGAGAAGTACTTTCAATATCAAATTTATGACATTTCAAAGGAGGAAGTAGAAACATACTACCTGCTGTATATTGATAATCATTGTAATCAATACACTGTGTACCAGTTCCTTTTTTAACTAGAACAAATTCGAAGAAGTTATTTTTTACAGGTCTTGGACTCCATTCAGAGAGCTCTATTTCTTGTATTTCAAAAGGTTTATCTGCTTCTAAAACTTGCATTTACATACTTTTTAAAAGTAAATCTATAAATAAAATTGAGAAGAAAATCATTTCTACTATCAGAAACCTTTTAATGTACATAAATATCCATTTAACATACATAAAAAAGAGGTTTTAACGAAACTACTTTTGTTACATAACTAATTATGAATTAAAAAAATGAAAAATTTTTTATTTACCCTAGCTGTTTTTTGCCTGTTTAGCGCATGTAAATCAGAGAAACAAAAAACAAAAGTAGAACAAACAAATATAAAACCAACAACAGAGGTTCAGAAGGAAGCAGAAATTGTTTTTTCTAGTCAAGATATTCGACCAGGAAATTTAGCATTAACAACTAATGGGAGATTATTTGTGAGTATGAATCCATTGGTTTCACCAAAAACGAAAGTTTTTGAGTTAAATAGTAATGATAAAAACACAGGAACTGCCTATCCAAATGCTACTTATGCAACGGGAGATGATGCTGTCTTCAAAGCTGTCATTGGAATTAGAGCAGATAGTAAAGGCAATCTATGGTTGTTAGATATGGGAACAAAACAATTTATTGTATGGAATACAAATACAAATGAATTGGTAAAAACAATTCCGATACCTGTAGATGTTGTAGTTTCTACAAGTTTTTTACAGGATTTTATTATTGACGAAAAACATAATAGAGTAATTATTGCCGATATGACACAAGGAGATTTAAAAAGTGCTCCAATTCCTGCTTTTATTGTAATAGACACAGAAACAGGTGCGGCCAAAAGAATGGCACAAAGTCACCCATCTATGATGCCTGAAGTTGAAGGAGGTTTTGCATTAAATCCAATTGCAATAGACCCTAATTTTAAATACGTGTATTTTGGAGCATTGAATGGTAGAACGATTTATAGAGTATCAGCAGCAAGTTTTGATAATGAAGAGCAATTAAAGAAGGATATTGAAAAATTCGGTACAAAATCATTCTGTGATGGTATTGCAGTAGATGCTAATGAAAATGTGTATATCACCAATATTGAAAAATCTGAAATAGGTGTATTTAATAAAAAAGATGGATTTAAAACGTTAGCTAAATTACCAGAAGGTCAATCATGGCCAGATGGTTTGTACATTGCTAGTAACGGATATGTTTATGCAACGGTAGATCAATTAAACAGAATAGCCGCATTAAATAAAGGAAAGGATGAAAGTACTGGACCTTATTTAGTGGTGAGAACTCAATTACTTCGATAATAAAAATAAGGTACTTTTTATAATTACAAAAAGTACCTTTTTAAAAAAAGGATGAATAATGAAAATTAAAATAATTATTGGCGTAACAGACTTATCATTTCATCGTATTGCCGCATCGTTAGTGTCTAATGTATTACAGGATATGGGATTTGAGGTAGAAAGAATTTATGCGCATCATGAGAAGAATTTCCAAAACTTGAAAGAAGGTAAAACGGATTTGCTGACTTCTGCTTGGTTACCTTCAAGTCATGGAGGATACAGGGAAGAAGTTCAAAAAGTGGTTCCACTTACAGATTTAGGTTTACATTATGAACCTTATGCGTTATGGGGAGTTCCAGATTATATTCCAGAAGAGGTAATTTCTGAAGTGTCAGATTTATTGAAACCTGAAGTTGTAGAAAAAATGACTAAACGTATTCAAGGGATAAACCCAGGAGCTGGAATTAGTCGTTTTTCTGCTAAAATGATACAAGATTACAAATTAGGAGAGGCCGGATATTCATTCCATACAGGAACAGAGGAAGATTGTTTTGGAACTTTTGAAAGAGCAGCTGCTAACAAAGAATGGATTGTAGTTCCGCTTTGGAAACCACAATTCTTACATTTTAAATATGATATTCGTGAATTAAAAGATCCAAAAGGCTTACTTGGAGGTGTAGATAAAGCTGTTTTATTAATTAGAGATGATAAAAAAGATCTATTTACTTCAAAACAATTAGAAGTTTTGGATAATTTAAGTTTTGGAAATGAAGTTATTGCCGAATTAGATTATAAAGTGAGTAGAGAAGGTAAAGAAATTGACAGTGTTACTAAAGACTGGTTATTAGAGAATAATTTCCTAGTCAATTAGCAGTGATATGATAAAGAATAGAATTTTGCCAATAGCATTTTAAAACTAAAATGGATCTTTTTAGCCATCTTAACGACCATTATAAGAATTACTTACCAAAACAAGGAACAGTAAACTATTATGGTACCATAATTTCTTATGAGAAGGCAAACTCTTATCTAAAACTGTTTTTAGAGAATATACCATGGGTGAATGATACCTTTTATGTAGCAGGTAAAAATATAACCACTAGTAGAAAAATAGCATGGTTTGGTGATCAAGCTTCAGAACTGATATATTTCAATACAAAGAAAACAGTGAATATGTAGTCAAAAGAGCTTTTAGAAATTAAGGAGCTTGTAGAGAAATTGACAAATGAAAGTTATAACTCATGTCTTTTAAACCTTTATCATACAGGACAAGAAAGTTTAGGTTGGCATAGCGATAGTGAAAAAGGAGCTATTGCTTCATTGAGTTTAGGTGCAAAGAGAAAGTTTGTGTTTAAACATAAGCTAACTAATGAAAAGATAACATTTAACTTAGAAAATGGTGATTTATTGGTAATGAAGGGAGTAACGCAAGAATATTGGAAGCATAGCGTACCACCAACTAAAAAGGTAACTACTCCTAGAATCAACCTCACTTTTAGAACAATTAAACAAATTTAAGTTATGAGAAAATATAGCGTTGTAATATTGTTAAGTTTTACATTTATGAGTTGTAGTGCTCAAAAAGATAACGGGATTTTTATGACTACTAATCATGCAGTAGGTAACATTACATTTACTACCAAAGGAAACTTGGTGTATAGTCATCATCCATTTTTTGAACCTGAAAATCGAGTAATGTTGTATGATAAAGAATCGAAAACACATAGACCTTTCCCAAATAAAGTATGGAATACACCGCGAACAACGGATGATCACTATTTAAGTAATGTACTTGGAATCCGTAATGATATTCATGGAAATATATGGATGCTAGATATGGGAATGCGTAATAATATTACCCCTAAAATTGTAGGTTGGAATATGAAAAATAATTCATTAGAAAGAATTTACTATTTGCCAGAAACAACTGTAGTAAAAACTTCTCAACCTAATGATATGGTAGTAGATAGTAAACATGGTGTTTTTATCATTGCCGATGAAGGAATTGGTAACGGAGGAGATGGGAGTACAGCAGCTTTTATTATTGTTGATATGAAAACAGGTAAAACGCGTCGTGTATTAGAAGGTTCTCGCACCACTTTATCTGATACAAGCTCGCCAACTAGAGTAAATGGAAAAGTTTTAAGCATTAATAAAAAAGCACTTTTTGTAGGCAATGATGGAATTACTGCAGATGCTAGTTTTGAATGGTTATATTATGGTCCTTTAAACGGACCTCATATTTACAGAGTTAAAATAGAAGATCTCTTAGATACGAGTTTATCAGAGAAACAATTAGATAAAAAAATAGAGACCTATGCTAACAAACCGAATAAC
Source organism: Tenacibaculum agarivorans (assembly GCF_001936575.1). GTDB lineage: Bacteria > Bacteroidota > Bacteroidia > Flavobacteriales > Flavobacteriaceae > Polaribacter > Polaribacter agarivorans. Next base: position 279,078 of record NZ_MSMP01000002.1, read on the forward strand.
GGAGGAATGAGTATTGACAAGGACAATAATTTATATTTAACAGCTTTAGAATCTAATAGTGTGGTGGTAATTAAGGCTAAGGATCGTAGTATGCATACGATTATTAAAGACAAAAATTTAGAATGGCCAGATGGAGTAAGTTACAATCAAGAAGATGGCTATATGTATGTGTCTGCTGCCCAAGTACACTTAGGATCAGTTTTTAATAAAGGCAAAGATTTAGCTAGTTCTCCTTTTTATGTATTTAGATTCAAACCTATTGCTGAGGGGGTGCCATTTAGGTAAGTCAAGTCAAATTTTAAAAGCTATTTTACTCTTAATTTATAGATTTAAGATAGTATTTAATTTAATCAAGTATATAAAAGAAGTTTTATTGACCTAGTTCATCATAATAATGTTAATTTTATAAACTATAGATTAATATAAATAAAATGAATATAGCAGTTTTAATAGATGGTGATAATATCCCTTCAGGTTATGTAGAGGAAATGATGGAAGAAATAGCCAAATATGGTAATCCTACTATTAAAAGAATTTATGGAGATTGGACTAGGCCTGGGTTGACCAAATGGAAAAACTTGCTTTTAGAAAATGCTATAATACCAATACAGCAATATGGCTATACAAGAGGAAAGAATGCTACAGATTCAGCAATGATAATAGATGCTATGGATATCTTGTACAGTGGTAAAGTTAATGGATTTTGTCTCGTATCAAGTGATAGTGATTTTACACGATTGGCAACAAGGTTAAGAGAGGCAGGCATGAAAGTTTTTGGGATAGGCGAAAAGAAAACACCTAATCCGTTTATAGTAGCTTGTGATAAATTTATTTATATAGAAATCCTTAAAAAGCAAACAGAAGAGAAAGTAGAAAGTAAAGGATCAGAAGTAGATAAGATTACTAAAAAAGAAATTAACTTAATAACATCCACCATCAATGATTTATCTGATGATGATGGTTGGGCATTTTTAGGAGATGTTGGAAGTTTAATTCAAAAAAAGCGTCCAAATTTCGATGCAAGAAATTATGGTTTTGAAAAATTAACCCCTCTTATAAAATCGATAAATAAATTTGAAATAGAACGAAGAGAAAACCAGAAAAATAAACATCAGTTAATTTTTGTTAGAATAAAACAAAAAAGCAACACAAGAAACAGAAAATCTTAGTTTAAACTACTATTAATAAATATTTAATTATAAAGAATACTTTTTTAATCTTGAATAAAGACATACCTTTGGTACATATTATAAAATCGCAGGTTAAAAAACAAACGGATTTTTAGTTTAACTCTCTTTTACCCGAAGACAATCGGACAAATTTATCCTCTTTGCATTTTAATTTTCTAGTTTATATAGAGCTTTTGATTATGTTACATTAAAAAATGTAAATAATTCAATTGTCAATCATTGCTCATTCATATAAGTTTTAGTAAGAAACTTTTAATATATGAATGTCAAAAGTAATGGTAGAAGTTATTTCTAATTATAAAATGTAGATATGAGGCAGCTTAAAATTATTAAACAAGTAACCAATAGGGAATCTAAGTCCTTAGATAAGTATTTACAAGAAATAGGTAAGATTGAACTAATCACAGCAAATGAAGAAGTAGAGTTAGCACAAAGAATACGAAGTGGTGATCAAAAAGCTTTGGGAATCTTAGTCAATGCAAATTTACGTTTTGTAGTATCAGTAGCGAAACAATATCAAAATCAAGGCTTAAAATTAATAGACTTAATTAACGAAGGGAATATTGGTTTAGTAAAAGCAGCTCAGCGTTTTGATGAAACTAGAGGATTTAAGTTTATTTCCTATGCTGTTTGGTGGATTCGACAAGGTATATTGCAAGCTATAGCTGAACAATCTCGTATTGTACGATTACCATTGAATAAAATAGGTAGTATAAATAAAATTAACAAAATCACTGCTCGTTTAGAACAAGACAATCAAAGATCGCCTTCTTTTGAAGAGATCGCTAAGGAGTTAGATACCACTATTAATAATGTAAAGGAATCTATGATGATTTCTGGTAAACATGTTTCTATGGATGCGCCATTAAGAGACGGTGAGAGTTCAAATTTATATGATGTTTATAATACAGGGCATTTGCCTAATGCAGAAAAAGAATTAAACCTTCAATCTTTGAGTATAGAAATAGATCGAGTCTTGAAAACATTGCCATCAAGAGAATCAGATGTGATAAGATTATTTTATGGTATAGGTAAAGAATCTTCAATGACTCTTGAAGAAATTGGAGAAATTTTTGATTTAACTAGAGAAAGAGTTAGACAAATAAAAGAAAAAGCATTAAGACGATTAAAGCATGCATCAAAATCAAAAGCTTTAATTGCATATTTAGGTTAAAAATTAAAACAATAATTATATATGTTAATAATCAAGGTTAAGGAGGGTGAAAGTATAGATAGAGCCTTAAAACGTTACAGAAAAAAGTATAAAAACACAAAACTCTTACAAGAAATTAGAGGAAGGAGAGAGTATACAAAAGAGTCTGTACGTAGAAGAGAAGAAATTAAAAAAGCACAATACAAAGAACAGTTGTTTAATGTTGATTAGTTCTTCACAAGAAAATCATCGTGAATTACATAAATCTTTGGTATTGTTAAATAAATTATAAATAAAATATTTTTTGCGTGTTAAAGTTAATAAAAATGTATATTTGCATCGTTCAATTAGAGCATCTATTAATATTAGTATAAAGCAATAAGTTTTTTCGAGTTTACTCTTTCCTTCTTTATTCCACCATTACTTTATTTTTTAAGTGTTTTTTAAACAAAATTATGATACCTAATTTTTTTTTAGATATTAAATTTTTAAGCAAATAGATTCCTTTGATTGAATACAATAAAAAATAATTTAAAATTTTAGTAAAGATGCAAGAAGGCACAGTTAAGTTTTTTAACACCTCAAAAGGATTTGGATTTATAACATCAGAATCTGGACAAGATATTTTTGTTCATAACACTGGTTTAGTAGATGATATTAGAGAGGGTGATAAAGTACAATTTGAAACTGAACGAGGAAAAAAAGGTATGAATGCTGTTAATGTTGAAGTTATAAGTTAAAAATGTATTATAATATTTAAAATATCTCCAAAGACGTTTGGAGATTCTTTTTCATAGCAATTTTCCCACTCAATCTTTGAGTGGGTTTTTTTTATTGGTAAAAATTTAGGGTCCAAAATGGGGATCATAATGGATCATTCTCAATTGTTGTGATTAGGCAAAATGCTTTTTAGATCTTTCTAAAAACTAAGAATAACTAGAGGTTTTTGGTTAAAGTGTTGTTTTTGAAAAGTGTATAAAGTGGTTTGTATCTGTAACTATCGTCTTAAAACATCTCAAATCCTAAGATTTCTAATCTAAGTATTAGTATCTGTTGAAGAATGTCTAATATATTTTTCTATAACAACTGCAGTGATAATCACCATATAAAATTGTCCTACGAGTCCTACCAAAATAGCTGCTTTTTGAGCTATAGGAATTGCGGGAACTATTTCTCCATATCCAATGGTAAGTAATGTGATAAATGCGTAATACAATAAGTTATCAGAACGTAAATTGATATCATTAGAGTTTTCCATTAGAATTCCTTTGAAAGCCTCAATATGTGTAAGTTCAATGCTCATGAACAAGAAAAAAGCCAAAAACCCTAATGAAATATAACCACTCATTAATCCAATGATTACATTTTTTGTAACTCTCTTAGCCTTCCATACTTGTTTGATAATATTCCAAGTAACAAAAACATGAAAAATGAAATAAATAGAAAGTCGGATGATCAAATTTTCTGGATTTTGTTTGCGAGCGATCATTTCAAAACCAAAAGCAATTGCGGCCAAAGTAAATAACCCAATAAAGAACCAAGTCAGTTTTTTGTTTTTAGAAATCATTAAAATACCAGCTCCAATGCTTACTAGATATAAAATTGGGAGTAACTTATATTCAAAGAAATCAAGAGGAAAGAACAATGAACCAAACAGAATGAATAACTGTGTTGCTAAGAATATCTCAAACCTATTTTTATATAAACTTTTATACATACAAGCGAAATTTACAGTAAAAAATGAACTGTACAGAAGTAGAAGACAATCAATTGTAACTATATTGAAGGAATATTACTACTTCCCAATACAAAAATTAGAGAAAATATGTCCTAAAATATCTTTATCTACATCATATTCACCAGTAATATTTCCTAGATAACGTAAACATTCACGAATATCTATGGCAAATAAATCAGAAGAAATACCAAGTTCAATTCCATTTTCAACTGACTGTATACTTTCTAAAGCATTGTTTAAAGCCTCAAAATGACGAGAATTCGTAACAATAGTTTCATTATTACTCAATGCACCTTTGTTAACTAAAGAAGTTAATTCATTTTTTAAATCATCAACACCAATTTTTTGCTTGGCAGATAATAAAAGAGCTTCAGGGAGTAAATAATTTAATTCAGAAGTTTTATCATCAGAAAGATTATCAATTTTATTAGCAATTACTAATACACGTTTTTGAGAAAAACGATCTTTTACTTTAGAAATTTCAGCTAATAATTTTGAAGATTTAATAATAACTTCTTCGGCATTTATTAAAAAGATTACCAGTTGCGCATTATCTGCTTTTTCATACGCTTTTTGTATACCAATACTTTCCACAACATCTTCTGTTTCACGAATTCCTGCTGTATCAATAAATCGGAAAGCGACACCATCAATAATCATTTCATCTTCAATAGCATCCCTGGTAGTTCCAGCAATATCAGAAACAATGGCTTTCTCTTCATTCAATAAAGCATTCAATAACGTAGATTTTCCAACATTCGGTTCTCCTATTATAGCTACAGGAATTCCGTTTTTCATGGCATTTCCAAAAGCGAAACTATCAATTAAACGCTTTAAAACCGTAGAGATTTTAGTTACCAGTTCACGGAATTTTGTTCGATTAGCAAACTCCACATCTTCACCAGAAAAATCCAGTTCTAATTCAATCAGAGCAGCAAAATCGAGTAATTGTCCGCGTAATTCTTTTAATTCATTGGTAATACCACCACGCATTTGCTGGATAGCCATTTGATGTGAAGCTTCAGAATTAGAAGCAATTACATCAGCTACAGCTTCTGCTTGACTTAAATCCATTTTACCATTTAAAAAAGCGCGCATGGTAAATTCGCCATTATCGGCCATTCTACAACCATTTTTCAAAAATAGCTGTATAATTTCTTGCTGAATAAATACCGATCCGTGACATGATATTTCCACAACATTTTCACCCGTATAAGAATTTGGATTTTTAAAAACAGATACTAAAACTTCATCAATAATTCGTTCATTATCGACAATATGACCTAAATGTACTGTATGCGTTTTTTGCTGAAGTAATGACTTATTTTTACGAATAGACGTAAAAAATTGATCTACAATTTCAATAGCACCTTCTCCAGACAGTCGAATAACAGCAATAGCTCCAACTCCAGAAGCCGTAGCTAAAGCAACAATAGTATCGTTTTGAATCATACTGCAAATATACAGAGTTATAGCGTGTTTTTAGATAAAGATTTAAAAGCTTAATTGCTTATTTATTGTAATAATGAATGCTTGTTTTTTTATTGAAAATTATCCGTGTAGAAAAGATTTTTTATACATTTAAGTAAAATTAACCACAATGAAAACCAAACTATTACTGTTATTGCTCTTTATAGCAGCAAGTATTTCTAATGCACAAAAATCTTCACCAGTAGCGGGGCATGCTGCAGAACTTATTGATTTGTTAAAAAAAGATTATACGGCCTTGGATCCTAAGGCTAAAAATGAACAATTAAATATAGATAGAGGAAGAGTTATTGCAATTTTTAAGACTTATGCTCTAAGTACAATTTCATCAGTAGATGTAAGGGATGAGAAAAAATTAATAGAGCAAGCAGAGGAAATGATAGACTATTATATCAAAGAAATTAAAAGACTTAATAATCTAGAAGAGGATTATGAAGACGAGGTTAAAGAAAATAATAAAGGAATAGTCAATGAAAGAGGCGAAATAGTAAAAAAGCAATATGAAATTAATAGTAAAGAACTGACTAAAATAAAAGAACACTTTACAACTAAAAAAAATTCTTATTTGGTCCATATAATTGAATTATTTTCTACAAAATATAAAAATATAGAAGAAGATAAAACAGATGGTATGGCTAAAATCAATTATCAGTCAAACGTACAAAAGTCCATATCTTTTCTTAGTGGAGGTGGTTTTAATATTAATGCTGTTGTAGAGGGATTGGCTGATTTTTTAGCAGATAGAATTAAAGCAGAAATCACCAATTATGCTATGGAGAATATTAAAGAAAAGCTGAACTCTGATAATTTGAAAGACGAAAGTTTGTTACATGAATTAATGGCTTTATTACCAGAAACAACAAAATATATCAAACAATTTAATGGGGATGAAATTTTAAAATTTACAGATAATTTTAGAGCACATATTGCTTTAGATATTAAAAATTTGGTTGATAATATTGGGAATTTAAAAACAACACCACGTTTTATCAAACTAATAAATAAGTATCCAGATATTGAATTTGCTTTTGAAGCAGTAACTTTAATTCCGCAATTGGCAAGTGTAGATCATCCTGTAGATTTTTTTGAAAAATTAGAAACCAGTAAACTTATTAGAACATGGAGTTTTTCTAAGAATAAGCAAAAGTTTAACATTGCCAATACCATAAAAATGGCCAGCTTACTAACAAATAGTTTGTTAATTATAAATAGCGATGATTCAAGACGTTTTGCTTCTACACAATTCATGGCAAATTATGCAGCTGAACCTAATTTTTTTATGTTGTTTGTTGGGTTTTTACATCAACAGAACGTAAAATATTATAACGTAGCATTTGATAAAGGTTATAATTTAAAGTATACATTGAGTTTTGATCAGTTAATGAATAATACCTTACAACCAAATGATATTAAGCGTACAGAAGAGAATATACAAATTATTACAAGTGCGTTGGTAAACATTACTGATAATGCTGAAAAGCTATATCAAGAGATAGAGAAAATTAAAAGATTAAGTAATGATGATGAACAAAAAGTGGATATAGAAACTATTCACGGATTTTTAAACAGTTTTATTGGCTTTTTTGAAGATACATTAGATGCTTCACAAACGATATTAGAAACCTCAGAAAAAACAAGATTACTTTACAATACAGATTTAAACGTATCAACAGACATAGGGAATTTTAAGAAAAACACAACTCCTTATTTAGCTACGGCAAAATCAGTAAATAATATTGTGTTACAGTTACATAATAAAGAATACGGATTAGCTATTGAAGAAGCGCTTACAATTCCTGAAAGATATACAGATCAATTTATTTTTTCAGATGTTGTTTTAAATATTCCGAATCAGTTAAAAGCTACTGAAGTTTTTCATTTATTAAAAGCAACGATCAAAGATTCAATTACTGATGACAATGAAATTACAGCCTTGAAAAAAATATATGAGAAAATAATAGAAATTTTAAAAACAGATGATGACTTATCTGACTTACAAAAAGATATATCAAATTTAATAGAAATTACAGATCTATCTGCATATCAAACTAGTTATTCGAATTTAAAAACACAATTAAATAACGATGAAACAAAGAAAAAATTAGCAAAAGCATTTTTAAAATTTCAATTAGATAATCTTCAAAATTACATAATTCTTCATTTTTTAAAGAAAGAGGGAAATATTGATGAGGTAGAAAAAGTATTAGAAAGTATTAAGGGTGAGGAAGCTGACTTTAGTAAGAAATTAGGTAGTTTAGCAGTAAAAATTAAGAAGAATACTATTTTAAAAGAAAATGAAAAAAAATATATATCAATTCTAAATTGTTTAGATCTAATTAAAAGCGATATAGAAGACCTACAAAGTAAAATTGAAACTTATAGTACGAAAGCATTAGAGTTTTATATCTTCAATGAAGATAAGGAGGGATTAGAGACATCAAGAAAAGAACTACTTGTAATATTTGGAAAAAAAATACTTAAGCAGCTAATAACGAATACAGATATAGAACAAAATAAGGAGGTAACTAATATTATCAACTTTACAAGTAGTATAGCTAAAGCGGAAAATTCAGAAGCTGTTAAGCAAGCGTTAGAAAGTTATGCATTACCTACAGGTAGTTATAGTGTAAAGAGAAAATCAGCATTTAATGTATCTATAAATTCTTATCCTGGTATTTTGGCGGGCTATGATATTAATAATTTAAATGATGGATGGGCGACAGGAATTACCGCCCCAGTAGGTTTATCATTAACTCCTATAATTTTAAAAAATTTATCTCTTTTTATTCCTATTATAGATATAGGAGCACCAGTTAGGCTACGTTTGTATGATAGTAATGAAGAAGGGAAAACATTAGAGAAACTACCAGAATTGAGTTTTAAAAATATTTTTACACCAGGAGCATATTTAAGTTATGGGTTTGGCGATAGCCCTTTTGCTTTAAATGCAGGAGTACAATATGGACCAGAGTTGGCTTTAGAAGGGGAGAATATAACGATTAATGATAAAGCTTCTTGGAGTATTAATGTTGGTTTTGTGGTTGATATTCCTTTGTTTACTATTTATAATAGACCAAGATAATAAGTAAAAACATGAAACGGACTATCATATTTGTAATACTATTTGGGTTGAATGCATTAATAATAGCCCAACAAAAAGGAGCAGTTCCTGTTTCAAAGAAGGAAATTAAAAAGAAGGGTGAATTTATTCCTATTTATGAAAACAGTAAACAGCTTGAAAAAGCGGTGTCAAATGAAGTTTTTGTAAAACAATTACAGGAAAAAGTTAATTATGAAACTTCCAAAAAAGTTACACAAGAAGAGTATTACAGAATGGTACAAGAGTTCTTGAAAAAAGAGAAATCAACGAAAAATAAAATAAAGTTTCAATTTTTTCAAGAAAAAAGAATTCAGGATCAAAAGCAAAAAGAAGTTGAAGAGCAAGAGTCAGGTATCCCTAAAATTATTGTTGATGATGAATATGAATCAGAAGATCAAATCGTATATCCTGATGATGTTGAAGAAAGAGTAATAGTTACTGCCTCAATAGTTATAGATTCAATTTTTGAAGATGCTGGCTTTGAAGATACATTAGAAAGAAATAAATTAAAAAAAATCATAAAAGGTCCCACTCAGTATGATAGTAGAATAGAAATAGAAGATTTAAATCCTGTAGAAGATAAATATGCTAAAATGCTTTTTATAAGTGAATCAGTAGCAATAGTTATTGACAAGCGAAAATTAAAAAAAATAGGAAATGATTATTACAAATTAGATGATAGTATAACTTTACAAGGGAAATATAACCTATGTGATAATGTGCCTTTTGGAAATCAACATACTATTGGTATAGGTACTGCTTTTATTGTTGGAGAAGAAACCATGCTTACGGCAGCACATGTTTTTCAAGGAAAACTTAAAAATTATGCTATAGTTTTTAATTATAAACTAATTTCAAGCTCTGGTATTGATGAAACCATTATCCATAAAAGCGATATCTATTATCCTAAAAAGATTGTGAAAAAATCATATAATTTAGATGTATTGGCTTTTGATGTAGATAGAAGCTTTGCTGAATTACCATTAGCAATAGAAAACTCAAAAGTTTTAGCAGAAAATCAAGAAGTATATATGATTGGTCATCCTTTGGGGTTACCCAAAAAAGCGGCAATAAATGCAAGGATACTAGATAATTCTCCTATGAAATATTTTTACACCAGTTTAGATGCATTTCAAGGAAACTCCGGGTCTCCCGTACTTGATGTAGACACGCATAAAGTAATTGGAGTATTAGTTTCAGGTGAAAGAGATTATGTTTTTAATGGGAATTGTTATGAAGATAATATTTGTAGAATACCTTATTGTAAGGGAGAAAAAGTAGTCAGAATAGAGGCATTCTTTGGGAAACAACAAAGAAAATAGATCTTAGTAATTGTAATAGACTATGCGTTAAAAAAATAAAAATACAACAAATAATCTTTTAGTTTATTGAGTAATTTTTTAGATGTTAAAATCTTACGACATACATTAATAATACCTTTTTATATACCTTTTTCAGTCAATACAATACGAATCATATAGAATGATACTTGAGTATAATTTTCTTAATTTCAATGAATTAATATTTGAGTGTTGAGTTTAATACACTAATGATTTGATTCTTTACGCTTAAGGAATATTTCGAATAAAAAGGAAGGTGTGTTTCTACTTTTGGATCCATAATCGATGATCCCATATAATATTACTATTTAGTATGTAAAGCATATTAAAATACTAAACAATATTATATAAACAGGGGAGATGAAAACAAAAACTACACAGAATTTAAAAATTCCATTAGTCTTATTTTTATGTTGGAATAATTTTTTAAATGCACAAGTCAAACAACAATTTACACCTAGATTTTCTGAAGGAATACATGGAAATGTAACCATGATTGCCAATAATGTTTTATCAAGATCAGCTACACAAAATTATAATGGTCAAGGAGGTAATCATGATTTTAGCAATGTATTTGTTGATATTGATTCTGACCTAACAACTTTCAATTCTAGTAGCGCCAACTTAACTAATCCAGAACCTTCAATGGGGTGTTTAATCATAAAAAAGGCATATTTATATTGGGCAGCTGCAGACCTTAAAGAAAAAGATCCAAAAGATGAGTTAAACTGGGAGTATAACAAGGTAAAATTAATGTTACCTGGTAGTGCTGCATATAAAACTTTTACAGCAGATGAAGTTATTTTTAGAGGAAGAGATGAAATAAGGCCTTTTGTAAACGATCCCTACGTATGCTTTAAAGATATTACAAAAGAAGTTAGGGAGTTGTTAACACCATATGGAAAATATCAAGTAGGAAATGTAAAAGCTAAAAAAGGAAGATTAATATCACATGATAGAGTAAATACAGGAACGTCTGGAGGTTGGCAAATCATATTTATTTATGAAAATGCGAAACTACCTATGAAAAATGTTTCCATTTTTGATGGATATGCCAATGTCACTAGATATGTAAATAATTTTGAAGTTCAATTTGATGGATTTTTAACAGTTCCTAGAGGAGCCGTAAATGCAGATATAGTATTGGGAGCTTTGGAAGGAGATAGAGATTTAAAGGGAGATAAGCTGCAAATAAAGGATGCAAATGATAATTGGGTGAACCTATCCTACAATTTACGAAATGAAAACAATTTTTTCAATAGTAGAATATCGAAAAATGGAAGTGATTTTATAGATAGAAATCCTGCAAGTACAAACACGTTAGGTTTTGATGCAGATATTTTTACACTTAATAATACAAACAATATTGTTATTAAAAATAATCAGACATCGGCTACCATACGATTAACTTCTAATCAAGAAACTTATGGATTATTCTTATTAGGCTTTTCAGTAGATGTATGGAAACCTGATTTAGCCCCATTAGTACTTTCAGTAAATAAATCGTTAAATACTCCTGTAACTGTTGACGAAGAGTTAGTTTTTTCAGCAAAAGTAAAGAATAATGGAAATGATGATGTAAACAATTTAAAATTTGAGACTAATATACCTGAAGAAGCTACATTAGTAGAGCCAATATTGGGACTTCCAAATGGAATTTCCTACACATACAATACTGTTGATAGAAAGTTAACTTTTAATGCCCAACCAGGTATTACAGATGTTAAAGATTTACCATATACCATTTCTTTTACATTGAAAGTAAAAGATCAATGTCATTTTTTAGAAGAATCTAGATTAGCTGATTTAAATATGCAATTAATTGCAACTTATGACGGTGTTTTAAATCATAATATACAAATAACAAAGAGTTCGAACATTGTTAATGAGTGTGGTTTAGGAGATGAACAACCAATAATGCTGTCAATAAACAAACCAGATGAAACAGAATGGATTACAGTAGAAAATGCTTTAGATAAAACAATTTCTTGTGATGATGCTCAAGGATTAATAAATGCTCAATTATTAGCTCCAGAAGTAAGTTGTGATTTAAAAGTAGAAAAAGATGCAGGAGATTTTAATTTTTCTGCTGATTGCTCATCTTCTGGAACTTATGTAAATACATGGACATTTACAGATTCTTATGGCAGAGTAAGTGAAGTATATCAACAAACCATTACTATAATCGACACAGAAGCTCCTGTTTTTGTAGAAGATCTACCAGCTAGTGAATTGGAAGTAAGTTGTGATGCTATTCCTATTCCAGTTATTTTAACGGCTACAGATAATTGCGATACAAGTGTTGAAGTTAGGTATAGCGAAGAGCTCAAAAATCAAGATACTACTTGTTCTTCAAACTATGTCATAGAAAGAACCTGGGAAGTTTCAGATTGTTCGGGTAATAGGATAAATCATACTCAATTGGTAAAAGTAAATGATACAGAAGCTCCCGTTTTTGTAGAAGATTTACCTGCAAGTGAATTGGAAGTGAGTTGTGATGCTATTCCTGTTCCAGTAGTTTTAACCGCTACAGATAATTGTGATACTAATGTTGAAGTCACTTATAACGAAGCAATTAAAAATGAAGATGCTACTTGTTCTTCAAGCTATATAATTGAAAGAACCTGGGAAGTTTCAGATTGTTCAGGAAATAGCACAAGTCATACTCAATTGGTAAAAGTAAGTGATACCGAAGCACCTGTTTTTGTTGAGGATTTACCTGCAAGTGAATTGGAAGTGAGTTGTGATGCTATTCCCGTTCCAGTTGTTTTAACCGCTACGGATAATTGCGATACAAATATTGAGGTTACTTATAATGAAGAAATCAAAAATCAAGATGCAACATGTTCATCAAACTATGTAATCGAAAGAACTTGGGAAGTTTCAGATTGTTCGGGAAATAGTAGTAGTCATACCCAACTAATAAAAGTAAGGGATACAGAAGCTCCTGTTTTTGTAGAAGATTTACCTGTTAGTGAGTTGGAAGTGAGTTGTGATGCCATTCCAGTTCCAGTTGTTTTAACTGCTATGGATAATTGTGATACAAATGTCGAAGTTGTTTACAGTGAAGAGATTAAAAATGAAGATGCTACTTGTTCTTCAAACTATGTCATTGAAAGAACGTGGGAAGTTTCAGACTGTTCAGGAAATAACA
>NZ_MSMP01000020.1 GCF_001936575.1 Tenacibaculum agarivorans
TAAGTCATACTCAATTGGTAAAAGTAAGTGATACCGAAGTTCCTGTTTTTGTTGAGGATTTACCTGCAAGTGAATTGGAAGTGAGTTGTGATGTGATTCCAGTTCCAATTGTTTTAACTGCTACGGATAATTGCGATACTAATATTACAGTGAACTACAGCGAAACAATTAAAAATCAAGAAACAGGATGTTCCTCAAACTATGTGATTGAAAGAATATGGGAAGTTTCAGACTGTTCAGGAAATAGCACAACTCATACTCAATTAGTAAAAGTAAATGATACCGAAGCTCCTGTTTTTGTTGAGGCTTTACCTGCTAGTGAATTGGAAGTGAGTTGTGATGCTATTCCTGTTCCAGTTGTTTTAACTGCTACGGATAATTGCGATACTAATATTACAGTGAACTACAGTGAAGCAATTAAAAATGAAGATGCAGGATGTTCTTCAAACTACGTGATTGAAAGAGTGTGGGAAGTTTCAGATTGTTCGGGAAATAGTAGTAGTCATACTCAATTGGTAAAAGTAAATGATACCGAAGCTCCTGTTTTTGTTGAGGCTTTACCTGCTAGTGAATTGGAAGTGAGTTGTGATGCCATTCCAGCTCCAGTTGTTTTAAATGCTACGGATAATTGCGATACTAATATTACAGTGAACTACAGTGAAGCAATTAAAAATGAAGATGCAGGATGTTCTTCAAACTACATGATTGAAAGAGTGTGGGAAGTTTCAGATTGTTCGGGAAATAGTAGTAGTTATACTCAATTGGTAAAAGTAAATGATACCGAAGCTCCTGTTTTTGTTGAGGCTTTACCTGCTAGTGAATTGGAAGTGAGTTGTGATGCCATTCCAGCTCCAGTTGTTTTAACTGCTACGGATAATTGCGATACTAATATTACAGTGAACTACAGTGAAGGAATTAAAAATCAAGATGCAGTATGTTCTTCAAACTACGTGATTGAAAGAGTTTGGGAAGTTTCAGATTGTTCGGGAAATAGTAGTAGTCATACTCAATTGGTAAAAGTAAGTGATACAGAAGCGCCTGAACTGGTCTCTAGTTTACAAGATATGACGATTACATGTAACGAAATTCTGGATGTTCCAGATTTAGTTTTTCAAGATAATTGCTCTCAAAATGTAACTCAAATCGACTTTACAGAAACGAATACTTTTGATGGAACAGGTTCAGATTATCAAATCATAAGAGAATGGACTGTTAAAGATGATTGTGATAATACAGCGGTTTTTACACAAAAGTTAACTGTTACTATTGAAGTAGTAAAAGAGGAGTTTGATGAAACAGTAGTGAAATGTATTACGGATGGTGATATTAATTTGAATGATTATCTCATCGATCAAAATACAAATGGAACTTGGGAAGTAACAGTTGGAGAAGCTATAATTACAAATGGAATATTTGATCCGTTAAATAGTGATTTGGGAGCGTATGAGTTTACGTATACCTCCGTGGATAATGGTTGTATCAAGGCATTTTCAGTTAACGTAGTTATAAATGAAGATTGTGGAGTATTTCCTTGCGGTAGAAATGATGTTAAAATTTCAAAAGTAGTAACGCCCAATCAAGACCAATGGAATGAATACTTTGAAGTGGTCGATGAATGTAGTTTCATAGCCGATGTACAATTGTTCAATAGGTGGGGAACAAAGATTTATGAGTCTAAAGACTATAAAAATAATTGGAATGGTTTAGCAACGAATACTTCTTTTGGGGGAAGTAAGTACTTACCAGCAGGAACCTATTACTACATAGTAGTTTTAAAAGATAGCGGATTAAAACCATTTACGGGAGCAATTTATTTAGGAACCAAATAATAAATCTAGGATGAAACTTTGTAAAAGCTTACTAATACTGTTAGTATACACAATCAATTCATATGCACAACAATTTCCACAGTTTACACAGTATATGTACAATACTATTTCTATTAATCCGGCATATGCAGGTAGTAGAAATGTACTAAGTGTTGTAGGTATTCATAGAAGTCAATGGGCAGGATTAGAAAATGGACCAGAAACGCAGACTTTATCTGCACATACGCCTTTAAGAAATGACAATTTAGGAATTGGAGCTACACTTATTAGAGATCAATTAGGGTATGAGAATTTTACATATGTGTATGGAGATTTTTCCTATACCATTAGTCTTAATTCTGAAACAAAATTAGCTTTGGGATTAAAAGCAGGCTTTACTCAATATAATTTAGATGAAGAATTATTAGTTTCTGAAGCAGCAGACCCCTTAATTGCTAATCTCACTAGTGGATGGAATCCAAATATTGGAGCAGGAATTTTAGCACATACAGATAAATGGTATGTAGGATTTTCTGCACCAAGATTAATTAATGTAGATCATAATCAATTTAAAATAGGGAATGTAGACTATGCAGTGGTTGATAGATTGGTTTACTTTTTAACAGGAGGCTATGTTTTTGATCTCAATTATACAGTTAAATTTAAACCTTCTTTTTTAGTAAAAGCAACTAATGGGGCACCACTTTCCTATGATATAACGGGTAATTTTTTATTCAATGAAAAGTTTTGGTTAGGAGGTTCTTATAGAATTAATAATAATACTGGAGCATTAGGAGCACTTGTTGATTTTCAAATTAACAAACAGATGAGAGTGGGGTATTCTTATGAGCATCCATTATCAGATATAAATACCTATTCTAACGGAACTCATGAGGTTCTATTAATGTTTGAGTTTAATAAAATTAATAGAGTTAAATCACCAAGATATTTTTAATAATGAAATCAAAAGTTGTTTTTTCAATAGCCTTATTTTTTACGATTACATTTTACGGTCAAAAAAGAGTTGCGGAAATCTTTTATAAAACGTATTCATATAACAAAGCAGCAGAGTTATATAGAGTAGTTTTAAAAAGAGGAGATACTAGTATTTCTGTACTAACAAGGTTAGGAGATTGTTATTATAATAATTCTAATGCTAAAGAAGCGCTGTATTGGTATAAGTTAGCTTCTAAAAATGAAAAGGAGTTTACGGATGAATATATCTATAAATATGTACAAGTTTTAAGGAGCATAGGGAAATATAAAGAGGCAGATACATGGTTTTTAAAACTGAAAAGAAAGTTTAGAAATTATGATCAAACAAATTATTATAACGAGTTAAAGGAATTAAATAAGAATACTATTAAAATTCAGAACTTAAATGTGAATACTAAATATTCTGATTTTGGAGGTTTTGTGTATAATAATCGTTTTTATTTTGCTTCAGCAATGAATGAAAAAAGGGAAAAGTATGACTGGAATGATCAACCATATCTCGATTTGTACGAAGCAAAGCTTATAAAAGACGAAGAATATATAAGTGTTGATAATACAATTCCCATTGTATCAAGCAAGGTAAATACTGATTTTCATGAGTCTAGTATTGCAATGACCAAAGACGGTAAAACACTATATTTTACTAGAAATAACTTAACAAAAAGAAAGAAATTAGATTACGATAAACAAGGAACTTCCAACTTAAAAATTTTTAAAGCTACTTTAATCAACGGAGTTTGGGATGCTATTGAAGAACTACCTTTCAATGATGAAGTATATTCAACAGGTCATCCAGCTTTAAGTCCAGATGAAAAAACGTTATACTTTACTTCTAATAAACCAGGAGGTTTTGGACTAACAGATTTATATAAAGTTACTATATATGAAGATGGAACCTATGGAAAACCAGAAAATTTAGGAAAACACATTAATACAGAAAAAAGAGAAATGTTTCCGTTTATAGCTAAAGATTCTACATTGTACTTTTCTTCCGATGGTTATAAAAATTTAGGACTATTAGATATATTCAAATCAAATTTTTTGAAAGACTCATTAGCTGAAGTAACCAATATTGGAGCGCCATTTAATAGTGGAGATGACGATTTTTCTTTTTTCATTGATTCAGATAATAAAACAGGATATTTTTCATCGAATAGAGAAGGAGGGAAAGGAGAAGATGATATTTATGGTTTTACTACTATCGAACAAAAACAATTCATAAGAGGACAAACATTTGATATACGCACAAAAGAAATTCTACCCAATACGTTGGTTTATTTGATAGGTTCAAGAGGTAAAGTCATAGATTCTTTAAAAACCAAAAAAGATGCTAAATATGAATTTGAAGTTGAGTACAATCAAAAATACGTAGTAAAAGCGAGTAAGAAGAATTATAAAGGAGCTTTAGAAACTGTATACACAAATACCAAAGAAGATATAGAGCAAGATTTGTATTTAACACCATTAATTGTTAATGAAGAAATAGTTGTAAACCCTATATTTTTTGATTTTAATAAATGGAATATTAGACCAGATGCAGCATACGAACTAGAAAAAGTTGTTGATGTACTTAGAAATAATCCTAAAATGATTATCAAAATAGAAGCACATACCGATAGTAGAGGTAATGATGCCTATAATATGAGGCTTTCTAATAAAAGAGTTAAATCTACTAGAGATTATATATTATCACGTAATATACAAACTCATCGAATAGTTAGCGCAATAGGGTATGGAGAAAGTATGTTGATTAATAAATGTGTAAATAATGTTGAATGTACAGAAGAAGAACACCAAGAAAACAGAAGATCTAAATTTATAATATTAAGTAGGTAACTTAAATACATCCCAAACACAAAAAGCGAATTATTTTATTAAATATTCGCTTTTTATTTTTGATAACTAAAACTTTTAAAGTTGATATTTGATAATCAATCAAATTATTAATATTGAAAAGAATAAATCGAATTCACGTTAAATAGTATTACTTCTTAATAAAAATATTTGTAAAATACCATTTTCCATCAGAACTAACTGCAGCAGATACTTCAAAGTAATTATAATCACCTTCAATATTTTCTTTGTGTTTATCACTTGTTAACCATGCTTTTACTACAGATTCAGCAGAAGTATAGCCATAAGCAACATTTTCGCCTACCTCAATAGCATCAACATTATGAACTAAAAACTCCTTTCTCTCATAAAAAAAATCATGTGAAATAGCATTTTTATCTACCATGTAATTAGTATGCTTATGGGTTTGGGTTTTTATAGCATTCAATACATTAAGTGTTGAAAAACCATTTTCAGACCTATACTCATTAATAAGTTGCAGAATTTTTTTCTCTATCGGTTTGTTATTAATAATTGTTTGCACAGATTGATCTATCACTATTTCATCAGAAGATGAGCAAGAAATAAATAATACGACACAAAAAATTACAAATAACTTATTGGGGAAGTTATTCATTTTTTTCGGGGATGTACATTACACAACTGCAAATGTATAGTATTTATTTTTCCTTTTTTCAGGAAAATAACTGTTTTTTAATATGATATGTGTTTTGAGATTGTAACAAAACGAAGAGATATCCGTCTAATATATGTAACCAACAACAAAAAAAATGCAAAAAAATAAAGAATTATTAGCAGTAACACACTTAAGTCAATTATTGGATTTAGTTACTGGTATAGGTGGATTTATAGTACCCTTAATTTTATGGGCAATAAAAAAAGATGAAATAGAAGGAATGGATGAACATGGAAAAGCGATCTTGAACTTTAGAATTACAATGTTTATTTACTTTTTAGTATGTATACCTTTAATTTTATTCTTTGGTCTAGGACTTTTAGGATTTTTAGTTTTAGGAGTTTCTTATATTATATTTCCAATTATAAACGCAATAAAAGCGACTAATGAAGAAGAACCAAACTATCCATTTAGTATACAATTTATACATTAAAAATAAACACATAAAAAAATCCTTCAGGAAACTGAAGGATTTTTTTATGTGTTACTAATTCTATCATATGCAGATGAAAAAGCTTTAATTCCCTTTTTAGTAAGTGATGTGCTAATCATAGAAAATAATAGTTGAATGTAATATTTTGTATGATCCGTTTTAATTCCTGAAGGTAACATGGCAAAAATAGTTTTATCTACTACCCATGAATTAAATATGATTAATAATCCATGGATTTTTAACTTCAACTGTTTTTCATGGATTTCATGCATGTAACCATTCTCAATTAAAAATTGTGAAATCTTTAAAATAATACTGCTGTAAACCTTAGAACGTTCAATAGTTTTAGTTTTTATATCAAGGTATTTTATAGTTACATCATATCCATTTAAAAGAAAAAAACGGTACTTGTAAGTCAAGTTCATCATGTTTTCTAAACTTCTTAACATAAAATCAAACTCAAAAATTTCGCCCTTTAAGTTTAATAACGACTCATCTAACTCATCCATAAAATTTTGATGTAACCTAATTACAATGTCATCTTTTTTAGGAAAGTGATAACACAAATTACCATAACTAATACCAATGTGTTCACTAATTGTTTTACTGGATGTATTAGCATAACCTTCTTCATTAAATAGTTGTAATGAAGCCTCCAAAATTCGCTCTTTAGTTGTCATAAAATCAAAATTAGGCTTTTTAGCCTATTTTTTAAAATTTTTTTATATTTTTGAATTAGGTATAAATGCCTAATTAATCGAAAATCGTATAAAAATGAATGACACTTTAGCAAGAAAACAGGGAGGAGCCTTTTTAATTCAAGATACTAATACAGAAGAATTCTATACCACAGAGTTAATTTCTGAAGAAACAAAAATGATGAAAGATGCTGGAGAATCTTTCTTGAATACAGAAATTGAAAGTCGTTTAGCTTTTTTAGAAACTAAAGAAGCAATAGCTGAATCACCAGCATTAATAGAAAAGTGTGGAGAACTTGGTTTTTTAGGGTTAGAAGTTTCAGAACAATATGGAGGTTTAGACTTATCTTTTAAAGATGTACTTCATTTTACGGTTACTATGAGTAGAGGATATTCTTTTACAGGAGCTTTAGGTGTGCAAACAAGTATAGGTATTGCACCAATTTTTTTGTACGGAACAGAGTATTTAAAAGAGAAATATTTAACGGAAATGATAGCAGGTAAACTCTTATCTGCATTTGCATTAACAGAACCCAACGCAGGTAGTGATGCTAATGCGGGTAAGACAAAAGCAACTATTAATGAGGAAGGGAATTATGTGATAAATGGACAAAAAGCATGGATTTCAAACGCAGGAATTGCTGATTTATTTATCGTTTTTGCTAAGATTGAAGATGATAAAAATTTGTCTGCGTTTGTAGTTGAGAAGGCTTTTGGAGGCATTACTATAGGGCCAGAAGAACAAAAGATGGGATTTTCAGGGTGGAGTACCTGTCAAGTATTTTTTGAAGACGTTGTTGTGCCTAAAGAACAATTACTAGGCGAACGTAATAAAGGTCTAAAAATAGCTTTGAATACTTTAAATACAGGAAGAATTAAACTAGGAGCATCTTGTATTGGTGTAGGAAAAAAGGCGTTAACACATGCAGTAGAGTATGCAAAACAACGTGAACAATTCGGAGTATCTATCAGTAGTTTTGGTGCCATTCAAGATAAAATAGCTAGAATGCAAGCATATATTTTTGCTAATGAAGCCATAGTTTTTAGACTAGGTAATGATATTGATCTATTGAGAGAACAAATGCAAAAGCAAGGCAACGATTTTTCTGAAGCAAAGATTAATTCGCTAAAGGAATTTAGTATAGAAAGTGCTATTATAAAAGTATACGGTTCAGAAGTACAAGATTATATTGTAGATCAGGCTGTTCAGATTTATGGAGGTATGGGATTCTCTGCAGAATCTCCGGTTGAAAAACTATACAGAGCCGTACGAATAAGTAGGATTTATGAAGGAACTAATGAAATCAATAGACTTGTAATCATTAAAGAATTTGTCAAGAAAGGAATGAAAGGCGAGTTAGATATTTTCACGCCATTCATAGAAATTTCAGAAAATTTAGAAGAAGAACTACCAGATTTTAATACGAATGTAATAGATCAATATCAAAGGTTTGTAAAGAGTTTAAAATCGATTTCAGCTTTTATATCTGGTGTTTGCTTTCAAAAGTTTATGAGTCAGCTAGAAAAGGAGCAGGAGATCGCAATGCATATTTCGGATTTATTAATTAATCTCTACGTTTTAGAAAGTACATTATTAAGAATTAAAAAGTTAAAACAACTGAATCTATTGCAAGAAGAATATCATGTAGCGGTTTTAAGAACTATTGGTTTTGATGTCTTTACAAAAGTGTCTAATACTATTAATGAGCTAGTAGTATCTTTTGATTCTGAAAAAGAAGTAGCTACAATTATTAAAGCTTGGGATAAATATATGAAGTTACCTCATGCAAATATTAAAGAAGAAAGAAGAAAAATAGCAAAACATGTTATCACAGAAGGTGTAAATTAATATAAAATAATGAAAGTAGGAGTTGTATTTTCAGGAGGAGGAGCTTTAGCTACAGCACATTTAGGATTATTAAAAGTATTAGAAGAACAAAACATAAAGCCCACTTTTTTTTCAGGAAACAGTGCTGGTGCATTAATTTCTGTATTATATGCTTACGGATTTTCTATTGAAGAAATTCTGGAGCTTATTATAAAAGAAGATTGGTTAGCTGTTCCTTTTCAAAAGTTAAAAGAAAAACGGATTTTAGAAGTAGATGATATGTTTGATAGTTTTAAAAAATACTTACCAGAAACGTTCAAATCAGATAATGTATTTATTTCAGCAACAGATATCGATTCAGGAGAAGTGGTTACGTATAATTCAGGAGATTTAAAAACTGTTTTAAAAGCTTCAGTAGCCTTGTCTTCCTTTTTTAAACCTGTTGAATATTTAGGCAAAAATCTAGTAGATAGCGCTTTGTTAGACAACTTCCACGTAGCACCATTACAAGATAAATGTGATGTAATTTATGGTAGTTATGCAATTCCAATGACACCATATACTTTTGAACAGGAAGCCAATACTCAACAGTTAATTAATCGATTATTTGCAATTAACGGATACCAAAGAGCAAAACAAAAATTTAATAAATGTGATTACATATTAGATCATCAACATCTAAATGAATTTAAGGTACTAGATAAAGACAAACTAAGAATAATTTATGAAAAAAGTTATCAATATTGTAAGCGTCAACTAGAACAAGTAAAGGTATAATTATTTTCGAATAAAAATATTAGTGTAATACCATCTACCATTACTGTTTTGTTTAGCAGTTAAATTGAAATGGGTAAAATTACCTTCAATATTTTTTCGATGTCCATCACTATTAATCCAACCTGTTACTACCGATTGTGCAGTATTATAACCAACGGCAACATTTTCCCCAATATTTTTTGCACCAGCATTATCAGACAAGTATTTACCACGATCGCTAAAATTAGCATGAGAAATAGCTCCGGCACTAATCATGTAATCTGTATGTTTATCGGTTTGTGATTTTATAATGTCCAATACTTCTAGTTTAGCTAAACCTTTGCTAGCTCTATGATTGTTTAATAATTGTAAAATTTGACCTTCATAACTAGCATCGGTTCCTACATTTGTATCTGGATTTTCATTTACTCCATCAATCTGGGGATCTTCAGATGTACAAGAAACCATTAAAAAAACTGAAAAAATAAATAGATATTTACGTAAAATCATAGTAAGGGTATTATATCGCTTGTTTTATAAAATCTTCATATTCATAAAAGAATAACTCAAATTGAGACATAGTATCTACAAAAAACTCATAGCAATCACGCCATGTATTTTTATTATGAATACTAAATTTCTTTTCATGTAAAACGTAGATTCTATGGATATATTTTCCACTTTCTAATTGAAATGCATTATCGAATATAACTTCAGGTAAATATTCAGTTTCTAATATTTTTTTTAGAGAGAGTAACTGATCATATAACAATTCATTAGCCACTTCTTCAGGATGTTCAAAATCTAAACACACAAAAGCCTTTTTTCGATCTGCTTGGAATTTGAATGAAAAACCTTTGATTTTAGTATTATATAATAACCATTTTCTAGGAAAAGACTTCCCAAAGCTGGTCCAAAATTCTTTTCGTAAACGAGCCGATTCTTCCTTACTAAACATATTTTTTCAGTTATCAATTATCAATAAACAATTAGACTTGCGATTGATAATTGTTTATTGATCATTGTACTATCCGTGTACTTTGGCAGAAGTTCCTCTATTTTTCATCATTTCAGCTTCAAAAGCTAACAAGTCATTCCACTTTTGATCTACAATTTCTCTATCCATATACTTTCTAGCATAGCCTAAAAATAAAGTATAGTGATTTGCTTCAGAAATCATTAAATCTTTGTAGAACTCTGATAATTGTTCATCTTCCATATTATCAGCAAACACCTTAAATCGTTCACAACTTCTAGCTTCAATCAAAGCAGCAACTAACAAACGATGTATTAAAGCTTCTGTTCTATCAGGAGTTTTAGGAAAAAAACCTTGTAATTTAAGCGCATAATCGTTTTTTGTAGCCTGACCTAAAACCATACCTCTGTCTACCATTAAATTATGAACCATTCTAAAATGCTCCATTTCTTCAATAGCAATATCGCTCATATCTTTAACTAAAGCGGTTTCTTCAGAGTAATTTATAATAATAGATACGGCATTACTTGCAGCTTTTTGTTCGGCAAAAGCATGATCCGTTAATAATTGTTGTAACCCGTTTTTAGCAACATCAACCCAAGAAGTTTCTGTGTCAAATTGAAGACCTAGCATGAAATTAAACTTTTAAAGTGCAAATTTAGCAAAAGCATAAACGAATATAGAACAGTCTCGGTCAAATTTTTGAAATGTAAAATTAATTGAACATATTTTATTAGCTTTGAATCTATTAATCACACTCAAAAACAATTAAAATTATGAAAAAGCTATGGTTCCTTTGTCTTATAATAATAGTGGTAGGATGTAAGAAGAAAGTAGTTACTGAAGAAAGCGATGTAAATGACTACAGTGAGTATATTAGTGTATATCCTGAAAAAGTAATTTCTGTAATACCAAAACTAGAATTTTATTTGAATAAAAAGGTAGAGACTGAAGAAGTCTCAGATGATGTGTTTACTGTTATACCGAGTGTGAAAGGAAAGGCGATTTTAACAAACAATATATTGACATTTATTCCTGAAGAAAAATTAGAGAATAACAAAGCATATGCGTTAACGCTACATTTAAATAAATTATACGGAACCGTAGAAAAAGAACTAAAAGATTTTACTATAAATCTTAAAACAAAACCATTACAGTTTAGAGTAGCCTTAGACGCACCCTCAATTTATGATAAAAATTGGTATTATGTAGAAGGATATTTTAATGCAAGTGATGTAATTGATAGTAAAAAGATAAAAGAGTTAATCAAGGCAAATTATAATGGTAAATCAGTAAAAATTAAGTTTGACGTTACAGAAGAGTATGCTAACAATATTCCTTTTAAAATAGATAGCTTAGAACGATTTGCAGATGATAAAATAGTAAATGTAAATTGGAACGGAGGAGGAGTGAACTCAGATTCAAAAGGAGAAAGAGAGATTGTTATTACTGGGAAATCAAATTTTAAAATATTATCCTTTGATATCGTAAATGATACTAAACAACGAATTGATATCAATTTTTCAGATCCGATTAATAAAAATCAAAATTTAAAAGGATTAATTCAATTTGTAAATACACAAAAACAGAATTTTACCACTAAAATTAATAATAATGTTATTAGCGTTTACCCTAAAGCTTCGTTTAGAGACAAAGTAGATATTGAGGTTTTTAAAGGAATAAAAAATACTGAAGGTTATACGTTAAAAAATAATGTGGAACAAACCCTTCATTTCAGACAGTTAAAACCGGAATTGAGCTTTATTAAAAGCGGAACTATTTTACCAAACTCGAGTAACTTAAAGGTGAATTTTAACGCAGTAAACTTAAAAGCTGTTGATGTTACGGTCTATAAAATTTATAAAAACAATGTACTTCAGTTTTTACAAAACAATAATTTAAATACTAATGGAAATCTACGTTATGTTGGTCGCCCCACAGCTAAATATACTGTAAATTTAACCAATCAAGGGGTAGACTTATCAGAACAAAATGCTTTTGCTGTGGATCTAGCTGATTTGGTAAAGGTAGAAAATGGAGCTATGTATAGAGTAGAGTTTTCTTACAATAAAGAATATTCTAATTATGTGTGTGATGGTGAGGTATCTTCAAGTACAATTGTATATGGAAAGAAAGAAGTGGATACTAGAGCGTACGATCAACAAAACAGAAGCAGAGGGTATTATTACGACGATGATTATGAATATTATAATTGGAATGAACGAGAAGATCCATGTAAAAGTTCTTTTTATACATATAAAAAAATTAGCACCAATTTATTAGCATCGAACTTAGGAGTAATTGTAAAAAAAGGAAATAACGATAAAACATTTGTAGCGGTTACAGATATTTTAAATACGAATCCAATAGCGAATGCTAAAGTAGAATTACTAAATTTACAACAGCAAGTAGTTTCCTCATCATCAACAAATAATGAAGGAATAGCGGTTTTTGAAGAAACGAAAGGAGGATTTTTTGCTAAGGTTTCTAATAATACAAGCACTACATATATGAAACTTAACGATGGAAATGCATTATCCATGAGTAAGTTTGATGTATCAGGAACAAAACTACAGAAAGGAATAAAAGGGTATATATATGGCGAACGAGGTGTTTGGAGACCAGGAGATCAATTGTTTTTAACCTTTGTTTTGAATGATAAAGCGAACCCAATTCCTGAAAAACACCCAATAAAATTTGAATTAATTAATCCACAAGGAAAAATTATAGATAGAAAAGTATTGCACAAGAACAGTCGAAATGTATACACTTATGCGCCAAAAACAGATGTAGAAGCCATTACAGGTGATTGGAAGTTACGTGTAAATGTTGGAGCAGCAAGATTTCATAAGAATTTAAAAATTGAAACCATCAAACCAAATCGATTAAAGATTAAGTTTACCACACCAGATCAGTTTGTAAAATCAGGAAAATCTATTGATGGAAACTTAGAAGTAAAATGGTTACATGGTGCTATAGCTAGAGGATTAGAATATGATGTAGAATCTAAAATTACACAAACAACAACTTCATTTCCAAAGTTTGGTAATTATACTTTTGATGATGTTACACGATATTTTAATACATCAAATACCAGTGTAGCTTCAGGAAAATTAAATAATGAAGGTAAAGTAAATTTTACTAAAAAATTGACTTTAGGTAGTAGGGCTCCTGGAATGTTGAAAGCTAATTTTATTACAAAAGTATATGAAAACGGAGGAGATTTTAGTACCGATGTTTTTTCAATGAAAGTCTCACCTTATACTTCGTATGTGGGATTAAACATGGCTGAAGAACAACAATCTAAAAACTATTTATTTACAGATCAAGAATACACATTCAATGTAGCTTCGGTAAATGAAGAAGGAAAAGGAATAGCTAATAATTTAGAGGTTAAAGTATATAAATTAAATTGGCGTTGGTGGTGGAGTTCATCAAATGATGGATTATCAAGTTATGATGGAACTACATTTCATGAATATCATACCAATAAAGATGTACAAACTGGAGCTAATGGTAAAGGAGCGTTCAATTTAAAAATAGATAAAAATGATTGGGGTAGATTCTTAATTAAAGTAAAAGATAAGAGAAGTAATCACGTATCTTCATCTGTAGTATATTTTGATTGGCCTTCATGGTACGGAACAAAGAGAGGAAGCCAGGATAAAACAAATGCTACTATGCTTGTGTTTACAAGTGATAAAGATGAATATAATGTAAATGAAAAAGCTACCGTTCGTTTTCCTTCTTCTTCAGATGGTAGAGCTTTGGTGACAGTAGAAAATGGTACGGAAGTTTTAGATCACTTTTGGGTAGATACTGAAGATAAACAGACCGAATTTAGTTTCCCGGTTTTAAAAACATATACACCAAATATCTTTTTGAATATCTCATTATTACAAAAGCATGCACAGACAGCTAATGACTTACCAATACGTATGTATGGTTCTATTCCAATTTTAGTAAAAGACCCTAAAACGAAATTAGAACCTGAAATTCAATTAGCTGATGAGTTAAAACCAGAAAGTACAGCTTCAATACGAGTAAAAGAAAAGAATGCAAAACCAATGACATACACCGTAGCATTGGTAGATGAAGGACTGCTAGATTTAACACGATTTAAAACACCAAACCCTTGGCAAACATTTTATGCAAAACAATCTCTAGGGGTAAAAACTTGGGATATTTATGATGATATTATTGGTGCTTATGGAGGAGAAGTGAATCAAATTTTAAGTATTGGAGGAGATGAAGCGGAAGCAGGAAGTAAGAATAAAAAAGCCAATCGCTTTAAGCCTATGGTTTCATTTTTAGGCCCCTTCACTTTGAAATCAGGAGAAGTGAAAACACATAAAATCAAGCTACCAAATTATGTAGGTTCAATTCGAGCCATGGTAGTGGCTTCAGATATTGTAAATGATGCATATGGTAGCGATCAAAAAGAAGCTTTTGTACGTAAACCTGTTATGGTATTAGCTTCATTACCACGTAAAATTACACCGCAGGAAACAGTTACTTTACCTGTTACTGTTTTTGCTATGAAACCTAATGTGAAAAATGTAAAAGTAACAGTACAACCAAACAAGGCATATAATATTATAGGGAATAATACACAAACTTTATCTTTTGATCAACCTGATGAGAAGATGGCATACTTCACATTAAAAGTGAATGATTTTAAAGGCATTGGAAAGGTCAGGGTAGAGGCAAATTCAGGTAGTGAAAAAGCATTTTATGAAGTAGAAATAGATGTGTTAAATCCTAACCCAATCAGTACTGAAATTAGTGAGATGGTATTAAAATCAGGAGAACAAAAAGTAGTTAATTTTGCTACTTTTGGAACGCAAGGAACGAATTCAGCTAGTGTTGAGTATTCTACAGTACCACCAATGAATTTTACGAGTCGATTAGAATATTTAGTTCAATACCCGCATGGTTGTGTAGAGCAAACTACGTCTAGTGTTTTTCCTCAATTGTATTTTCCAGAACTTTTTGAATTACCTCAAGAAAGAATAGCATCAATAGAAAGAAATATAAAAGCTGGTATTCAACGTTTATCTACTTTTCAACGAGGAGATGGAGGTTTATCGTATTGGCCAGGAGGTTCTGAGTCTAGTGCTTGGGGAACATCTTATGCAGGGCATTTTTTAATAGAAGCCGCTAAAAAAGGATATGCTTTACCTATTGGTTTTAGATCAAAATGGATTGGTTATCAAAAACGTCAGGCACGAAAATGGAGAAATAATAATACATATTATAATAATGCAGCATCTCAAGCATATCGTTTGTATACTTTATGTTTAGCGAATAGTCCAGATTTAGCTTCTATGAACCGATTAAGAGAAACCTCGAATATTTCTAATATAGCTAAAAGAAGATTAGCAGGGGCATATGGATTACTAGGGAAAAAATCAATAGCAAAGTCTATTTTAAATACATTGGGAGAAGATTCATACTCAAGTAGGTATTATTACAACTATGGTTCTGAAACTAGAAATAAAGCAATGGCATTGGAAACTTATACGTTAATTGGAGATGAACTAAAAGCAAGTAAGTTAGCAAAAAATATAGCTGAAATATTATCTAGTAATAAATGGATGAGCACACAAACCACATCTTATAGTTTATTAGCCATAGCGCAATTTGCATTGAAAAACGGTGCAAACGAAGGTTTGAGTTTGAAGTATTCTTGGAATGGAAAACAGAAGAATATAAATTCTTCAAAATCATTATTTGTAGAAGAATTATCATCCTTAAAAAAGGATAATAAAATTGAATTTAATAATACTTCAAAAGGTATTGTTTACATTCGATTATTCAATACAGGAATTTTACCTGTTGGAAAAGAAAAAATCATACAGAAAAACCTAGAAGTTACTACAGTTTACAGAGATAAAGAAAGTAATAGAATTGATATAAGTAGTTTATCACAAGGAACAAATTTTGTAGCTGAAGTTACCATACGAAATACTACCGATCAGAAAGTTGAAAATATTGCTTTAACTCAATATTTACCTTCAGGTTGGGAAGTAATTAATACACGTTTTACAGATTATGGAAGTAATACGAATTCTTCGAATGTAGATTATACAGACATTAGAGATGCGAGTATCAGTAACTATTTTACATTAGATAAATATAAATCTAAAACATTTAGAGTGTTGTTAAATGCATCATACCTAGGTGATTATTATTTGCCGGGCGTGCAAGCGGAAGCGATGTATGATAATGATTATTTCGTAAGAACAGAAGGACAATGGATAAAAGTGATTAAATAATTAATGAATCTTTTATTTTTAAAGGTCATGATTTCAAAGACTTTGAAGTTATTTAATTCCTACTAATTTATACAAAAGTAATGCGGAAATAAATCCAAAATACGTTAATACAGATTTAAGGGAGAATTACGTATGAGATAATTGTAGTTTTATAAGCATCAAATTGAAGTTATAATCATGAAAAAGGCAGTTTTTTTAATTATATTTTTTGGAGTATTTATTGCGTGTACTTCTAAAGAAAAAACAGATGCTGAATTATTAAATTTAGATAAAAGAAAGTTAGATAAAAGTTTAAATTCATATAAAGTATTTCCTTATAAGTTTGCAAAAATAGCGCTTCGATCTGCTGTAGTTAAGGACACAATTTCTGAAGAGTATCAAAAATTCAAAGTTACATTAGACAAAATTTCAAAACGTTTAATGAGTCATGATATAGAAAATCCAGATAAACTATCGATGTTAGATTATCTTAGGATCTACAGGGATTATAAAAAGATGGAAAGTTTTATCATGAAAACAGATGAAGATATTTTTCCAACGATCAGAGATGCACTACAAGTAGCTTACGGAGATTCTATAGCAAAAGCACAGCCGTTTTTTTCTGGGAAACAAAAAAAGATAATAGAAAGTTTTGAGCATTCTGTATTGAGTGCTATAGTAATATTGAGTAAAGATTTTGGCAAAGAAGTATCATTATATGAATGTTCTAAAACAGATCCTGATATACTACCAGATACAGAATTAAGAGCCTTGCTTAGTTTTTTTAGAGGTTTTTTATTTTTTGAAAAGAAACTGTACTATCTCTCTGAAAATGAGATTTCCAGAAACTTAACTTGGTTAGATGTTAATAAAGATGTCAACTTGTTTCATACGCGTGCTATGTTTCAATGGGGAGATTTAAATAATGAAGAAACACATATAGCGTTTCATGCAATTAATCATTTGTTTAGAGGTTTCGATAGGTTAATGATGAAGAGAGACATTGATGAAAAACGAGCTATAAAAGATTTTGAATCGTTTTTAAAAGATGCTAATAAAATTGGACTCAATAATGAGATTACTTGGTCAATAGAAACTTTTTTGTATTTGAAAACAGATGAAAAAGAAAAAGCGATAGCTTCACTAGAAAAACTAAGATCTAGCGTATTATTATCATCAATGGAAAAAGAAAAAATAAACGAATCTATTACCTATCTAAAGAATAGAGAATCAGGGAAGTTATTAAATGGTGTGTACGATAAGTTTTTCATAAGTAAAATAGCCACCAAGTATATGTTTTCGGTATTATCTAAAGTGGATTGGGAGAAACTATTTAAAGAAAACGATGTCCCTTACACAAAAGAGATGTTTATAGTGATTGATAACTTTAAAGAATTTATTGATAAACTAAATACATATGCATCTGCAGATGGATTAAAAGAAGCAGGAAAAGATTTAAAAGACAAAGGAAAAAATCTTTTAGAAAAGGCTAAAGGTTTAATAGAAGATTAAAAAATAAATTATTACAATTAGCGGAAACACATAACTTATAAGTTAATAGATAAAAAAAGCTGTCTAAAAATATTTTAGACAGCTTTCCTTTAATTTTATATTTAATTATCTCTTAATAAAACGCTTAGTTACCGCTTTTCCATTAGAAATAAACTTCACAAAATAAGATCCTGTAGCATATTCAGAAACGTCAATTGTTAATTTATCACTAACCTTTTTATTAGAAGTATACATTATTTGTCCTGTAATAGAGTAGATTGTTACTTCGCTGAAATCACCATTTAAAATCTCTATATTCAAGCTACTTAATGTTGGGTTTGGATATAGCTTAATATTTCTTAAAGATTCTTGAGTGAATTCTATTAATTCTTCATTAGGTGTAGAAACCACTTCTTCTTCTGCTCTTGAAGTACTAGTTACATTATCTCCACTTATAGTAATTAAATCAAAATATACTCTATCTGCATTACCACTAGCATCACAACGTAAACGGAATCTGTTACCAGAGTTGAAATTGTAATCTGCAGCATTTAACGTAATGGTGTCAGTGAAAAATTCTTCATTATTATAATCAACACCAACAACATAATTACCAATTACTTCATAAGATGAACCATTAAAGAATTCTACAAAGAAGTCTTCACCAGTTTCAAAACTATTAATGAATGCATGGAATTCAAAAGTTACAGTATTATTACCTGTAAGGTCTAATACAGGAGATACTGTGTTCGATGTACTTGTATCATCTCTAAGTCTTATAGAAAAACTTCCGTCAAATGATCTAGCAGCATTATTCACACGTGCACAGTCACTTCCAGGGTCACTCCAACCTTGAAGTCCAGTTTCAAAACTATATCCAGCAATTACACCTGGTGTTCCGCCACCACCGGTACTAGTTTCTAAATTGATAGTATAATCTTCAACTTCTCCATAAGTAAAGTTCTCACAAGAAGTAGGGATATCGTTATACTTCATAGAAACTCTCATTCTCACAGAAGTAGCCGAAGTACCAGAAGGAACAGTAAATGTACCACTATTGGTAGGATCTGAAGATGGAGCTTTAGACCAAACTAATTCACCACTATCAGTAAAATCACCATTATTATTATAATCTATCCAAACAGCATATCCTTCATTATAAACAGTTCCTGTCCAAGTTGGAGTTACAGTTATAGTATATTGTTGTCCTTCACTTAGATTTGTAGAAATACCTGAAAAATCCGAATAAAATTGCGCTCCAGAAGTATTATTTATAGTGTTTAAAGTTACATTACTAATAAACTCATCATTTACATTATTACTAGAAGAAGCACAATAAGTAACTTGAGCCACTAATGTTGTAAATGTTGTACTAATACTACCAGAAACATTTCCAGCAGCATCTTGTGCCACTATAGAAGCAGTATATTGTGTAGTTGGAGATAAACCTGTTACATTAAAAGAAGTTGTACCAGATGTACCAACTTGATTTCCATCAATAGAAATAAGGTATCTAGCAACAGCTACATTATCAGTTGCAGCTGTCCAAGTTAACGTAGCTCCAGTATCACTAATGTTTGAAGCAGCTAAGTTAGAAGGATCAGTAGGAGCTTCAGTATCTGGTGGCCCAGCAGGTTGCATTTCAAATGTACCAATAACTCCTTTTCTCCCGTTATTCATATACTCAGTGATGTACCAGAAAGTACTATTATTAGATGGATCTACATCTATTTTACTATAGTCTCCGTAACGTGTACCTGGAATATTTTGATTTCCATTAGCAATTAATCCTTCTATGGCAGTCATTGCACCTAATGGATCTCCATCAGATCTTCCTGTAAAATAAGAACTAACTCTAGTAGTAGTTGAACTTGATGAACTCGATAAAGAAGTATATCCCATACCAATATTTCCACTAGCATCCATTGCTAAACTAGCGTTCCAAGCATGTCTACCGTCAGGAGCATTATAAGTACCTTCTTGGTATAAAGACCAAGGTTGGTTATCACCAGTTTGACGGAATTCCATCCAACGTACACCTGCCAACTTACCTGAAGAAGCATCAGTATCTACCACAAAATTGAATACTGCTGAATTATGAGTAGCAAATTTTCTGAATTGTGCTTGATTCATAATTGTAGCTTGTAATGCATCAATAGTAGGTCCTCCATTAGGTTGAGGTAAATTAGAAAAACTTCCTCCATCAAATACACCAATAAAAGGCGTAACAGGAATTTCAGTTGGGCTAGAAACTGTTGAGTTAGAAGTATTATTCCAGTCAACATCTATTGTCCATACTTTTACATGATCAGTTGAAACACCAGCCCATGCATTGTCTTGCATATATACTACAGTAGCACCTCCAGTTGCTGGTAAATTATTGTCAGTAACATTTAATACTTGAGGACTATAAAAACCGCTAGTAGCAATGTTAGGTAAGTTAAAACCTAAAATACCTGCATTAGTATCACCATTTAACATAGCAGCTCTATCTAAAGCCCAAACTCTATTAGATCCTGAAGTATTATCAGTAATGTAATATCCATCACTCCAAACAGATAACTTTTGATAATCTTGTATTTGGGTAATATTATAGATATACCATCCAGAAGTTAATGGATCTGGGCCATCAGAAACAGCTATTTGTGCACCACCTCCTAAAAAAGATAGTACCCATCTGTCAGCTGCATTATCATAAGAAACAGTTAAGTCACAACATCCACCTGATGGGAAAATAGCTGGATTTGGAGCAGTTTCTCCTAATAATTCATTTCCTTGCTTGTCGTAAATCATAAAACCGGTGTTAAAAACAACCATAACATGGTTTGGTCCTACAGCTAAAGACGGATCTGTAGGTTGTGAGTTTGAAGAGTAAGTGTCAAACACCAAGCCTGCATTGGCCATTTTTACACTTTGCTCTCTTGGATGTCTATTTCTTCTAAAATAGTCATCTTGGGTCTGAGGGTCTTGACCAGGAATGATTACACTTCCCATAGACCTTTTGTCTTTTGCCTCTTTTTGGACGTTTACAAACGGAACTAAGTCTGCAGATCTAGTGGACATAGGAGTGACGTATTCCACTGAAGAAATCGTTCCGCGATAAAAAGGTTTGTTGTTGGTTTCTTGAGCTATGGCAATAATAGCCCATAAGAATAAAACAATGGATAATTGTTTTTTCATAATGATAGGGTTTTGGTTAATTAATTAACATAAAGTTAACTAAAAAAATCTAACAAAAAAAGGTTAATTTGTTGATTTTTAAACAATTGATATTTTAGAAGAATTTATTAGTGTGTGTATTAAAGAGCTACACTGCAATTGAAGAGATTATGATCACATTAAAAGTAGTCAAAAAAAATTACTTAAATGTATTTTTTATCATTTGAAGCCAATCTTTTATTTCATGTGTATTTTCAAAATAACGATTTGCTTCTTTAGCTATAGCTTGAAGTATATATTCATCATCATCTATTGTGTTCAATTTCTCAAGAGTTAGTGTATTGATTTCTTCAGAATTATCAGAAATATATTGTTGGACCACTTCGATATCAGATAAACCATCTAAATCGGCATCAGGAAAATAACCAGCAAAAAAATCAAAAAGTAAGGGATGAGTATCTTGTAATTGTATCATCAGGAAATTGAATTGTAAAAATGAACACTCTAAAAATAATAAACTTCTAGAGTGTTATAGGTATTCGAAGGATTAAAAAATTAATTTGGATAAGCAGTAAGTATTCTGTATCCATATCCAGAGCAATTTCTTCTGTCTAGAACAACTCTAAATCTTCTAGTACTATAAGGATAAGAAGATCCTCTTCTTAAAACTTTACCAATATTACGATGATGTGAATAATCTAATACTAATCTAGAGCCACCATTACCATTTAACCAACTATTAACTCTACTACTATTTCTACTTATCGCATTATAAATGACTTGTCCAGCTTGATTTAATTCATAAAAAGTACTCGCTGCACTAATACTTGATGTATTTAAACGATTACGTAGATAAGCATCAGATTTTTCTATGTGTCTTTCTATAGTATGTCCACCACAATTTTCATGTGTAATTAAAAAGCCAGATCCTCCTCTTGAAGCTACTGTTAAATTTTCAATAGAGTTTGTGTTTTCAATAGAAGTAATTACTTCATTATCATTAGAAATAATTTCTCCATCTTGACATGCACTAAAAGAAGTAGTAACAAGTAATCCTAATAGAAATAATTTGAAGTAATAATTCAGTTTTAAAAGTTTCATAAAATGTATTTTAATGGTTAATTAATGTAGCCAAATGTAACTTTGTAATGAAAAGAAATTATTAGGTATGCTTTAGGATTGTGTTAGTAAATTGTAAAATGAAAAAACATACATTAGGCAGGGAAAACCTTAATTTTGAAATGAAAGTCAGTGAAATAGAAAAAGCGGTTAATTTCTTTATTTATGAAAGAAATATAGATACATACGAAAATGAATGAACAACAATCAGAAATAGGTTGAATAGTAATCAAAAAATAGTAAGCTTTTTAAGTAGTTACTTTTAAATTATATTTTAGCATCAGTTTTAGAGTAAATAAATACGTATGAAAAGACTAATTTTAAAAGAAACCACTTACTAAAATGAAAAAGATTTTTTTTTATATCAGCATTACATTGTTTTCTATATCAATAAAAGCTCAAGTTTATAAAGGAAACATACAATTTAAAACTCAAGAAGAACTTGAAGAAGCTTTTAGTAGTTCAGGGGGTCTGTATAATAGTATAGATATAGATGGTTATATTATAATAGGGGATAGATCAAATAGAAGTAATATTACAAGTTTAAGCTTCTTCTCAAAGATCAGAAGAATAAAAGAAGGAGTCTATATTTTCAACAACCCAGAATTACAATCATTAAGAGGATTACAAGCGCTAAAGAGTGTGTCAGAAATAGAAATAACAGGGAATTCTGGCTTGAAAAATTTGAATGGACTCGAAAATTTAGAGCAAATAGAAAGTTTATGTAAAATCTCTCATAATACTGCTTTGGTTTCTTTGAAAGGATTACAAAGGTTAGAAAAAGTAGGAGAATTTGAGCTATTTTTGAATAAAAGCTTAAAAAGCTGTGAAGGTTTAGAAAAATTAACCACTGTAAAAACAAATTTCAGCATAGATGATAATGATGAGCTATTAAATATAGAAGCATTAAATATCAAAACTATAGGGAATGTGTTAAGTATTAAAAACAATAATAAGCTAGAAACATTAAAAGGCTTAGAGCATATAAAAATACTTAATAACCTCATTATATCGGGTAATAGTAATATCAGTACTCTGAAAGGATTAGATAATTTAAAACGAATAGTAAAAGGAGGAGCTTTACTAAGAGGAAATGATAAATTAATCACCATGGAAGGACTTCATAACTTGATTGAAGTTGATGAGTATTTAGATATTTGGTCTAATAAGAGTTTACAATCTCTATCAGCACTAAAGAATTTAAAAAAAGTGGGAGGAGAACTTCATATAGCAGAAAATCATATATTATACGACCTGCAAGGATTAGAAAACATAAATCAGATAGGAAGTTTGAGTATTCGTGAAAATAATGATCTACAAGATTTTTGTGCTTTGAGTATTTTTTTTAGAAGCATAGCAGTAGAAGATTTTAAAAAGAAGTTTGATATAAAATACAATAAATTCAATCCAAGTATGAGTGCTTTAAAAACGAATCATTGCATTTTGGGTAGATAATTAACTTTTCTTAATAATAGCTATGAGATCGTATTTAAAAACTTGCTTTAATTTTTTAAAAAAACACAAGAAGAAATCTATTGTAGTTATCATACTGTTGATTATATATTATTTTTCACTTCCTAAAGAATTATTTAAAACTCCAACATCTACTGTGGTAGTATCTAGTAATGAAGAATTATTGGGAGCTACTATTGCCAATGATGGTCAATGGAGATTTCCAGAATTAGATTCTGTTCCTTATAAATTTCAACAATGTATTATACAGTTTGAAGACGCATACTTTTACAAACATTTTGGGTTTAATCCAGTATCAATTGGTAAAGCTCTGGTAGAAAACAGTAAAGCTAAAAGAGTAGTTAGAGGAGGAAGTACTATAACACAACAAGTAATTCGATTGTCTAGAAAAAATAGAAAAAGATCTTATGTAGAGAAAATAAAAGAACTATTCCTAGCCACACGATTAGAGTTTAGACATACCAAAGAAAAAATTTTAAACCTGTATGCTTCTCATGCTCCATTTGGAGGTAATGTGGTAGGTTTAGAAATGGCTGCATGGAGATATTACGGTTTACAACCTTCTCAATTATCATGGGCAGAAAGTGCAACATTAGCTGTACTGCCTAATGCACCATCTTTAATTTATCCAGGAAAAAATCAGGAAAAGTTAAAGCGGAAAAGAAATGGATTGTTACATAAATTATATTCTAAACGTATTATTGATAGCTTAACGTATGGATTAGCTATCGAAGAAGAATTACCGCATAAACCTTATAGATTACCTCAAGTAGCTTCTCATTTTGTGCATGAAGTAAAAAAGAAACATAATGGAGAAAAAGTACATAGTTCAATAGATATTTTACTACAAAAACAAGTAAATAATCTTGCAAAGCATCATTATGAATTAATGAAGCAGAATGAAGTATATAATTTATCAGTTCTTGTTTTAGATGTAAAAACAAGAAAAGTATTAAGCTATGTAGGTAATGCTCCAACAGATGTTAAGCATCAAAAGGATGTGAATAATATAATATCTCCAAGAAGTACAGGAAGTACTCTAAAGCCTTTTTTGTATGCCCATATGCTACAATCAGGAGATTTATTACCCGCACAATTAATAGCAGACATACCAACTGAAATAGCTGGATACACACCTAAAAACTTTGATTTATCTTTTGATGGAGCGGTACCAGCTAATGAAGCATTAACACGTTCACTCAATATTCCTGCTGTACGTATGCTGAGAAGTTACGGATTAGAAAAGTTTAATGAAATTTTAAAAAGATATAAAATTAAACATATTAATAAATCTGCAGACTATTATGGTCTATCATTAATTTTAGGTGGTGCAGAAGCTAGTTTGTGGGATTTGTGTAAATTATTTGCAGGATATGCGGGTACAGTTACTCATTTTGAAGAGTTAAAGTATCAATACTATAGTAATGAATTTATAGAACCTATATATATAAATGATATACAAGTCAATTATGGAAATACAGAGGCAAATCCAAATTATATAGATGCAGGATCAGCCTATTTAACGTTAAATACGCTAACAGAAGTAAATAGACCATTAAGTGATCAAGCATGGAAGTATTATGATTCTTCACAGAAAATAGCATGGAAAACAGGAACTAGTTTTGGAAATAAAGATGCTTGGGCCATAGGAACAACAAAAGATTATGTTGTTGGGGTTTGGGTAGGAAATTCAGATGGAGAAGGTAGGGCAGATTTAACAGGAGTAGGAAGTGCAGCACCATTATTATTTAAAGTTTTTGATATTTTACCAAAATCGGATTGGTTTTTAGAGCCTTATGAAGATTTAATAGAACAAGAGATTTGTATAGAGAGTGGCTGTATAGCATTACCTATTTGCAGATCTACTACAAAAAGAGTATCTAAAAATGGAGTTAGAGCAAAATCATGTCCGTATCATAAAGAAGTTTTATTAGATGAAACAGAGACTTTTAGAGTTAATACAGGATGTGAATCTATTAGTAACATGGTAACAAAACCCTGGTTTGTATTACCTCCCTTAATGGCTTTTTATTATAAACAAAAGAATCCTAATTATAAGAAATTACCAGATATGAAGTTAGGATGCTCAACTATTGAAAATAATAAAATTGATTTTGTATACCCAACAAAACTAAAGTCTAGATTGTCTTTAACTAAAGATAGTGATGGAAATACGCAACCTATTATTTTAAAGCTAACCCATAGTAATGCTACAGCAAAAATTTATTGGTATTTAGATGATCAGTATATAGGTATTACAGAAGATTATCATGAATTACCTGTAGTTCCTGTACAGGGTAATCATATAATTACTGTAATAGATGATTTAGGAAACGAGCTAAAAAGATATATTGAGATATATTAAGTAATTATTAATCTTAAATAACGTGAGTTCGATTCAAGAATATATTTTTAAATATGTAAATCAGTCGATAACGTGTTTACGATGAATGAAACTCAGTGAAGTGAAGAAGTGATCTATTAATTTAATAACGAAAATATCATTTATAAGACAAAGATTGCTTCATCCGTTTCACTGCTTTGCAAAGACTTCTTTATTTACAAGGGATTCAAGGTAAAATTACATCGAACTCACGTTAAATAGCATAAAAAAACCGAAACTTATATGTTTCGGTCTTTAGTTTCTTAATCTTTTTTCTTAATTCTTTATAACAATCTCCCCATCAAAACTTAATGAATTAGTAATTGATAATTGCATAGTAATAGTTTTTCTGTTAAAATATGTTAACAAGAATGATGCCGAAATACTATTTTATTTAATTTTTTAGGATTATTACGTTAAAAAAATAAGATCAGCCGTATTAATAGAGGTAATTTGATAAATTCGTTAGCTTAAATTCAACATCTGAAATGAAAAAAAAACTATTCTTATTTAGTGTTCTAGTATTAAGTGTATTTACAATTACGGCTCAAGAGAAAGAAACTGAAAAAGGTTTTGCAGAGAAAGATATTTATATCTCCGGAACTTTGAATTATAGGAATTTTAGTGAGTCCAATACAAGTTCTGAATCAACAGTATTAAGTGTGAGCCCTTCATTAGGTTATTTTGTATCCGAGCATATTGCATTAGAATTGGGATTAACAGTTGGAACAAATGAAAATTTTGGAAACTTTGGAAATAGTGAAACTAGTACTTTTGGTATAGAAATAGGAGGAAAGTATTTTTTTACACCAAACAATAGATTTTCATTTACAGCAGGAGCAAATATTTTTTACAGAAGAACTAGTAATGAGAGTAGTGGAGTAGAACAACCAAGTATCAACTCTTATGGTTTTGAAATAGCTCCAGGATTAAATTATTTTATATCTAAGAAATTCGCATTAACAACTTCAATAGGCATGTTGTCTTACACAAACTCTAAATCAGAGCAAGATGGAGCAAACGCTTTTAATACTTTTGATATTAATTTAGACTTCTCTAATATAAACCTTGGAGTTTTATATAAGTTTTAGGTTTTTTACTGAAAACTTATTTTTATTGATTTATATTTAATTTAAATTGTATTTTATTGAATTAAAATCAATGATTTTTGACTTTTACTTTTGATATTTTTAATTTTAGCGATAAGTATCTTATTTTGATACCGAATAATTAATCTTAAAAAACTATTATCATGTTAGAAAACATTCAAAATTTAGGAAATGAATTAAGTAAAAATCAGCAAAAGAAAGTTAAAGGAGGTTTCGGTACTATACCATGTAGATCAAACAGAGATTGTTGGGATGCTTATGCTTTTTTAGGTCCTGGAGATGTTTCTTGTAGAGAGAATATACTTGGGTTTGGATTTGAAAGAGTATGCACGTTCAATTAAGAATTAATCACTTTTTTACAACCTCGCTTTTAGCGGGGTTTTGTTTTTTAAACCATAAATTTATTAATAGTCTCAAAAAAATCTTTTTTATACGTATCTCCTATAGGTAAGTTCTTAGAATTAGATAGATATACAGTCAAAGAATCTGTTTTAAGTATATGTGGTAATGCTACAATGTATGACTTATGAATTTTAATAAACTTCTTTTTCGATAACTCATTTTGAAAATGTTTTAATGTATTATACGTTATAATTTCATCGTTTTCTAGATGAATGGAAACATAGTTTTTCAAGCTTTCAATATAAATAATGTCTTTAGTATATACTTTTATAAAGTTATTTTTTCCATCTGTTTTTACAAAAATAAATTCATTAGTATCGGTTTGAATATTTTGAATTTCTTTAGGTTTTACTTTTAAAACAGCACTATAAAAACGTTCAAAATCAAAAGGTTTTAATAAATAGTCTACCGCATTAAGTTCATAACTTTCCAAAGCAAATTGAGGATAGGCCGTAGTAAAGATAACTTGTATTTTATCTTTTATAATTTTAGATAATTGGATGCCAGTAATAGTTGGCATTTGAATATCTAAAAAAATAACATCAAGTTCTTCTTTTTCTATAACTGCTAAAGCTTCTATTGGATTAGTTGTACTACCTATTAATTCTATGAAAGGAACTTTTTTTACATAAGATTCTAACAAACGAATTGCAGGTGCTTCATCATCAACAAGTAAACATTTTAATTTTTTCATAACACTCACTTTTTTAAAGGAATTTGTAAATACGTATTGTATTCAAAATCATTTTGATTTACTTCAAAAATATAATTATTATCAAATAGTAGCGATAAACGTTTTTTTAAATTCTCTTTACCAATTCCTTGAGTACTATAGTTCTTTACATGTGCAATCTTATTTTTTGCATTCAAAGTTAAATGCTCATCTGAAATGTCAATATGAATATGAGCAGGAGAGTTAGCTTCATTAACAATTCCATGTTTAAAAATATTTTCTACAAAGTGGATAAGCATTAAGGAAGGAATTTTATAGTCATTCACTTTTCCCTCAATAGTAAAATGAATAAATAGATTATTTTCAAACCGCTTTTCGTAGAAAAAGATATAGTCTTTAATAAATTTTAATTCTCTTTCTAAAGGCATATAATCTTTTTTAGCTTCATAAGTTAAGTATCGTAATAGTTCAGAGAGTTTATGAATTCCTTTTGCCGTTTCTGGTTGTTTTTCTGCTAATTCAGAATAAAATACATTTAGGGTATTAAATAAAAAATGTGGTTCAAGTTGGTTTTTTAATGCTCCAAGTTCTGCTTTTTGTTGTTCTACTTCTAAGAGTAAGATTTTACTTTTATTTTCTAAAAAGAGAAAAAGGAGGTAGATAAATGTACTGAGGAGAATAACTTTAAGACTATAATAAGAATTATCAAAAATATAAAACCAAAAGGTCCTACTTTCTGGAGCATAGTTATGAACTCCAGTAATACTATACATGATAATTTCTTCTAAAAAATAACGAATTGCAGGAAAAATAAAAAACAAAGAGAGTAGTCCTATAATGAAGTATATCAGGTTCTTATTACGTAAAGTTTTAGGGCATATAAATTTAATATTCAGTGCATACACAGAAAAAAATGTAATAAAATAAGTTATAGTTAAAATGACACCGAAAACGGTAAATTTTTTAACGAATTGGTCATGTCCCATAGTTACATATCTCCTGAAAATATTCATAAAGACAAGAATAAATCCTAAGCATAAATGAAACTTGATGTTATTTTTTATTTCCATGTTTCAAATGTAATTATTAATGTAAACAAGTACTCAAGCTTCAGTACTTGTTCTTACTTTCTTAGGACAAACAGGTGAAACTACACAACAAAATAGATCATATAAAGATTTCTTACAGTTGTAGGGTAAAAGTGGAGTTTCATATAATTTAGAACCAGCAGAAGGGTGATCTGGATAGTTTTGAAGTGTAAAACATAAAAATCTAGGTCATGAAATTAATAAAAACAATACTTATCAGTCAATTATTTTTTGGAGCGCTATCTTATGGACAACAATTAAATTTGGATAAAAATTTAGACGAACTAGAAAGTAAGAAGAAGAAAATAGAAATATTAAACTTTGGAACATTTCATATGGGAGCAACTTCTGATGCCAATACAACAGAGTTTGATGAACATGATACAAAAAATCAAAAAGCTGTACATAAAATAGCAGCTATGTTAGCTAAGTTTAAGCCTACTGTTATACTTGTAGAAACAGTACCTTCATACAACACAAAACTTCAAACATTATATAATAGCTATGTAAACAACCCAAAAACAAAATTTAAAAATCCTGATGAGGTAGAACTATTAGCTTATGAATTAGGTAGATTATCAGGAACAAAAAGAATCTATGGTATAGATCATAAAATGAGTTATAATTATTTAATAGGTGAGGAAATAAAGAATACAATTGATGCAAAATTACATGATGAATACTATAAAAACCCCGTTCCTTATCATACAACTGTTGAGGTAGATATGGATAAATTGAGTTTATTAGATCAATTAAAATTAACTAATCATAAATTATACTTAGACTTTTTAATTACAGTAAATGCAGATATGTTAACGCATGTTGGTAGTGAGAAAGGATTTGAAGGAGCAGATGAAGCTGCCAAATATTACCAGAGGAATTTAAGAATGTACTCTAACTTGAATAGAATAGAATTGAATGAAGACGATAGAGTATTCATTCTAATGGGAGCTAGTCATACTGCATTTTTTAGAGATTTTATAAGTAGAAGCCCTAAATATAAAATGATCAATACTTTCGATTATCTTAAATAATACAGAAATCCACAAAGTAGAATTATTTGAGCAACATAATAATGATGTTTGTCCTCTTTTGATGAATTGCCTGTTGAGAATTTAATTACTTTAATTGAAGAAAATCAATACATAAACAACTAAAAAATGGTAAAAAACATTCAAAATTTTGGAAAGTCATTAACAAAAAATCAACAAAAAGAAATTCATGGAGGTTTCGATAATCCAGGAGGTAGAATTTGTAATAGACATACAGATTGTTACGGAAGTCACCCATTTTTAGGTCCTGGTGATATCTCATGTAGATACAGCTTTGGTGGCGTTAAACGTTGTATTTTCAATTAGAAATACAATGTGAATTTATCTAATATGATTTTAGGATAGTCTATTTTAAGTATTTAAATTAAAATATTAGGTAATTTCAAAAAGAAACCTCGCAATTTGCGAGGTTTCTTTTCATTATAACTTTTTTCTTAAAATAGTATTTCATGTAAAAGTAATTAGAATCTGTAGGATAATGATAGCTGAGCCCCACCATTACCTAAACCAAAATTGTATATTGAAATATCTCCATTAACTACATCAGTATCTCTAGTGTTAGTAGAGTTTCCTGTTGTATAGCTAAATCTTGGTAATAATTCTACACCAAAGGCTAAATTATCATTGAAAACATAATTAACCCCTATAACACCTGCTAAAGAAGGCGTATAATACGTTCTTTTAGACTCAGAAAAAGTAATGCCGTCATCATTAGTGATTTTTGATTTACTATAAGCAAAAGCAACATCAAAACCATAACGGAATTCAAGGTTCTTAGTAATACCTTTTCTAAATTCTTT
The DNA here is from genome assembly GCF_001936575.1 of Tenacibaculum agarivorans. GTDB lineage: Bacteria > Bacteroidota > Bacteroidia > Flavobacteriales > Flavobacteriaceae > Polaribacter > Polaribacter agarivorans. The sequence continues at coordinate 31,032 of NZ_MSMP01000020.1, forward strand.
ACCAACACTCACTTGTGCACCTATATTAAAGTTTTCATTATCTCCTTGAGTTGCTCCATTAGTTTCTGTTTTGGAATTACCTAAATTCAGAGCAAGAGTACTAAAGCGCCATAAGTTTGTTGAAGTTCCTGTTTTGTAGGTAAATCCAAAGGAGTTAAGAGAAGAGAAGTTGATGCTTACCTCTTTTCTTTTTTCTTTTTCTTGTCCAAATGATACGCTCATAGCACCGCATAAAAGCAATAAACTCAGTAAAGTTTTTTTCATAATTTTTAGTTTTAAATTTATTTAATAATTAGATCTAAAACTTACCAAGAATAATACCAAAAACAGGGATTTTACTTGAGTTGTAGAACTTTAACAATTATATAGCAATAACAAGTTTTATATCGTATTTATTCTGAATTGATTACAAAAAAAAGCCATCAAAAAATTGATGGCTTCTTATATGTATGTGAGTTTTTTTATAAGTGAATTACTTCATCATAAGCATCAGCTACAGCTTCCATAACTGCTTCACTCATCGTTGGGTGAGGGTGAATTGCTTTTAATACTTCATGACCAGTAGTTTCTAATTTTCTACCTAAAACAGCTTCAGCAATCATATCAGTAACGCCAGCTCCAATCATATGGCAACCTAGCCATTCACCATACTTAGCATCAAAAATAACTTTTACAAAACCTTCAGGAGTTCCAGCAGCTTTTGCTTTACCAGATGCAGTGAATGGGAATTTCCCTACTTTGATATCGTATCCAGCTTCTTTAGCCTTTTCTTCAGTTAAACCAACAGAAGCTATTTCTGGAGTAGCATATGTACACCCAGGAATGTTTCCATAGTCAATAGCTTCAGTATGTAATCCTGCAATTTTTTCTACACATGTAATTCCTTCAGCAGAAGCAACATGGGCTAGGGCAGGACCAGGAGTAACATCTCCAATGGCATAATATCCTGGAATATTAGTTTGGTACCAATCGTTAACTAAAATCTTATCTCTATCAGTAACAATACCAACATCTTCTAAACCAATGTTTTCAATATTGGTTTTAATACCTACAGCAGATAAAACAATATCCGCTTCTAAAACTTGTTCTCCTTTTTTAGTTTTTACAGTTGCTTTAACTCCATCTCCAGAAGTATCAACTGATTCTACAGAAGAGTTAGTCATTACTTTAATACCTGCTTTTTTGAAAGAACGTTCCATTTGTTTAGAAACATCCTTATCTTCTACAGGAACAATGTTAGGCATATACTCTACAATAGTTACTTCAGTACCCATTGAGTTATAAAAATGAGCAAACTCAACTCCAATTGCTCCAGAACCTACAACAATCATAGATTTTGGTTGAGAAGGTAAACTCATTGCTTCACGATATCCAATTACTTTATTACCGTCTTGAGGTAAGCTTGGTAATACACGAGAACGCGCTCCGGTAGCAATAATAATATGATCTGCTTCATATTCTGTTACCTTTCCATCTTCAGCAGTAACATCTATCTTTTTACCAGGCTTAATTTTTCCGTATCCTTCAATTACATCAATCTTGTTTTTCTTCATTAAGAACTGAACACCTTTGCTCATTCCTTCTGCAACACCACGACTACGCTTAACTACAGCTTCAAAATCTTTATCAATAGCTTCAGCCTTTAGTCCATATTGATCTACATGCTTTAAATAGTCATATACTTGAGCAGATTTTAATAAAGCTTTTGTAGGAATACATCCCCAGTTTAAGCAAATACCACCTAAACTTTCCTTTTCTACTACAGCTGTTTTAAAACCTAGTTGAGATGCTCTAATAGCGGCAACATAACCTCCAGGTCCTGTTCCTATTACTATTACGTCGTATTTCATATTTTACAGTGTTTTATTTTTAGTTGTTTTTATTTCTATGTTTTAAAGCCACAAAAACTTTACAGTAGCAAAGTTACAAAGTTTTATAGCTTTACCTGTCGATACATCAATTACATTCTTTCAGGAACATTAATCCCTAATAAACGGAATGCAGATTTAATAGTATCAGCTACTTTCTTTGATAGTTGAACTCTAAATATTTTTTTATTTTCATTTTCTTCACCTAAAATGGAAACATTTTGGTAAAAAGAATTGAATTCTTTTACTAAATCATATGTATAATTAGCAACAACTGCAGGTGAATAATTTTTAGCAGCCTGTTGAATTACTTCTGGATATAATTCTAATTGCTTGATTAATTCCTTTTCTTTTTCATGCAAGTCAATACCTGAAATAGTTGTAGAATAATCAAATGTAGTTTTTCTCAATATTGATTGCACTCTAGCGTAAGCCATTTGAATAAATGGTCCAGAATTTCCTTGGAAATCTACAGAAGCTTGAGGGTCAAACAAAATTCTCTTTTTAGGATCAACTTTTAAAATGAAATATTTTAAAGCACCTAACCCAATGATATTGTACAATACTTCCTTTTCTTCATTAGAATATCCTTCTAATTTTCCTAGTTCTTGAGAAATTTCACGAGCTGTATTGGTCATTTCATCCATTAAATCATCAGCATCTACAACCGTTCCTTCACGTGATTTCATTTTTCCAGAAGGTAAATCTACCATCCCATAACTTAAGTGATATAACTGCTCTGACCAGTTGTAACCTAACTTCTTTAAGATTAAGAACAATACTTTAAAGTGATAATCTTGTTCGTTACCTACAGTGTATACCATTCCATTTAAGTCTGTAAAGTCTTTAGCTCTTTGAATAGCCGTTCCAATATCTTGGGTCATATATACTGCAGTACCATCAGAACGCAAGACTAACTTTTCATCTAAACCATCTTCAGTTAAATCACACCAAACAGAACCATCTTCTTTTCTAAAGAATACACCATCTTTTAATCCTTGCTCAATAATATCTTTTCCTAATAAATAGGTATCACTTTCGTAATATAGTTTATCGAAATCTACTCCAATGTTTTTGTACGTTACATCAAATCCATCATATACCCAACCGTTCATTTTCTTCCAAAGTTCAACAGTTTCAGGATCTCCAGATTCCCACTTACGTAACATTTCTTGTGCTTCAATAAATATTGGAGCTTGCTTTTTAGCATCTTCTGCAGATAGCCCTGCTGCGACCATGTCGCCAATTTCCTTTTTGTATTCTTTATCGAACCTTACATAGTAATTACCAACCAGTTTGTCTCCTTTTAAGCCAGTAGAATCTGGAGTTTCTCCATTACCGAAACGCTTCCAAGCCAACATTGATTTACAAATGTGGATTCCACGATCGTTAATAATTTGTGTTTTATATACTTTATGACCAGCTGCTTTTAAGATTTCAGAAACGGAATATCCTAATAAAACATTACGAACATGACCTAAGTGTAAAGGCTTGTTGGTATTTGGAGAAGAATATTCAACCATTCTTGCATCCGAATCAGAAGTTACATAACCATACTGCTCATTAGTTGCAATGCTGGTAAAGAAGTTGATGTAAAAACTATCATCAATAACTAGGTTTAAAAATCCTTTAACTACATTGAATTTTGAAACTTCTTGAATATTTTCAACCAAGTAATTCCCTAATTCTTCACCAATTTGTACAGGATTTCCTTTTTTATATCGAAGTAGTGGAAAAATAACCACAGTAATGTCACCTTCAAAGTCTTTTCGAGTGGCTTGAAACTCTACAGATGGAATTTCAGTATCATATAGTTTTTTAAACCCTTCCTTAACGTTCGCTTCTAATAACGATTGTATGTTCATTGATTGAGTAAATTCGTTTAAATCGCCAACAAAATTACATAATTTTATTGGTTTATGTAATTCGTTTATTGGCTATATTACTGTAGTTTTGCAATATGGATAAAGACTTACCGAATCTTAAAGAATTAGCGCAGGAAAAACTACAAGAAAATAAGAAGTATTTTCAAAAGTTAAAAAAGCGTACACCTAAACGTTTAGACCTATTAATGCAGGATTTACATGAGGAAGAGTTTGAACGTACTGATTGTTTAACTTGCGGAAACTGCTGTAAAACTACTAGTCCAATGTTTACTTATAAAGACATTGAACGTATTGCTAAGCATCTAAAGATGAAAGTAGCTGATTTTGTAGCGCAGTATTTACGTATTGATGAGGATGATTTTCATGTGTTGAAAACTTCTCCATGCCCTTTTTTAGATTTAAATGATAATACATGTTTTATTTATGATGTTCGTCCGAAAGCATGTGCTGAATATCCACATACCAATCGCAAAAAGTTTATACAGTTAACCAATTTGACTATTAAAAACACAGAAATTTGTCCTGCTACATATAGAATTGTAGAAAAGTTAAAACAAAAATTACCAATTTCATAATTTTATTAACCTCGGTAAATTTTTAAGGATCCTTTTTTTAGTAACTTGTCGTTAAAAAATTAAAGGTAAATTTATTATGGAGGTCGTAAAGAATTATTTTGAAAATATGCCTACACTACATAGGAGTATGATATTAGTAGGTGGAATCGCTTTTTTCTGGTTAGTGGAAAGTGGTGTTCCTTTATTTAAGTTTAAATATAACAAATGGAAACACGCATGGCCAAACCTATTTTTTACAGGAACTACTGTAATTATCAACTTTATTTTAGCTTTTTTACTGCTACAAACCGCATTTTGGGTAGAAGAGAATAATTTTGGATTGATTAATTGGTTACCAGAAATGCCACTATGGGCTTATTTTTTACTGGGTATTTTGTTTTTAGACTTTTTTGGAGCCTACCTTGCTCACTTTACAGAGCATAAAATAAAACCATTATGGATGGTGCATCTGGTACATCATTCTGATCACAAAGTAGATACAACTACAGCTAATAGACATCATCCTATAGAAAGTGTTATTCGCTTCATATTTACCTTGATGGGAGTTTTCTTAGTAGGAACACCCTTTTATATTATCATGCTATATCAATCACTTTCGGTAGTGTTGTCTCAGTTTAATCATGCTAATTTTAAAATGCCAAAAAAATTAGACAAACTATTGAGTTATGTAATTGTATCTCCAGACATGCATAAAGTACACCATCATAACTTATTACCATATACTGATTCTAATTATGGAAATATTTTTTCTATTTGGGATCGTTTATTAGGTACTTACATGGAACTGGATCGAGAAAAAATAGTGTATGGAGTAGATACATTTCCTGATGAGGTTAAAAATTCAGATTTAGTAGAACTGTTAAAGCAGCCTTTTCAAGGATACCGAAAACCCACAAATTTGGAAGAATTATAAAACAAAAACGCGCCACAAAGGGCGCGTTTTTTATTATTTTCTAATACCGTCAGCTGGATATAAATATCCTTTTTCCTCTTCTTTTGGTGTTACTACAGCTATAGGTGCACAATGTACAACGCTTCCAGATAAATCGGTATCTGATACAAACATATGATTACCTTCACCCCAACATAAATATTCTTGGGTCCCTCCGTTGATTGTGGTTAACTTATTTTTTTCTAGTTTTTTTACTCCTTTTTGATTTAAAATATCTTTCAACATAATTTTTAAGTTATAGATTATCCCTACTCATACGCTTTTCGGTTTCCGCGATCACATTTTGTGATGTTAAACATATAGGGTGGCCGACCCTTTAAACAATTGTTTTTATGTTAAGGAGATATTTTAGCGTAAAAGGTTACCCAGTGAGAATAAATAATTGAATTTTTAGGTTATTGAAAATCTATTACTTCAGTTCTAATTTTTGTTTTTTTATAGTATTTTTTGTTTGAACTTTGGATTGTATATTTTGATAATTTTAAGTTTTTATTTCCCAAATTTTGATTAAAAACTTAGAAATAATTATACCTTTTTATTTTTCGCAATCAAATCTAAAATTTTCTTTCCTCTAGCTTTGCAACCTTTACTTTCATGAATTACACTTGTAGCAATAACGTGTTCCAATTCAGGATGCACCCAATCTCTATATTGTCCAAAAAGAAACAAAGTAGTCATTGTATAGGCTTTTACTGCAATTTTTTGATCTGTAATTAACCAGTCAAACCCTGTTTCAATAATAGCATCAATATGTACATTGGTAATCCATTGTTTAGCAATAGTATCTTCTTTAGAAGTATAGATAAAAGCCAAGTTTTCGCATATTTTAGCGCAGCAACGCAAAGCGCCGTCTATGGTTAAGTCTGGTAAACCTTTGGTAAATTTATCCATGTAAGGCGATAGATATATAATATCATAATGCGTACAAATCCATTCTAAAATCCAAGCCGCTTTGATTGATATTTTATCGTCAACTTTAAATGTTAAATCTACAAGATACTCTATTAAATAAGGCTGTTCTAATACAATAATTGCGGCTTTATTTCGATTTACTTTTTTAGGGTTTTCAATATCTTGTAGTACAGAAATTAAAAAATCAATACTCATATTGGTATGGTTTGTGTACATTTACAGAAATAAGTACTAAATATAAAAACAAAAAGAAGAATCCATGATTAAAGCAAGAGTAAATGTTGTCTTAAGTTTTGTATTTACCATGTTATTTTCTTTGGTAATATCAGCTCAAAAAGTGAATCAGGTTGATGCTGACGGAAAAAGAGACGGAATTTGGCGAAAGTATTATAGTAATGGAGATATCCGTTATGAAGGAGAGTTTAGAAATGGAAAAGAAATAGGACGATTTTTATTTTATAATAGAGGATCTTCGTATCCATCAATTGTTAAAGATTTTGCTGAAAATTCGGATATAGCTACTGTAAAATTTTACAATAAAAGTAGAGTAAAAACAGAAGGACAAATGAAAGGAAAACAGAGAATAGGGAAGTGGACGTATTACTTTACTGATGGAACTACTGTTTTTTCTGAAGAAAATTATGAAAATGGTCAATTACATGGAATGCTGAAGAATTACTATATGAATGGTAAACTTACGGAAGAGAGCGAATATAGTAATGGTAAAAAACATGGGGTTTCTAAAATCTATTCTGAAGATGGAGTACTTATAGAAGAAGTACATTTTGTAAATGGATTGTTAGATGGAGAAGCAAAATATTTTGATTTAAAAGGAGTCATAAAAGAAAAAGGAAAGTATAAAGATAATAAGCGAATTGGTAAATGGGAATATTATATTGATGGTGAAGTTTCTGATAAAGGAAAGCCAAGAAAAAATATGCTCAAAGGAGATAAACTTCAAAAAGAAGAAGAATAATAGCAAACTATACTTCTATAAAGTATAACAATACAACTATAGCTAACAATTTCGTAAATTTGCCGCCTAAATAAAGCAAAATATGAAACGAGTAGTTGTTGGTCTTTCAGGTGGAGTAGATAGTAGTGTTACAGCTTATTTACTTCAAAAAGAAGGCTATGATGTTATCGGTTTATTCATGAAAAACTGGCACGATGATTCTGTAACTATTTCTGACGAATGTCCTTGGTTAGAAGATAGTAATGATGCTATGATTGTTGCCGAAAAACTAGGAATTCCTTTTCAAACTGTGGATTTAAGTGAACAATACAAAGAGCGTATTGTAGATTATATGTTTGATGAATATGAAAAAGGACGTACTCCTAATCCTGATGTTTTATGTAATAGAGAAATTAAATTTGATGTATTTATGGATATTGCATTAAGTTTAGGTGCTGATTATGTAGCTACAGGTCATTATTGTAGAAAGGATGAAGAAGTAATTAATGGAGAAACGGTATACAAATTATTAGCAGGAAAAGATACCAATAAAGATCAATCGTACTTTTTATGTCAATTATCACAAGAGCAATTGTCTAAAGCCTTATTTCCAATAGGAGAGTTAACTAAACCAGAAGTACGAGCAATTGCAAAAGAAGCAGATTTAATTACAGCTGAAAAGAAAGACTCACAAGGATTATGTTTTATTGGTAAAGTACGCTTACCTGATTTTTTACAGCAAAAGTTACAACCAAAAGAAGGGGTAATTGTACAAGTACCAGATTCTTTTAACGATTATAATAAACCAGCTCCTAGTTTCGAAAATAAGGTAGCAGAATTAACCTATCGCTCTAAAAAGTATGTCTATACTTTAGAAGATGGAAAAGTAGTAGGAAAACATCAAGGAGCTCATTATTTTACAAAAGGTCAACGCAAAGGATTAGCAGTAGGAGGAACAAAAGAACCGTTATTTGTTATTGAAACTGATGTAGATGAAAATGTAATTTACACAGGAGAAGGTAAAAGCCACAAAGGATTATATAGAAACGTGTTATTTGTATCGAATGAAGAATTACATTGGGTGCGTGAAGATTTAGCTTTAGAAGTTGATCAAACTATGGAGGTTGAGGCAAGAATCCGTTACCGTCAGTCGTTAGAAAAAGTAACTTTATATCAAGTTGAAAATGGGATGTTTGTAGAGTTTGCAAACCCGCAATCGGCTATTCAAGAAGGACAGTTTGTAGCTTGGTATAGTAATGAAGAATTATTAGGTTCTGGGGTTATTTCTTAAAAGATAAATAGATCGATGAAACTAAGAACTAAAAAAGAGGTACTACAATTAAATGAAAAGATAAAGACCGAATTAGGAATTGATGTTAGTGAGTATAAGAATGAAGAGGTTGCTGAAAATTTTGCAGAACTCCTTGTTTTACCTAGCTATATTATTTCTTGGGTGATGCGACCTATTCTTTTTTGTTTAGTACTTTATGTTTTAGGTTTCTATTTTTTGGATTTGGTTCATATTGAATATCTCTTATATGGAGTAATAGGACTGGTTTTATTTTTGTTATCCGGAATTGCTTTTGGCTTTTTACTATTGTTATTTAAAATGAAAAATGATATTTGGGGAATAGCTGACTATTCACTCGATATCTTAAAACTTTCTGTAGAAGATGTATCCAACATAAATAATCAGATAGGAAAACAAAACAAAAAGGATGTATTATCTCTTTTATTTAAAGGAATAATACATATTGTTACTATTCCGTTATTTACAGAAGTAGTTTCTAATAAAGTACCTGTTCTTGGTTTTTTAACTAAAAGACCTGTTAAAAAAGTACTCACATTAGTATCTGATCGGTTAGAATTTGAAGAAGACAATATAGATGACTTTGTAGAAGATAGTGATGAAGGTAAAAGTAAAGTACTAACTTCTTACATTAGTATAATTACCAAAGCATCAGAAGGTTTAGAAAAGTTTATCAATTTTACATTTAAAATAGCAAGATCACCTTTTGTGATTTTATCTCTTTTTTCATTTGTACTATTGTTTCTATTCCTATATTTAATCCACTAAAAAAATCAATTTTGACAAATAAAATCAAAGAACTTTTTAATATACAATATCCAATTGTTCAAGGCGGAATGATTTGGGTTTCAGGTTGGAAATTAGCATCTGCAGTTTCTAATGCAGGAGGATTAGGGCTTATTGGAGCTGGCTCTATGTATCCAGATGTATTACGAGAACACATTCAAAAATGCAAAAAAGCAACTGATAAGCCTTTTGGGGTGAATGTCCCTATGCTATATCCTGATATTGAACAAATCATGGATATTATTGTGGAAGAGGGTGTTAAGATAGTATTTACTTCAGCCGGAAATCCAAAGACATGGACTAGTTTCTTAAAAGAAAAAGGAATTACAGTAGTACATGTAGTAAGTTCTGTAAGGTTTGCATTGAAAGCCGAAGCTGCTGGTGTAGATGCGGTAGTTTGTGAAGGTTTTGAAGCAGGCGGACATAATGGAAGAGAAGAAACTACAACATTTACTTTAATTCCTATGGTGAAAGAGCAGGTTAAAATTCCTGTAATTGCTGCTGGTGGAATTGGAACAGGTAGAGGTATGCTGGCTGCTATGGTTTTAGGAGCAGATGGAGTACAAATTGGAAGTAGATTTGCGGCTACTTTAGAATCTTCGGCGCATGATAGTTTTAAAGAAACTATAGTAAAAGTTAAAGATGGAGATACTTATCTTACTTTAAAAGAATTAGCACCTGTACGTTTGGTAAGAAATAAATTCTTTAATGATGTACAAGAATTATATCAGACTAACCCAACTCCAGAAGATTTAAAAATTCTATTAGGAAGAGCAAGGGCAAAAAGAGGAATGTTTGAAGGTGATTTAGAGGAAGGAGAACTTGAAATTGGTCAGGTAGCAGGATTAATACATGAAATAAAGCCAGCAAAAGAAGTTCTGGAAGAGATTGTTGAAGGGTATAATGAGTGTATTAACAATAGTTTCGTAGCCTTGTAGCTATTTAAGACTAAAAAGAATAACCCTTACGTTTAGTAGAAGTTTTAGTAAGTAAGGGTTAATTCCATAGATTAAAACAAAATTTAAAGGTATATCTATTTAATGTTTTAGTACTTTATGTAGTACGCTGAAGTTGTTGTTTGATAATTTTAGTATGTATAATCCACGAGATAATTTAGACATATCTACAGTTGAAAACTCATTACTCGTTAATAGAATCTTTCCATCAAATCCAAAAAGCTCAACTTTAGTAAATAGATTATTTTTGGTCGTGATGTTTAATATATTTTCTACAGGATTTGGATAAATTGAAATATCTTTATCTAATATAAATTCTTCATTTGAAAGTGTTGAATTACTTCTACCATAAATTTCCAATTCATTAAAGCTATTAAAATTATCATCATCCATATCACCGAAACGTCCACGAGCTATCAGTCTAACAAATCTTCCCGTTGTTGGAGGTGTTAAGGTATATTCTTCAAAGGTTAAAGCAGTGATAATTGCTATTGGAGCAATAACTTCTGTAAAATCAACACCGTTTGTTGAGATTTCTATTGAAAAGAAGTTATCACGAGCTTTTTTAGCTGCCAATCTAAATGAAGTGATTTCTTTGATTTCTCCTAGATCTAAAGTAACAGATTCAGTTCCCTGTGAAGCCCAAGTAGAATTGATGTCGCCATCATTTATGTTACTAGCCGGATTATTTTTAGTAGCAGTTACTTCTTCTTCTGTAAAGGCACTTACTGTAGTTGTTAATAATTGAGGTGCATTAGGATCTATTGCTGCATCTTGAGTAACAATGACATTTTTAATAATAGAGCCAGCTGTGAATGTAATTGTTCCTATTCTTTCTATAAAAGTTGGGTTTGCTGTTACTGTGACTTCTATGGTAGCATTGTTACTACCTGAATTTACGTTTGTCGTTATCCAATCTTTGTCATTAGTCACTGTCCAATCTTGATTGGATGTAATAGTAATGGTACTCAAACTTGAGGTAGCGGGTAATTTTTCAATTGATGATACCACCAATATGGGTACAATATCATTAACACAAATGGTTAAAAGTTGTCCTGCGGCATCTAAAAAACAAACACCAACAGTTTTACTAACATCATTATCAGTAATTGGTTTATAAATAGCTGTACCAGTGCCTCCAGATACTTCAAAAGCTCCAGCATCTCTTGAAGTCGTAAGCCTAGCTAAGCCTTCAATATCTTGTGTTACTTCAGTTATAAATTGATTGGTTCCAGTAACAGAATTAGCGACAGGTCCAGTAGAACTAGGTTTAAAAATTTCGTTACTTGCAGAAAATTGAGCATCAGCTATTGTAATTCCCGAATCTGTAATTCCTATTGCTGAACCACCAAAAATATTCCCATCATAAGTCATACCATCACCAATTTGTGAAATGCTACCTGATATAATATCTCCTAATTCACTATAAATTACATTATGGGCAATACTACCTGTAGGTTTTCTATTTCCCTTACTATTGTTGAAGTAAATAGGATCAACAGCATTATAAATAGTATTATAAGCTATAATTAAATTATCAGCGTATTGGTATCCATTACTTGTCCCCCCACTAGCTGCATTTCCACCCATTAAGGTAATACCATTATTAAAAGATCCGCTATTGTTTATGTTTTGAATGTAGTTGTTTATTACAATATGGTTACTGTCACTGATTCTAATACCTCCAGATTTAGCTTTGTTTTCTCCTAAAAAGAAATTACCTTCAACATGTGCATTAGCTCCATGTCTTAAGACTAGAGAGCCTCTACATCTTCTAAAGGTATTTCTCATAAATTTATTGTTAGCACTTTTGTTGGTTATGATCTCATTTTCCCCATCGGCTTCCACAAAATAATTATTTTCTACCAAAACATTAGCATTAGTAGTTTGTGATTCACTAGCACCTATTCTAATAGCTTCAGAATCTCCACTATTTGTTGTCAAATCATCTTTTGGAGTAATATTATAAAAGTGGTTATTTATAATAGCATGATTTACAGGATTAGTGATAGGAACATTAAATTCTAATTCTACTAAAATTCCAGCACCAGCTGTTTTTTTATTTAGAAAAGAGCAATTTTCAACAGTATTATTAGTTCCATACAATACAATCCATCTGTGTTTATTAAAGTTTTCATCTCCAGGAGCTAATGATAAATCATCAAAAGCACAGTTACGTATTTTACTATGATTTGCATAAGAAGATCCTTTTCTGAATTGAAAGTAATTGCTTTTTCCAATTCCTTTAAATGTAAAACCATCTATGATTACATAATCACTTGAAATTTCTACTCCAGATTCTCCATTAAAAATAACTCCACCAGGTGTTTCAGCAATAAGTGTTATAGGGTTGGAAACTGTACCATTTCCGTTAGTAAATTGAATGTTTTGATCAGAATATGTACCATTTTTCCATATTACTACATCACCAGGATTCAATGATAAAGCATTAAATTCAGATGCAGAACTTATCGTTATCTGTGAATTTATAAATATAGATGTGAATAAGAATAGGAAGTAAGTTATTTTTTTCATTCTATTTTGGTGATTTAATTGGTTCTCCAAATTGGTTAACCAGTTTAAATATAGTAATTAAATCAATTAAAACAACTTTTAATTTTTATTTCTTGGTATTCTTTTATTTAGAAAAGCAAAAAATAATAAGTAACGTCTTCTTATTTTTAGTTAGAAGTTACTATTTGTTTTTCAGTTGTTTATAGGTATTTTTAAAGTAATATTTAAACACCTAAAATAACCTTTTATGAAAGAATCAAATTATTCTAAAAAAACTTGGCTTGCCTTGTTATTGAGTGTATTATTAATAGCAAGTTGTTCAACAGAAAAGAAATTAACACCAGAAGCTGTTTTAATTGGTTTAGAACAAGAATCTAAGGAAGAGTTTTCTGGAAAAATGATAGTTGATGGAACTAAAATAGAGTATTCAGTGGTTGAAAATTCAACCTTAAATTTTACCGTTAGTATTAGTGTTAATGAACAAGAAATTAAAGCTGTAGTAGATTATAAAAAATCTACAATAGATATAGATGCTTCTGATATTCAGTTTTCTGATATGGAAAAAGTGGATCTGCTAATGTCTACAGCTACTATTGCAGAATATATTTTAGAAGAGAAAAATGCAGAAATAGACATTCATGAGTATGCTTTAATTAAGTTAATGGAATATGTTTCTCAAGCTCCTTCAAAACATGTTTTTCATAGTAGAAAAGTAATTTCTGATTTGGATGTAAAGCTGAAAAGTAGAAATGAAGGTGTTACATGTATTAGAAGAAATTCATATGTAAGAGCTCAGTATGATGATAAAAATGGGAGAAATTATTCTGACAATATAAGGGTAGGTAGTAAAGCTAGACAAAATTATGATTGTATGGGAAGATGTGGTTCTGATTGTGGCAGATGGTGGATACCAAGTGCTTGGACTAAAGATTGTTTAGATCATGATCAATGTAGTAATGTATTTTCAGCTTCTGGAGGTGCTTCAGATGCGAATTGTGGAGATGAATTTAATGAAGCTGCAGATGATTATGTTTTTGGAGTGCTGAGAGGGTGTAGAGGATAAAAAAAGATAAAAAAGCTTAGCATTTAATGCTAAGCTTTTTGTTTATATCGTATGAGGTTTCTATTTCTAGAAGTTTACGTAGTCAACAATTTCTAATCCGTAACCAATCATTCCTACTCTTTTTTCTTGTTTAGTATTCGATACTAATCGAAGTTTATGAATGTTCAAGTCGTGTAACATTTGTGCACCAATTCCAAAATCTTTATTATCTAAAGTAACTCTTGGTGCTTTTAGTTCTCCTTTAGCCTGATTTTCTTTTAACCCTCTTAATCTGTTTAATAAATTCAAGGATTGACTTTGTTGATTAATGAATAAAATAGCTCCTCTACCATCATCATTAATCACTTTAAACATACGATCTAATTTGTGATCAGCATCATTGGTTAAAGTTCCTAAAATATCATTATTAACTAATGTAGAGTTTACCCTAGTTAAAATAGGTTCATTTTTTGTCCAAGTTCCTCTAGTTAGAGCAATATGAATTTGATTATTAGTGGTTTGGTGGTAAGCTCGTAATCTAAAGTCTCCAAAACGAGTTTGAATCGTAAAATCTTCTTTTTTAACGATTAAAGAATCATGTTCCATTCTATAAGCAACAAGATCTTCTATAGATACGATTTTAAGATCGAATTTTTTAGCTACTTCCATTAATTGTGGAAGGCGGGCCATAGTTCCATCTTCATTCATTATTTCCACAATTACTCCTGCTGGTTGTAATCCGGCTAGTCTAGCAAAATCAATAGCAGCTTCAGTGTGCCCTGTTCTACGCAGTACACCACCTTCTTTTGCTTTTAAAGGAAAAATATGACCTGGTCTAGCTAAATCAAAGGGTTTGGTTTCCTCATTAATTAATGCATGAATAGTTTTTGCTCTATCAGATGCGGAAATTCCAGTGGTAACTCCATTTCCTCTTAAATCTACAGAAACAGTAAAGGCAGTTTCCATAGGATCAGTATTATTATTTACCATCATGCCTAATTCTAACTCTTTACATCTTTTCTCGGTAAGAGGGGTACATATTAATCCTCTACCGTGAGTAGCCATAAAGTTTACAATTTCTGGGGAAATTTTTTCAGCAGCTGCTACAAAATCACCTTCATTTTCTCTGTCTTCATCATCTACTACAATAATGACTTTTCCTTGTTTAATATCTTCTATTGCTTCTGCAATTGAATTTAACTGTATTTTTTGATTAGTCTCAGTTGTCATGTGGTTTAGTTTATCTTCTTGCTAGGAAGTAATTTTTTTAATGTATTAGTTATTTTAACAAATAAGCTTTTAATATCAAATAATCCTTTATCTTGAGTGGCCCTTGTTGTTAATACTATCGCTAAAGGAAGCATTATAGATATGGCTAACCATGATCCTGCTACAGCCGATATTGTACTTTCTTCAGCCATATTTCGTCCAAAAGTATTAGAGAAAAAATAAGAGACATAAATAGCAATAGCCAATATCATTGGTAATCCCATTCCACCTTTTCTAATTATTGAACCTAATGGAGCACCTATAAAGAATAGAAGTAAACAGGATAAAGAAAATGCAAATCGATTGTAAAATTCAATATCATAAAGGTTCATTACTTTTCTTCTATGTTTAAAAGAACCTTTATTTGCACTAAAATTATTAATACTTCTATCAATTTTTGAAATAGCCGAGTTGATAACACTTCTTTTTTGGTCTAAGTTAAAATTCTCAAGAATTGTATCTTTTAAATTTTCATGAATAAGAGAATCAGGATATTGATATAATTGATCGGCATTTATATTTAGGTATAAACTCCTAGATCTGGTTTTTACATAATCGTCATAATTTACTTTTAACACCGGTAAAGTATCTTTCAATTGTTTAGAACTTAGCATGTTAAAATTACTCTTATGTTTAATGTCATCTAGTTCATTATCACTAAAAGAAGAAATATCAATATTAATGGTATATTCTTTAAAATCAGCATAGGAAGCCTTCATTCTAAAACGATCCTTATATGAAGTATTATTGCTTACATGATGTTCAAAGAAATGTCCATTATTTAATTTTAAGGTCATGTATCTACTACCTTCTTCAGAAATTAACTCACCATCTTTAGCAGAAATAATTTTGTTATTTCCTTTTTTAGCAGACAAATCATAAATCAATACATTTTTAAGTAATGTATTTTCAGGTCCATATTTTTCATCAAATTTAATCTGATAGTTTGGAATTTCAGTATTAAAACTCCCTGGAATAAGAGCTAGAGCAGGTTGCTTTTTTCTAATATTTATCTTTAAGTTGATTTGCTTCATTATAGCATAGGGATACACATAATCTAAAAAAAGGAAATTTATACAACTCATCAAGATGGCAAATACCACTAGGGGTCTAACCATTCTTTGTAAAGAAACACCTGCGGATTTTGCAGCAGCAAATTCGTATTTTTCAGATAAACTTCCTAAAGTCATTATAGACGATAGAAGTATTCCAATAGGTAAAGCTTGAGGTGATACAATTAATGTAGTATACCATAGAAACTTTAGAATAATACCTACACTAATTCCTTTTCCAGCTAAATCGTCAAAAGCTAACCAAAGCGCCTGCATTACTAATACAAATAGTATAATAAAAAATGTAGCTAAAAAGGGAATAAGAAAGCTCTTAAGTATGTATTTATCTAAACGTTTCACTAATGCAAAGGTAGTAAGCTTAAGCATAATAAACAGAAAAAGTTTTGTTAATTGAAAAATTAATGAAGCTGTGCTATATCTAAGATCTTAAAAAGCTATAAATACTGTTAATTTTAAATATATTTCATTAACATTTTTAATGTTGTTTAAAGAAAAAATTTTTTAAAATACCCCTGTTTTCAGGGGGTAAAAGAATAGAGTAAAAAAATATATTTGAGCATTGCAAAATGTTATCAACTATGAATGAAGAGTTACTGAAGCTTTGATCTATCATTTAAATGTTTAGGTCTAAATTGAATAGAAGAGTATACTTTTTTGTTGTAGGAGAAACTATTTTTTAGTGTATCAAATAATAATTCCCAATTAGTTACTACTGCAATTAAAAAAGAGTCTCAATATTTTGAGACTCTTTTTATTAAATTTATATACTTACTTAATCTATTAAGTAACCTAATTTTTCATATTTAGCTTTGTCAAAAGAGAATAAGTTTTCAGAAATACTCTGATTACTCTTAAATTTAGTTATTGTAAATGTAGTTTCGGCACCGTTAGAACCAATTTGGACTAATTTATAAATGTGCTTTGTTTTTGCGTCTATACCTAATTGTACTTTTACAATATCTGAATTACTATCAATAGGAGTTAAATTTACAAACTGTACTTTTCTACCTTTGTTATTTTTAAGTGTTCCCATTTCGTAAGTATACCCTTCTTTGTAGAAAGTTAAAAGCTTAGAAGGGTAAATAAAACCATCT
The DNA here is from genome assembly GCF_001936575.1 of Tenacibaculum agarivorans. Classification (GTDB taxonomy): domain Bacteria; phylum Bacteroidota; class Bacteroidia; order Flavobacteriales; family Flavobacteriaceae; genus Polaribacter; species Polaribacter agarivorans. Next base: position 48,223 of record NZ_MSMP01000020.1, read on the forward strand.
TCTTCTTCTAAATCACCTTCAGTAATACTTACTTCTTTTTCTTCAGTATTAATAACTACTAATTTTCTACCATTAAAAACAAAGTTGTTACCTAGGTAATTTAGATTATATTTTTCACCTGATAAGGTAATGGTTCCTCGAATAGGAGGGTCATTAGTTATGCCTGCTTCTTTATTAACTAGGGTAGAGGTGAAACCAATACTCATATTTTTGTAAGCTCCCATTTTTGTAGAAACTTCATCTAATAAAGTTTTAGCACTTTCAGAAGAACTTTGTGCTATTCCATTAAACGAAAAACATATTACTAGTATAAATAATCCTATTTTTTTCATGTTGATGTTTATATTGTCTTTTGTTTGTTATTAATTTTGTTCATTCTCTAATAATTGTTCTAAAGCAATAAGATCAGGTACTAAAACCTGCCTAGCTTTACTACCTTCAAAAGGTCCAACAATTCCCGCAGCTTCTAATTGATCAATTAATCTACCAGCTCTGTTGTACCCTAATTTTAATTTACGTTGCAATAAAGATGCCGAACCTTGTTGCGCAGTAACAATAACTTCAGCTGCTTCTTTGAACAATTTATCTCTATCTGCAATATTATTATCAATAGTTGTGCCACCTTCTTCACCTACATATTCTGGAAGTAGATGTGCTTCAGGATAAGCACGTTGCGATCCAATAAAATCAGTAATTTTTTCAACTTCAGGTGTGTCAACAAAGGCACACTGGATACGAGTAATATCGTTTCCTCCAGAATATAGCATGTCTCCACGTCCTATTAATTGATCTGCTCCAGGAGCATCTAATATGGTTCTACTATCTATTTTAGAAGTTACTCTAAATGCTATTCTAGAAGGGAAATTTGCTTTTATAATACCTGTAATTACATTTACAGATGGACGCTGTGTTGCCACAATTAAATGAATTCCAATAGCTCTGGCTAACTGAGCTAAACGCGCAATAGGAGTTTCTACTTCTTTTCCTGCCGTCATAATTAAATCTGCAAACTCGTCAATTACCAATACAATATACGGTAAAAATTGATGTCCATTTTCAGGGTTTAATTTTCTAGCCTTAAATTTTGCATTGTATTCTTTAATATTTCGAACCATTGCATTTTTCAATAAATCATAACGATTATCCATTTCAATACATAATGAATTCAGTGTATTGACCACCTTTGATGTATCAGTAATAATCGCTTCTTCACTATCAGGAAGTTTAGCTAAGTAATGACGTTCTATTTTATTGAATAAAGTAAGTTCTACTTTTTTAGGATCGACCAGTACAAATTTAACTTCTGCAGGGTGCTTTCTGTATAGTAAAGAAGTTAGAATTGCATTTAAACCAACCGATTTACCCTGACCTGTTGCCCCAGCCATAAGTAAGTGAGGCATTTTAGCTAAATCTACAACCAAAGTTTCATTAGAAATAGTTTTACCTAAAGCTAAAGGTAATTCCATTGGGCTTTCTTGAAACTTCTTAGAAGTGATTACCGAATGCATAGAAACGATTGTAGCTTTTTTATTCGGGACTTCAATACCTATGGTCCCTTTACCAGGTATTGGCGCGATAATACGAATACCTAGAGCTGATAATGATAAGGCAATATCATCTTCTAAATTCTTAATTTTCGAAATTCGAACTCCTGCTTCAGGAACTATTTCATATAATGTAATTGTAGGTCCAACGGTAGCTTTAATTTGTGCGATACCAATCTTATAATTTTTTAATGTCTCTACAATTTGATTTTTGTTGGCTTCTAATTCATTTGGATCTATAGAAATACTTTCGTTGTATTCTTTTAATAGATTGAAAGTAGGGAACTTATATTGACCTAATTCTAGTGTAGGATCAAATTCACCGAAATCTTGTACCAATTGATCAGAAAGGTTTTGAGTAACACTTTTTTCTTCAGCAACTTTTTCTATGGCAATTTCTACTTCAGTTTTAGAATCAGATATATCTGTTCCTTTATTCTGAGTTGCAGCATAACTATCATTAACAGTAATAGGTGTAGAGGTAACTTCTAAATTAATATTATTATCCTCTTTTGATATACTTGAGTGGTTACTAATGGTAGGCTCTAAATTTTTAACGGAAAGTTCAAAATCAGATTTGGCTTCAGATCCAATCTCGTTCTCATTATTTTGAATTTGATTGTTTGGAGTTTCAGGTGTTGACTCAGATTTTTCAGCTTCAGCTTTAGCAGCCCTTTCTTGTCTATTTTCTTGTCTTCTTTTTAGTAATTCCCCAATACTTTCAGGTGTTATTTTAAATCGAACTACGATATAACTTAATAAAAAGAATATTAGTACTATAGCTAAACCAGTTCTACCAATAAAAGCGCTTAAAAAATCATTCAATTCATAGCCGATAGTACCTGATAATAATGCAAATTTTTGATCAACAAATCCTAAAGCAATAGATACCCAAAGCATATTAAATAGTCCCCAATTCCATCTCGATACCATACTTTGTATACGAGTCTGTAATAAAAAACTAATTCCAGTTAACAGTATTAAAAAAGGTAAAATGAAGGAAGCTAAACCAAAACCGTTGTAGACCAAAACATGACTTAAGCTAGAACCTATTTTTCCTAATAAATTTTTCGCTTTCAATTGTTTGTTCTGAAATTCACCTATAATACTATGGTCTTCTTCCCAAGAAAAGAAAAAAGAGATAAAAGCTACAAACAAAAAGAGTGCGAATAGTACTAAAAAAACACCAATTATAGTTTGTGTTTGTCTATTTTTAAAAAACTCGGATACTTGATTGAAAGTAGGAGTTTTTTCTACTTTTTTTGTTTTTTTTGAAGCTGTTTTTTTTGCCATTTACTAGTAAAAATTTGGACCTGTAAATATAGAAATATTACAATAATAAGCTAGTTATTTTCGGAATGTATATTATACAACCTATAATTATTGAAATTATTGCAGCCATTCCAGCTGCTCCAGCTGCAACATCTTTAATTGTTCCGATTTTATTATGGAACTCAGGATGAATGAAATCAGCTACTTTTTCAACTGCAGTATTTAATGCCTCTGCTACTAATACCAAACCTGATACAGTTAGCTGTATCATCCATTCAGTGGCAGAAATATTAAAAATTATTCCTAAAATAACAGCAAAAAGCCCAATAAATAATTGAGCTTTTATACTATCTTCAGTGGTTGCAAGAATAAAGATTCCTTTTAAGGCATAGTTAATACCTTTTAACCTTCTTTTTACAAAACCATTTTTTGTATCATTCATTATAAAGCTTTTAAAGCTTCAGTATAATTAGGTTCATCAACTATTTCAGGTACTTGCTCAGTGTAAGCTACTTCACCGTTTTCATTAATTACAACAATACAACGAGAGTGTAATGCATTTAATGGACCATTGGTAAACTCTAAACCATAATCTTTACCGAAGTCACCAGTAGCGAAATCTGATAACATTTCAACATTTTCAATACCTTCAGCACCGCAAAAACGTCCTTGAGCAAAAGGCAAATCTCTAGATATACATAATACTTTGGTATTGTCTAATTGTGCTGCTTTTGTATTGAAATTTCTTACCGAGGTAGCACATGTACCTGTATCTACACTAGGAAAAATATTTAAAATAAGTTTTTTCCCTTTATAGTCTTCAAGAGATTTAACAGATAAATCTGTTGCTACTAATTTAAAATCAGGAGCTTTTGAATTGATTGCAGGTAAAGTACCGTTTGTTTGAATTTCGTTTCCTTTTAGAGTTACTGTGGCCATTGGTTTTAATTTTTTATTGTAATCAAAAATAGTCAAAATCTATCAATTTGAAGTATCTTCGTTCACTAATTAGATTGTAAGATTTAACTGGTGAAATTAGCAAACTATACATCTGAATTTACATACAATTGGAAGTTAGCAGCTCCAGTAATGTTGGGTATGTTAGGGCACACATTTGTGAGCTTTATAGATAATATTATGGTAGGACAACTGGGTACTGCAGAATTAGCAGCAGTTTCCTTAGGTAATAGTTTTATGTTTATAGCTATGTCTTTAGGTATAGGTTTTTCTACAGCCATAACTCCATTAATTGCAGAAGCAGATTCATCTGAAAATTTTGATAAAGCAAAGTCTACATTTAAACATGGTCTGTTTTTATGCACCACCTTAGGAATATTAATGTTTCTAATGATTTTCTTCTCAAAACCATTATTGTATTATATGAAGCAGCCTGATGTGGTTGTAGAACTAGCTATGCCGTATCTAAATCTAGTAGCTTTTTCGCTAATTCCTTTAATTGTTTTCCAGGCTTTTAAACAGTTTAGTGATGGAATGTCTATGACTCGTTATCCGATGTATGCTACTATAATTGCCAATGTTGCTAATGTAATATTAAACTATATTTTAATTTTTGGAAAGTTTGGTGTTCCTGAAATGGGAATCATTGGGGCAGCATATGGTACCTTATTATCTCGTATCATCATGGTATTATACTTATGGTGGTTATTAACTCAAAAAGAACGTACAAAACAGTTAGTTACCAATATAAAACTGTTTGTATTAGATAGTCTAATGCTCAAGAAAATTATAAATTTAGGTGCTCCTAGTGCTATGCAAATGTTTTTTGAGGTGGCTATTTTTACAGCTGCGATTTGGTTAAGTGGATTATTAGGAAAAAATCCACAAGCAGCCAATCAAATAGCTTTAAATCTGTCTTCAATGACATTCATGGTAGCTATGGGGTTAAGTGTAGCTGCTATGGTAAGAGTTGGGAATCAAAAAGGATTGCAAAATTATATTGAATTACGAAGAATAGCATTCTCTATTTTCCTATTGGGAGTTTTATTGGCCATTTGTTTCGCTTTGCTTTTCTTTATTTTTCATAAGAGCTTACCTAATATTTATGTGGATTTGAATGATGCAAAAAATTATGAAGATAATATTGAAGTGATTAAAATAGCCTCTACTTTATTAATAGCAGCAGCATTTTTTCAAATTAGTGACAGTATACAAGTAATGGTTTTAGGCGCATTACGTGGGTTACAAGATGTTGCAATTCCGACAGTAATAACTTTTATATCATATTGGTTAATAGGTTTTCCTGTAAGTTATTTCTTAGGAAAAGAAGACGCTTATGGAAGCTTTGGAATTTGGCTAGGACTTTTAGCAGGATTAACTTCTGCTTCAATATTATTATTTTTACGGTTTAATTATCTAACTCAAAAATTGATACAAACAAAACATCATGAACTTACCTAAATTTTTATTAGCAGATAACAGTGATTTTGAAGAAGATATATTTGTATTACATACAGAATATCCAAGATTCTTAATTAACTTAAAAGATGATTCAATAGAATGGTTTGAAGACATTGCTGATGAAAATGAGCAAGAATTAGCCAATGAATTGGAAAGTTTAATAGAACAAGCAAGCACTTTTTACGACAAAGAAATGGAACAATACGAATAAAGAATTCCATAAAACTTAGTATCAGAAAGTTAATATTTATGAATAAATTGATTTAAAATTTACCAAATAAATAGAGATATTATTTATTTGGTACGTTTTAGATTTATGTACAGTTGAAATCAGGAATTTCTATCAGTAAATGAATACTAGACAAAATATTGACTATTAGCATATCACTTGGTTTTATTACCAAGATTTTAATTGAAGTTTCTCTAGAATTTAAGGTTAATTCAGAGAAATTTTTGATTTAATGATATTCATTTTTTATCGTATCATTTTTAAAAAAACATTGCATATTTATTTGTAAAAAATGTTAAGTCTTTATCAGATATTTACTTGATTTGTTTGACTTTATAAAAACTAAACACTCTTCTTTTGTTGGTTTATTCGTAAAATTTTAGGTTTAAATTTGTGTAAAACTTAATTTTTTAGCTATAAAATTACTTTTTTCTTATTTTATTAAAACCCTATATATAATGTTTAAATCAACCAAAATTAACTGCTTATTTTTATTACAAATCATTTTAATTACTATAACAAGTAATGCACAATTAGATTTTGATAATACCCCTTTACCTTCTAGATTAGGGAATATTAATAATTGGAATTTAATAGAAAGTTCTTCTGATGATTTTAATTATTCATTTAATCCTACCAATAATAATGCTGATTTTGGCCCACCAGGCAAATCAGCAAAATGGAATAATTTTTATCATAATGCTTGGGATGGACCAGGTGCAACCAAATGGCAAAGAAACCATGTTGCTGTGTCTGGTGGAAATCTAAATATTTGGGCTAGTAGACGATTTTTTGATGCTGCAAAAACTAACCCTTATACGAAAACCTTTGAGTTTAATGGAGCAAATGTTACACGACCAGAAACTATATCAGGTTGTATAACTTCTAAAACAAGAGTGAAATATCCTGTTTTTGTAGAAGCAGAGTTAAGGGTGATGAATTCTTCTTTAGCAACAGATATCTGGTTATTAAGTCCTGATGATACTCAAGAAATAGATATCATTGAAGCCTATGGAGGAGGTGGAAATGATGGACGAAATAATTTCTTTGCAGAACGAATTCATTTAAGTCATCATGTATTTACAAGATCTCCATTTAGAGATTACCAACCTAGTGATTGGAATAGTTGGTACAGACAAGATGGAGTAAATAAATGGGGCGGACGTAATGTAAGAATTGGAATTTATTGGAAATCTCCAACAGTTTTAGAGTATTATATTGATGGACAATTGGTAAGAGTTTTAGATAATGATGCTATTGCTTCTAGATTACCTAATGGTACTTGGGAGTATACATATCCTGGAGGCGTTACTAGTACAGGAGTAAATGGACAGTTGGTTCGAGAAACGTCAGGTTTTCAGAGTGGTTTTCAAAAAATGACTGTAAGTTCAACATCGAGTAATTTTAATCAAAATAATTTAAATACAGCTAAAAATCAATCAAATATTAGTGTTCTTGATCCTTTCAACTATTTAAGCAATGGCCGTAGATTTACTAAAGAGTTAGATATTATTATTAATGTAGAAGATCAAACTTGGCAAACTGCCGCTAATCGTTCACCTAACAATACAGAAATTCAGAATTTTGACAATAATTTAATGTTGGTAGATTGGATTCGTGTGTATAAACCTAAAAATAATTCTGGAGGAGGAGATAATGATGGTGGAAATAATGGAGGTGGAAATAATAATACGGCTTCAATTCCAGGAACTATTCAAGCTGAAAATTATAACAATATGAATGGAGTTAGAACAGAAAATACAAGTGATGCAGGAGGAGGACAAAATGTAGGGTATATTGATAATGGAGATTGGATGGATTATAATGTAAATGTTGCAACTGCTGGTACATATACGGTTAATTTTAGAGTAGCAGCAAGAACTAACAATATTCTATTTAATGTAAGATCTGGAAATTCAGTGTTAACTTCTGTTAATAGTAGTGCTACCGGTGGATGGCAAAACTGGAAAACAGTATCTGCTACGGTAAATCTTCCTGCTGGTTCACAAACACTAAGAGTACAAGCTACTGGAGGAGGATGGAATATCAATTGGATGCAATTTGTAGGTGGTGGAAACTCTGGCGGTGGAGTATTAACGTGTGCTAACGCTCCTCAGTTTAATGGAAATTCTAACAGTTATTCAACTGGCGATCGAGTGATCAATGGCGGTATATTGTATGAAAAACGAGCTGACGGACAGTGGAATCTTATTGAAAACTGTGGATCAAATAGAGGAGCTATTTCATCATCTACAGCAACAAAAATAGTAGCAACACTTGAGAATGAAAACATATTTTCTATATATCCAAATCCGGTTAGTATCGGAGAGAAAGTAACTATAAAAGGAGTGTATAATGACATCGTTCTTTTTGATTTTTCAGGGAAAGAAATTATAAATAAAGCTACTATTTATAAAGATGAAGTATTAATAGATACTGCTAATCTAGCTGCAGGTATTTACTTTATTCATCTCGATGGTAAAAAGACACATAAATTAATTGTGAAGTAAGATGTGGAGTTAAAAGATTGGTTTAGATAATTTAACTAAGCCAATCTTTTTTTATTTGATTACAAGTTTCTTGGGCTCTCCGTATAGCGCCTTCCATATATCCGCCATAAACTTTTGAGGTTTCTGTGCCAGATATATATAGTTTATTATCCATAAAAAGATTTTGATATATCTCATGACCATTATTTTGATGAGGGAAAATAAATTTATGATCAGCTATGGTGGTTAATGATTCTTTTCGCCATACCTTCTCTTCATAAGAAATATATGCTAAAGCTTTTTCTCCAAAGAATTTTTGCAATTGAGTAACTACTTTTTCTTCTCTTTGTTGATGATTTAATTCAGCTAAAGCTCCATTCAAAAATCCCATTAGGGCAAATTTATCTTCTTGTATAGTACAATGATCGTATAATTCTGTAAAAGGTCCGACGTTACTAAATCCAACACCAGAAAGTCCCTCTTTTCTCCAAAAAGGAGAGGAATATATTACAGCAAATTTTATTGAATCTTTCATCCAGGTGTGAGTTTCATTGGCTGTATTGACTAGATCTTTAGATAATTCAGGAATAAATTTTACAGAATTTACTAACAATCTAGGAGGGATAGTTGAAATCACACCATCAGCAATAAACTCATTGGTCTCTGTTTTTACAAATAATTTTGTTTGTTGGTCTTGTATTTCATGTACTTTTTCATTTAAAAGAATGAAATCATGGCCAATGTTATCAGCTAGTTTTTCAATAAGTGCAGAAGTACCATTGGCTATTCTATAGCTAATTTCTTGATTTGGAGGTAGATTAAATCGTTGTGGAGGATGTGCACTCATTGCTTCAAACAATGCATCACCGTCCATTTTTTGTTCAAACAATTCGATGTCTAATTCATTACATAATTTGATTAAACCCGTATTGTATTTCCATAACCAAGTAGCGCCGAGTTCCACAGGAGTTTTGTGGTTAACTTTTGTGAAAATACGTCCACCAATTCTAGAATTAGCCTCTAGTATTTGTACTGAAGCTCCTTGTTTTTTCAATAAATACCCTGTAACTAAGCCAGATAATCCAGCACCAATAATGATTATTTTTTTGTCCATATTTGAAAAATAGAAAACGCCATTCCGAAACTTTTAAATTATAAAACTTCCCCCAAATTAAAGTTTTTCGAAATGACGTTTACAAATTACTAATCTATAATATGTGTGCCATGGGTTACGGCTGCACCTGCTCTTAATGCAGCAGCTACAAAAGTAACTTCAGCGATTTCTTCTTGAGTTGCACCAGCTTTTTTTGCTTTTTCTTTATGAATTTCAAGACAGTAAACACACTGTGTAGTTAATGCAACACCTAATGCAATAAGTTCTTTATACTTTGCAGGTATAGCGCCATCTTCCATGGCAACTTTATCAAATTGTTGAAAAGCATCCATAGATTTTGGAGCTTTTTTCCCTAAACTTCCTAGTTTAGAAAAAAGTTCTTTTATAGTTAAATGCATATGATATTGAAATTAATTTCTACCAGCAATTACTCCACCGTCTACATCCCAAACTGCACCTGTAACCCATGAAGATTTATCAGATAATAAGAAAGTGATACTATTGGCAACATCATCTGCTAAACCATTTCTTCCGATAGGATGAAATGCATTAAATCCTTCTAATGCTTCATCAGCAGCATCTTTACTACCAAATACGCCATGATAAACAGGTGTCTGAACTACGGCTGGAGATACAGCATTTACTCTAATATTATAATCGGCTAATTCCATAGCTAAATGCTGAGTTAAAGAATGTAAACCTGCTTTTTGCATTGAATAAGCTGAAGATGGAGTAGCTTTAACAGCTTGTTTAGCCCACATAGAACCAACATTAACAATTGATCCACCACTAGTATCTTTCATTTTTTTAGCTGCAGCTTGTGTGATAAAAAAGAAACCTCTATTTAAATCTAAATACGAATCATAATCTTCTACAGTATGATCTAAGAAAGGCTTTGGACCAAAAATACCAGAAGCATTTACTAAATAATCTACATTCTCTAAACCTTCTATAGTATTTACAAATGCAGCAACTGATGATTTATCGGTAATATCTACACGATGTTTTACTAAATTATTTTGATCTTGAACTTTATCAATGCTTCTACCTACAATGTGTACAGTTGCACCTTCATTTAAAAGTTGTTGTGTTGTTGCGTATCCAATTCCACTTGTTCCACCTACTATTACGGCTACTTTGTTGTTAAAATTTCCCATGTTATTTAAATTTAATTATTAATGAACAGACAAGTCTGTCTTTGTTGTCGTAAAATTTTTTAAATTATTTTTTCACATATACTTTTAGCTTGTGCTATTGGCCAATCTTCTTGGTGTAAATGACTTTCAGCTACAGCACTTTCATACAATAGATAAATCTGTTTAGCTAAATTTTCAGATTCAGCTTCAGATAAAATACCTAAGTTTTCTCGAATTAATTCTGCTATAAAAGTAATTAATTGATGTTTTTGATTTTGAATTTCATTACGGATTCTTTCATTATCCTTAGGAATTTCAGAAACAGTTTTTATACACCAGCAACCATTAAAGTCTTTTTCCTTAAAGAATAAACTTAAAAAATCAAATACAGCTAATACTTGCTTTTCGCCTTCTTCTTTAGAAGTACAGAAAGCTTTAATGTCATGTGAAAATTTATTGTGTTTGTGTTGTAAATAAGCCAAACATATATCTTCTTTTGATTTAAAATGATTGTATAACGTAGCTTTAGCAATTCCTGACTCTGAAATAATCTCATTTATTCCAGTAGAGTTATATCCATTTCTATAGAAAAGGGTAGAAGCTGTTGCTATAATATGTTGTCTTACATTTCGTTTCACAATGCAAATATATAAAAAAATAGACAGACTTGTCTATTTTTGGAAATAAAATGGAATTTTCCATGAATTTCCGTTTCCTTTTGCTACAGTTAAACTGTTTTTTCCTGGTTTAAGATTATTATTTACAATATATCCCACAACCCCAAATTGATCCGTTCTCTGGTGGATGTATCGTAAAAATTCAACATCTATAGGTTGCTCATTAACCTTAATTTTTACATACTCTTTATAACAATATAATAATCGTTCATCTTCTTGCTGTTCAGTTGCATCCTTTAGATTATGATCACAAATTTTTATTCTTTGTTTTCTTTCATGACTATATAAAGGAATAAAAACTTTGATAGTGTTTGAATTGATAATATCTGACTTAATCTCTGGAGTTAACAAATATAGATTTTCATCATTATTGATTTCATAAAAACTAGATTCTACTTTTGTTTTGCTGAAATATTTTTTAGAGTTAATTAAGTAAGGGATATTGGTTTGTCCCATTTGGAATAAAGCGACAAAGGCTCCGCTAGAAACGAAAATTATCATTAAGTAAGATAATCGTTTCTTTTTTTTAAAATTGGACGTAAATATCATGCTTACTTGAAGAATAGCTTTATATAATGGACCAAAAAGAATCATTGAACTGATCTTATTTAATTGAAACGATCTATTTTGAAGTTCCTCTTTTTCATGATTCATTTTTAAATTGGCATATATAGACAATCCAGATTGTAAGAACACCATAGATAGTAAAAAGATGAGAGGTATTAATAGTACCATAGGCGGTACAATAGATGATAATAAATTAAACAGGATGATATAAATGGTTGCTATTAATGCAAAGTTTGAATAAATTAATAGAAACGTAAATGCTGCTGAAAAGATTACGCTACATAACTCATCTACTTTTTCTATTGAATCTTTTAATTTGGGTAGAATGGAAAGAATTTTTTCAGTATAAATTTTAGAATACGCACTATCTTCTATACTATAATCTGGGAAAACAGAATTTAGTCCTACAAGCCCAATCCAATACGCTCTTAAAAAGAAATGTATGACAAACATAGATGCTAGTATACTAATAGCAAAGAGACCAAAAAATACAACTGCATAAGCAGTTAAATATAGATTGGGATCTAATATGTCTATGAATTTATTTGTTAACCAATCAATTACTCCGAATAATTTAAAAGTACCGAAAATAGCCACTGCAGAAACTAATAATTCAGCTTCCCAACTTTCATCTTTTAATCGTTGTAACCACTGTTTAGAAGTAGTAGTAGTTGATTTTTCCATAACTTATATAGTTGAAATTGCTACTAATATATAGTTTTAGAAAGAAATCAATAACTTTTGATATTATTTACTTTTAGCTTTTTCTACTAATTCTATTTTTTCAATAGAAGTTTTAGTGGTAAAAAGACCGTAATTAATAAACGCGTTCTTTTTTTCAATTTTATCAATAGTTCCTACAGAATTTCCATCAATTAAACGAACACGATCTCCAACTTTATATACATATTCAGCTCTGGCTTTAGCTTCTTTTTTAGCTTCCTCTTTCTTTTCTTTTCGAACTTCTACTACTTTTTTTAGTACCTCTTGTTCTACTTTTTGAATCGCTTGTTTTTGCTTCGCTTCAGTTTCTTTCTCCTTAGCTTTTTCTTGTTTTGTTTTCTTTTTAGGAGGGTTCTTTTTGGTAAACTTGGTTTTTTCTGAAGCAACCCATTTGAAGAAATTAGCTGAAAGTTCCTTTTTATTATTAGTTTGGAAGTATTTATTTAATAATTCATTAAGTCTTCTTCCTAATGATAACATACGTTGATTATTATCATAAAGTTCCTGGAAACCTTCTAATTTCTCTTGAATGCGTTGTTCTTTCTCCTGTAAACTTTCAATGTGTTCTTGTCCTTTAGATTTTTGTTTTTCTAAATTATCGGATGTTTTTTGAAGTCTATTTCTTTCTTTCTGAAGCTTAGATATGGTTTTATCTAAACGAACTTTTTCACTTTCAACACGTTTTTTAGCTCTATTGATTAAACTATAAGGAATACCATTTTTTTGAGCAACTTCAAAGGTGAAAGAACTACCAGCTTGACCTATAAATAGTTTATACATAGGTTCTAATGTGCGCTCATTAAATTGCATATTTGCATTGGTAACATTTTCTAATTCATTGGCTAATACTTTCAAGTTAGCATAGTGCGTAGTGATAATTCCGAAAGATTTTTTCTGGTAGAATTCTTCTAGGAAAATTTCAGCTAAAGCGCCACCCAATTCAGGATCTGAACCTGTTCCGAATTCATCAATTAAAAATAATGTATTATCGTTACATTTTCTAAGGAAATAACGCATATTCTTTAAACGATAGCTATAGGTACTTAATTGATTTTCTATAGATTGATTATCGCCAATATCGGTTAAAATCGTTCCAAAAATGCAAGTTTCACTACGTTCATGTACAGGTATTAGTAATCCACTTTGCAACATTACTTGTAATAAACCTATTGTTTTTAATGTGATACTTTTTCCTCCAGCATTAGGCCCAGAAATAACAATAATTTGTTGTTTTTCATTAAGCTCAAGAGTTTGTGAAATGGTATTAACGCCTTGTACTTTATTTTTTCTCCACAAAACAGGATGATACGCATCTCTTAGATATACTTTTCTAGTAGAAGAAATTTTAGGTAACAAGCCATTAATTTCTCTTGCATATTTTGCTTTTGAAGCAATTACATCTAAATGTGTCAAAAAGGTTAAATATGCTTCCAATAAAGGTGTAAAAGGTCGTATTTCTTCAGCAAGAGTACGAAGTATTTTTACAACTTCTTGTTTTTCTTCATATAGTAAATTTTGTAGTTCTCTACTGTAAGATAGCGTAGCTTGTGGAGCTATATAAACAATGTTTCCAGATTTAGATGATCCTAATAAACTACCTTTTACCTTTCTTCTATGCATAGCGATAACTGCTAACACACGTTGATTATCAATAATAGTTTCTTTAATATCATCCAAATAACCATTAGAAATACTACTACTTAAAGCTTTAGAAAAACTTTCTGATATTTTACCTCTAACATGATTAATATCTTTTCTTAGTTGTTTCAAAGTAGGAGAGGCATTATTTACAATTTCTCCATGAGGTAAAATTATTTTTTGAATAGCGTCAGAAACATGAGTGGTGTACTCAATTTCATCACTAAGCAGGAAAAGGCTAGGGTAGTAGTCTTTAAACTTTTTTAAGAATTTCTTTTGTTCATTAACTGTAGAAGTTACTGTGGCTATTTTTAAAAAAGATTCAGGTTCTAAGTAGCTATTTTCAATAGCTAAACGCTTAATATATTCGGTAATATTATCAAAACCATGATTTGGAATTCTATTTTCATTTTCAAAAGAGCTTAAATACTCATTAACCAATTGCAATTCAAAAAGTAATTCTTCTTGAGTTTGAATTGGGGTAATTTTTAAAACGTTTTCTTTCCCTAATGAGGTAATACTGAATTCTGATACTTGTTGTAAAACCGTATTGAATTCTAAATCTTGCAATGTTTTTTCTGAAATATTATGTTTCAAATTTCCTATTTTTGGATCAACAAAAATAATAAGAATGCAAGTAAATATAGCGGAAAGCTGGAAACATATTTTACAAGAGGAATTCGATAAGCCTTATTTTATAGAATTAGCAAACTTTGTAAAGAGTGAATATCAAAATTATACCTGTTATCCTAAAGGTTCTGCTATTTTTTCTGCGTTTGATTATTGTGAATTTAATGATGTAAAAGTGGTAATTATTGGTCAAGATCCATACCATGGAGTTGGGCAGGCTAATGGATTGTGTTTTTCCGTTCATGATGGAATAGCGCATCCACCATCTTTGATTAATATTTTTAAAGAAATAGAAACAGACGTTACTATTCCGTATCCCAAATCAGGAGACTTGTCTAGATGGGCGCAGCAAGGAGTGTTATTATTAAATGCTACGTTAACGGTTAGGGCTCATGAAGCTGGAAGTCATCAGAATAAAGGATGGGAACAATTTACGGATGCCGTAATTAGTAAAATATCGGAACATAAAAAAGATGTAGTTTTTTTATTATGGGGAGGTTATGCGAAAAAGAAGGGACGTAAAATAGATACTAGTAAACACACAGTATTACAATCAGGACATCCATCACCTTTAAGTGCTAATCGCGGATATTGGTTTGGAAATAAGCATTTTTCTCAAACTAATAGTATTTTAGAAGAAAAGAATATAACTCCTATACAATGGTAAAATGGGAAAGGAGTCAATTAAAATTAATGATATAAACATATCGAAATCGGATTTCTCCAAAGCTTTATATAAAAGCAAAATAGAGGCTGTTGTTTTTATCCGAAAAAATACAGGTGTGAGCTTAAAAGAAGCTAAGGATATTGTTGACGCTTTAGAAAAAGATGTAAACTATTTTGATCATAAAGAGTTTCAAAGCTCAATTGATCAGCAGAAATATAAATTTAATCATTCTTCTAAGAAGAAAGGAACTCATTTTATTTCAAATAAAACCAAACCTACTAAGACACTATTTTTGTTACTAGTGGTAATTATCATATTAGGTATTTTGTATTACATGAAAAAGTAATTTTACATCATAGAGATTTCAGGTAATAAAGTTTCATTATAGTAAGGTAGTGTTATAGCGTCTAAAATATCTTCTGTAACATCAGGATAATTGACTTCTATAATTTTATCAGATTTCAACCATTTTTCAATTTTAGGCAACTGTTTTTTACTTAATTTCTTCAATACAGGTACTCCCATTTCTTTTAAAGCTAATGCATTACATTGTTGCTCGTATTGATTTTTCATAGGAATTACCATTAGTTTCTTTTTAAGATATAAGGCTTCGGCTGGAGTTTCAAAACCAGCCCCACAAAGTATACCATTAGCAGTAGCTATACTTTTAATAAACTCTTTACCATCAATTGGTCTGATAATTATATTATTGTGGAGTTGAAATTGATTAGTGTGTTTAGAAAAAATCTCCCATTTTACGGTTTTAAACTTAGATAAAATTTTGATAAGCTTCTTGTCACCATATGCAGGTAAATATACCGTATAATGTCCTTTTTTAGAGATGTTTTGGTATCTAATTTCTTTTCTTATAATTGGAAGAAAAGTAGCAGAAGAATAGGTTTTAAAATGAAAACCAAATTTGATTTTAGCAGGAGCATAATATTTTAATATCAGCTTCTCTAACATTAGCTTATGTCCATATTTTGGTGCATTTTCATCTGCAACTGCATTTTGATGGCTTAATGAAATTATAGGTATATTTCTTAATTTACAAGCCCAAGCAGAAACAGGTTCAAAATCATTGATGACTAAATCGTAGTCTTGTACAGGTAGAGATTTAATTTCTCTCCAAAGATTATTGAACTTAGATTTTTTTAAAGTTTTCCATATATCAACACCACCTTTTATACCAAAAATAAAACTTAAGCCGTACAATTTATATTGTACTTCAAAAGGAAATTTTAATTCACATTGATAACCACTGACTAAAATATCAACTTCTGCTCTTTTTTGTAAATGTGGAACTACTTCTAAAGCTCTACTGGCGTGTCCATTGCCTGTACCTTGGATTGCGTATAAAATTTTCATAATTATTTAGAAAATTTTTGAATGTTAAACTCTTCTAATAAACCTTCAAAAAGCTGACTGTTACTTTGCTCAGCTCGTATTAATTCTATATCAGCTACTTCAATATTTTTTGGTAATTTTTTAGCTAATTCATCTTTTTCATACTCATATAATTTCCATTCCTTGTCATTATATTCCAGAGCGGTTAAGTTTTCAATCCAATCACCTGAATTTAGGTATACTGTTTCACCCTTTTCATTTTGAATAACACGCATTTCTGGTTGATGAATGTGCCCACAAACTACATAATGGTATTCATTATCAATAGCTATTTCTGCAGCAGTAGTTTCAAAATTATTAATAAATTTCACAGCACTTTTTACACCATTTTTTATTTTTTTACTGAAAGATAATCTATTATAGCCTAGTGTTTCACTGATCCAATTTACAGCGGTATTAAGCATAATTAAAGAATCATAACCAACACTACCTAATTTAGCAAGCCATTTAGAGTGTTGCATGGTAACATCAAAAACATCACCATGGAAAAACCATCCCTTTTTACCATCTATATCTAGTACTACTTTGTTTACAATTTCGAAGCTACCTAATCTAAATCCTTTAAATTTTCTTAGCATTTCATCATGATTTCCAGTAATGTAATATACTTTAGCACCTGAAGTAATAAAATTCATGATTTGACGAATAACTTTCATGTGTGCTTTGGGGAAATATCGCTTTTTGAATTGCCATATATCTATAATATCACCGTTTAAGATTAAAGTTTTTGGGTTAATTGTTTTTAAATAGTTATGTAATTCAGCAGCTCTGCATCCAAAAGTTCCTAAATGTACATCTGAAATTACAACGATATCTAATTTACGTCTTTTACTTTTCTTCATTTTAAAGTGATATATAAGCTTTCCCCTAAGAAAGTTCTAGAATTGGTTAATTAATTTTTACCAAATTATACATTACGTATATTTTTTTGGTAAAACTTTGATTAATTGTTTGTTAGATGAAGTTGAACATTATATGAATTTTGTAAATTTTGTGTAAACAAAAAAGCTCAGGAGAAAACCCCTGAGCTTTTTTTATTGTGAAAAATAGTATTTTAATTATTGTGTAATACCCAACTTCCTTGTTCTAGTAAAGGAATAGCTTGTTTGTATTTTACTACTTTTTCTTCACCACTCATTACATTTTTAATAGTTACACGTTCATTACGACCAATTTTAGGTTGTTCTCTAACTATTGTTTCCACAGCTTGTGGTTGCTCTTGTGTTTGTTGTTGACGAGCATTATTAAAAGCTTGTTGCGTAGAGTTTTGAACTTCGTCTTTACGCAAGTCTAACTTTTCTCTTTGCTGTTCTCTAGCTTCAGAAATTTGAGATTCATCTTCAGTAGGTAATTTCCCTTTAAATAAGAAAGATAACACTTCCTTATTTACTTTATCAATTGTCTCTTGGAATAATTCAAAAGCTTCAAATTTATAGACTAATAATGGATCTTTTTGTTCATATGTTGCGTTTTGAACTGTTTGCTTTAATTCATCCATTTTACGTAGATGATCTTTCCAATTTTCATCGATAATAGCCAGAGTGATGTTTTTTTCAAAGTCATTAACTAAAGATTTACCTTCGGTTTCATAAGCTTCTTTTAAATTGGTAACAACACGTAAGGTTTTAGTACCATCAGTAAAAGGAACTACAATACGCTCATAACGATCCCCTTCATTTTCAAATACATTTTTAATTACTGGGTATACTTGAGTCGCGTTACGTTCAGTGTCGTTCTTGTAATTGCTAGTAACTATTTCGTATAATTCATCAATTAACTCTTGTTCTGGCTTGTTGTTGAAATCTTCTTCAGAAAAAGGAGATGTCATAGAAGAGAAACGAATCAATTCGAATTCAAAGTTTTGAAAATTCTTTGCAGCCTTATTTTGACGTACTACTGCATCACATGTATCATAAATCATGTTAGCAATATCTATTTGTAAACGCTTTCCATCTAAAGCGTGACGACGACGTTTGTAAACAAACTCACGTTGCGCATTCATTACATCATCATATTCCAACAAACGCTTACGAATACCAAAGTTATTTTCTTCTACCTTTTTCTGTGCTCTTTCGATAGACTTGGTTACCATTCTATCTTGAATCACTTCTCCTTCTTTTAATCCTAACCTGTCCATTACTTTAGCAATACGATCAGAACCAAATAAACGCATTAAATTATCATCAAGTGCCACAAAGAATTGAGAAGAACCTACATCTCCCTGACGACCAGCACGACCACGTAACTGACGATCTACACGTCTTGAATCATGACGTTCAGTACCAATAATGGCTAATCCTCCTGCAGCTTTTACTTCATCAGTAAGTTTAATATCTGTACCACGTCCTGCCATGTTAGTTGCAATAGTTACTTGGCCAGGTTTACCAGCTTCAGCAACAACATCAGCTTCTTTTTTATGTAGTTTCGCATTTAAAATATTATGCGGTATTTTACGCATTTTAAGCATTCTACCTAGTAGCTCAGAGATTTCTACTGAAGTTGTACCTACTAATACAGGTCTATTTTCATTTACAAGTTTTACAATTTCTTCAATAACGGCATTGTATTTTTCTCTTGTAGTTTTATATAATAAATCTTCTCTATCGTCTCTTGCAATAGGCTTATTCGTAGGAATTTCTATAACATCTAGCTTATATATTTCCCAGAATTCACCAGCTTCAGTAATTGCAGTACCCGTCATACCAGATAACTTACGGTACATTCTAAAGTAGTTCTGTAAAGTTACTGTAGCAAAAGTTTGTGTAGCGTCTTCAATTTTTACATTCTCTTTAGCTTCAATAGCTTGGTGTAAACCATCAGAATAACGACGGCCATCCATAATACGACCAGTTTGCTCGTCTACAATCATTACTTTATTGTCAACAACAACATATTCAACATCTTTTTCAAATAAAGTATAGGCTTTCAATAATTGATTCATGGTGTGAATTCGTTCACTCTTCACACTAAAATCTCTGTATAACTCTTCTTTTAATTCTGCTTTTTGTTCAGGGGTGCTATCAGCACTTTCAATTTCAGCAATTTTTATACTAATATCTGGTAATACAAAGAATGTACTATTTTGTGTTTTTTCAGATAAATGACCAACTCCTTTATCTGTCAAATTGATTTGGTTATTTTTCTCTTCAATAGTAAACCATAATTCAGCGTCTACTTCAGGCATTAGTTTGTTATTATCCTGCATGTAGAAGTTTTCTGTCTTTTGAAGTATTTGTCGAATACCTTCTTGAGATAAGTATTTGATTAATGCTTTGTTTTTAGGAAGCCCTCTGTATACTCTCAATAATAAGAAACCTCCTTCTTTAGTATCACCTTCTTTTAGTAATTTTTTAGCTTCAGCTAAAACACCAACTAAATATTTACTTTGTAATCCTACTAAATCAGAAACTAATGGTTTTAACTCGTTAAATTCATGAATATCACCTTGTGGTATTGGACCCGAAATGATTAGAGGAGTACGTGCATCATCAATCAATACAGAGTCTACCTCATCAATAATAGCATAGTTTGGAGCACGTTGTACCAAATCTTCTTTAGAAGAAGCCATATTATCACGTAAATAATCAAAACCAAATTCGTTGTTAGTTCCGTAAGTAATGTCAGCGTTATACGCTTTTCTTCTGGCTTCTGAGTTAGGTTGATGATAATCAATACAATCTGTTGATAAACCATGGAATTCAAAGATAGGAGCCATCCATGCACGGTCACGTTTTGCTAAGTAGTCATTTACAGTAACCACATGAACTCCTTTTCCACTAAGAGCATTCAAGTATACAGGAAGCGTAGATACTAATGTTTTACCTTCTCCTGTCATCATCTCGGCAATTTTACCTTCGTGTAAAACAGATCCACCAATCAATTGTACGTCGTAATGAATCATATCCCAAGTAACCTCTTTTCCTGAAGCATCCCAAGTATTAGCCCAAATAGCTTTATCATTTTCTAGGGTTACATGTTCTTTACTACCAGATAATTCTCTATCAAAAGGAGTTGCAGTAACTTCAATAGCATTGTTTGTTGCAAAACGTTTAGCAGTTTCTTTAACTACAGCAAATGCTTCCGACATGATTTCTTTTAAAATATTTTCAGAGGCTTCGTATGCTTCATCTTTTAATTTATCTATTTCGGTGTAAATTTCTTCCTGTCTATCAATTTCTGCAGTTTTAGCTTCTTCTTCTAGTTGAATGATTTGATCTTCAAAAGTTTGAGTAGCACCACTTATTTTTGACTTAAACTCAGCAGTTTTTGCTCTTAATTCATCATGGCTAAGTTTAGCGATAGCATCTTCAAAAGCCTTAATGTTATCGATGATAGGTTGTAGTTTCTTTAAATCTTTCTGTTGTTTATCACCTACAAATATTTTTATAATTGAGTTTAAAATGCTCATTATCTGTGTGTTTTATAAGAAGTTTTACTTCGTTAATTGTTGGTTTGTACTTACTTAAAGGTAAGCAAAAAAAAAGCCTCGAATGAGACTTTTATGTTTATATGGTTATGTATTAATATTCATCTTCGTTCCAAAGATAATCTTCTTCGGTTGGATAGTCTGGCCATATCTCAATGATAGAATCGTAAACCTCACCTTCGTCTTCAATGTCTTGTAGGTTTTCCACCACTTCTAACGGTGCACCAGTACGAATAGCGTAATCAATCAATTCGTCTTTTGTTGCGGGCCATGGAGCATCTGCTAAATATGATGCTAATTCAAGTGTCCAGTACATTTCTTAATCTGTTTTTGTGTTCTGCAAAAATAAAATTTAAACTTAAAAAGTCAAGTTTTTTATTAAAAATCTGAAATTAGTAAAAAAAAGAACTTTTTCAAAGCTTTTTAGGTATCCATTTTACCTCATCCGCTTTAACATCTTTCGACAACTTCCGTGCCAATACAAATAGGTAGTCAGATAGTCGGTTTAAATACATTAAAACGCTTTCACTTACAGGCTCGATGTGGTGTAAAGCAACCGATAAACGCTCGGCTCTACGGCAAACACAGCGAGCTATATGACAAAATGACACTGTTTGGTGCCCTCCAGGTAAAATAAAATGAGTCATCTGCGGAAGAGCATCGTTCATTCTATCCATTTCTACTTCTAAAAACGCAATAGATTGATCACTTATTTTAGGGATATTTAAACGTTCTTTCCCATTTTTTAGTATTTCTTTTTCAGGTGGTGTAGCTAACATTGCTCCTAAAGTGAAAAGTTCATCTTGTATTTTAAGTAAAGCATTTCTAGTAATTTGATCAATTTCTTGATCTCGAATTAAACCTATATATGAGTTAAGCTCATCTACGGTTCCATAGCTTTCAATTCGTAAGTGGTTTTTAGGTACTCTCGAACCACCAAATAGGGCAGTGGTACCTTTATCTCCAGTTTTAGTATATATTTTCATTAATTAATAGTAATTGATGATTAGTGCAATATGAATTATAAATTAACCTGTTGTTAAACTAAGTTTGTCGAGAATATAGTCAGGACATCTTGTTGGTCTTTTGGTATTCATATCAATAAAAGCTAAGGTAGTGTTTCCTGTACAGAGTAACTCGTTATTTTGGTTGGTAATTTCATAGTCGAACTCTATTTTAACAGAAGGTGTTTTTTTTAAAGTGGTTTTAATGGTTAGTACATCATCATAAAAAGCAGATTTTTTAAAGTTACAGTTTAGCACAATAACTGGAAGCATTATCCCGTTATTTTCCATATATTTGTAATCTACCCCCAATGATCGAAGCCATTCAGTTCTACCAATTTCAAAATATTGCGCATAATTACCGTGATACACAACACCCATCTGGTCTGTTTCGGCATATCGGACTCGTAAGTTTGAATAATTTTCAGACAAAATATTTTATGTAAATTTTGAACTAATCTTACATAAAAAAAAAATAATAATCAATACCAATTTGATTTTTTTTTACTGAAATTTATTCACACTTTTGTCCCTCCATAATGGAGGGATTTTTAACAATTTTTTTTCTACTTTTTTGTAGGGAAAAGCAAATTTTTATGGAGAGCTTAAATGAGTAAAACTGCTGAATACGTATGGTTGAATTGTCTATCTTTTATTAAGGATAATATAAAGCCACAAGCCTATAAGACATGGTTTGAACCTATTAAACCCGTTAAGTTATCAGGCGAGGCATTAACAATTCAGGTTCCAAGTAAGTTTTTTTATGAATGGTTAGAAGAGCACTATATCAAGTTACTTAGAGTTGCCTTAGTACGAGAGTTAGGGGAGCATGCAAAATTGATATATGATGTTAGAATGGAAAACACATACAGTAGTAATAATCCACAGACTGTAAAAATTCCAAGTGCTAACAGAAACCCTTTAAAACCACAAAAAGTAACAGTTCCTTTAGAGTCTAAAAGGGAGCTAAAGAATCCGTTTGTTATTCCTGGTCTACAAAAGGTAAAAATAGAGTCTCAATTAAATCCAAATTATAATTTCGATAATTTTGTAGAAGGAGATTCAAACAGATTAGCAAGATCAGCAGGTATGGCTGTTGCTAATAAACCTGGAGGTACTTCTTTTAATCCATTGTTAATATATGGAGGAGTTGGTTTAGGAAAAACACACTTAGCTCATGCTATAGGGGTTGATATTAAAGATAAATATCCGGATAAAACGGTATTATATATTTCTTCTGAAAAATTCACACAACAATTTATAGATTCAGTAAAGTCGAATACAAGAAACGATTTTATTCATTTCTACCAAATGATTGATGTATTGATTATTGATGATGTACAGTTTTTATCAGGGAAAGCAGGAACACAAGATGTCTTTTTCCATATATTCAATCATTTGCACCAAAATGGTAAGCAAGTAATTTTAACTTCAGATAAAGCTCCTGTAGATATGCAGGATATAGAACAGCGATTATTGTCTCGTTTTAAATGGGGACTTTCTGCGGAATTACAAAATCCAGATTATGAGACTCGTATTTCCATACTTCAAAAGAAGTTGTTTAGAGATGGAGTTGAAATGCCTGAAGATATTATTGAATATATAGCAAAAAATGTAAAATCTAATGTTCGTGAACTTGAAGGTGTAATTATTTCTATGATCGCTCAAGCATCATTTAATAGAAGAGAATTTACATTAGATTTAGCAAGACAAATTGTAGATAAATTTGTTAAAAATACCAAAAAGGAAGTTTCTATAGATTATATACAAAAAGTAGTTTCAAAGTATTTTGATATGGATGTAGCTACTTTACAATCTAAAACAAGAAAAAGACATGTTGTACAAGCACGTCAGTTGGCAATGTATTTTGCTAAACGTATGACAAAATCGTCTTTAGCTAGTATTGGAAGCCAAATTGGTCAAAGAGATCATGCTACGGTATTACATGCTTGTAAAACGGTTGATAATTTAACTGAAACGGATAAACAATTTAGGAAATACGTCGAAGACTTGACGAAGAAATTAACATTCTAAAAACTTACTGAAAATGAAAGTATTGATGGTTTGCTTAGGGAATATTTGTCGTTCACCTTTAGCTGAAGGCATCTTAAAATCTAAAGTTGATGCATCTACTTTCGTTGATTCTGCAGGAACTTCGGGTTTTCATGAAGGAGCGCTTCCTGATAAAAGATCTATTGAGGTAGCTAGATTGAATGGTATTGACATAACTGATCAAAAATCAAGAAAGTTTTCTGTTGAGGATTTTGATCATTTTGATTTGATTTATGCTATGGATGACAGTAATTATCAAAACATACTTAAACTTTCTAGGAATCAAAAAGATCAGGATAAAGTGGAAATGATTTTAAATGAATCGCACCCTGGTGAGAATTTAAGCGTTCCAGATCCATATTATGGAGGAGATCAAGGTTTTGTTAATGTCTATAGGATGCTAGAAGATGCTTGTGAGATAATTGCAGATAAAATCCATAAATAATGCTTGGAAAACTATACTTAATACCTACTACACTTGGAGATACAGAACCGTTAGAGGTAATGCCTATTTCTGTAAAACAGGTAATCGAAAAATTGAATCATTTTATTGTTGAAAATGAAAAAACAGCAAGACGGTATATTAAGAGAATAACACCAGGTAAAGCTCAGTCTGCATTAAACTTCATGTTAATTGATAAGTATTCTCATGAATTAGAAACTCAAAATTATCTGGATGTGTGTAGTGAAGGGATTTCAGTTGGTATTCTTTCAGAAGCTGGAGTACCTGGAGTAGCTGATCCTGGAGCAACTGTAGTGAAACAAGCACACGAAAAAGGTATTCAAGTGATACCATTAGTAGGACCATCTTCAATACTGATGGCAATAATGGCTTCTGGTTTAAACGGTCAAAACTTTACTTTTAATGGTTATTTACCAATAGATAAGTCTGATCGAAAAAGAAGAATTAAAGAATTAGAGAAGATTTCTAGAGATAAAGAACAATCGCAAATTTTTATTGAAACACCATATAGAAACAATAAAATGTTAGACGATTTAAAAGCTACACTGCAATCAAATACTCAATTGAGTGTAGCTTGTGATATTACTTTACCTACTGAATATATAAAAACGTTTCCTGTTAAAAAGTGGAAGACTGAGAATGTAGATTTACATAAACGTCCTACAATTTTTATTATTCAGGCATAAAAAATTATACGGTAGCAAATTTGTCTGCTGTAATGTAAGAAACATCATATCCAGCAAATTTCTTCATATAACTTTGTATAGAAGTTCCAAAAGCATCCTTGAACTGATATTGTCCAAAAGAGCGTAAAAACTTTTTTACATTTCCTGGTCCTGCTAAGTGTGCAGAGGCAAGAATTCCTGACTCGGTAATTTTTATACCGTTAATCTTTTTACCAACAAAGCGAGAAATGTCTCTTCTTAAAATCCATTTGTTGACTTTACATAAGGCCGTGAAAGCTTTTTCTTGTAAAGCTGGATCTTTTAAAAAGTTTTGCGTATTGTAGATTTTAAATCGGCGTAAAGTGTTTTTTCCGAATTGGTACTTTCCTAAATACCCCAATCTGTTTACAACAAAATACCTACCCTGTGATTCTTTAAAAGCTAATGCTTCTTTAAATCCTATAAAATCATTATCTAACTTAAGAATGTTTTCGGTTGATGAAAAACGTTCTTTAATTTCATAGTTTGCAGGTGTATTATTGGTTGTAATTTCTTTTTTCTTTTCTTCTTTGGTTGTAAAACTTGTTAATGTTGTAAAAAATAATAGTAATGTTAAATTTCTGATAACTATACACTTTCTGTTTTGCGGGCGCAAATATATGATAAAAATACAATTCAAAAATAAAAATGAAATGGCTTATTTTTAACAATTCTATTATTCGTAATTATTTACTTTACTTATTGCTAAGTATTTAAATTTTTAAAGAGAATTAATGTTAAAATGATTTAAAATCAGTGAATTAAATAAAAATAATTTTTTGTTAAAATTTATCGTTTAATTCCTTGATTACTAATCCATCGCTGATATTTAGCAGCATTTCTATTATGTTGACCTATGGTTGCTGCAAACTCATGAAAACCAATATTATCCACACTAGCACACATATAATAGTAATTATGTTTTGCAGGATTTAGTACGGCATCAATAGCAGAAATATCAGGCATAGCAATAACTGATGGAGGTAAACCTACGTTTTTATAAGTGTTATAAGGCGAGTTAATTTCTAAGTCTTTATTTAATACACGTTTTACTACAAAATCGTCACCATGCTTCTGTTTTAAAGCATATATAATAGTAGGGTCTGCTTGTAAAGGCCATTTACTCTTGTATCGATTTAAATATAAACCAGCTACAATCGGTCGTTCTTCTATTTTTGCAGTTTCTTTTTGTACTATTGATGCTAGAGTTAAAACTTCGGTTTTAGTTAAGCCTTGTTGTTTGGCTCTCTGTACTCTATTAGTATTCCAAAATGTATTATAATGACTTAACATTTTATTTCTGAATTTTTCGGCAGAAGTATTCCAATAAAATTCATATTGATTAGGAATATACATACCTAATGCAGATTTTTCTGTAAAATTATGTTTTGCTAAAAAAGTTTCATCTTTAAAAGCGTTTAATAAGGAAATACTATCTGTTTCTAATTGTTGTGCAATTCTACCTGCTAATTTTTCTAAGGTTTCCTGATTATTAAAAGATACTTTAACGGGAGTCTGATTGCCTGATCTTAGTAGGTTTACTAAATCATTCATATTCATGCCTTCTTTTATAGTATACATTCCTCCCTTAGGTTTGGTGAATTTCTTTTTAGAAGCTACCCAAGAGAAGTCATCAGTATCAGTAATAACATCTTTAATTAAAGATGTTAATTCTGCTAAACTAGTATTAGATGGGACAAATAATTGCGTGTTTTTGGTTGTAGCAGGAGCAAAAATTTTCTGATAATAGTTATATCCTACTATTGCAATCGCGACTAATAATCCTAAGAATATGTATATGATTTTATTTTTCATGAATTAATTGAAATAAAATTTCATCTTTATAAACACCGTTGGAAAGAATCCAATCTTTTTTGATTCCGATTTTTTGAAATTTATGCTTCTCAAAAAGTGATAAACTGTTGCTATTATCACTAGTGATGTTAGCATATAATTGATGTAAATGTAAGGTTAAAAAACTATATTGAATTAAAATATCTAAAGCCTCTGAAGCATATCCTTTGTGTTGAAAGTCTTTATGGATAATAATACCAACACCAGCTCTGTTATGTTGAGGATTAAAATCGAAGAGATCGATCAAACCGATTGGAGTATTTGATACTTGTTCAATAACTACTAATCGTAATTGTTTGGCTTCGTAAATATCCAAATGACAATTTTCTAAATATTGTTTCAATAAAAACTTAGAAAAAGGGGTTTGTGTGTGACTGACTTCCCAGAAAGATTCATCATTTTCTATTTCAAATAAAAAATCAAGATCTTCAGGTTCAATAGCTCTTAACTTTATGTAATGTTTAGATAATATTGGTGTCATACAGTTATAGTGCCTTCGAAAACAAACTCAGCAGGACCAATTAGATGGATATTTGTATAATTTCCTTCATTATGATCAAAAGTAACTGATAATTTTCCCCCTTGTACATCCAAATCTACGGAATTACTTTCTGTTTTTTGAATAGCATGCATGCCTATAGCTACTGCAGTAACACCAGTACCACAAGCAAGCGTTTCATTTTCAACACCACGCTCATATGTCCTTACTTTAAAGGCATTAGTGTCTTTTTGTTCTACAAAGTTTACATTACTTCCTTCTGTTCCGTATATATCATTCCTAATAGCTCTACCATTAGTGAAAACATCATATTGTTCAATATTTTCTACCAATTCAACATGATGAGGAGAACCAGTATTAGCAAACAAATGAGTTTTATGTGTATCTACCTTATCAACATCAATCATTTGTAGAGAAACTATACCGTTATTGATTTCAGCATGATGCAAACCATCTGTAGCTATAAATGTAGTTTTGTTTTGTATGACCCCTAATTTATTAGCAAAAGCAACAATGCATCTTCCTCCATTTCCGCACATGGTACTTTCGTTTCCATCTGCATTGTAATACACCATTCTAAAATCAGTTTGTTCATCATTTTCTAAAAGGATAAAACCATCAGCTCCAATTCCGAAATTCCTATCACAAAGTTTTGAAATTATTTTAGTATTGTCTTTTGGAAAGGTTTTTGATCTATTATCGACCATTATAAAGTCATTACCTGTTCCTTGGTATTTGTAAAAATCTAGCTTCATATCAAGGGCAAATATAGGGATTTACACTATAGTAAAGGTAATGTTAAACGCTGGTTAAAGTGCGTTAAAGCAAAGTTAAACACATTGAATTGAAATGTTAAAATTGTATATTTGAGTAACTAAAGTTTAAAGTAATATGAAGAAAGTTTTAGGAACATTAGGAATTGCTTTTTTAGGAGGAGTAATTGCCTTAGGAGGTTATAAAATATTAGTAGAAAAACCTCAAGTTGTTATTGAAAAATCAGTAGAGCCAGCTTTACAAAGAGTAAATGCTAGTTATACACCAGCTACAGTAGTGAATTCAATTGCGAATCCTTCAGATTTTACTGAAGCAGCAGAAAAAACAATTCATGCAGTAGTTCATGTAAAAAATACAGCTATAAAAGAAGTGTATAATCCTTTTCAGGAATTATTTGGAGGAAACGGTACTAGTAAACGTGAGCAAGTAGGTACGGGAAGTGGTGTTATCATTTCATCTGATGGATACATAGTAACGAATAATCATGTTATTGATGGTGCTTCTGAAATAGAGATCACATTAAATAACAGAAAGAAATTAAAAGCAAGTTTGATAGGAGCAGATAAAAGAAATGACATTGCTTTATTGAAAATAGATACAGATATGGAATTACCATACATAGCATTTGGTAATTCTGATAATGCCAGAATAGGTGAGTGGGTACTAGCAGTAGGAAACCCATATAATTTAAATTCAACAGTTACAGCAGGTATTATTAGTGCTAAAGGTCGTGATTTAGAAGGAAATGGAAATATAGAATCATTTATTCAAACAGATGCTGCCGTAAATCCTGGAAATAGTGGAGGAGCATTGGTGAATACTAGAGGAGAATTAATTGGTATTAATACAGCAATCACTTCTAGAACAGGCTCTTTTATTGGATATTCTTTCGCTGTACCTTCTAATATAACAAAGAAAATTATTGACGATTTATTAGAGTTTGGTAATGTGCAAGAGGCATTAGTAGGATTTAGACCAGATTTTAGTAATACAGAAGAAATAGAAGGAGTTAAGGTAGCTGAAGTATTCGAAGATAGTGGAGCTAAAGATGCAGGTATCTTAGCAGGAGATATTATTACTAAAGTGAATAATGTGAAAATTACTAAGTTTTCTGATTTGAAAGGACAGTTAACCGCTAAACGACCAGGAGAGTATGTAGAAATTACAGTGAATAGAGATGGTGAGAATTTGATTAAAAATGTAAAGCTAACAAAAAGAGATACTTTTGTGTCAACAATTTTTGGAATTCAATTGAAAGATTTGAATGATAAAGAGAAAAAGAAACTTGATATTAAAGGAGGTGCAAAAATCATGGCTACGGATAGAAGAGAGTTTCAATACTACAATGTTGGAGAAGGTTACATTATCACAAAAATTAACGGTAAACAGATATATAGTGCTTCTGAAGCTGTAAATCTATTAGATGGATATTCTCCAAGATCTAATAAAAGATTAGATATTGAAATATTAAGTCCTGAAGGAGAAATACAACGTTACCGATTCTAGTATTTAAACATAGAAATACATACCAAAAACTCGATATAAAACATATCGAGTTTTTTTAGTGAAATAAAGTTTACGAAATCGTTTGAAATAAGTACTTTTGCAGCAAATTTTTAAAAATTAGTTCACACAACTATGTCAATAATAACAAATTACGAAGAAGAAGTTGTTAATCAAGCTCAAACTAGAAGAGCAACAACGGAATTTATCAATATTGTAAACGATTTATGGTATGATAAATCTATTGAGTTAGTATTGTTTAGAAACCCTTTAATAGATAAAAGAGCAAGCGAAGTTTTGAATTTAATTGACTATGCTAAAGAGTTTGTAGCAAAGCCAATTTCAATTCAAGATGCTTTAACCATTGCAAGAGCTATTCAATCTATAGAATTGCCAGCTTCTAAATTAGATATTGGTAAACTAGCGTATGAATATCATTTAATTGATGATAAAAACTTAGATAAAGTTGATTTTGTAAAACAACAATTAAAAGATGCTACTGCGGCTCAAAATATAGAGCCTAAAGATGTAGTATTATATGGTTTTGGTCGTATCGGTAGATTATTAGCTAGAGAGTTAAGTAGTAAAATGGGTAAAGGTTCTCAATTACGATTAAGAGCAATCGTTACTCGTGGGGCTATTAATGAAACAGTTTTAGAGAAAAGAGCTTCTTTATTAAGTATAGATTCTGTACACGGTGATTTTTTAGGTACAGTTCAAGTTGATGCAGAAAATAATGCATTAATCATTAATGGAACAACTGTGCACATGATTTCTGCTAGTGCTCCTGAAGAAGTAGACTATACTGCTTATGGAATTAACGATGCTTTAATTATTGATAACACAGGTGCTTTTAGAGATAAAGAGGCATTAAGTCGTCATTTACAAGCGAAAGGAGCTGATAAAGTATTATTAACAGCACCAGGAAAAGGTATTCCAAATATCGTTCATGGAGTAAATCATTTAGATCATAATCCAGATACTGTAGATATTTTTTCTGCAGCTTCATGTACTACCAATGCTATTACACCAGTATTAAAAGTAATTGAGGATAATTTTGGAATTAAAAAAGGACACTTAGAAACTATACATGCATACACTAATGACCAGAACTTAGTGGATAATATGCACAAGAAGTATAGGAGAGGTAGAGCAGCTGCATTGAATATGGTAATTACTGAAACCGGAGCAGGAAAAGCGGTTTCTAAAGCCTTACCAGCATTAGAAGGGAAATTAACTTCAAATGCAATTAGAGTACCTGTACCAAACGGATCTCTAGCGGTGTTAAACTTACAATTAAACTCTGAAACTACTTTTGAAGCAGTTAATGCCATTTTAAAATTAAATGCTTTAGAAGGTGATTTAGTAGAGCAAATAAAGTATTCTTTAAATAGTGAATTAGTTTCTACTGATATCATTGGTACAACTGCACCATCAATTTTTGATAGTAAATCAACAATAGTTGACGGTGATACAATTGTTATGTATATTTGGTACGATAATGAGTATGGATATTCGCATCAAGTAATGCGTCTAGCTAAATACATTGCAAAAGTTCGTCGATATACTTATTATTAGTAGAAAACTACTACAATCAACATCACAAAGTTCGGAGTATTTACTCCGAACTTTTTTAGTAAAAAATAGTAACTTGCACTCTAAATTTAATCATAAGTATCTAAAATGAAAGCATTTTTTTCTTTTCTACTGTTTATAAGTATTTCAATTCAAATGACAGCGCAAGATTTACCATACCGTGAAATCCCTGAAGCATCAGACTCTTTTACCGCAGGAGGAGTAGCAAGTCGAATGATAGATGGTTTAGGATTCCGTTATTATTGGGCCACTGAAGGTTTAACAGCTAAAGATTTATCATATAAGCCGGGAGAAGATGCAAGGTCTACAGAAGAAACTTTAGATCATATTCTAGGGTTGTCGCAAGTAATTTTAAATGCTACAACTAATACTCCTAATGGAGGAGATCAACCTAAAATGACTTTTGCTGAGAAAAGAGCTAAAACGCTTCAAAATTTGAAAAAAGCTGGTGATGCACTTAGAAATAAAAAAGATCTGTCTGAATTTAAAATTATTTTTGGAGATAAAAAGTTTCCATTTTGGAATGCAATAAATGGCCCAATTGCTGATGCACTTTGGCATTGCGGACAAATTGTATCATTTAGACGTTCGTCAGGAAATCCATTCCCTAAAGGAATTAGTGTTTTTACAGGAAAAGTAAGAAAATAAATGAGTATTCAAGAAAAAATACAATCGTTACGAAAAGAGTTAAATGAACATAATTATAAGTATTATGTTTTAGATAATCCAATTATTACGGATTATGAATTTGATATAAAACTAAAAGAGCTAGAAAAATTAGAAGAAGAAAATCCTCAGTTCTTTGATCCAAACTCACCAACTCAACGTGTAGGTGGAGAGATTACTAAGAATTTTGAAACAATTACTCATAAAAACAGAATGTATTCTTTAGATAATTCTTATTCCAAAGAAGACCTGTTAGATTGGGAAAAGAGAATTCAAAAAATACTAGGAACTTCTGAAATTGAATATACTTGTGAGTTAAAATATGATGGAGCTTCCATAAACTTAACTTATGAAAATGGAAGTTTTGTTAGAGCAGTTACCAGAGGAGATGGAGTACAAGGAGACGAAGTGACTACTAATATTAGAACCATTAAATCTATACCACTAGCGCTTCAAAACGATTTTGTTTCTGATTTTGAAATGAGAGGGGAAATTATTTTACCTCTTGAAGGATTTGATCAAATGAATCAAGAAAGGGTCGCTAATGGAGAAGAACCCTATAGAAATCCTAGAAATACCGCTAGTGGAAGTTTGAAATTACAAGATAGTGGTGAAGTAGCTAAAAGACCTTTAGATTGCTTGTTATATCAGGTAGTTACAGATGAACGTAAATACAAAACGCATTATGAAAGTTTAAAAGCAGCACAGCAAGCAGGATTTAAAGTCCCAAATACAATAACGTTAGCAAAGTCTATAGAAGAAGTACTTGATTTTGTGAAAGCTTGGGATACAAAACGTCATGATTTGCCTTATGAAACTGATGGAGTTGTTATTAAAGTAAATTCTCTTATACAGCAAGATGAATTAGGTTATACTTCTAAGTCGCCTCGATGGGCCATTGCTTATAAGTTTAAAGCCGAGCAGGTATCTACTGTCTTAAATGAAATTACCTACCAAGTAGGAAGAACTGGGGCAATTACACCAGTAGCTAACTTAGAACCAGTACACTTAGCAGGAACTATTGTAAAAAGAGCATCTTTGCATAATGCTGATCAAATAGAAAAGCTAGATGTTCGAATTGGAGATACTGTATTTGTTGAAAAAGGAGGAGAAATTATCCCTAAAATCATGGGAGTAGATCTGACCAAGAGATCAAATGATTCAATACCGACAAAATATGCTACGCATTGTCCTGAGTGTAATACAGAGCTAATTAGGACAGAGGGAGATGCTAAACATTATTGTCCGAATGAGTTCGGTTGTGCTCCTCAAATTACAGGAAAAATACAACATTTCATAGGTAGAAAAGCTATGGATATTGATGGCTTAGGAGCTGAAACAGTTGAGCTATTGCATAAGGAAGGATTGATAAAAAATTATGCAGACTTATATGAATTACAAGTTGAGCAAATCATTCCTTTAGAACGAATGGCTGAAAAATCTGCTCAAAACATGATAGAAGGTATTCAAAAATCTAAAGAAATACCTTTTGAGAAAGTATTATTTGCTTTAGGTATCCGATTTGTTGGTGAAACTGTGGCTAAGAAATTAGCAAAACATTTTAAATCTATAGATGCTTTATCTGAAGCAGATTTTGAAACTCTAATCTCAGTAGATGAAATAGGAGATAAGATAGCAGAAAGTGTATTGAATTTCTTTACTGATGAGAAAAATATGGAGCTGGTAAGGAGATTAAAGTCATACGGAGTAAATCTTGAAACTTCTGTAGAAGATCAAGCAAACCAATCTGATAAATTAGAAAGTAAAATCTTTGTTGTATCTGGTGTTTTTCATCAAATGAGTAGAAACGAACTTAAAAAAGCTATTGAAGATAATGGAGGTAAAGTAAGTAGTTCAATTTCTAAAAAGACGAACTTTATTGTAGCAGGAGATAATATGGGACCAAGTAAACTAGCAAAAGCCGAAGCGTTAAGTATCCCTATTATATCTGAGGAAGACTTTTTGAATATGATTAATTAATTCAATTTTTTGAAAAACGGAATTCTTAAAATAGTATTTGCCGTAAGCTATTTAGCATTATCAATATTATCAATTTTATTAGGATTGTATGCTGAAGGTGATTTAAGATCAGGAACAAGGGTATTACCCTTGCTGGTTTTAATTATGATGTATGCTTTTGAAGCCAAAAAAACTGAAGGATTAGCAATTTCATTTTTAGTATTCACAGTAATGGCAGATATTATAATTACGCATCTAAAATTATTGAATACAGGTTTTGTTATATATGGATTTTCCTTTTTAATATTAGCTCAACATGCTAAACAATCCTTATTTAAAAAGAAACAAAAGCAAATGTTGCGCTTTTTTTTACTTTCATTACTTCTGTTTTTAATCATTTTTATTTTTGCGATACAAGAAAAAGGAAGTTCGTTTATTCCAATACTTTTCTACGGATTAACAATTAGTCTAGCATTCTCATTTTATATTACTAGGTATTTAAATAACATGGGATTAGATAATTACCTTTTATTTATAGCGATATCTGTTAGAATATTGTCTGATGCAATTGTTGTTATGGTTATGTTTAACGGTGCATCAGTGTACTTTTCAATATTATCATTACTATTTTATCTAATCTCTAAT
Source organism: Tenacibaculum agarivorans (assembly GCF_001936575.1). Taxonomy (GTDB): domain Bacteria; phylum Bacteroidota; class Bacteroidia; order Flavobacteriales; family Flavobacteriaceae; genus Polaribacter; species Polaribacter agarivorans. Next base: position 82,879 of record NZ_MSMP01000020.1, read on the forward strand.
TTTTTGTTTTGTAGAGGTTTTATTGTCAAAACTCATAGTGTAAAAGTAAAAAACCGTAGATTTTAGAACTTAGTGAATTCCTTTTACTATAACTCAAAATTAAACATCAGGGTGAAATCTGTGTATTCTTATTTAAAACCTATATCCAAATAAAATAAAGCCTTAATTTTACCGCCAAATTAAAACAAAAGAATGCAACAATTTACAGGAACTGGAGTGGCACTAGTTACTCCATTCAATGATGATAAAAGTGTCGATCTCGATGCTTTAGAAAGATTAGTTAATTACCAAATAGAAAATGGTATAAATTATCTAGTAGTTTTAGGAACAACTGGAGAGCCTGCTACATTAACTAAAGAAGACAAAGAAGCTGTAAAAACAAAAATTATTGAAGTTAATAATGGAAGGTTACCATTGGTGCTTGGAATTGGGGGGAATAATACAAGTGCTGTTGTAGATCAATTAAAAACTACAGATTTAACACATTTTGATGCTATTTTATCAGTATCACCATATTATAATAAGCCAACACAAGAAGGAATTTATCAACATTTTAAAGCAGTAGCAGAAGCAACAGAAAAACCTATAATTCTTTATAATGTACCTGGTAGAACGTCTTCTAATATGTCAGTAGAAGTGGTTTCAAGGTTGGCTAGTGATTTTGATAATATAATTGCTGTAAAAGAAGCAAAGGGAGATATAGTACAGGCAATGAGAATGATTCAAAACACACCAGACGATTTTCTTGTGATTTCTGGAGATGATATGATTGCTTTACCAATGACATTAGCTGGAGGATCAGGTGTAATCAGTGTAATAGGTCAAGGCTTACCAAATGATTTTTCATCGATGATAAATTATGGTTTAGAAGGAAAAGCTAAAGAAGCTTACCAATTACATTACAAAGTAGCAGATAGTATCGATTTAATATTTGCAGAAGGAAATCCTGCAGGTATAAAAGCAATGTTACAAAAACAAGGAATCTGTTTCGATGAAGTTCGTTTACCATTAGTAAAAGCTTCTGAAGAATTACAAACACAAATTTCTGATTTTATAGATCGTCTATAATTTCTTTATTCATAGTAAATTTTAAAACCATACACCTATGTTTTAAGTGTATGGTTTTGTATTTTATGATAGGTTCATCAGTTGTAATTCCGATTATTTCAGAATTTGGATGCTGGTATTCTCTTCACATAAATAAATCTAATATTTTACTTAGTGTAAATAAAAAAAGCCAATATTAATTAGGTATAAATGTATACAGTTAGACTTCGTTTTCTATAGATTATTTAATCAATCTATGAAATATTTAGTTTATTTGTGAGATACACATAAAAACAGAAAATGATGAAAACCAAACTAGTATTGATTTTTACAATTATAGCATTTATAAATCAAGGTAATTGTCAGAAAAATGTAAAATGGACTGAAGTAACAAATATTACTGTCAAAAAGAAAAAATTAATTAAAAATAAAGATGTTAAAAAATGGTGGAATGCCAGAGCAACATCAACAGAAGCTTTACCTGAAAATGAAAATGGGTATACTGAAGCTACTATTTATGAACCAAAAAGAGCTAGAATTTTAGGGTTGTCAAATCAAAACTCCAATACTAAATGGAATACCATTCAATATGGTTTCTATATCATGCAAAGTGGAAAAATTCAAATTCTTGAAAGTGGAAAAGGCGTGTTTACAAGCAATGAAAAAGTAAAATACTATGATGTTATAAAAATTGAACGTAATGGTGGTATCATATCTTATAAACGAAACAACAAAACAGTATACACCTCAAAAAAGAAAAGTAAAGAAAACCTTTTTGTTGCAGTTGCTATATATACACCAGGGGCTACATTAGATAAAATAAAAATTTCTGATAATTTTAAAGAAGTTGAATCTAAAGCTACTACTGCAAAAACAATATCTCAACAGTTCAACCCTGAAAAAGCAAATTTCAAGGTGATATATAAAACCGTAGCTTTAAAACGATTAACCGATAATGATGTACTAGGTTTAAACGCCCTAAAAGACAAAAGTGAGAAAGAAATCAGTTTAGAAAGAGAATTTAGTCAAAATGATTTTGACAAATTATGTAAAGAAGTAAGTTGGATTCGTAAACTAAGTTATAATGTTGGAGATCCTCAAATTAAAGATTTTAGCGGGCTTAAGAATCTTAAAAATCTTGAAGTATTGCATCTTAATAATTTAAGATTTACAGAAAAAAATCCTATAGACGCTACTATCCTGAGTGATTTAACTAACCTTAAGGAGTTAACAGCAAATTATACAACATTCACTAATGGTAAAGCGCTCAATTCTCTAAAGAAATTAAAAAAACTAGTATTATGGATAGGTGGAATTGATGATCTCAGCTTTATCAAAAATAATACAGATCTTGAAGAATTAGAACTAAGAGGAGATAAGTACATTATTGAAGATTTTAATCAGTTAACAGAATTGAAAAAATTAAAAAAGCTAGTGCTTTCAGGTAATAAATATACTACTGTAGAAAATGTAAAGAAGATACAAAATCTGCCATCACTTGAGTTTGTCCACATTGATTTTGTTAAACCACCTAAAACTGTAATAAATTCTGATTTCTTAGGTAAATTAGTTGGATTAAAAACCATAATATTAGATACAGACTTTTCTTCTTTTCAAGATGCCAAAATAAATTTAAAGGGGATAGAAAAATTACAAAATTTAGAACATCTATATCTTTCTGGTGTTGAAACAACTAATTTAGAATCGTTGTTAATGTGTAAAAAACTTCAACATGTGGAGTTAAATAAGAAGACTACATCACAAGCTCAAATAGATAAATTGAAGAAGAGTAACCCTAACTTAGAAATAAAGTTAAGATAGAATGAAATTAAGATATCTATAACTCAGTCAAAATTATTTAAAATTTTAACGAACGTTTAATACCACATCTGTTATAATTGTACGTTATTGAGATCGATTTAAAAGAAAAAATCAATTTTAATAATACATAATTAATTAGTAATTTTGCAAAATGCAAAAAATGAAGAGAATAATATACGTAGTTTTTACATTTTTAGTGTTAACTTCATGTGGAGAGTACCAAAAAGCATTAAACAGAGGTACTACTGAAGAGCAGTACAAAATGGGAGTAAAGATGTATGAGGCTGAAAAATACAGCAAAGCTTTACGTTTGTTTGAAAAAATAATACCAGCTTACAGAGGAAAGCCTCAAATGGAGCGTATACAATATATGGTAGCTAATTCTAACTTTAATGAGAGAACATATGGAATAGCAGCATACCATTTCAAACGTTTTTCAGATAACTATCCGAAAAGTTCAAAAAAAGAAGAAGCAGACTTTTTATCAGCGTTAAGTTATTATAAAGCTGCACCAACATATACTAAAGATCCAACTAATATTAATAAAGCATTAGACGCTTTTCAGGGGTTTATAGATGAATATCCTGATTCTTCAAGATTAGAAGAAGCCAATAAATATTATAAGGAATTACGTTATATGTTAGAAACTAAGGCTTTTGAAATCGCTAAAAACTATTATAAAACAGCAGTCACAGATCCTAGAAATTATAGAGCAGCAATTGTCGCATTTGATAATTTAATATCTGATTATTTAGGAACATCGTATAAGGAAGAAGCTTTATTTTATAGATTAAAGGCAGCACATGATTTTGCAGTTAAAAGTACATTTAGAAGAAAACAAGAGCGAATCAAAGATGCAATTAAAGCTTACAATAAATTAAAACGTAACTTTCCAAACTCTAAATACAGTAAAGAGTCTGAGCAAATGTTGATAACGTTAGAACAACAGCAAGAAGAGATACAACAATTAGTTAAAAGTTAAATATGAATTATAAAGAAACTCAAGCTCCAGTAAGTACAGTAACTTATGATAGAGAAGCAATAGAAGAATCTACAGATAATATCTATCAAGCGATTTCTATTATAGCAAAAAGAGCAAATCAAATTAATTCTGATCTAAAGAAAGAATTAGTAGATAAGTTAGACGAGTTTGCTACGTACAATGATAGTTTAGAAGAGGTTTTCGAAAACAAGGAGCAAATAGAAGTATCTAAATTTTATGAGCGTTTACCAAAACCAACTGCAATTGCAGTAGAGGAGTGGTTAAGTGATAAAATATACCACAGATCTTCAGACAAAAAGAAGTAAATGTCTATACTTCAAGGTAAAAAGGTATTACTAGGTATTACCGCTGGTATAGCAGCATATAAAACGGCTAGCTTAGTCCGTTTATTTATAAAATCAGGCGCAGAAGTTAAAGTAATTATGACTCCTGCGTCTAAAGATTTTATAACCCCACTAACACTTTCTACATTATCTAAAAATCCTGTACATTCTACTTTTTATGACAAAGAAGATGAGAATGAATTGTGGAATAATCATGTTGATTTAGGACTTTGGGCTGACATCATGTTAATTGCTCCAGCCACAGCAAATACATTGTCTAAAATGACTAACGGAACTTGCGATAATTTGTTATTAGCAACATATTTATCAGCGAAATGTCCTGTGTATTTTGCTCCAGCCATGGATTTAGATATGTACAAACATCCTTCTACTAAAACCAGTTTAGAACGCTTACAAGATTTTGGTAACATTATGATACCTGCAACATCAGGTGAACTAGCAAGTGGATTAGTAGGAGAAGGAAGAATGGCGGAACCTGAGGATATTGTTAGCTTTATCCAAAATGATATTATATCTAAGTTGCCATTAAAAGGTAAAAAGATACTTTTAACAGCAGGCCCAACATATGAAGCTATAGACCCTGTACGATTCATAGGGAATCATTCTTCAGGAAAAATGGGATTTGCTATTGCTGAGGCTGCTGCAAATCTAGGTGCAGAAGTGTTTCTAGTTTCTGGTCCTTCACACCAAAATATAAAACATTCTTTAGTGCATAGAATTGATGTAACATCAGCTCAAGATATGTATGAAGCTTGCCATCAATATTTTAAAGATGTTGATGTGGCCATATTATCAGCGGCGGTTGCTGATTATAGACCAAAAAATGTAGCCACTCAAAAAATAAAAAAGAAAGATGCTTCGTTAGTAATTGAGTTAGAGCCAACAAATGATATTCTAAAGTCTTTAGGTGAGATAAAGAAAGGTCAATTATTAGTAGGTTTTGCTTTAGAAACAAATGATGAAATCTCTAATGCAAAAAAGAAGATTGAAAAAAAGAATTTAGATTTAATAGTATTAAATTCTTTACGAGATAAAGGAGCAGGTTTTGCTGGAGATACAAATAAAATTACTATTATTGATAAAGATTTTAACGAAACATCATTTGCATTAAAATCTAAAAAAGAAGTAGCAAAAGATATCATCAACGAAATAGTTGAAAAGCTTTAACTATAACTTCGTTGCCTCGAGCGCAGTCGAGAGGTTGTTTTTTAATAGGTCCCGACTGCGCTCGACCTGACATTTTAAGTTTATGTTTGTAAAAAAAATATTCTTTGTATTAATATCATGTCTGTTATCTTCAGTTGTTTTAACAGCACAAGAAGAGCTAAATGCCGTAGTAGTTGTGAATTCAGATAGAGTTCAGAGTACAAATAAGCAAGTATTTAGAACCTTAGAGCAGTCAATAACAGAGTTTATCAATCAAACAAGATGGACTAATAAAAAGTTCTTACCACAAGAACGTATCAATTGTGCATTTACCTTTATTATTACAGAGCAAAACTCAAATAATTTTACAGCTACCCTACAGGTACAGTCGTCAAGACCGGTGTACAATTCTTCTTATGAGACGCCACTACTGAATATCAATGATACGAGTATAAACTTTCAGTATAATGAGTTTGAGCAGCTACTGTATAATCCAAATTCATTTGACTCAAACTTAGTGTCTACCTTAGTATTTTATATTTATGTAATTCTAGGTGTAGATGCAGATTCTTTTGCCTTAAAAGCAGGAGAACCATATTTTAAACAAGCTGAAAATGCAATGTTACAAGCACAGCAAGGAGGAGATCCAGCTTGGGAAAATAAAATAGGAGAACAAAACCGATTTGCTTTAATAGATAGTTTGTTGTCTTCTAAATTTACTGCGTTAAGAAGCATCTATTATGAGTATCACAGAAAAGGCTTTGATATTTTTGCGGATAAAGAAAGTGAAGCAAAACAAAATATAGCAAACAGCTTACTACAATTAGATGAGCTTTTCAATATTACAGTAGGTAATTACATGATTCGACTTTTCTTAGATGCAAAATCAGAGGAAATTAGAGCTACTTTTTCTCAAGGGAAAGGTACCGGTAAAGAATCAAAATTAAAAGAAACTTTAGAAAGAATAGCACCTACCAGAAGAGATACTTGGAAAGATATTAAGCTGTAAATAACTTTAAGACTTTACTAAGAATTTTAAGTATCGCTATTCATTGAAATTCCTTATTTTTACTTGCTTAAAAACGAAGGAATTTGTTAGTTAAATTACACATACAAAATTATGCTTTAATAGATCAATTATCTATTGATTTTACTGAAGGTTTGTCGATTATTACTGGAGAAACAGGATCAGGTAAATCTATATTACTTGGTGCTTTAGGATTAGTTTTAGGGAATAGAGCAGACCTTTCTTCATTAAAAAATGACGAAGTAAAATGTATAATTGAAGCAGAGTTTAACATTACAGCATATAATTTACAAGACTTTTTTGAAACTCACGATTTGGATTATGAAGATACTACCATCATCCGAAGAGAGATTTTACCTTCTGGTAAATCAAGGGCTTTTGTTAATGATACTCCTGTAAATCTAAGTAGTTTAAGTGGATTAAAATCGAAGTTAGTAGATATACATTCACAACATCAAACCTTGCAGTTATCAGATCTTTCGTTTCAATTTTCTATTCTAGATGCATTAGCAGATAATACAAAGAGAGTGGCCTCATACAAAAGAGGTTTAAAGCAATACAATGCATTGGTAAATGCACTGAAAAAGTTACTAGCAAATCAAGAAAGCGAAAATCAACAGTACGAATATAATTTACATCTTTTTAAAGAGTTAGAAGAAGCTGATTTTAAAGTAGAAGAACAAGAAGAGTTAGAGAAAAAATTAGACATTCTTAATAATGTAGAAGATATAAAGTTAAACTTATCTGAAGCCATACAAATAGCAACAGGAGAGGAATTTGGCGCACAAAACTTATTACATTCTTTAGAAAATAGTTTGCAAAAAATCAGTGGCTACGCAAAGCAGTATGAAGAACTGTTTTCTCGAATTTCTAGTGTTAAAATTGAACTTGATGATGTGATTACAGAGTTAGAATCTGCTAATGAATCGGTTGATTTTAATCCTAATGAACTAGAAACAATTAACGATAGACTTCAGTTATTATATTCATTACAAAAAAAGCATCAAGTAGCTACCATTCAAGAACTGTTAGAAATTCACGAACGTTTAGCTGAAAAAGTTGGTTCGGTAGAAAATGCTTCAGAAATTATAACTGAAAAACAAAAAGAAATAGATGCTGTAGCAGAAAAACTAGATAGTTTAGCAGCATTAATTACTAAGGCGAGAAATAAAGCCATACCAAAATTAAAAAAGCAGTTAGAATCTCTACTTTCTGAATTAGGTATGCCTAATGCTAGTTTTTCTATAGAAATCCAACCATCAGAGCAATATTTATCTAATGGAAAAGATGATTTGCAATTTTTATTCTCCGCTAACAAAGGAGGAAATTACGGAGAGTTGAAAAAAGTAGCCTCTGGAGGAGAATTGTCTAGAATTATGTTATCTATTAAAAAGATTCTCTCACAAAACACCAAATTACCTACCATTATTTTTGATGAAATAGATACAGGAGTTTCTGGAGAGGTCTCAAATAAAATAGCAGATATTATGCAGCAAATGGGGCAATATATGCAAGTAATAGCCATTACACACTTACCACAAATTGCTTCAAAAGGTATCGCACATTATAAAGTATATAAAAAGGAAGTTAAAGGAATCACTACTTCCAATTTAAAGCAATTAACCAAAGAAGAAAGAATTGTTGAAATAGCAGAGATGTTAAGCGGTAAGGATATATCTGAAAGTGCATTAACACATGCTAAAGAATTATTAAATTAAGCGTTATGAGTGATAATAGAGCAGAAAACTTATTCTTTGAAGCAGATCAATTAATTGAAGAAAACAGAATTGTAGATGCAAAGGAAATGCTAATCGATCTTTTAGCAGAATACCCAGATTATGGTAGAGCGCATAACCATTTAGGATGGTTGTATAATTTGAAGTTTAATAACTATCCAAAAGCAAAAAAGCATTTAGAACTAGCTATAAAATTTGCTCCAGATTACCATGCAGCCTATAGTAATTATTCATATTTATTGATCGATATGAATCTTAATGATGAAATGATTACTTTTGGCAGCAAAGTTTTAGGTAGTCCTGTAGTAGATAGATCTACTATTTATAATAAAATGGGGCAAGCTTATGAACTAAAAGGAGATGTGTTAAACGCGTATAAACATTATAAATTAGCCGTTAAAGAAACATTAAATAACAAAACCTTAGATACTATTTATGCGTCAGTAAATAGAGTAAAAGGAAAAATGAGTCTTATGCAAAGGCTAAAACTAATCAATCAATAAGAAAATAAACACTAGATCATGTATAACTTATTAAAAGGTAAGAAAGGAATTATTTTTGGAGCATTAGATAAAAATTCTATCGCATGGAAAGTAGCGGAAAGAGCTCATGAAGAAGGAGCAGAATTTGTATTAACTAATGCACCAATTGCATTACGTATGGGACAATTAAAAGAACTAGGAGAAAAAACAGGTTCTGAAATCATTCCTGCTGATGCAACTTCAATGGAAGACCTAACTAATTTAGTAGAAAAGTCTATGGAAATCTTAGGAGGAAAATTAGACTTTGTTTTACATTCAATAGGTATGTCTGTAAATGTACGTAAAGGACGTCATTACACAGATCCAAAGTACGATTTCACCACTAAAGGATGGGATATTTCTGCAGTGTCATTCCATAAAACAATGAATGTTTTATACAATAAACAAGCCATGAATGATTGGGGAAGTATTGTAGCGTTAACTTACATGGCCGCACAAAGAGTTTTTCCTGACTATAATGACATGGCAGATAATAAAGCATATTTAGAGTCGATTGCACGTAGTTTTGGATATTTCTTTGGAAGAGATCATAATGTACGTGTAAATACAATTTCTCAATCTCCAACACCAACTACAGCAGGTAGTGGAGTTAAAGGATTTGACGGGTTCTTAGCTTATGCTGAAAAAATGTCTCCGTTAGGAAATGCAACAGCATTAGAATGTGCAGATTATACAATATCATTATTCTCTGATTTAACTAAAAAAGTAACAATGCAGAATTTATTCCACGACGGAGGTTTTTCTAACGTAGGTGTAAGTGATGAAGTTATGGAGAGATTTACAGAAGAATAAAATTTTTACTCAGTAAATAATTACAAAACAAGAATGCAAATCTTTAGATTTGCATTTTTTATTCATTGATATTAGTATGGAGCAAATAGAGCAAATTGAAAAAGAACTAAAATCATTAAGAGCAACACTTCAACATCATCAACTTTATACGAATTTGAATGCGTTAGATGATGTAAAGATATTTATGTCAGAGCATGTTTTTGCCGTTTGGGATTTCATGTCTTTACTCAAAGCATTACAATTTCACTTAACTTGTGTAACATTACCATGGAAACCTGTTGAAAATGCTACAACGGCGAGGTTTATTAATGAAATTGTTTATGGAGAAGAAACAGATATAAATGAATTAGGAGAGCCTAGAAGTCATTTTGAAATGTATTTAGATGCAATGCATGAAGTTGGAGCAGACACGTATTCTATTCAGAATTTTCTGGAGCATATCACGACTATTGATTCTATTGAAGCATATCTAAATACTTCTTACATTCATGAAAAAACTCAAGAGTTTGTAAAATTTACTTTTGATGTTATTCAAACACAACAGCCCCATATTATAGCCGCAGCATTTACGTTTGGAAGAGAAGATATAATTCCAGATATGTTTTTAGAAATCATAAAAAAAGCTGAAATAAATAACGATAAAAAGTATACAAAGCTTACCTATTATTTGGAACGACATATTGAATTAGATGGAGATGAACATGGTCCTTTATCATTACAAATGATAGAAGAATTATGCGGATCAGATACTAATAAATGGAATGAAGTGTTAATATATGCAAAGCTAGCTTTAGAAAAAAGAATACAGCTATGGGATGGAATAACGGAACAAATTAAACATAAAGTGTTAGCGTGAATTCAATAAAATTATCCATAATTGTACCTGTATATAATAGACCAGATGAAATAGATGAACTTTTAGAGAGTTTAACGCATCAGGATTTTGATCAAGATTATGAGATTGTTATTGTAGAAGATGGCTCAACTCAATCCTCTGAATCAATTATAGAAAAATATAGATCTCAACTCAATATCAGTTATTTCTTTAAAGAAAATAGCGGACCAGGAGATTCTAGAAATTATGGAATGCAAAGAGCTTGGGGGAATTACTTTATCATATTAGATTCAGATGTAATACTTCCAAGTCATTACTTAAGCACTATTGATACTTTTTTAGCAGATAATTATTTAGATTGTTTTGGAGGCGCTGATGCTGCTCATGAGAGCTTTTCAGACGTACAAAAAGCAATCAATTATGTAATGACCTCTTTCTTCACCACAGGAGGAATTAGAGGAGGGAAAATAAAAATACAGAAGTTTGAGCCAAGAAGTTTTAATATGGGAATTTCTAAAGAAGCTTTTGAAGCTACAGGAGGATTTTCAAAAATTCACCCAGGGGAAGATCCAGATTTATCACAAAGAATAGTAACCAAAGGCTTTACAACTGGATTTTTACCTAATGCGTTTGTATACCATAAGCGTAGAATTTCTTGGGAAAAGTTTCATACTCAAGTCAAAAAGTTTGGAATGGTTAGGCCTATTTTAACCAAATGGCACCCTACCACAGCTAGACTTACGTTTTGGTTTCCAACACTATTTGTGTTATTTACGTTGTTATCAATCCTAGGAGGGTTTTTAGTGTCATCACCACTTTTTATTCCATTAGTAAGTTATGTAGGTCTTATTTTTATACATTCCAGTATGTTAAATAAAAGTATAAAAGTAGGTTTCTTATCGATTTATGCAGTATTTATTCAATTTTTCGGATACGGATTGGCATTTTTAAAATCTACTTTTTACATTCGCTTACTCAATAGAAATCCGGAAAAACAATTTCCAAAATTATTTTTTAAATAGGTGAAAAGAATATTATTCATCTATTCATTTTAAGAATTACGATTTTTTAATTTTGCTTTTTGCTTTTTGCTTCTTGCTTCTTGCTTCTTGCTTCGATTTCGACAAGCTCAATCTCCAATTTGTTTTTTATTTAAAATAACATTATCTATTTAACATGTCATTGCGAAAGAGGTACGAATGAAGCAATCTTTTAATCGATAAATAGCTCACTTCATTTTACGTAGTTGTATTCATGATGTATATTTTTTTAAATTACGAATTTTTCATTTTATGTTGAAAACAGATAGATTAAGAATGTTTTATCGTTTTTAAATTTTTTAATTTTACTTCCAACTTCCAACTTCCAACTTCCAACTTCCAACTTCCAACTTCCAACTTCCAACTTCCAACTTCCAACTTCCAACTTCCAACTTCCAACTTCCAACTTCGATTTCGACAAGCTCAATCTCCAATTTGTTTTTTA
>NZ_MSMP01000021.1 GCF_001936575.1 Tenacibaculum agarivorans
CATGATCTATTCTTTTTTTCGTCCTAAAAAACACCGATTTTACTACGTTTTTCAAATCAGTATTCACATGAAAATTTATAACCTCTTCTTTATAAAACAAGAAAATATTATCTTCTGATTTAGCTGAAAATGTTTTATTATGAGTACTTATCACTCCAATATTCTCCAAAAGAATTGGATTTTCAATTTCTCCAACTCTCTTGTCCAAATATTTTTCTGGGTTTATTAAATTTTTAATGACCATCAATATCAATAAAAAGTTACTATTTATAATTATATCTAAACAAGTTTAGCTTTGACAAGTATTTCTTATAAAGTAGGTGGAGGAGGTTTAGGAATTGGCACAGCTAAAACAATATATAATTCTAATTTAACCTCAACCTTTGAATTTAAATTATCAAAACTATCTACTATTCTCTGTAATCTATTTTCTAAGCCTTCTTTTTCTTTATATACAGAGGGTTCTATCATTAAAATAGCTTTTTCTGGTGAATCAGAAAAATTACCATCTTTTCCATTGTTGAGATAAAATTTTTCAAGTATTTCATCCAATTTTTCAAATCCAAAACTCTTGGTGTAGCCTGCAGAAATGGAATCTTTTGATATTCTTAGGATATTTTTACTTTTAATTAGTCCTAAACTTCTTGGAAACATAGCTACTTCTTTTCTATTAATCTTACTTTCCAAACTAAAGGAGTAGAGTGTATCATTTTCATTACTATAGTCAAACCTTTCATATCTTCTTATAATTTCTTCAGAAGACATATCATTCATTTGAATTGTCTGCTTATTCTTAAAAGTACCTTTAGAGGGATAAAATATTGTTTTTTTCTCATTTTTACATCCAAGTAGTAAAAATGCAATTAAGAAAGTTATTATTTGACTTTTCATTATTGACATAAATTATTATTAAAAGTACTATTTTTATTAACTTTAGTTCTCTTGTTTTCCAATGAATTAAGATCATTTTGAGATAACTTATGAAGCACTCCGCTTTTATCATAGTAACCTTCTTTAGCTTGGGCTTCTAAACCTTCCCAACCATACATTAAATAGTGATCCAAAGGATAAGAATACCCATCTAATTCTCTTAATGCTCTAGCTATTGGAATTACATATCTTTCTGCCATATATTGATGTTGTGCATTTGAAGTTGCTAAAGAATTGTCATTTTGAGCTTTATAATGAAAATATAATTGAAAAAGTCGACTTCTATCTTCTGGATCAATATTACCATTATGATTCTCATCGACATATTTATATATTTCTGCATGAATTCCTTCATGTAAAATTGTAGAGGCAAAATCTAAGTTTGTATTTCCTGTTCCTTGAAAATATATTGTAATATTGCCATTATTTAGATCGGAAGCGTTTGTACAAGCTTCATCTACAGAACTATTACATTTTCCATATTCAACTTTTAAGGTTAAGTTATAATCACCAGCATTCTCAAATTTTTTTATAGTAGTTTTAAAAAGCTTTAAAGATTTTAATTTATTATAAATACATAACGCTACACCAGTAAGGTTATTTGTAATCTTATCTTCTTTATCATCAGCATCAGTTTGCGCTTGAGTATGTTCATCAAAGTCTATAGATTCTAAACCTGAAGCATCACCAGGCCTACCTAAATCATCTAATGAAGATTCTCCATCTCTACTTTCCCATGTACATCTTGTCGTTACTGTGGTATGAGAATATTGACTACAATCTTCATAGGGATTGCTTACCGTACCTACACAAGTATACCAATCTGTGGTTACTGCTTCACATCCTGTATCATTATTTCTAGCAACTCTATTTTTATTTGAAGTGTTTTGCTCTGAACGTCCTTGGTTCATTTTGGTTTCAGAGATAAGAATACCTTCTGTTGAAAACACTCTAAACCAACCTGTATATTTCCCCCATCCTGTAGTTTGTGTGTTTTCATGTTCCCTTTTTTCAAACTCTAAAATATGGCTCAGAAACTTTCCTTCTGTATTTTTTCTTAGTACTAACTTTCTTAAAGTATGTTTTTCCTCTGTAGGAATATCAAATGTATAATAGGTTAGTTTTAAATTTTCATCATACTTGGTTAAAGCTCTAGAAAAATCTACACCATTCATTAAATTATAACCTTTAAATGAACGGTTTTTAGATGAGATTGTATACTTCTGTAATGTGACTTGTAAATCACTATTGTCTTTAAAAAAAACAACCGTAGGTTTATTTTTTGGTAATTGTACTTCTGAAACTAGGGTTTCATCTTCATTTGTATTACAATTCCAAAATGAGAATAGGAGTGTACAAACAAGGGCAATTTTTAAAAACTGAATACTTCTTTTCTTTTTGTTTTTCATTTTCTTGGTTTTATGTAGTTATTTCTAATTACTTTCTCGTGCAACAAATATATACGAACAACATGTAAAACTTATCGTTTATATTAATTTATGTTCCTAAAAATAAAGGCTTTTGGTGCAATTTTTTACCTTTTCATATTTCTAAATGTACTCAAATTTATCGTAACAGACACCATCTTTTGTATGTGGTATTTAAGAAGTTTGAAGATTACTAAAACATTTTCTTAGGTTATAAGAAAAATTATCTACGTAATTGTCAATTCATATTATTTAACTGATTTTCAAACACTTTTTTTAATACAATTTTCCAATTCTCTGGTATGTCATCATAACTATTCCATTCTTTAATTTGTAAAAATGCTTTATATGGTTTGTCTTTTGAAGGTGAGTTGTATCGCAGAACATCTTTGTGGGGCACGAAAAGCTTTTCCGCCCCAGCAGGGAAAGTCTAAAGTTTTGGGTGTCTTTCCGAAGCATTGGTTGAGTTTTAGTGAAAATAACAACAAAGGAATCTCTTTTTTGGACAAGTAAATTATTTTTTGCAATGCCTTGTTTTGTTGGGTATGGAAAGTATTTTACTCCATCGAGTTTTCATAAAATCTTTTATAAAAGACTAAAAATATAAGACGCTATTAAAGATGAGACAAACCCAACAATAAAACTGATAACAATGGTTTCTTGTCTAATTTTTTTAATACTTACATTACTAGAATTACTACTATTAGTTATGTTACTGTTATTATCAGCTATTTGAGAACCAGATATATTATTCTTCATTTTATTGATTTTTAGAGTTATTTACTGATGAGTTATTTTGAGCTATTATTGAATTTGAAATATTATTAATAACGGAATTACTGTTATTGATTTCTCTTAAAGCATTGTCCTTATCTAGAATGTTAATTTCTTCTTCTTCAAATATTATAATATCATTAATGCATTGATGTTCTTTAATATTTTGTTTTGAATAAACAATCATTTTTTTTTGACTAACTGTTTCTTTACATAATCTTAAATATTTTTCTTCATTACATGTAATTTCTTCTAATTCAATTTCTATATTTTCTAGCGAAGTAGGAGCATTATGAGCTAATAATTCTAACCAACAAGCTATAAAACTTGAATTATGATTATCTATTGAAGCATAATCTTCTAAAATTTTCCCATCATAATCAACAGCTATTTTGTTATCATTTTCCCTACTTGCAAATAGATTCAATAAATCTGAGAAATAAAACAATTCTTCTTTCTTAATCCTTTCTAATAATTCACAATAAACTGTATAGACCATAATTCTACCTTTGGTTTTTTAAAAATTCAGTTGTATCTTTCATTAATTCTCCACCGTAGAATTCATTAGGCCATTCGAAATAACCTTTTTCTTCAATTTTAAGAATTTCAACTTTCGCTCCATCACCTTTTAGTTGTGGATTAAATAAACATATAGCTACTTTTTCAGGATTAATCTTTCCTTCTGATATTCTTCTTCTTAATCTTTTTAATAAATATTCACTATGTGTTTCAATAATTAAACTTCTTTGTGCTGAAATACCGATTATATCAATAAATAAATCTGCCAAATCTGCTTGAATTTTAGGGTGAAGATGAATTTCAGGTTGTTCAACTATTGTTATAGAATCTCTCCTAGACAAAAAACCTTGTATTATTACTGGTAAAATTTGAGAAATACCAAATCCAACATCTGTTATATCCAAATCTAAATTATTTTGTTTAACTATAAGTTGATGAATTACCTCTCTAAATTCTTTTACATCTACTTCTATACCAAAAGCTGACAACCAAGAATTTACTTTTTTGGTCAATGCTTTGTTTTCTTTTAACACTTCTGCTATGGCATCTCCATCTAATGTATTGAGTGTTAGATTTAATTTTGCTTTGTCAAGCATATAATACCTTTTAGGATGAGCTCTTAATGGACTCACATAATTTATCTTTTTTTCCGAAAATTCATTTCTTAATTCTGCTTGAAACTTAGTTAAAATATGAGCTATTACATTTAGTTTTGCAGGTACATCTTCTTTATAAAAAAAGGATCTAAAACAATTGAAAATAGTACTATCTCCATCGAATATTCTTTTAATATCGTCGTTATTTGATTGAGAAAGTTGAAATATTTGAGAATCTAAACTGAACAAGTCTTCTTTTTTATAAAATCCGATTATTAATTTTTCTTTCTGCAAAATCTCGAAAGTATTTACAGTAAAATTATTATCATCCATTGATAATTTATAATTAATTTTAAAAGATTCTGTTTTAACAGACTTTCTTAGAGATTCTAAAAATTTATATATTTCAATAATTTCATTTTTATTGTTCCTAGATAGTTTATTAATTTTTATTGAATATCTGTTTTTTAAAAAGAACTCTATTTCATCAATTATTTTAGGTTTTGAAGATTCTTTTGAAAGTATGTTAATTATAGAATCTACTATACTAACAAAGTCTTTTTCATTATTTATTTCAAGATTATTCCTAATTTCTGAAAAGCCTCTTAAAGGAAGATAAAAAGGAATCTCCGAAAAAATCCTTTTAAATTCATCTAATATTTCCTCCCTGCAAAATTCTTTTAACGCTGAACTTCTAATTTCAAACGAAAAAGTAAGATCTTTTTCAGTATTCTTTTTTCTAAATAAATTTCGTGGATCTCCTAAATTTACATAGCCACCATAAAGTTTTAAAGCAGATTTATAAGACTTTAAATCTTCTTTACCCGTTTGCTGAAACATTAACAACGATTGTATTATAGAACTTTTTCCAACACTATTTGCTCCTAATAAAATTGTAATTGGTTTTATTGGGATTTCAACATTTTCAAATGCTTTATAATTAGATAATTCAATTTTTTTTAACATTTTAATTTTTATTTATAAATCTAATTACACCATAAGGCAAAACTTTATGGATATCCGGAAGATTGTTATACATTAGTTTATGAATAAGAAAAAGTGAAAGGAACAGGGAGACTGGTCTATTTCTTTATCTTTTTTCGAGATTTAAAGAAAGGAAAATCTTTCGTTTCATACAAAATATTGTTTGTTTTACAGGAAAAACACCCTTTTTTGGTCAATTTGCAGTGGGGAGTTTTTTAGTTTTCAGTAATCAATTTTTGCATTTACGGCAACTCAGGATCTTCACCATTCGTATTTTGCTCTTCTTGTTCTTGTTGGTTTTCTTCATTTGGTTGCTGTTCCTCTTCTCCTTGATCTTCACCTTCCTCTTGTTCTTCTTGTTTAGGTATTGCTGGTGCATTAGGATTAAATTCGCTTCCAAATTTACTTTTTGCCCAACTCCAAGCATCGTCGCTAAATACTGCGGCTACAAATGACACAAAGAACAATGCGTAGGCATTTAGATTTCCTGTATTTGTGGTTAAAACAGCTAAGCTTCCTTGAACCCCTAAAAACACTACGATGGCTGCTGTGAATCCTTTTATTAAAACTCCTGCTAAGTCATCTATCAAAACTCCTTTTTCTCCGTTGTTTTTCTCTCTAATAAAAGTCGAACCTCCTGCACCTAATAATCCAAAGCCTATTAAACCAATGATAATAACTAAAGGATATGATTCCACACTCAAAAGCCAACCTGTAAACAAGGTAAAAACGCCTAAATCAGAACCCAAAGTAGGTCTAGGAGGAATTTTAGTTTGTTTGTTTTTAGCATTTTTAGCTAGCTCAATGAGAGCACTTTGGAATGAAAAGAAATCACTGTTCATCCCTGAATTCATTACATCTGTAGTCAAAATATTGATAGCTGTTTCCTGCTTATTTAAATAACCTAATAGTATACTCCTATTTTCTAAATACCAACCCGAAAGTTCACTTTTATCTTTAAGCCTTAATTTTGCATTGATATTAGAATTATCGGTAATTTTCATTCTCGCAATGGCTCTGTCTTTCAGCTGTTCTAAGCCTCTAAAAGTGGAATTAATTTCTTTTTTAGAACTCAATAAATTATCATTAATTAATGATAGCTTTTCCTTTAGAACAGTATCTCTATCAAATAAATATTCCTTCTTTTCAATGAATTTTATGTATTCTGCCTTTAAAATGGAATCGTTTTTAGCGTATGTTTTTAATTCTTGTTCAAGATCGGTAGCTAGTTGAATATCATCTTCTGATTCGTAACTCACTACAGGAACGGCAATAATTGATGATATACTGAAATACAGGGCAAAAACTAGCACAAAAAACACAATCGCATTTTTTACAATCGCTTTATTTATTCCTGCTACTTGATTGTTTTCGTTTGCTCCAATTTCATTTAAATACTTAGCTATTTTAGAGGAAAGAATAGCCACAAATAGGAAAAAGCAAACAAAAGTTATGGAATTATACCATAGGTCGCCATTAAATATAGATCCGATGAGTTGGTCAGTTCTTGTTTGTCCATCAAAATTAATTGCAGCGTAAATTTCAAGGAAAAAATTACGGATGATGTTAATAACTCCTTTAAAACCTGACGGATAAAAGTATGAAGTGATTAAAAATCCAAAAATATAATACAACGGATTGACTGTGTTTTCCTTACTTACTTTTTTTACCAGTCTGAATATAATTACCAATAAAAAAATAAGTCCTAATAATCTAAGAATTAAACTACTTAGTATTAAAGTTTGATTTTCCATCTCGTTTTCTAGTATGTTTAGTTGATTCTTCTAAAAAGATTGATGTGCATCTTAGTATAAACAAGATGCTTGTAAGAAAAAGTGAAAGTAACAGGGGGACTGTTCTATTTCTTTGTCTTTTTTCTGCAACTAAAGAAAATGAATTCTTATGTTTTCTACAAAATAGATGCTGTTTTACAGGAAAAACACCCTTTTTTGTTCAGTATGCAGTGGGCTGTTATTTTTAGTTGGCGGTTAGAGGATTTCTTAAAATTCTGATATGCTAATTTTCAGTAGATCTTTCGTAGGAGAAACCACCATTTTTATTTTGATTCCATGTTTTAAATACAACACTTACACACACATTTTCTTCTTCTATATACATCACTAAATTTTTTCCTACTACATCTTTTGGTGATCCTACTGCTTTTCGGAATGTTGTAAATGAAAGATTTGGTATGTCAGAGATATTACCAACAGCCCATTTTGTTCCACGTGGACTTACTTCTTTTGAAGCTGCATCTTCTTGTTCAATATTAAAAATTTGACCTCCTGCTGTACTGCGTGTAATACTAACGCTTGGAGTAATATTATCCTGATTTTTAGGATCTGTTGGATTGGTACCCGACGCCTTTGTAAATGTAATGTTAGGACCACTCCATATTACAAAATTTTCTGAAATACTTGTGTTATTTGGCTCAACAACAGAACTAGTACAAGAGATTATACTTACAACAAAAAAAGAGAAGAGAAGATATTTCATGGCATATGATTTAGTGTATCTAAATTACTAAATTTTAGTCAATTCTATTTGATCAAATAGCTAAAAACAACTGCCTATGAATAGGTATGAAATTATAAAAAAGAATAGGTTTTAAAAGTAAAAAGCTGTCTTTCCAGACAGCTTTTTTTACTCATTTTATTAATCATTACACAATATGAGGTGTATCTGTAATACAACCTCTTCCGTTCCAAGCACATTGCGGGCTAGAAATACATTCATGTTCTGTTTTTCCTGGACAAGTATTGAAAAAGACACCAAATCCTCCTGATATAGATTGTTGTTGTTGTTTACTTAATGATTTTCCTAAGTTCATTATTGATTTTTTCATTATATCTAAATTTTAAATTTTGTTATTAATAGTTTTTAAGATGCACAAACTTGTGTACGACAAGCATCATAACAATCAAATAGCTTGAATTTATCTCCTGGTAATTCGTTGGCATTACAGTATTGAATACAAGGAAAAAGGCAATTTGGATCTACACCTGCGTAAATACTTTTTAGTTGTTCTTTATTTAAAAGAGTTCCTATTTTTTTCATCTTTTAATCGTTTAATGGTTATTATTTTTTGGGCGGCTCTTCTTCTCCACATGGAACACAAATCGGGTTTCCTGAAGCGGTATGTTGTCCTGAATAGCAATATCTTCTTCCATCACAAGTTCTTCCTCCGCTACCGTTAATTGACTTTTGTGCTTTTTTATCCAGCACTTTACCTAAGTTTTTTAAGTTTAAATTCATCTTTTAATATGTTTTTAGTAATAATTTATACTTCGAATGTAGTTTGTAAAGAGATCTCTTTTCTACAGAATTCATATTTGCGCAATAGCAATTCAAAAACGCAAAAAAAGGAGCTATTTTATAGCTCCTAAGTCTTCATATTATAATCCACAAGGATGTACATCTCCAAAAATTCCAGGAGCACAACTCCCATTATAACATAGATATCCATAAGAGCTATTGTGTTGATAATTACAACAGTCACTATTAGTTTTACATCGAAAGAATTTTCCTCCTCCATGTACTGCTTTTTGTGCTGCCTTATCCAAGGCTTTTCCTAAGTTTAAAATTGTTTTTTTCATATATAAATATTTTTAGTAGTGATGAATTTCACTACGATTTTGAAATCAATGTAAACCAAGAAAGTGCTCTCGAGTCAGTAAATTCAAATTCGTAAGGTATCGCTTCAGAAATGTTAGATATTTGGCTTATTTTTTGATACTTGACTTTTAAAAATTAGTAACTTTAGCATTATTTGTAACTTTATGAAAAAAGTTTTTGGGGGACTTTTATTACTTATCGCTATTATTTCTTGTAAAAAAGAACCACAAACTCTTGATATTCAACCTCCTGATTTTTTCTATAAAAAAACGAAACAAAACTTACCTAAAGACTCGACAGTTTTTTACCTCAACATTTTAAAAAAAATCCCTTACAAACAACTTTCTGATTCTCTACAGGCAGAATATGCTTTTACATCTTTTCGTTTTTATCTTGATTTACACGATTACGACTCGGCTATTGAGCGCTTAATCTTTGCTACTTCGTTTACTAAGGAAAAAATCAGAAATAGTAGAGAAGTTCTATATTTTAGAGCGTTAAAGGATATGTATCTTAGACGTAAAAATGACTATTTAAATGCTGCAGGGGTTAATGAAAAGATGAAGCAATTATTAGATAGTACCGATTATCGTAATAGAGCTTATGTACATAGTTTCAATCAACAAATACAAAGAGCTTTGGGTAAAACTGAAGAAGCCTTACTAGCTAATGAACAAAGTATTCGTTTATTTTTAAAAGCTAAGGATACTGCCAATTACCTCATATTTACTTTAGACCAAGCCGCCATTCTAACAGATATGTCTAAATATGCAGAAGCTCAAAAAGAACTGGATAAAGTTTTTCCTTATGAAAGTTTTCTAATTACTCGTACAAAATATCAATTATATGGTACTGAAGGTTTTATATATACCAATAAAAAACAATATCGAAAAGCTCTTAATTCTTATAAGAAAGCCTTGTTATATTCAAAACAACTAAACTCAACAATAGGTTTAGAACGATTGACAAATACGTATTTAAACATAGCAAATACGTATTTGAAGCTACATGACTACGAAAAATCAAAAACTTACATTGATTCGGTTTTTACTACAGGAATGCAATACATGAGTTTTACGGATCAACAAGAAGCACTAAGAGCCAAATTAGAAATTACATATAAACAACGTGAAGGTTTTGAAAAAGTAATTCCACAATTGGATTCTTTGTTTTCTTTTTTGCAAAAAAATAGTGATAAGAGAATTAACAACGAATTGCAAGTATTAAAAGAGGCTTTTGATAATGAGCGGAATTTACAAGAAGAAAAAAATAGGGCAGAAGTAAAGAGCTTAAAATTGCAACGCAACCAGTACTTTTTAATCGCTTTACTATTGATTTTGATTGTATTGGTAATTTTAGTCATCAACTTTTACAAGCAACGAAGGTTTAGTATGGAAAAACAAAACTTTCTACTACAGCAACGTCTATTACGATCACAAATGAATCCTCACTTTGTATTTAACAGTCTGAGTGTATTAAAACAAGGAGTAGAACAGAATAAAGAACAGTATACCAAATACATTGTAAAATTATCTAGATTATTGCGTACAGTTTTTGATAATTCTACCAAAGATAACGTACTGTTAGAAGATGAATTACAATCTTTAGAAGACTACATTGAACTCCAAAAATTTAGATTTCCTAATCGTTTCGATTATACAATAGAAAATACCATTACTACAGAAAACGAATTGTTTATTCCTCCTATGTTATTACAACCTTTTGTAGAAAATGCCATCATACATGGATTTGGTAAGTTACCTACGAAAGGAGTTTTACATATTTATCTTTCAAAACAAAAAAAGTGGATTACATACGTAGTGAAAGATAATGGTGTAGGGATGAAAAACACCCTACTAAAAAACAAATCATCAATGTATTTAATTGATCAATTTTTGTTTAAAATGACGGGAAAAAGAATAGCAATTACCAATACAGAAGATACAACAGGCACCCAAATAGAAATTAAAATTCCATATACAGAGCTATAACTATGTTACGAAGTTTACTTATTGAAGATGAACAACATGTAAGAGAAGAATTACAAAATTTAATAGCAAAAAACTTTACTAATAAACTATCTATTGTGGAAGAAGCTACTTCCGTAAAAGAAGGAATAAAAGCTATTTTAAAACACAACCCAGATTTAGTGTTTTTAGATGTGGATTTAGGAGATGGTTCTAGCTTTGAAATTTTAGATATGCTTCCTGAAATAAACTTCGATATTATTTTTGTTACCGGATACGATTCACATGCTATTAAGGCAATTAAACTAGGAGCTTTAGATTATTTATTAAAGCCTATTGATGAAGATGAATTGGTAGTAGCTATTAACAAAGCAATTCAACAACATAACAAAGAAAATATCAAAGAAAAGTTGGTAAATGTAGCCAGTAATTATTACAAAAATGGTTTACATAATAAAATAGTAGTGAAAACTTTAGAAGCGCAACATATCCTAAATTTTGAAGATATTATTTTTTGTAAATCTGAAGGTAATTACACTACTTTTCATTTAACTAATGAACAAGTTTTAGTTTCTAAACCTATGAAAAAGCTACAACCTTTACTGGATGAAAATATCTTTTTAAAGTGTCATCAATCTTTTTTGGTCAATACATCCTATGTAACTAAATATTTGAATGAAGGTTTTTTAGTGACTAAAAATGGAGATCAAATACCCGTTGCTACAAGAAGAAAGGAAGATGTTTTGAATTTATTGTTTAAATCCTAAGCAAATTTGAACTTATACCAAACGTATTTGAAGTCTTTTCATTTTTGATAAAATGTACAGTTACCTTTATTTTTAAACTAAAAATTATCATAGCATGAAGTATTTACGATTAGTAATTTTAAGCATGACTGTATTGATCATGTCATGTACAGAAGAAAAAGAAACTATACAAGTGTTAGAAACATTTGAAAAAGAAATAGTCAATAAAAAAGGCGTTAAAGGAGGTAATAAAATTCCGATAAATACTCCTTATTCGCGTGATCAGGAAGATAATATGATGTATATGACATCCTATTTAATTGGACTAACATTATTAGGTGATGAAAATGCTAGAGAATACTTTTACCAACAGGTATCTGGAAAAACATTTAAAATTAGTCTAAGAACTCTTTTAAGTGGAGGCAAAAACCCTTTTAAAACTGCTTTTAGAGGATATTATTATATCTATAATTGGAATACTGATTATGAATGGACTCCAACTCCTCCTGTATCTTCTGCAATACCAGAT
This sequence comes from Tenacibaculum agarivorans, assembly GCF_001936575.1. GTDB lineage: Bacteria > Bacteroidota > Bacteroidia > Flavobacteriales > Flavobacteriaceae > Polaribacter > Polaribacter agarivorans. Next base: position 12,088 of record NZ_MSMP01000021.1, read on the forward strand.
CCTTTAGAGAAAGATTATGGCGTATTACAAATAGGATATTCAACTTATTTGGATCTTATTTCAAATGATTATGATTGGCAAATAGACTTGCCTAATAAGGCGATTTTATTCAGTTATTTTAATTTTACTCAGTATCTTGATCATAAACAGTATATTATAAATTTATGGACAAAAGATAATAGCCTTTATGATGATGGATTAAAAATGTCTAATAACGATAAGTTCTTTATTCCAGATAATTTCGACTATGAACAAGAACTGGATACGATATTAATTTTAACATTACGTAATACTAGTACAAGTTTACAAGGGCAATGATTAGAATTGGTATAAGTATTGTAAATCTCGTTTAAGAATGAAAGTCTCACTTTGAGTAAAACTTATATTGTAAAAGAACGGAAATAAATATTAGATTTCAACTAGCGTTCTGTTGAGCTATAGAGAAGTAAAAATACTGTTCTCGATATAATTTTACCTCATTATCATTCCGTAAAATCACTCGAACTGACAGTAAAAATATATTCCGAATACGTACTACTTACTTATTATATCTTAATAACCGTCTTCTTTTTGAAGGCGGTTATTCTATTTTTTCACCTTAAAAATTCCGAAAAGTTCACTGCCTTGTCGTGGAGGAATGGAGTTATAACATTCTTCAAAAGTTTGAGTTTCAAAATAGGGAGAAAAGTAATCTAGGTATTCATTTTTATCACCTCCAAAAGGTCGTTTTTCTAGGTCTCCAGTCAACGGAATATCAAACCATAAACCCACTAATTTTCCATTAGGTTTTAATAACTCATGTATTTTTTTAGCATACGTTTTTCTGGTTTCAGGTAGTGGTGGAAACGAACAGAAAAATGTTTGTTCTATGATGAGATCGTATACTCCTTTAAACTCAAAAAAATCGGCTTCGTGTAATTGATTTTTCGGAAAATCAGGATTTCTTTCTGCAAAAGTAGTCAAAGGTTCATTTGCAATATCTAATACGTGAGTGTTGGTAAATCCGCTATTCAAAAGATATTCTGCTTCATAGGAATTTCCAGCTCCCGGAATCAATATCTTTATTGATTTGTTTGTCAATTGATCAATATAGTTTTGTAATGGAGGAGAAGGTGCTCCTAAATCCCATCCCGTTCTATTCTCTAAATAACGTTCACTCCAGTATTGTTTTGTATCCAAATTATTCAACTTTTGTAATTAAACTCTTTTTCTAATAAACACTTAATAAGTTTATTACTTCTTTATTTCCTTTTTGTATTGCTATTTGTACACATGTTTGTCCTGTTTCTAACTCCACCAAAAGAGGGTTTGCTCCTTTTGATAGCAAAAGTTTTATAATTTCTAAATGATTATACCGAATACTTTCTGCTAAAGGTAATGCCATAAACTCTGGATGTTGATAATTAGGATCTATATCTAATGTTAGATAATAATTCACCAATACTACATCATTATCTTGAATAGCTTTAAACATCGCCTTCCAATCACCTCCTGACATATTTATTGTTTGATTTAAATTTATTTCTGTCAATTTAAAAAATAAATCGCTAACAGAAAGTTGTTAACGATTCATAAATTGATTTAAAAAATGTAGTAGGTAAAAGGATAAATTGAGTTATATAACCCAATTATTATTTTATTTCGAATTGGTTTTGAATTTAAACGGTGCGTATAATGGACAAAAACTAACCAAACTTGTCAGTACAAATACACCTGCAAGCACTAATAATATAAGTCCTAAAGTTCCTGAAATTATATTCGTAAAGTATAAAACGGCTACAACAGCTGCTATTAATATTCTAACAATTCTGTCTGCACTTCCCATGTTTTTTTTCATGATGTAAAATTTTAAAATTGGTAGTTAGTACTACTTTCTGTTTTGTATACATCAAAAATAGTTGGAGAAAAAATGCTGTGCAGTGACTTTAGTCACCACTATAAAATTTCTATAGCATTACTGTGTTGTTTGAGTTTTCCTTCGTTTTCTAACTTTTTCATTACTCTACTAATGACTTCACGGGCAGTTCCCAATTCATTTGCAATTTGTCGGTGTGAAATTTTCAAAGGGTTTTTATTCGTTAACTCTACTTTTTCTTGTAGATAATCTAGCAATCGTTTGTCCATTTTATTAAACAATACATGATGAATGGTATCTAGTAATTCTACGTAACGTAAGTTGTATTGTTGAAAAAAGAGTGTATTTAAATCTGGATATTCTTTAATCCATTTACCAACTTTATCAATAGGAAGTAATAAAGCAGTGGTCTTTTCTTCAGTTTTTGCAAAAACTCTACTCGGTTCGTTTTTTAAACTTGCTGCAAAAGACATGATACAACTTTCGTTGGGTTTTATATAATAAATTAACAGTTCTCGTTCTTCATGTCGTGTACACACTTTTATTAATCCATCGAGTACTACAGGAATTACTTTTACAAATTGACCTTCTCTTAAAATTTCTACTTCTTTTGGAATTTCTTTCACAATAGCACTTTCCATAATTTTGGTTACTAAATCTGGATGTAAATGTGATAAGGAAGAAGCTATTTTAGATTCCATGGTGTTTTTTTGCGTCTTACGGCTAAAGGTATCGTTTTTATCTCATATAATAGTTTTAAAGCTGTTTTTTACTATGAAACTCCAAATGGTTTAGTCGTTAAAAAAACGCTCTTAAATAGGTATTTAAAAGCGTCAATTTTATTAGATATTTTTATTCATCTTTTTAGTCTTTATAAGAAAAACTAATACTTAAAATTTGGTCACATTTTCTATTTTTGATGAATGGATTTTATAAAATTATGTATTCTAATTTGTGTCGGACTCATTTTTTTACTCATAAAAATTATTGGAGGTTCAAATGGAGATGATCATGATCACTTCCAAGATGATTTTCATCATTTCGATTCAAACGACGATTCATTTAATCACGATTTTAGTGATTCCTTTGATGACGATTAAAATCTACTGTTTTTGTAATCCTTGTTCTTTAACCACAAAATCAAAACACAATTGTTCTAATCGAACTCCATTTACTTCAGCATTCCAAGCACCATGTCCTTTTCCTTCTAAGGGATAAAACTCATAACCTACATCCGTGCTTTTATAATTATCTCTTAATTTTTCTCCTTCAGAAAATAATACGGTAGGATCTTCAGTTCCATGCATTATTATAATTGGTGCATCTTTGGTATCAAAGCGTTGTTTATTGTAAACATTATTCAAAATTTCTACAGTTACTCCACTTCCCCAAAAATCAAGAATACTATGTACTTTGGTTGGCTGATCTAAATTAGTACTCGTTAATGTTGGATCTGTACTCACAGAAATTTCCTCAGTATAATCTTCAGGATCTGTAACTCCTAACATAGTTGCTGTTATTGCACCAGCAGAACCTCCTCCAACTGTAATATATTCTGTATTGATATTGTATTTGCTTGCATTAGCATACAACCAACGTACTGCAGCTTTAGCATCTCTACTTGCTGGATATAAAGCAAAAGCTTGCTGTTTTTGAGAAGGATCTAGATTGTTTTCAATATAAGTTGCCCAATCTTCAGGTACCGTTCCTAAATCTGCTTGCAGTCTATAATTGATTGAAAAAGCAACCCAACCTCTCGATGCAAAATAATTTGCCAAGTTTACGATTTGTGCCACTTCTTTAGAACCTGATATAAACCCTCCACCGTGAATTAATAAAATTGCTGGTCTATTTTTACTATCGTTATTGGGTACATAAGCATCTAATTTCAGTTGCTGCATAGTTGATGTAGTACTATTTATAGTTTGATGACTTAAACCTTCTGCATAAACAATATCTTGGGTTTTTAGAACTTGATAAGTAGCATTTGATGCTACTATAGGGATATCCTTATTTTCTTCTATGATTTCTTTGTCATTAGTGCTACATGACAAGAACAAAAATTGTATTACTATAAGTATTATTAAATTTTTCATGTTTGGGGTATTTTCTATTATGACTACAATTAGTAGTAAAGGTTTAATTTACAATATTTTATTAAGTCTCATAAAATAGATGATCTTTAGTAGTGACTTTTTCACTTTTTTTTAATCTAATACCATAGAAGAATCGTTACATTTATATTAAATACAAAAAATTAAAACTATGTCAATCTCAGATTTATACTCAAGCGGACAACACAAACAAGAAATAGGTCATTTTGCAAGTCTAGTAAAAATTGCAAAATCAGATGATATTATTACTGACGGTGAACAACAGTTGTTAGATAGAGCTGCAAGAAAACTACATATTAAAGAAACTGAATACAAAGAAATTTTAAAAAACCCTGATGCTTTTCCTCTTAATCCACCAATTGGTTACGATGAAAGTATTGAACGTTTATATCGTTTAACTAAAATGATTTTTGCTGATGGTAATGTGGATAAAAACCAAGTAATTTTATTACAAAAAGTGGCAATAGCATTAAGTATTCCTTTAGACAATGTTGAAAAGGTTTGTGATGAAGCTATTCATTTGGTAATGAATGATAATGATTTAGAGGACTTTACCGCTGCTGTTAAGAAAGTAAATTCTATATAAAACGCATACTAAAAGAAATTTTTAGTAGTTTTATACTCTATAACTTATCCCCAAAATTATGATTATGAAAAAAATTTTTTTCGTCATTACATTCCTATGTATTGCATACACTTTCGCACAAGGCGATTATGATCCTTCTAGAAAGTGGCAAATTGGAATTGGTGGCGGAATAACCAAATTTTCCGATGAAGATGCTGCTTTTATTGGTGATAGATGGTTGGTACAAATACCTCGTTTAAATTTAACTGTTCCTGTATATAAAAATATATCTATAGACGGAGCTTTATCATTTAATACTTTCGGTCTTGGTTTTATAGACAATTCCGCAAGTTATTTTTCTATGGATGGATCTGTTCGTTATAACTTCGATAATCTACATAAAGACATTTTACCATATGTTTTTGTAGGTGGAAGTTTAGTAGATTCTGATCGAAAAATGACACCAACGTTTAATTTAGGAGCTGGATTGACTTATTGGGTTTCTGATCAAATAGGTTTAAATGCACAATTGTATTACAAGCATTCTTTGGAGTCTTTTGAAAGTATGCGCTCTCATATGCAATATACTGCAAGTATCATTTATGCTTTTGATGCAGGATCTTTATTCTCCAAAAGAAAACGTTCTTTAGTTGGTGGTGCATGTTATCATAACCAATTTAAACGCTTCGTTAAAAAAAGCCGTAGATAAAAAATCAACTAGTGTTAACTCAAGTTTTCACTAGTTTTTTGTTTTTAGAAGGTATATACAATTCCATTAGTTAACCTGTACTGTTCTTTAGGAATATTCGCCGCAGGAAATTCATCAAATAAATACGTAAAAGTTGAAGAAAATCTAAGGTTCTTTACAATTTTAAAGGTAAACGTTGTTTGACTAGAAACTCTGAAATCTGCAAAAAAATCAAAACGTGGCTGGAAGTAGGTGGTGCTAACAACTGATATATTCTCTTTAGGAAATAAACTCATAGAAAAATACGAACTACTTCTCCAATCGTTATTGGTTCTAATAATATCTTCTACAATTTTTTCATTTTCATACATTACTAAACTTCCTAGGTATAATTTATACTCCTCAGATTTAGTCAATTTAAAACGTAAACCTGAACCTACTAGGCCTCTAAAACGAATTGCAGCTATTTCATCTTCTTGATGCTGAAAAAAGGCCTCTAAGGCTATTTTAGGATCAAACCTATAGTTGTACCTTAGGTGTTGTGAGTTTCTGCTTATAAGCTTCTGAGAATTAGCCTCACGGAAGTTTACGTTATTCATAAACAACCACAAATGCTTTCCTGTTTTGTATTGAACCCTAATTCGGTTTGATATTCCAAAAATTGTATTTCTATTTTTTATTAGGTGTAAATCCAATCGAGCAAAACCAGACCAACCTACAGTATCTGTTACTCTACGTATACTTTCAACATTTATAATTTGAGATTGTGAGAAAAAGGGGAATGAGAAAATAAAAAGTATAGTTAGTTTTTTCATTCCTATTGATTTTCTTTTACTAAGCTTCTTTTTTAATTTCAAAAATACGGTTGTATTCGTTTTCTTCATCTTTTAAATCTTCTACTAATTTAAAGTTATTTCTTTTCAATAGTTTCACCGAACTTTCATTATTATATTGAGTATAGGCTACTATTGCATCCAAAAGTAAAGTGTTAAATCCAAATTTGAGGATATTTTTCAAAGATTCATCCATAATTCCTTTTCTTTGAAATTCAGGACTTAAATCATATCCTACTTCAGCTTTCTTTTTATCTTCTGAAAAGTTCCATAAGCAAATACTTCCTATCATTTCATTTTTTCCTTTTTCAGTTATTACCCAATATAAAATGGAATTGTTATCTATAGCATTATTTGTTTTTGATATAAACTCTAGTGCTTTTTCTTTTGATGGTGCATTAGGTCTTTTTACAAACTTATTAACTTCCTTATCTGATCGTAAATAAGAAATCATTTCCCAATCTGTTTCTTTTAACTTTCTTAATACTAATCTTTCTGTTGTTATTTCAGTAAAATTATTCTGGTGCATTATATCTTTTTAGATAAAAATAAGAGATTAAAATAACTTGTTGTTTAATAAAACAAAAAGACTATCTAAAAATTAACATCATTACCGAAAACTTTAATTGTAAAGAATCTTTTACTTCTACTGCCTTAAACAATAGTGTGTAAATTCGGAATGACGACTTTTTAGATAGCCTCATTGATTATTTTATGCTAAATATCCTTGGTATTAACCTAGTTTAGTTATTGCATTTTGAATTCTTTTGATCGTACTTTCCTTACCAATCATAGTCATAATTTCAAATAAATCAGGACCAGCTAGTTTTCCTACTAAACTCAATCGTAACGGTTGCATTACTTTGCCAAAGCCAATTTCTTTAGAAGTAATCCAACCTTTTATTTCTGTTTGCGCATTTTCAATGGAAAAATCTTCAATTCCTTCAATTACAGTCACTAATTCTGTCATTAACTCACTTGTAGTTTCTTTCCATTGTTTTTTTGCTGCTTTAGGATCGTACTCCGTTGGCTCTTCAAAAAAGAAGTTAGATAAACCCCAAAAATCTTGAACAAATGAAGCACGTTCTTTAATTAAACCTACAATTTTTTGAACGTAATCTTTGTCTTCCACAGATTGCTTCGCTTCACTTGCAATGACATTCTCTTGTAAAATAGGTAAAAATAAATCCGTTAGTTCTTCATCTGATTTTTGCTGTACATACTGCTGATTAAACCATTTGGTTTTATCTGGACTAAACTTAGCGCCTGATTTACTTACTCTTGCTAAATCAAAAGCTTGAACCAATTCTTCTAAAGAGAATAATTCTTGCTCAGTTCCTGGATTCCAACCTAATAAAGCTAACATGTTTATAAAAGCATCAGCAAAATATCCATCTTCTCTGTATCCACGTGTAACATTACCTGTTTCTTCATTGGTATATTCTAATGGAAAAACCGGAAATCCTAATTTATCTCCATCACGCTTACCTAATTTTCCTTTACCTACTGGTTTTAAAATCAATGGTAAGTGTGCAAATTTTGGTGCTTGCCAATCAAAAGCTTTATATAACAAAGCATGTAGTGGGAGAGAAGGTAGCCATTCTTCTCCACGAATTACATGTGAAATTTCCATTAAATGGTCATCTACAATATTCGCTAAATGATATGTTGGCATTCCATCTGATTTGAATAATACCTTATCATCCAATGTATTGGTATCTATTTTAATAGTCCCTCTTATTTCATCTTCTAAAATCAATGTTTCATCTTGAGGTGTTTTAAAACGTACCACATATTTTTCTCCAGCTGCTATTTTTTGTTGCACTTCTTCCTCAGAAAGTACCAAAGAGTTTACTAGTCTTCCTTTTTCACGATTGTGCCAATTGTAAATAAAGGTCTTTCCATTAGCTTCGTGATCTTTTCTATGTGCATCTAATTGTTCTGCAGTATCAAAAGCATAATATGCCCAGCCTTTTGCTAACAATTCTTCAGCATATTGCTTGTATACATCTTTACGTTCTGATTGTCTGTATGGACCAAATTTTTCATTCTTTCCAGGGCCTTCATCAAAAGGAATATTACACCATTCTAAAGCATCTACTATATACTGTTCAGCATTAGCTACATAACGTGTTTGATCTGTATCTTCTATACGCAATACAAAGGTTCCATTATGTTTTTTAGCAAATAGGTAATTGAATAGTGCTGTTCTAACACCTCCCATGTGTAGTGGTCCTGTAGGACTTGGTGCAAAACGCACACGAACGTTTTCAGACATTTTTTACAGTTTAAAAAACGCAAAGATAGTTGTTAAACTAAAAGCATAAAAAATAAAATTGAGCATAAAAAAAGGGTTTCTTTCGAAACCCAATTCCCACTTGACTTAAAATTTAAATTATAATTTGTAATATAATCCTAATGTTAATGCTGGAGATTTTGCTACTCTACGTCCATCGAAAGCACCACCAAATCCAAAGTTAGCTCCAAAGTTATCATCAAACTCACCGATTAATTTTAAACCGAATGCCGCATAACTTTGATCGTTTACATACAGACCTGTTAAAGCGTTAGTTGGTGGAATTATTACATCTCCATTTGTAAATGAAGCTACACCATCTAAGAAACCTGCTAACCATAACCAGCTTATTGCTTTATATCCTACTTCACCTCCTAATTTAAAGTTAGAACTATAATCATTTGTTCTAATATCTACTCCTGTAAATGCTTGAATATACCAATCATTAAATCCTCTACCTACAGAAATTGTTGGTGTAAAAGTCCAAGCATCATATCCAGTTCTTAAACCAGATGGAGCATCAAATGTTCCTGAATTCGCTCCTATGGTTAACTGACCTGAAATCAGCCATTTTTTATTATAAAAGTTATGTCGTACTCCAAATTGTATATTACCTAGTGAAGTTAAAGATTCTTCCGCTGTTAAAGCTACTGGTGCACTTGCGTCTACTAAATCTTTTGAAGCTACAAACTTAAAAGGCAAATTAGCTATTAAAGTAGTTTTATCAGAAATTCCATATTCTGCATATAATTGTAGAGTATTATCATTCAATTCTCTTTCAGTTGTAAAATCTGGATTCCCAAATAATTCAGAATACGTAGGAATAGTTGTAAATGATAATTGTAAATACGTTTCTCCTTTTTTCTGTGTCCAAGGACTTTGAGAAAATGCAGTAACTGTAGTTAACAGTAATAAATAGGCTAATTTTTTCATTGTTTATCGATTAATTTTTGGATTTAGTATTATTCTGAATGTTTTCCTTACAAAAAATGCCCAGAAAATTATTTTCTGAGCAGATTTTAAATATTATAACATATAAAATTTTAGTGATGTTTTAGTAAAAACGTTCTCGTTTTCACCCATGTATCATAGATCAATAACGGCATGTTACTATAATCATGAGTGGCTTGAGAATATATAGTGTATTCATTTTCAACACCTAATTCATTTAATCTATCACGTAACTTTTCACCTTGATCTCTAGCTACAAGTTCATCCATACCTGCATGAAATTGAATAGTAGGAGGTGAGTCAGATTTTGCTTGGAACACAGGACTATTAGATTCAAAAAACTCTTTTGTTGGAGCAATTCCTGCTTGGCCAACAATTTGACCTAAAAAAGTAGTTGCATCATTTCCTGAAAGATCTGTAGGGCCAACTATACTTACTACTGCATTTACTTTTTTCTGCGTGTCTAAGGCATAACTCCATAACAATGATAATTGCCCTCCTGCACTTGATCCGATAAAGGCTAATTCATCAGAGATTTGATACTCACTTGCATTTGCTTTTAAATGCTCTACTACTGACGTAATATCGTCAGTTTGTGTTGGAAATGGAGATACAAATGGCGGTGCTAAGAATGTTGCTAAACGATAATTCATATTCACAACCGCATAATCATCTAGCTCACTGATAATTATATCTTTAATAAAATTCATATCTTCTTTACTTCCTTGTACCCAACTACCTCCATGGATTAAAATAATCACTTTTGTAGTTTCTGAACTTCTTCCTTTTGGTAAGTAAATATCATACACTTGTCTTTCTGCTGCACCATAAGATACTTCCAATCTAGATTCTGCTGCAATAGGTTCAACAACAACTTCCTTTTCATCAGAACAACTAATAAAAAGAACAGATATCATCATAAAAAATAAAAGGGATTTGTAATGCTTACTCATACGTATACTAATTTGTTACGCTAATATAAGCAATTTGAAAATAAGTTTTATTTAAGATAATTTTATGAGGTATCTGATTTACAAATAGTTAAACTATTTTTGAGGTAAATACATTTAAGTAATTAAAAATCAATTATTTATCTTATTTTTTAGACCAAATAGTATTCAAATAATCATCCGTTGGATAAGGAGGCATGTTAGAATTATTTTCGTTTAAATCTTGTTTTACTGTAAATTTTCCTTCTTTTGGAGTTAATAAATCAGAAGTATAATTTCTGTTTACCAATGTGTTTTCTACTTTATCCCAAATTTTCTTTGATATTTTATCATTCATAGCTATACCCCCTATAATTACTGAGTTTTTTGCAGTAAAATTTCCACCTGATCCATTCATTGCATTTGTGGTAGCTTCTGTGGAACCACCTGGTAAGTGTGGATATCTAGATAAAGATGTTGATCCTGCTACCAAGTACGAATTCTCTAAGGTTAATCCTGTAATTCCACCTGTTTGTAATGCTGTATTGTTAGATGCAAACATTGCTGTATCTCTTATTAAAATATCAAAAGGTTCTCCACCGCCTCCAACTTGAGCAAATTGCATGGTATCAGTGTGAGGTTTGTCTCCAGTAAAAGGATATTTGAAAAAATTAGGAGCAAAATAACAGCCATCTATCACTAGTTTTGTGATCACCCCACCAGCAGTGTATATATCTGATGTATCTCCGCTTTGCACTTTACTATCTGGCATAACAATTTCTACCAGTTCTGTATTTTCTGTAACTATGTCTGGTGAACCATAAAGAGCTGTCCATCCTGTTACTTTAGACCACGCCAATGCAGAATGACTGCAACCTTGTAAACTAACAGAATCAAAAATAAATCCAGTAATAGCAATCTTATAAAGATTTAAAAATCTAGCTCCGTTTTTAACTGTTACCGTTCCATAACCTTCTTGAGGCGCAATAGTTATTCTTTTCTTCCAATTTAAATTTCCTAAATTTTTTAATACCGATTTACTTCCTCCTCCAGCTCCATTTCCTTTTAATTCTCCTGGTTTTATCAAAATGATAATGCCTTCATTTACCATAGCATCAGTAACACTTTCTATTGTTTTTTTTATCTCATCCCAATTTGCATCAACATTAATTTTATTTGGAATTTTTTCATCATACATAAAAGGCGTTTGTACTCTATGTGGCCAATGTGTTCCATTAGCTCCAAATGAAGCTTCTCTTGTGATAATGTTAACTTGGTCATTAGAATCTTTTATAGTATTGTCATCTTCATTTCGGTCACTACAAGAGAAAAAAAGGAATACTAATGTGATAAAAAAAAAATTGTTTTTTCATGTTTAAATTGTTGGTTCTCAAATTTATTTTGGTAACTAATAAAATTTTAAATAGTAGCATTAGTCTTTCTAAATTTAATTCTTGTACCACTTCAAAATTCCACTGAATTCAGTGAAAATTAGAGCTTTTGACAACTTTATGTTACACTTAAAATTTGGCGAATTATTACAATTTTATCACTGTTATTCCAATTTTAAAATACTTAAATTTACAAGTTAACATTTTTAGATTATGAGTAATTTTAATCATATTGAAGAAAAACTTCAGCATTTTAGTAAAAAATATTACACTAATGAGCTAATTCGTGGTAGTATTTTATTCCTAACTCTTGGATTATTATACTTTTTATTTACTCTTTTTATTGAATATTTTCTTTGGTTAAAACCGAATGCTAGAACATTTTTATTCTGGTTATTTGTAGCAGTGGAATTATTTTTATTAGCTCGTTTTATTGTATTTCCGTTGTTTAAATTATTCGGATTACAAAAAGGAATTTCTAATGAAGATGCTTCTAAAATTATTGGTAATCATTTTCCAGAAGTAAAAGACAAATTACTCAACGTATTACAACTACAAAATGATGCTAATTCATCTGAGTTATTATTAGCTAGTATTACTCAAAAATCTAACGAATTACAGCCTGTTCCTTTTTCTAAGGCTATTAATTTTTCAGTAAATATTAAATACTTAAAATATTTATGTATTCCTCTTTTTATATGGTTGCTAACTTTTATAGTAGGTATTGGAGATAAGTTAAACCAAAGTTTTAATCGTGTGGTAAACCATAGTTTGGCATACAATCCACCTGCTCCTTTTTATTTTGAACTTACTGCAAAAAATTTAGAAGTCATTAAAGGAGATCCTATTACCGTTTATATACAAACTAAAGGAGAAGTTGTTCCAAATGAAGCTAAAATACATTTTAATAATGAATCGTATTATTTAGAAAATAATGGCACAGGACTTTTTTCATATACTTATGATGCTGTTAACGAACCTATTCAATTTTTCATTGAAGCAAACAGTATTAAGTCATCTGATTATCAAATTAATATTATTAACACACCAAGTATTAAAAATATTAGTATGAAAGTCATTTATCCTGGTTATGTAGGAAAGAAAAATGAGGAATTAAATAATGCTAGTAGCATCACTGTTCCACAAGGAACATCTGTAATTTGGAATGTATTAGCATCAGATACTGATAGTGTTACCTACAATCATGATAACTTAAAAACACCATTTACAAAAGTTTCACAAAAAGAATTTAGCTATAAAAAGAGAATTTTAAATGATACGGATTACATGATTAGTACTTCTAATGCTAAGCTTAAAAATTATGAACAATTAGGTTTTTCAATTAAGACCATAACTGATGAGTTTCCAAGTATAGAGGTAAAATCTAACATTGATAGTGTTTCTAGAGGTCCTGTTTTCTTTGCTGGGCAGATTTCTGATGATTATGGTTTTCAAAAATTAGAAATGGTCTACTATGATAGTAACAATCCTAATAATCAAAATTCAAAAATAATTCAAATTTCTAAAGAATCTGTACAAAGTTTCTTTTCTAAATTTCCTGATAACCTTGATTTAAAAGAGGGAATTGATTACGAACTATTTTTTCGTGTTTTTGATAATGATGTTATCAGTGGTTATAAAAAAGCGGTTAGTAAAAAGTTTTCTTATAGAAAGAAAACGGCTCAAGAATTAGATAAAGAGTTATTAAACGAACAACAAAACTATTTACAAAATCTTCAAAACTCACTCCAAAAACAACAGGATAGTAAACAAGAACTAGAGAAAGTTCAATTTGATCTTCAAAATAAGAAGAATATGAACTGGAACGATCAAAAAAAGATTGAAAGTTTAATTAAGCGTCAAGAACAGTATCAAAATATGATGAAAAGACAGACGCAAAAATTACAAGAGAATTTTTCTGAGAAAAAAGAGGAAAATGAAAGCCTTCAAAAGAAAAAGGAAAGCTTACAGAAAAGAATAGAAGAGTTAAAAAAGCTTGAAAAACAAAAGAAATTGTTAGACGAGCTGAAAAAAATGGCCGAAAAACTCAATAAAGAGGATCTTATTAAAAAATCAAAGCAACTTGCAGAACAAAATAAACAACAAGAAAAGAGTTTAGAGCGTGTTTTAGAATTAGCAAAACAGTATTATGTTGAGCAAAAAATGAATCAAATTGCTAAAAAATTAGACGAACTAGCAAAAAAACAAGAAGAATTAAGTAAAAAAGAGAATGAAAATGCAGATGCTAAGCAAAAAGAAGAAGCTTTAAAAGAACAAAAAGAAATTCAAAAAGAATTTGAAGAGCAGAAAAAAGAGCTAGATGCGCTAAAAAAAGAGAATCAGAAATTAAAAAGACCTATGGATTTACCTTCTATGGAAGAATTAAAGCAAAAAACAGATGAACAATTAAATAAGGCACAAGAGAATTTAGAAAATCAAAAAAGCCAACAGGCAAAAAAGAATCAGCAGAAAGCGGCTCAAAAAATGAAACAAATGAGCCAGAAAATGCAGAACTCAATGCAAATGATGAATAGCGAAATGGCTGAAGAAAACATGGAAGATTTACGAAGAATAGTTGAGAATTTAGTCACTTTTTCTTTTGATCAAGAAAGTTTGATGGATAAGTTTTCTGATATCAATTCATCACATCCAAATTTTGGAAAGAGTTTAAAAAAGCAATATCAACTAAAAACATATTTTGAACATATAGACGATAGTTTGTTTGTACTTTCTTTACGTGTACCTGATATTAGTTCAGATATCCAAAATCATTTAGCGAACGCGCATTATAATTTAGACGAATCATTAGAAAATTTTACTGAAAGTAGATTTAGAAATGGTATTTCTAACCAACGTTATGTAATGACATCTGCAAATGAATTAACACATATGTTAAGTAATACATTAGATGCAATGCAAAATCCTCAACCGGGAAGTGGAAGTGGACAAGGAAAAAGTGGACAATCTTTTAGTTTACCTGATATTATTCAAAAGCAAGAAAACCTTATGAATCAAATGAAAAAGGGAATGCAAAGCAAAGGGAATGATGGAAAACCTAAAAATGGAAAACAAGGTCAAAAACAAGATGGAAAAGATGGAAATAAAAGTGGTAAAGAAGGTGAACAAGGACAACAGGGAAAAGGAGGTAAAGGACAGAATGATGACTTGAATGGTGAACTCTATGAAATTTTCAAACAACAAAGTGAATTGAGACAACAATTAGAAGATGCCATTAAGGATGGAAAAGATGGAAATGGTCAAGGTAAAAAGGCTGTGAAAGAAATGGAGCAGCTGGAAAATGAAATTTTAGAAAAAGGTTTTAATCAAAGTACGATACAAAGAATGCAGCGATTAAATTATCAATTACTAAAATTAGATAAAGCAACTTTTGAACAAGGAAAAGAAAAAAAGAGAAAATCTAACACAAATCTGATTCAATACAATAAAAATAGAGCAAAAGAAATCGAATTTAAGAAACAGTTTTACAATCAAACTGAAATTTTAAATAGACAATCTTTACCTTTGCAGCAAGAGTATAAAAAGAAAGTTCAAGAATATTTTAATACTAAGACTAGCACAAAGAAATAATAATGATTGCATTTAATTATGAAACCCCATTTTCTTTATCAGACGAGCAAAAAACATCTGATTGGATTAAAGATTGTATTACTAAAGAAGAGTTTGAATTAGGAGAAATCAACTACATCTTTTGTGACGATGATTATCTTCATAAAATCAATGTAGAATTTTTACAACATGACACGTTAACGGATATCATTAGTTTTGATTACTCATTAGGTAAATTGGTAAATGGAGATATTTTTATATCTGTAGATAGAGTAAAAGAGAATGCACAAGAATTTAATGTTCCTATTGAAGAAGAACTACACAGAGTTATCATTCATGGTGTTTTGCATTATATGGGATACAAAGATAAAACCGATGATGAGAAACAAATGATGAGAGACAAAGAAAATACTTGTTTAAAAACCTTAAATTTGTAGTCCGTTCCACGTGGAACGGACTTTTTATTTATAGATAAAAATTACGTAAAACATGAGTTTATTTACAACAACATACGACGTTATTGTAGTAGGTGGAGGACATGCAGGAAGTGAAGCTGCAGCTGCTAGTGCTAATATGGGAGCAAAAACATTGTTGATTACAATGAACTTGCAAAATATTGCACAAATGAGTTGTAACCCTGCCATGGGTGGAATTGCTAAAGGACAAATAGTACGTGAGATTGATGCATTAGGTGGATATAGTGCTATTGTTACTGATAAAACTGCAATCCAATTTAAGATGTTGAATAAATCTAAGGGTCCAGCTATGTGGAGTCCTAGAGCACAATCAGACAGAATGCAGTTTGCAGAATGCTGGAGAAACATGCTAGAACAAACTGAAAATTTAGATTTTTATCAGGACTCTGTTAATGGTTTAATCTTCGATGGAAATATGATAGTAGGTGTAAAAACTAATTTAGGATTAGAAATAAAAGCAAAATCTGTTATTGTGACCGCTGGAACATTCTTAAATGGATTAATTCATATTGGTGAAAAAACATTTGGTGGTGGTAGAGCAGGAGAAGGAGCATCTACTGGAATCACTGAAGATTTAGTTGCTAAAGGATTTGAATCGGGGAGAATGAAAACTGGAACTCCTCCTAGAGTGGATGGAAGATCTTTAGATTATTCTAAAATGACGGAACAACCAGGTGATGATAATCCTGAAAAGTTCTCCTATTTACCAGTAACATCACCTTTACAAAAGCAGAGATCATGTTATTTAACCTATACAAATCAAACTACACATGATTTATTACGTGAAGGATTTGATAGGTCTCCAATGTTTAATGGTAGAATTAAATCAACTGGTCCACGTTATTGTCCTTCTGTTGAAGATAAAATAAACAGATTCGCAGATAAGGAAAGACACCAAATATTTGTTGAGCCAGAAGGATGGAATACAGTTGAAATATATGTAAATGGTTTCTCCACTTCATTACCAGAAGACATACAAGATAAAGCCATTCGATCAATTCCGGGATTTGAAAATGTAAAGTTTTTTAGATATGGATATGCTATAGAATACGATTACTTTCCACCTACTCAATTAAAGCATTCTTTAGAGACTAAACTTATAGAAAACCTATTCTTTGCTGGTCAGATTAATGGAACTACGGGTTATGAAGAAGCAGCTGCACAAGGATTAATGGCTGGTGTAAATGCGGCATTAAAAACACAAAACAAAGAACCTTTTATATTAAAAAGAAGTGAAGCTTATATAGGTGTTTTAATCGATGACTTGATTACAAAAGGGACAGAAGAACCATATAGAATGTTTACTTCTAGAGCAGAATATAGAACATTATTACGTCAAGATAATGCTGATTTACGATTAACTCCTAAGTCATTTAAACTTGGTTTGGCTTCTCAAGAACGAATGAATAGAGTAGAAGAAAAGCAACAAAAAACTGAAATCACTATTCAATTCTTAAAAGATTTAAGTGTTTCTAAAGAGGAAATAAACCCTATTTTAGAATTAAAAAATCTAGCTTCTATTAACCAATCAATGAAATTATATAAGATTGCAGCTAGGCCTCAATTAACGTTTAACGACTTATTGGTTATCGAAAAATTAAATGATTTCATATATCAGAACAACATCGATAAAGAAATCATTGAACAGGTAGAAATCCATTTAAAGTATTCAGGATATATAGAAAAAGAGAAGAACAATGCTGACAAGTTAAACAGATTAGAAAACGTTCCTATCCCTTCTAATTTCGATTATACTAAAGTAAAATCACTATCCTATGAAGCTCGTGAAAAACTCACTAAAATAAAACCCACAAGTATTTCTCAAGCAAGTAGAATAAGTGGTGTTTCTCCAAGTGATGTATCCGTCTTACTTGTATTTATGGGAAGATAAATTCTTCAAAAATCTAAAACGTTCCATGTGGAACGTTTTTTTTATTTTCTAATTTCAATAGATTTCTTTACAATAAAACAAGCTTGAATACATTAACTTCAAACTATAATATCTAAATAAATAGAGTTATTATAATCTTTAAAAACTCAATCTACTACATCACTCTTACTTAAAGATAAAGATATAACTTCAACCAATTTTATTAAGTTAAACATAAATAAATCCATATTCCAACTATTCCCGATGAGATTGATAACAATAACACATTAGCCTTGATATATTCTTCTTTCTAACTTTAATAAACTCAATCATCAGAAAATCATAAAAACAGAAAGAATTTATCATTTTATATATATTTAATATCTAAACTCATTAAATTAAATTTTTAAAAACAAATAAAATGGAGTAGAAGGAGTGCATCAAAAAACTAAAAATACTATTCAATTCTTAAAAGATTTTAGTCTTATTAAAGAGTAAATAAATCTTATTTCAGAATCAAAACTCAACTTTTTTTTTTCAAAAAATCTATAGAATTGTATCAATAAGAAACTAATCATTAAACAACAAGAAAACCATTTATAACATTCAGAAAATATAAAAGAACAACAAGAAACTAAACAGATTTAAAATATTAAAACACCTTCTAATTCTAATTGTATTAAGGCAAAATCCATATCTTATAAAACAAATAAAAAAATTCACTAAAATAAAAACTACAGGTGTTTTTTATTTACACCATAAATCAATCATACCTATAAAAAAAGTCATATTCTATATAATTACATTAAACTTGATTTAGCATATTTTTCTTTTAATTTGAATAAACTCAATCACCAGAGAAAACAATAGCAACTAACAAAATTTAATCATCAAATATCAAAAATTCACGATTAACAACCCATTACATAAAATCAATTCAACTTCTCAAAACAGGATAGAGTAGAAGGAAAAACAAACAGTACAATAAAATATTGATAGTTCAAAAACCTATAATTTTATAAACGTATAACACATATAAAAACAAACGTTCCATGTGGAACTTTTTCTTATTCAATAGGTCAATTATGCATTATAGAAAAGAAAATCTTATTTTCGATAGCTCCTCTAAATTTGATTCAGCACATCTTTTCTTTTGATTTAGATAAATTCAATCACCAGAAAAATCACTAATAACTAACAAAATTTCAGCATCAAACATTAAAGATTTACAATTAATAATTTATACATAGATTCACTTCAACTTATCAAAACAGGATAGAGTAAAAAAAGTGAAATAAAAATATTAGCAGTTTAAAAAACTCTAAATTTAAAAAACTCATAACACATAAAAATGCATAACGTTCCACATGGAACGTTATGCATTTTTTATTCAAATTACACTTTAAATAATATAAAATAATTAAATGTTCCTTGTGGAACATTTACTATTTTTACCGAAATCAAACAGAGAGTTCCACGTGAAACTTAAACGTAAATGAATTTAAAAAACAAAGAAAAAACTCTTCCTTACATATCAACAGAAGACTATTCTGTTAGCAGAGAAAATTTTGATCTAATACTTAATGAAGAACTAAATCTTCTATATACAAATCCGGTTCCTGAGCAATTAGAAAAATATTACGAGAGCGAAGAATACATATCACACACAGACAGAAGTGATGGCTTGATAAATAAATTATATCAAATTGCTAAGAAGTTTGCTCTAGGTAAAAAATTAAAACTCATCGATAATTTAAAAACAAAAACGAAAAAGATTTTAGATTTAGGTTGTGGTACAGGCGATTTTTTACAAGTATGCAAAAAAGATAATTGGGAAATAGTAGGAGTAGAGCCCAATGAAAAAGCTAGGCAAAAAGCAAAAGAAAAAGCTATAGTACCACATAGGTCATTACAAGAAATTAATAATAAAAAATTTAATGTAATAACACTATGGCATGTTTTAGAACATATACCTGATCTAAATCATACTCTTTCTAAAATAAATAGTTTATTAGAAAAAGATGGATATTTAATTATTGCTGTTCCAAACTACAGAAGTTATGATGCTAAGCATTACGGGAAATTTTGGGCAGCTTATGATGTACCTAGACACTTATGGCATTTTTCAAAAGAAAGTATAAATATCCTTAGCAAGGAACATAACATGGAATTAATTAAAACTAAACCGATGTTATTGGATTCTTTTTATGTATCACTACTTTCAGAAAAATATAAAAAGGGAAAAAGTAATCTTATTAAAGCTTTTTATATAGGTTTACTTTCAAATTTAAAAGGATTAACCTCAAAAGAGTATTCTTCCCATATTTATATCCTAAAAAAGAGATAATACTTATTTTAAAGCTATTTTAAATGTATTTCACAAAATATCTATATATTTATATTATTAAAAATAAAAAGAGTCTTAAAAACGTTTTTAAGACTCTTTTATTATAATTAAAATTTATTTTAATTATTTTTATAATAAGATTTATTTACTTAATAAATACACCCCAAAAATTGCAATACTAAAATAAACTGCCAAAGTCATTGCTCCTGCATAATCTTTTGCTAGTCTCTGGCCAACTAATAAAAAAATTAAACTTAGAGCTGAAAGTATAGTTCCTGTTAAAGCTATTTCTTTAACTCCAGTTGTACTTAAATGAAAAATACCAACGAACATTAAAGCTCCTGCTAAAATCTCTAGCACTAAAATTACAGCTAACAATAAAGGGACCATATTTTTTAATGGTGAATTTTTGAAGTGTTCGGTAATGAAAGACACATTTCCTTTCCAATCTGTTACCTTGTCTATTCCTGATTGTAGGAATGTAACAATTAAAAAAAGCAACAGTAGAATTTCTGTAATATTTGATTTGATAAGTTCCATATAGTTTGATTTGTTTTGGTAAAATTAAGCTATAATGTAACAATTCAAAAAAATTACGTCATATAAGCAAGTTAAATAACTATATTTATAAACAAATCAACAAAAAAATTAAACTATGGTCTTTATTCCTTTAGCTATTTTTATAACGGTAGTACTATTAATATCTGCCTTTTTTATAGTAAAACAACAAACAGCTGCTATTATTGAGCGTTTTGGTAAATTTCACAGTATTCGTCAATCTGGATTACATTTAAAAATTCCATTGGTAGATAGAATTGCTGGTAAACTAAGTTTAAAGATTCAACAATTAGATGTGATTGTTGAAACGAAAACTTTAGATGATGTATTTGTTCGTTTAAAAGTTTCTGTACAGTATAAAGTTATTAAGGATAAAGTTTATGATGCCTTTTATAAGCTAGATTATCCACATGATCAGATTACGAGTTATGTATTTGATGTTGTACGTGCAGAAGTACCTAAAATGAAGTTAGATGATGTATTTGTTAAGAAAGATGATATAGCAATTGCAGTAAAATCTGAATTGAACGATGCCATGATGGAATATGGATACGATATCATTAAAACATTAGTAACAGATATTGATCCTGATGCTCAAGTAAAAGCTGCAATGAACCGAATTAACGCTTCTGAGAGAGAAAAAATAGCTGCTCAATATGAAGGTGACGCACAGCGTATTTTAATCGTAGAAAAGGCAAAAGCTGAAGCTGAGAGTAAACGTTTACAAGGTCAAGGTATAGCAGATCAGAGACGTGAAATTGCTAGAGGATTGGAAGAATCTGTAGAAGTATTAAATAAAGTTGGTATCAATAGCCAAGAAGCTTCTGCTTTAATTGTTGTAACACAGCACTATGACACATTACAATCTATTGGTGAAGAAACAAATAGTAATTTAATATTATTACCTAATTCACCTCAAGCTGGTAGTGACATGTTAAATAACATGGTTGCATCTTTTACTGCAAGTAATCAAATAGGTGAAGCTATGAAACGTGCAAAAAACAAAAAGAAAGATGATACTGAATAGTATCTAAAACTTAAGAATATTAAAAAAGCTCACTAATTATAGTGAGCTTTACTTTTATATAAATAAGAAATATTATTCTGTTTCTTCTTTACCTTCTTCTTTGGTAGCATCTTTAAACTCTTTGATACCAGTTCCTAATCCTTTCATTAATTCAGGAATTTTTTTACCTCCGAAAAGTAAAACTACTAGTACAACAATGATGGCGATTTGCCATGGTCCTACAAAACCTAAAAATATTAATAGTGCATTCATCATCTATAATTTGATATAGCAAAGATAGCAAAAACTTTAGTTACTTCTTTCTATTGTTCCACCAATAACCTTTTTTTCATCTATAACTTCAGGCTTACCTTTATACAGGATTGTACCACCAAAACTAACTTTAGCTTCTAAAGTTTCTCCTGTATGAATTTCAGCCTTAGCACCTGATCCTGCATTGACTTTAGACACGTTTTCAACAATTAAATCATAACCATGATAATTTGCTCCTAAATCTAATTTTACAGTTTGGTTTTTAGCCTCTCCTTTTAATTTAATTACTCCTGCTGAAGAAGCTTTTACTGTTAAATGTTTTATTTTAACAGTCATGTTTATGTACGAACCTTCTTGAGCTTTAATATCAATATGTTGCTGTTCTATTCCTGCAGATACAATAGATGAACCTTCGTTAGCATCTATTACAGGGATAGGTTTATTAAAATAAATAATTACTTTAACCTTTCCATCTGCTGTTGTTTCTGGAAATTTTAAAGATATCTTTAGTTTTTCATTTTGCTGTTTAACTTTTACTTTGTTTGATTTTTCTCCAGAAATATGAATTTCTTGTTTATCAGATTTTATCAATTCTACATCTATTCCGTTATAAACTTTAAGGATTTCAAAATCTCCTAAACCTCTCGTAATTGTCTCTTGTGCAGAGGATAACAGTGTAAAAAAACAAAATGTAATGTAAAGTAGTTGTTTCATTTTAAAGGAATTATAGTATTATAAATTAAACTAAAAAAAGAAATCTATAGTATAATTTAAGCGTTAAAATTAATGAGAAATCAATTCGAAATCTAAATGTTTACGTTCTAAATCTGTATGTTTTACTTTAACTGTAACAGGATCACCTAATTGAATCATTGCTTGAGTAGATTGACCGATAACAGCATACTGTTTTTCATCAAAAATATAATAGTCATCTTTTATATCTCTAATCCTAACCATACCTTCACATTTATTAGATACTATTTCAACATAAATACCCCATTCAGTTACACCTGAAATAACACCTTGAAATTCCTGATCTTTATGATCTTGCATGTATTTTACTTGCATATATTTTATGGAATCTCGTTCTGCCTTAGCAGCTAATTCTTCCATTTTGGAAGTGTGTTTACAACGTTCTTCATATCCATCAACTTTTGGAGAAGATCCTCCATCTAAATAATGTTGTAATAAACGATGCGTCATTACATCAGGATATCTACGTATTGGCGAGGTAAAGTGACTGTAATAGTCAAATGCTAAACCGTAATGACCGATGTTTTGAGTAGTATATACAGCTTTACTCATAGAACGTATGGCTAGTGTTTCTACTAAATTTGCTTCACCTTTACCATGAACGTCTTTTAATAATTTATTTAAGCTTTCAGAAGTTGACTCTCTCGATTGAGTATCAATTTTATAACCAAATTTTGAGATAATATTTTGTAAAGAAGCTAGTTTATCAACATCAGGTTCATCATGAATTCTATATACAAAAGTCTTATTTGTAGGTCGACCTCCTTTACCTTTTCCTATAAATTCTGCTACTTTTTTGTTAGCTAATAACATAAACTCTTCTATAAGTTTATTAGCATCCTTACCTTCTTTAAAAAATACTCCAATTGGATTAGCTTCTTCATCTAAATGGAACTTTACTTCCACTTTATCAAAAGAAATAGCTCCAGCTTTCATACGCTTTGCACGCATCTTCTTGGCTAATTCATCTAATTTTAAAGTAGCTTCAACAATCTTATCATCTACTGTGTATTCAGAACCTGTAAGTGATACTTCTTGAGGAATTATATTATTTTTATTTTCTATAATTGCTTGCGCTTCCTCATACGCAAAGCGTTTATCAGAATACGTGACAGTTCTACCAAACCATTGGTTATGAATGTTAGCTTTCTCATCTAATTCAAAAACGGCAGAAAAGGTCAATTTTTCTTCATTTGGACGTAATGAACATACTCCATTAGACAGCATTTCTGGAAGCATAGGAACCACTCTATCTACTAAATATACTGAAGTAGCTCTATCATAAGCTTCATCATCTAAAATCGTTTTTGACTGTAGATAATGAGATACATCAGCAATATGAATACCAATCTCATAATTACCATTCTCTAATACGGTAAAAGAAAGAGCATCATCAAAATCTTTAGCATCTTTAGGATCAATAGTAAAGGTAAGATCTTCTCTCATATCTCTTCTTTTACTAATTTCTTCAGCTGTAATTTCAATAGGTAATTCTTCTGCTTCTTTTTCTACTTCTTTAGGAAATTCATAAGGTAATCCATATTCTAATAATATAGAATGAATTTCAGTGTCATGATCACCAGGTCTTCCTAAAATCTGAGTAATTTTTCCAAAAGGATTCTTAGAATTATCAGGCCAATCTGTAATTTTTGCTACAACTTTATCTCCATTATCTGCTCCATTTAATTTTCCTTTAGAAATAAAAATATCAGCATACATTTTTGGACTGTCAGGTAAAACAAAACCAAAATTCTTACTCATTTGAAGCGTACCAACAAACTCTTGTTTTGCTCTCTCAATAATTTCTACTACATCTGCTTCAAGTTTTGGCGTTTTTCTTTTATTGTATACATATACTCTAACAATGTCGTCTTGTAAGGCTTTATTTAAGTTTACTGAAGGCACAAAAATATCTTCTTCAAAGTCATCACAAATAAAATATCCATTACCATTTGCCGTAAGATCCATAGTTCCAATATGGTATTTACGATCAGCGTTAATTTTATATTTACCTTTTTCTACTTCTACTATCTTTTGAGAAGAAGCTAGTTCACTTAGTTTCTTAATAATCTGGTTTCTTCCTTCAGTATCACTAATTGCAATTTTACTAGCAATTTGTTTGTAATTAAAAGACTTAGTACTGTCTTCATTCAAAATTCTAAAAATCTTTCGAGTTAAGTCTTTGATTACCTTACCTTTCTTTTTATAAATTTTTTTCTTTCTAGGCATAAAATCATTTAAAATATTCAACAGACTAAATTACAAAGAATTATTCTGAAAAAATTTTCTTAAAAAAATCTTAAGAAAAATGTAACATATCTAAAATTCTCTCGTCTATATATAAAAACAACTACTTAAAAGTGAAAAACTTACGTAAAATAATATTATTATTTCTTTTGATTTTCTTAACAGGAATCATTATTGCTGCTGTAAGTATAAACACCACTTTAGATAAAAAAGAAACCTCTACTAGTCTTACTTCTAAACAAGACATCACATATCTGATCAAGTTATCTAATTTCTAAAAGTTAGCTATAATTTACAACAATTAAGAGTTACTTATTTTTAGCAAAAGGCATTAAAAAAGCATAGTATCACTTTTCGATACAATTTTACTTTTGATTTCGATAAACCCAATCACTAGTAAATTACTATCATTAATAGCCGTTTCACAAAATTTTATCAAAGGTTTCAAGCAAACAAGGATTTATTATTCAAGATTCACGTTATTGAACTAATCTTCAATTTAAATGCTTAGTAAATCTAAAATCGTATGTGTACTATTTCGACAACAATATTTTCAATTGAGTTAATCAGTTTTACTTACTCAAATAAAATATGAATGATCAATTTCTAAATTTCGTTATTAACACTTTATATTATTATAGAATTCTTTCTTTTTAAATTTAAAAAAACAATACTGCTTATAATAGTGTGTTAATTTGTGGAATTGATTTGTGAAAATAAATTTGGTTTTATGAGTTATTAAATGAAATGAACAATTTATGAGTATAAAATACAGCTGAAAATCAACTTAAAAGTAGAGTTATTAACAATCTGAATTTATTTAAATCCACTTCTTTTTATGAATAGTTAATTTCTTGTTCATTGTAAATAAATTGTAAATTTTATGTTGATAAAATTGAATTAAAAAACTAAAAAAAAAGTTGCATAATTCACCTAGCCCGCTGTATTGTAAAAAAAACTCAAAAAGCCAAAAAATCTTTTGATAAACTTCTTAGGAGTTCTTAACAATTTAGAAAAATTGGTAAGTGTTTTATTTTTAAAGCTTTAGTACCCTTTTCAAAAAAAGCATTGTTAATTACTGTTGATAACCGTTAATAACACTATTTTTGTGGCCAACAACACAATTAAAATCAAGAAATTATGACTATTGCTATTGGTAATGATCACGCAGGGACAGAATATAAGTTTGAAATCATCAAACTATTAGAAGAATTAGGTCATACTGTAGTTAATTTTGGAACGGATGATAATGGAAGTATGGATTATCCAGACACAATTCATCCGACAGCTAATGCAGTTGAAAGTAAGGAAGCCGATTTAGGTATTATTTTATGCGGAAGTGGTAACGGAGCGCAAATGACTGCGAACAAACATCAAGGTATTAGAGCTGCACTATGTTGGAATAATGAATTGGTAGCTTTAGCTAGACAACATAATAATGCTAACATATTAACAATTCCTGCACGTTTTGTTTCTTTACAACAAGCATTAGGCTTTGTAAAACTATTTTTATCTACTGATTTTGAAGGTGGTCGTCACCAAAATAGAGTATCTAAAATCGCTTGTAGTTAATAACTAGTTAACAAATGGAATTTTTAGTAAAATCTTTTAATGAGCTCTCTTTAAGAGAGCTTTATAGTATATTACAATTACGTTCAGAAGTATTTGTTGTTGAACAAGATTGTGTATATCAAGATATTGATGGTAAAGATGATAAAGCTTTGCATGTTTTAGGTATAAAGAATAACCAAATTGTAGCCTATACTCGCTTATTTAAACCATTAGATTATTTTGAAGAAGCAAGTATAGGAAGAGTTATTGTTAAGCAAGAAGAACGTAAATATGGTTATGGTCATGATTTGATGAAATTTTCTATAGATACGGTTATTAACAAGTTTTCTACACGTAGTATAAAAATAGGAGCACAAACCTATTTACAGAAATTCTACGAGTCACATGGTTTTCAACAAGTAGGTGAAGGTTATATTGAAGACGGAATTCCTCATATTCATATGATTAGAGAATAATTAATTTTCTAATGGGATGATCATAGATATCATTAAAGTTATATTATTGCCGACCGTTATAGGGGGAATTCTTTTGTATTCTGATTATAAATCAAATAAAAGAATACAACGAAATGTTCATAACCAATTTACACTGAAACTAAATAAGAGTTATTTATGGATAGGAATTATTTGTTGTTTGTTTGGTTCAGTACTTATGAGTGCGGCAATTAAACACTGGAATAAAGATATATATATAATGTCTTCACTTACAGTATTATTCTTTTTAGTAATGGGTAGTATAGTTCTGTTGTGGTACTATAATTATGAGTTGGTTTTTGATGAGAAAAGAATAATAGCTTCAGATTGGAAAAGAAAGAAAATAACTACTAAATGGAGTGAAATAGAAAATATTAAATTTAATACAATATCAGGATATTTAAAACTTTATTCTAAAAATGACAGAATAGCTGTACATCAGCATTCAATAGGTTTTGTAGAATTTTTAAGATTTATGGAAATGAAAACTAATTATACGAAAGAAGAATTAAAGATTCCTTTTTAAAAGATAGCAAATTAACGTGAACCTTGCTTAAAGAAACTCCTGTCACTTCGAGTAAAATTATTTGTAATACAATGGAAAATAATTTTGTATCGAGAAGTATTTCACTAGTTCTCGATAAAATTTTACACCGTTAGCACTTTGTAAAATCACTCGAACTGACAAAAAAGTTTATCCAAGATTCACGTTAAATTAATGTATTAACTGCATCAAATCCTCAACTTCAACCACTCCACCTGAAGGTAAATCATTCAACCAAATATTTCCTACACGTACTCTAACCAAACGTAATGTTGGAAAACCAACTGCAGATGTCATTTTACGAACTTGCCGGTATTTTCCTTCTTGTAAAGTAATAGAAATCCAGGAAGTTGGCCCGTGACGATCGTCTCTAATTTTCATGGAACGTTCTGGAAAGTTAGGAGTTTCTATACTCTTTACTTTACAAGGTTTTGTAAGATATTTTTCACCTTTAATTCCAATTTTAACACCAGTTTTTAATTGCTCAATTTCTGCGTTAGTAATAGCTCCATCAACTTGAACGTAATATTCTTTTTCTACTTTACCTCTTGTAGTAATATAATCACTTACTTTTCCATCGGTTGTTAATAACAATAATCCTTCAGATTTTACATCCAATCTACCTATAGCCATTGTTCCTTCAGGAAAATCATGTAATTCTCCTAACATTTTCTTTTTTCGTTTAGTTTGATTGTTGATAAACTGAGAAAGAAAACCAAAAGGTTTATGAATAATAAAGTGTTTATGTTTCATATTGTTATAGCAATAGTATAAAAAAAGCGGGTAAAATACCCGCTCTCATATAAAAAGAACTCTATTTTTTACGCTTCTTCACTCTTTGTTCCGAAAATTCTATTTTTAAGTGCTCCAAATATACCTACAACCGCAATAGCAATAAATTTCCAAAACTTTAATATCAAAGCAAAAAAACCAGCTTTAGCTAATAATTTTCCAGCGATTAATCCTCCAATACCATATGCAGCAACCTTGTCTATACTAGCATCAAAATCTGCATAAGTATTCCCTTCTGTAAATGCAACACTACTCAATATTTGATCTACATTATTTTTAACTAAAGGCAAAACATCCATAGTCCCAATAGCATTTAAGTTTAAATATCCAGATCTACCTAAAACCCTAATGTTATAGTTTAGTGTATTAATACTATCTGTTCCAAATTTTAACTCTTTAGCCCAGTGTAATTTTTTGGTATTTTCATCATAAAAAGGCTCAGAAGCCCAACCTACTAAATGTATAGAAGGGTAACCTAATTTTTCTCTTTGTTCGTTTGAGGCATCAGTATCATTTTGCATTTCAGATAAAAGATCATTGTAATCAATATCTTTAGCATCTTCATCATTAATATATCCATCATCAGAATAGGTTATCTCCACAGCATAGGTAAAATTATCACTAATAGGACCAACATTTTCAGGAAATAACATTCCTAAAACTTCAGAAGGAGGATTTCCCCATAAATCAGTTAAAACCATTGAACTCTGTTCTGCATCTAAAAATTTGTAACCCGTAGGAACATTTATTTCTGCCAAACCATTATCTAATACTACTTTTCCTGTTTTGTAACTAAAACTAGAATTGATACTATCAATTTTCTTTTGAAATTCGTTATTAGGAGTTTCAACAATCTCTTCCTGAGAAAAACATAGGAATGACAAATGAATAAAAACAACTGATAAAAGTAATTTTTTCATAGAATTTTTTTTTAATTGAATTAGGGTGCAATTATACAAAAAAATGCATTAGTTTTTCATAACTTAGCGCATCTTATTTTACAAAATTTTTTAGCAATTTTATGGCAGCAGATAAAGAAAAGGAAGCGAAATTAAAAGCGCTTCAACTTACTCTAGATAAATTAGATAAGTCTTACGGTAAAGGTACCGTAATGAAGTTAGGAGATAAAGTTATTGATGATGTAGATGCAATATCTTCTGGCTCTTTAGGATTAGATTTGGCGTTAGGAGTTGGTGGATATCCTAGAGGAAGAATTATAGAAATATATGGACCTGAATCTTCTGGTAAAACTACGTTAACCTTACACGCTATAGCAGAAGCACAAAAAGCAGGAGGAATAGCAGCATTTATAGATGCAGAACATGCTTTTGATCGTTTTTATGCAGAAAGTCTAGGAATTGATGTTGATAATTTAATTATATCTCAACCGGATCATGGTGAGCAAGCTTTAGAGATTGCTGACAATTTAATTCGTTCTGGAGCAATTGATATTGTAGTGGTAGATTCGGTAGCAGCATTAACGCCTAAATCAGAGATTGAAGGTGAAATGGGTGATTCTAAAATGGGATTACATGCACGTTTAATGTCGCAAGCTTTACGTAAATTAACCGCTACTATTAGCAAAACGAATTGTACTGTAATTTTCATTAACCAGTTACGTGAAAAAATTGGAGTTATGTTTGGTAATCCAGAAACAACTACTGGTGGTAATGCATTAAAATTCTATGCATCTGTTCGATTAGATATTCGTAGGAGAACACAGATTAAAGATGGTGATAGAGTAATTGGAAACAGTACTAAAGTGAAGGTGGTAAAAAATAAAGTTGCACCACCATTTCAAACGGCCGAATTCGATATTATGTATGGAGCAGGAGTTTCTAAAGTAGGAGAAATTCTTGATATTGGTGTAGAACTAGGTATTGTTAAAAA
Organism: Tenacibaculum agarivorans; assembly: GCF_001936575.1. Lineage (GTDB taxonomy): Bacteria > Bacteroidota > Bacteroidia > Flavobacteriales > Flavobacteriaceae > Polaribacter > Polaribacter agarivorans. The sequence goes on from NZ_MSMP01000021.1 coordinate 42,078, forward strand.
GAGTGGATCTTGGTTTAGTTATGGTGATACTAAATTAGGTCAGGGAAGAGATGCTGTAAAAGGCTTAATTAAAGATAACCCTGAGTTAATGGAAGAGTTAGAAACTAAGATTAAAGAAGCTATCGAAAATCAAGAGTAACTTTTACAAAAATAATCATACAAAAAAATCGGCTAATTTATTAGCCGATTTTTTTATGGATTTAAAATTTAGGTAAAATCCCCAATTTTATATACACTAACAAATATTGTTTTTATTTCATAGCAATATTCTGTAAATTAGGTTGATATAAACCATACCCCCCAATATTATGAAACCTTTTAATCTACTATTTTTTCTGTTTTTATTTCAGTTTTCTTTAGCACAAGAAAATGATTCAACAAAAATGATTAACGAAGCTTTATTAAAAGCAAAACAAGAGAACAAACACGTTTTTATTAATTACTATTCTACTAATTGTAGGTTTAGTAAAAAAATGAGGAGGAAAATGAATAAAGATTCTTTCAAAGAGTTATTCAGTACCAACTACATTATTGTAGATATTTTTATACCTAAAAAAGAAACCTCTGATTATGTAGACTGTACCAATCCAATGAAATTTTTTGGTGAGAGTAATTGTAAAGAGATAAAATTTCCATTTTGGTGTATATTAGATAGTGATGGAAATGATATTGTTGTTTCCTATAATGAAGGAAATAAAAATATAGGTTATCCTGATTGTAAAGAATCTATTCAGCGTTTTGTTGAGGTAGTACGAAGAACTTCTCACTTTTCTGATGTAAAGCTAAATTTGATTGCAGCTTCATTTTAAGGATAAAAACCTGAAGAATAGTTACTTTATAAAGCATCATATATGTTTTTAAACATAAAAGAATAAACATGTGTAATTTTCAGTTCTATTTTTAGTCTCTACATTTTATAACTAGTTTCGTTATTAAAAAAAGAATGATACTAGTTAACGAGAAAATTTCATTGCAAGAAATTTCAAATTCCGAAGCAGCAGATCTTTTTAACTTGATGAAAGAAGTATACCCACAAGCCTATGATTATTTTTGGCAAGATGGAGGAGATTGGTATGTGAATACACAATATTCTGAAGAGAATATTAGTAAAGAATTATTAGAAGAAAATGCTGAATACTTTTTTGTGCTTTATAATGGCGAAAAAGTAGGAAATTTTAGAATTATTTGGGATAAGACACTAGATAACTATAATGAGAAGAAAAAGTCTGTTAAACTCCATAGAATTTACTTACATAGTAAAATTCAGGGTAAAGGTGTTGGCAAAAAACTATTAGAATGGTTAGAATCTACAGCATTACAAAAACAATATGAGTTGATTTGGTTAGATGCTATGGATGAAAAGCCACAAGCATTTCAGTTTTATAAAAAAATAGGGTATCAATACCATTCTCACTGTTTTTTACCTTTTGATTTATTACATGATAGGTATAGAAAAATGAGCCAGGTATATAAGCTATTGGTTTAGTTTTATACTATTGATTTGAAATTACTTTTTTAAATAGTAATTCTAGTACTAAATATTCATTTCTTCTAGCGTAGTCTTTTTTCTTTTTAAAACTGTACGATTTTATTTCACCTAAACCTTCTTGTTCGAAATAATTTAAAAACTGAAGCAAGGCATTAAAATCTCCTTTTAATGTGATAGGGTAAACTTGAGATGCAATAGCGTTATCTAAAATTTCTACGCCATTATTAAATTCAATAATTTCAATTTTATCAGCATTTTTATACGTATTGATTTTTTTCAATAAAATTTGCTGAAATGAATTGTTTAGAAAAACATTTTCAGCAGCCAATATAGAGTCTATATATTTATCTTCTTGTTTTAAAAAGCGAATATTTGATGTTATATTTTCAGCAGTTTCTTTTTCTTTGATTAAGTTTTGATACGAATTTTTTAATTCAAAAGTACTTTTAAAACTTACAAAATAAAGTATTGGTAATAGCAATATAAAACCAATCAATACCATGATATTTTTTCTTTTATAACTCATTATTTGATCAGAATTAAAAGATGAAAATTCGTATTCTTTTTCCTTTTTTCTTTTTCAGTAGATAGCTCTAACAATTTCTCTACCCACTCCTTTTTTTCAATTTCATCTATCCAGTTTGTAAACTCAACATAATCATTTAAAACACCTTTAACTTCAATTTCTTTTCCTTTAAATTTAGCTTCTTTTCCCTCTTTTAAAACGCCTACTAAAGGTTGATAGTTAATTTCAGTAAGGACAATGGATTTAGGAATTGAAGTAACAATTTGATCTGTATATTTCGCTACAGAAAAAGAGGAAGAGTTTTGTAATTCTGCTACTAATTTTTTCTTTTTAGTAACATTATCATTTAACTTTTTTAGGGTAAGCTTAGCATCCTTTTTAATTTCTAATTCTTGTGAAAGTTGATTTACTTTGGTATTGTAGTTATTAAAAAAAAGAAAGTTAATTAACACCAATATGAAAATTACACCTAAAGCGACTTTATATCCAAGATTAAAGAGTTTTTGATCTTTAAAACTACTAACCAATTCTTTTTTATACTGAGTAGTGTTGTATAGATAAAAGTTAACAATAGCTCCTAAACTAAGTAAATACTCACTAGTGATGTGTAAACCATTAATATCATAGTCATTGACTTGAAAATGTTTAGAGATCGATTGAATAGCGTTTTGTTCGAGTGTTAACTTTGCATTTGAAGTGAAAACATCATTTGATGAAATCATTGGTATAATGGAACTTATAGATAAGTTTCCTAAAGCAATATCTAATACTTTTAGATCGTTAGAGTTAAACTCTTCTAATATTTGCTGAACATAATCTTGTCGTACGATAGAAATGAAACTTGTGTTTGGTGATTCTTCTATTTGTAGATAAAAATCTTGTAATGAAAGTGTTGGAAAAGCACTTTTAAAAATACGTGTTTCATTATCATCTAGAGTAGTAACAGACTTAGATAACACTTGCTTATTGTTGAGTAGTACAACCAAATGCTTTTGATCTATCTTTTTAAGATGCTCAAATAAACTTTCAGTAGTGAAAAATTTATCAGAATTAGCAAGTAGTAGCTCTCCTTTGCTTTTAGTGAGTTGTAAACAATATAAAACTTCATTGCCCTCTGAATCAAAAGAGTATTCAACAGCACAGTATGTATTTCCGAAAAATAAATGATCTTTCAGAGCCATTTAATATGTATTATTGATGAATTGCAATGGTTTGGTATGTAATCTTTCATTTTTATAGTATAGAAAGATTATAAAGCTCTTTTTCATTTTTATTATTTTAAACTGAGTGTAAAAGTATAAAATAATTTCTTTTTTATAATTTTGCAGGTAAATAAAATCAATGATATTGATATGAAATTGAAATCTTTAAATAAAAAAGTAGACGCCTTTAACTTACAAGAATTATTAGTAGTGATGGTAATTATTGGTATTCTTGTGTTAATAGCTATGCCTTCTTTAATGAAACAAGTTACTAAAGCCAAAAGTATTGAAGCTAAAATTCAATTGAATCATTTGTGTAGTTTACAAAAGGACTACTTCTATTTGAACTCTAAATATTCAAATAATTTTAATGATATAGATTTTGAACCACCAGCAAATTTAGAACAAGGTGGAACAGCATATTATAGCTATGAAATTATTGAAGCTTCTACCAATTCATTTAAAGCCAGAGCAACTGCTGTTAGTGATTTTGATGGTGATGGTATTAGAAATGTTTGGGAAATAGACCAAGACAAAAAATTGAAGGAAGTAGTTAAAGATTAGTTTGTAAAGATTTTTACAAAAGAAGAATTTAAGTTCAAGACAAAAAGAAAATATCTTTGTAAGTAGACCCTAAACGTTTCCTGAGGTTCTCGAAGGAAATGAGAAAGGGAGATGAAGCAATCTGTTATTTGAGAGACTAGATGCAAGAAAGAAGAAAAGAGACAATTTATACTGCTACTGAAGTACTGGAAACTGCCAACTAATAGTAATGAGATCACTTCATTATTTCAATTCCTCGTGATAACGGAAAAAATGAACGTCTTTGCGAGTGGAACGCAGTGGAGTGAAGCAATCTGTTTTTGAGAAACGAGAACCAAAAGCCAAGAAAATAGACATATTAATACTAGTACTGAAAACTATTGACTATTATTAATTAATAACCGTACTTAAGTTAAACATTGGTATGTACATAGCTACTAAAATAGTAGCAATAACAACACCTAAGACTAAAATAATTACGGGCTCTAATACAGAACTTAACATTTTAGATCGGTATTCAATATCTTTATTGTATTGTTCTGTTAGACGTTGAAAAATTACTTGATTTTGGTTAGTTTCTTCAGCTACTTTTATCAATGCAGCCATTTTAGAATCAAATACTTTGTGTTTACTGATACTTTCAGAAAATGATTTTCCCAATAAAATATCCGATTCTATAGTTTTTAAAGCGTTTTGTAATGGATAAAATGTAATCATTTTTTGTGTGAGCTGAATTCCATTTAACAAAGGTACTTTAGCTCCAATTAATAACGTTATCGCTTGTGTAAACTGCGCTATTTTTACTTTTCGTAAAAATTCCCCAATAAAAGGTAATCTTAGTACCATAGTAGCAGAAAATCGTTTATACCATTCTTTAGATTTAACAATACTTCTAAAGATCATCCATACAGCAATCATGACAAGAAATATCCAATAATATGCTCTGAAAAAATTAGAAACGTTAATTATTTTTTCAGTTATCCAAGGCAATTTAATACCATTTTGTTTGAAAATATCAGCAAACATAGGCACCACAAATTGCATCATAAAAATAACAGCAAAAAAGGCTGTAAAAAGAATAATTATAGGATAAGATAAGGCATTAATCACCGTTCTTTTTTGTTCGTTTTTTCTTTTATAAAAAACACTTAATTCTTCAATTACCTTATGTAAAGTTCCTGTTCTTTCTCCAATTTGAACAGAGTAAAATTCATAATCAGAAAATGCTTTGTGCAGTTGAAGTGCATCGGAAAAATTCTTTCCAGAAATTAAACCTTGTATAATGGTTTGAAACAAGTTAATATCTTGTTCTTTTTTCTGTTCTTTAGCAATAAGATCTAAAGCATCTTTTAATTCTAAACCAGCTTGTAATAATACATACAATTCGGTATAAAAAGCTTCCTTTTTTTTATTGGTAAAAGAATTACCAAATAAAGAAATTTCTTTTTTCAGGATTTGATCAATGTCAAAACTGTTTTCCGTAGTATTTTTTTGTACTTTTTTTATTTCAAATCCCATAATTAATCATTTACATAAAAAGCAGCATCTTTTTCAGCATATACAAATGAACTTCTGTTATTCACATGTTGAGCTTCAAAACGAAAAGCATCTATAAAACCCGAGTTTACTTTTTTACCATCTAATAAAAACGCACTATTATGTATGGCAATGGCAAATGTATCCTTATTTCTAAGAACGTAAGTGTCTTTAATTTGATACATCACTGAATCCAAAGCATTTTTAAATTGCACGTTATTATTTCCTTTCAAATTACCGATTCCGTAGTTGTTAAAATCTTTATGTATTATTTTTTCAAATCGTACCAATTCTTCTTTTTTCTGAAATCGATTTTGAATAGATCCTACTTGTCTTTTTACCATAGATAATGCCATAAATGCCATAGATACCACAATGGTAGATACAATCATTACTACAATTAATTCTGTAAGTGTAAAGGCGTCAATCTTCTTCATTTGCAATGAGTTTTTTAATTAACTTTTTATTGTTCTTTTTAGCAGTAATTTCAAAGTGTATCCATTCTATATTATTTTCTTTTTCTTTATGTATATCATAGCTAAATTTTCCATCGCTTGACACGTAAGGAAGTTGCAAAGCATTGGTATTGTATTGATATATTAATTCATGAAGCACAGTATTTTGTTCATAATTATCTCTTTTATGTATGCTACGGAGTAAATTACTTAAAATTGCCATAGCTATACCAAAAACCAAAACTATAATTACGGTAGCTACTAAAACTTCATTTAAAGAAGAGGCTTTAATTTTCTTTAATATAACCATTTTGCTACTGACTTTTTATTAGAACTAATTCCTAATCCAACATATTGTTGAGGTAAATTTATAGCATTTACACTACCATTATAAATGTGGTTTATATATACGCTTCCGAATTGTCTGGTGATAAAATTATCAGCATATACTTCACCTTTTACATTCCCTAATAGTTCTACATTTCCTTTACAGAAAACTTCACCTGTTACTTCAGCACTTTCTTCTATTTTAATTTGTGGAAAGTAGCTGATTTCTTTTGATTCTTTTTTAAGAAATACTATTCCTCCTTTGATATCACTTTTTTTACCAATAAAAATGCCGTGATCATCTTCTATTTTGTCTTTCTTATAATTAATGACAAGAGCTGAAGGATAGAATAAATTCACTTGATTATCAACAGTAATTTTTTTGGTTGCTATAGCTTGAAAATTTCCTTGTACCCCCGATTTAATTTCTATTTCAGGAGCTTTTAGTATAATATCTTCTAAAACAGTCTCTTTTTCAACAGTTATTTTGCTATTTGATGTGATAATAATATTTCCTTTTAAAGTAATATTTTGAAGTCTTATCGGTTGATAATCTGAATAGAATAAGGTTTCTTTATGAAAAGACTGTACCAATTTCATATCTTCTTTTAATTCGAAGTTATTGGTAGAAACGATAGTCGTATTTTCGAGTTGTTTGATTCTATTATTTTCAGGCAAATGAGAAGCACTTTTATAAGAGTTTCCATGAATTAGTCTATTTCCATAAAAAGAAGTTCCTGCAATATTTCCTCTTTTTACCCCTTGTTTTGGTAAAAAAGCATTTCCCTTAATGTGAGTAGTCCCTACGAGAACTAACGGAGTATTTTTTTCCGTTAAGTAAATAGCTGATTTATTTTGTATTTGATTTCCTATTAAACCAATTTTTTGAAAACGTTCTTTATTCACTTTAGCCGTTATGCTAACCACATCAAAAAGTCCCCATTTTTTTTGATATAAAAGTGTCTCTTCTTTTTCGTTTTCAGAGAATTTTAATTGATTTTCTGTATTGTAAGTTAGGTTTTGTGTAGATAGATACCTAAATCCGTTAGTCACATTAAAAACTGCCTGTTTATACAAGTTGTTTTTTTGAGCTATTTTATGCTGTACGTTAATTAATTGAATAAAAGCGGCTAAAATAATCAGTATAATAACAGAAACAACCAACACGTATTGCAATGCTCCTGCGTTCACTTTTTTGTTCCACTTCCACATCTTTTTTATTTTGTAACTGTTTTAGTTTGTCCTTGGTAGCGTAATCTAATGGTGTTACTGTTACCTGATACCAATTTTACGCCATTTATAACCGATCCGGTTTTCATAATATGCTGATTTCCATTTATAGTAACAATAAACGATTTACTGTTTTTATTCATTACAATACCTTGGTAACTAGTGTTTGGAAAAGGAATAGTTGATACTTTTTTTCGATTTGAAGTAGTTTTCTTTTTAGCAACGCTTTTGTACTTGTCTAAAAAAGGATCACGAGTATGCTCAGCAACTTTATATCTTTCTTTTTTTTGAGTTGCTTTAGGTGTAAACTTTTTATAGTTAATTTCAGGTATATCTTCAGTGTGTGCATTTAAATATCCAAAAAATTGAAATCCGACCACACTCCAAATTAAGATCACTACAACTAGTAAAATGTATGTTTTTTGTTGCTTTTTCATGAGTTTAAGAAATTAATAATGAATATACTTCGTCTATAGAAGTTATTCCTTCTTTAATTAAGGTTATGGCGTTATCTTTTAAGGTATGGATCTTTTTTTCTGCTAAATAGGCTTCAATTTCTAATTCTTCCTTTTTAATAGCCTTTTCAATGTCTTTGGTTACAGGAATAATTTCATAAATGGCTTTTCTACCTTTATAACCTGTTTGATAACAGTGTTCACAACCCACAGCGGTATAATGACTAGTAATGATTCCTTTTGAGTACAATTCTTCAGGGACATCATCTGCTTCTGTTGCTACTTCTACTTTACAATGATCACAAAGTTTTCTTACTAAACGTTGTGCTACACTTACGTTTAAAGTACTAGCAATTAAAAAAGAAGGTACGCCCATGTCTATCAATCTAGAAATGGTTCCCCAAGCAGAATTTGTATGAATAGTAGAGAGTACTAAATGTCCTGTTAATGCAGCTCTAATAGCCATATTAGCTGTAGCTACATCTCTAATCTCACCCACCATGATTACATCAGGATCTTGACGCAAAAATGTTCGTAAAGTACTGGCAAAGTCCAAACCGATATCTTCTTTTAATTGTACTTGGTTTACACCTTCTAAAGTATATTCTATAGGATCTTCTATAGTAAGAATATTGGTATCTTCCTTGTTGAGTTCTTTTAAGGTGGCATAAAGCGTGGTAGTTTTACCAGAACCGGTAGGCCCAGATATTAGAATAATACCATTGGGTTTTTTAACGGAATTTTTATAGGTTTTTAGTTCTTCAGTAGTAAAACCTAATTTTTCTAATTGAATAGCGACGCTATTTTTAGAAAGTATACGTAATACTAGCTTTTCACCATGCAAAGTAGGTAATGATGATACCCTGATATCAAAATCTTCATGTGAAGTACTAATATTAATACGGCCGTCTTGAGGTAATCTTTTTTCTGAAATATCCATACCCGACATAATCTTTAATCGGTTGATAATTTTAGGATATTCGCTTACAGAAATTAGATACTTTTCAATGAGTTTTCCATCTATTCTAAAACGAACTTTATTCATTTCTTCAAATGCTTCAAAATGAATATCACTACTGCCTATTTCTTTGGCTTCATGAATAATATTCAGTAAAAAATCATCAGAATAGGTTAATGTAGAGGTGTTTTTGTTTCTTTTTCTATAGTTGCTTAGTAAAAATTGATTGATAACCTCTTGTTGTTCTATTTGTAGTGCAACAGTGGTACCGAGTACAATTTCCAATTCATTTTTTAACTCATTTACATTATTGGTATCGGTTAAAAATGTAATACTTTCTTGATTGTTTTGAACAGGAATAATTCTGTATTGATAAGCCAATTCAGAAGGTATTAATTGTAAGAGCTCGGTAGTAATATCAAAGTTTCTCTCTTTCATTTAGATAGCATATAAGTTTACTATTTTGAATGCCAAATTTAGGAATAAAATTAGACATAAAAATAGGGCTTGTAAACCTGCTAGGGGAACTGTTGAATGTTTAAGATTATTTTTTAGTACTAAAAACACCAAAAGTGCAAAAATTAAAGAACAACTAAATAGTACTAAAAAAGTTGGAGTAGGAAAACCAACCGCAAAAACCACAAAAAATAGTATATCTCCTAAACCCATGGCTGAAAAAAAAGTTTGCTTGAGCTTGAATTTAGTATATAAAAATACTATTAAAAACAGCAATACTAACGTAGTTAAGTTGATACCTATATTATAGGCATAAAGTTGTAAAAAAGTTTGTTTATAGTATAAATACCCACTTAATAGTATGACTGACGGAAAAATCCATAGGGATACTTTTCTTTCTTTAAAATCTTGAAAAAATATGGTTATTAACAGTAAGAGAAGTAGGTAGATCAATTGTTATGTTTGTGTGTTTTTTTATTTTAAATGGGAAAAGAAAGAGGGTCTACTTCCTTCCCATATGAGTCTTTTCGTGTGGTATTCCTTTAGCCTAACATTTTAGATATATTTGTATTATCCAGTAATCTTTTTCTAGAATAATCTATAACTACTTTGTAGTTTTTACTCATAGCAATGTAATTTTAGCAGTATAAAAGTACTATTAGTTTATTTTTAAAGCAATAGTTAATAACTAAAAAAAACATACAATAGTAAAGTAATACATTTAGTATGATTTTAGGTATTTCATTATTATTTGAAGTTGTCATAGACAACACGAAAGGATTCGTTCGGAAAAGTGGTAATAATGAACTAATGTTTAAAATAAAAAAAGCAATGTTTTCACATTATTTTTTAACTATTTCTTGAGTTTATATTCTATTGGATCTCGTCGTGTATCAAAAACCATTAAAATATAAATCTTTTCTTTATTAACTACTCGATATACAATTTTGTAATGCCGAATTACAACTCTTCTATAAGGTTCACCTAATATGTCGTCTTTTTGCCATTGTTCTAAGAAAACGATGTCTCCTACTCGCTGATAAATTTCATCTCTAATCTTTTTAGCAAATTCTAATGAAAAGTATTTTTTGTTAAACTTATAAATACGTTTTAAATCCTCTTTAGCATAGTTGTCCCAAATAGGAACTATCTGTTTTGGTTTGCTCATTACCAGTCTTGCATTTCCTTTAAAAGGTCATCATGAGAAGTAAACTGTCCTGATTCAATACGTGCTTCAGCTTCTTTAATCTTTTTCACATATACTTCCTTTGTTAATGGTTCTCCACTAACGGAATAAACTATAATTTCACTTGAACTGTTTTCTTTAATAGCATTTACTTTATTGAGTAAGTCTTCTCCAACGTCGAGAATCCATTTTGCTAACTCTATTCTTTTTGCTTGTATATCCATCACAAATCCATTATAAACAAAGATAAATAATTTTTCATGCCTGTTTATCATAATTATAATATTTCCCAGTCATAGTCTAAATATGGCATCTTTTATACCTAAAAAAATAAATTCTTATTTTTTTAAAAATACTGATTTTTAATTATTTATAATTATATGTTTTAATACAACCTAATTTACTACACTACCAGAGTATAGATAATAAAAGTTAGAAAAAGTGTGTAAGAAAAATTGAAAGTAACAAAGAATCAAAAGAGCAAGGAATAGTGATAAAGATCTAGAGGTTCAAAAAGAGGAATAAATATTTAGTTTATGAATTAAAAAGAGAAGATTATTTTTTATAATCTTCTCTTTTTAATTTTTAGTGGTAATATTATTATACTCCAGTACTTCCAAATCCGCCGGATCCTCTTTCGGTTTCATCTAATATTTTAACTTCCTTCCAAGTTACACGTTCGTGTTTTGCAATTACTAGTTGTGCAATGCGTTCACCATCATTTATTACAAAATCTTCATTAGAAAGATTGACTAAAATCACACCAATTTCTCCTCTATAATCAGCATCTACAGTGCCTGGAGAGTTAAGTACAGTAATTCCTTTTTTAGCTGCTAGTCCACTTCTTGGACGTACTTGCGCCTCGTAACCTTGAGGTAAAGCAAAAAACAACCCTGTTTTTACAATAGCTCTTTCTAAAGGTTTTAATACAATAGGTTCGTTTAAATTTGCTCGTAAATCCATTCCAGCAGAACCTTCAGTTTCATATGCAGGAGTTTGGTGTTTAGATTTGTTAATTATTTGTACGTTCATTCGTTATTTTTTTCACAATCAAAGATAAATAACATTACTATTACACACTAGGTTATAGATTTATTAATTTAGCATTACGAAACAAAGGACAATTATGATTGAATTTGAAAAAATAGCTGTTATTGGGGGAGGTAGCTGGGCTACTGCAATAGTGAAAATGCTTTCTGAAAATAAAGAAACTATAGGATGGTATATGAGAAGTGTTTATGCTATAGAGCATATAAAACGAAATAAACATAACCCAAATTACTTAAGTTCTGCAGAATTACACCCAGAACAGCTAGATTTAACCGACAATATTAATGAAGTTGTTAAAAATTATGATGTCCTGATTTTTGCAGTTCCTTCAGCATTCTTAAATGCTGAGTTAGAGAAATTAACGTTACCTTTAGACAATAAAATAATTTTTTCTGCGATTAAAGGTATTGTTCCCGAAACGGGTTTAATAGTCGGTGAACATTTTCATAAACATTATAATGTTTCTTATGAAAACATCGGTGTAATAGCAGGTCCTTGTCATGCTGAAGAGGTAGCCATGGAGCGTTTATCGTATTTAACTGTGGCTTGCCAAGATCAAAAGAAAGCAAAAGAATTAAGCAAATACATTAAAAGTAGATACATTAAAACAAAGGTATCAGACGATATTTTTGGAACGGAGTATTCTGCGATGTTAAAAAATATATATGCTATTGCTGCGGGAATAGCACATGGTTTAGGATATGGGGATAATTTTCAATCGGTTTTAATGAGTAATGCAATTCGTGAAATGAAACGATACATTAAAAAAGTCCACCGAATGAAACGAAATATCAACAACTCAGCATATTTGGGAGACCTTTTAGTTACAGGTTATTCTGTATTTAGTAGAAATAGAATGTTTGGTAATATGATCGGTAAAGGATATACCGTAAAATCTGCAATGTTAGAAATGAATATGGTTGCTGAGGGATATTACGCTACCAAAAGTGCTTATAAAATAAACCAAGAAAATGGAGCCAAAACGCCTATAATAAATGCAGTATATAGTATTCTGTATGGAAAAAAAGAGGCGAAAGAAGTGTTTGAAAAACTAACAAGTTTGTTAGATTAAATTTTTCAAATTAAAAGTATAAAAACCCTTCAAAATAATACCTTAAATGAAATCAAACTACATCTAACGCCAGCGCAAAATTAAAGTAAAAATTTTTCTTACGCACAGAAAAAAGTTACCAAATATTTAAATAAAAATTAACAAAATCAATATTTTTACAACATTCAGTGTATTTTTAAACAACAATGAAAACAATTCAAGAAGCTGTTGAAATCACCATAAGAAAAACCCCTTTTATAGAAGAAGCGCTAAACGAAAAATTAATTAATGTATCATCATTAGCGCGGTTAATCTTACCTGAGGTAGCTCAACAATTAAAAAAAGAAGTAAAAGTAGGCGCTGTTATGATGGCTATTAATAGGCTTTCACCTGCAAACGAACTACGTATTAGAAAGAATATAAAAAAATTAGCATTAGATTTAGGTGATGTAATTGTACGATCAGATTTATGTGATTATACATTTAAAAACACACCAACTCTATTTAAAAGAATTGCTACTATACTTGGAAAAGTGTCTGAAAGCAATGATTTATTCTTAACCATTTCTCAAGGTATATTTGAGACAAATATTGTAGCCAGTGAGGCTTTACAAACTTTAATTAATGAAACATTTAATGATGAAGTATTAATTAATAATGTAAATGACTTAGCATCAATAACTATAAAATTACCTAAAGAAAACTTAGAACAATCAGGTATTTACTATTTTATATTGAAACAATTCGCTTGGGCAAATATAGCGGTACAAGAAGTAATTTCTACCACTCATGAAATGACAATTGTAGTAAAAGAGAGTGATGTAAATGAAACATTTTCAATATTAATGGATCTGAAGTTAAATTAATAACTGATGCAAAAAAATGATCCTTACGCCTCACTCAGGTATAAAGAATTTAATATTTTTTTATTAGTTCGTTTTTTACTTGTTTTTGCTTGGTCTATGCAATTTATTATAATAGAATGGCAAGTATACTCCATTACAAAAGATCCTTGGAATTTAGGTTTAATAGGTGCTTTTGAGTTTATTCCAGCATTTACTATGGCGTTATTTGCGGGCCATATTGTAGATCAGAAAGAAAAAAGAAACTTATTAGCCTTATGTATTGCTCTTTTTTCTCTGATTAGTTTTGGTTTATTCTTTTTAACCAATCCTAACTTAACTGAAGGATGGGATTCCAAAGTAATACTGTATTTGATTTATGCATTAGTATTTTTCGGCGGTTTTCTGCGTTCATTTTTTGGACCAACTATATTCTCGTTAATAGCATTAATTGTTCCTAAAAAACTATATCCAAATGCAGCTACTTGGAGTAGCTCTACATGGCAAATAGCTAGTGTTTTAGGTCCAGCTTTTGCAGGATATACTATCTATTTAATGGGAGTAAACCTTTCTTTATGTATTGTATTTGGTTTGGTGCTATTATCACTTCTAATGGTATTTTTTATCAAAAGAAAACCGATTATGAACCCAAAGCAAGGTGAGCCGATTAAAAAAAGTTTACAAGAAGGAATTTCATTTGTATTTAAAACGAAAGCAATTCTAGGAGCAATTACTCTAGATATGATTTCTGTGCTTTTTGGAGGAGCAATTGCTTTACTTCCTGTTTTTGCTCAAGATATATTAGAAGTGGGTGCTAAAGGTTTTGGTATATTAAGAGCAGCTCCAGCTATTGGGGCTTTTATAACCATGTTAATTACGGCGTATATTCCTATTAGTAAAAATGCAGGGATGAAATTGTTAGCCGCAATTTTTGGTTTTGGTGTATGTATTATAGTGTTTGGAATGTCAGAAATTTTTTGGATTTCATTATTAGCATTATTTTTTAGTGGGGTTACAGATGGAGTATCTATGGTAATTAGACAAACTATTTTACAACTAAAAACACCTGATCATATGAGGGGTAGAGTAGCTTCAGTAAACTCAATGTTTGTAGGTTCTTCAAATGAATTGGGTGCTTTAGAAAGTGGTTTAACAGCTAAATTAATGGGTACGGTTACTGCGGTAATTTTTGGTGGAACTATGACGTTAATTACAGTAGTAACTACAGGAATTTTAAATCCAACACTTAGAAAATTAGATTTAGAAGATGATTTAAAGAAGCATGAAAATTCTTCTAATGATTAATCATTATTAAGCGGAATTATTGTTTATAAAGAAATAGATAAACACTGAAAACAGTGACTTTTTAAGGTATAAGATTGATTAGTTTTATCAAATGAAAAACGTATTTGTAATTCTAACATTACATTGTATCAGCTTTTTTTCATGTAATGCACAATCTGAAACAATGAAAAGTAAACTCATGGAGTCTTTACATTATATTAAAGATGAAATAAAAAGAGATAAAAATCAAAGCATTTCTATTTATAAACAAGACTATAGTGTACTTAATTTTCGTAATGATACTGTTCCTGAAAATATATATTGGACAACTATTCGTAAAGAAATAAAGAGTAGAAAATCAATAGTTGAAACCTATAAAGTTAGCTACAGTAATAACAATGTTTTCTTTGAAAAAGATGGGGTCTTAATTAAAAATTCTAATTCGGAATATAAAATCTTAGTAAAAAATTTTCTTTCAGATGTTTTAATTTTTAAAGAAAGTCAAGAAAAGATTCTTGAAGAATTTAAAACAGGAACGGTAATTACATTAAAGTTAGGAGATACAATTCGTTTAAAAGAAGGGCTTTCTTTGTCTTTAACAAACTTTATAAGTAAACATGTATTTTATGGTCAGCCATCTTACGCTAGAGCAGAATTAAATTTAATAAAAGAAAATAAGAATATAGAATTTAGTCTATCTAATCAATTCTTAGATGGGATCAATTATCCGGGGGATACATGGACTTCTGATGAATCAAACAACTATTTTTTTAGAGTATTAAATTTCAAATATGATGACAGCTTAGAAATTTTAATTACTAAGAAATAATTTGTTAAAACAGTTTAGAAAAAGAAAGTTTCTAGTGTTTACCTACTTTTTTCCAATTTTCATCTGCTTTTTTACGTAACTCTTCAGGATTATTTTTTAACCAAGATTTTAATGTATTAGTACCCCAAGAATTGTAGAATAAGTATAATTTTCCATCCCTAATTTCATAAGTTTTAGGATCAACACCTACTTTTTTACCATCCATTGCTCCAATAGCATAAGCACAATACCCTCCGTATTGAGGAATATATTTTGTAGGATTTTCCTTAAATTTATTTAGATTCTGTTCACTGTAAAAACGAAATGACACACCATCATATTTTGTGGAGAATTCCTTAGTGCCTTTAACAGCCATGTTAGAAAAGTAAGCAACTACATCGTAACCATTAGCTACAGCACCTTTTTTAACATTATAAACATTGTCTTGCGAATAAACAGAAATGTATAAGAATATAGATAATAAACTAATTAATTGAGGCTTCATACAACATAAATTTATTGCATAGTCGAAAAAGCCTCATTAGCATTACAAGTGCTATTAAAAATAAATTAATCCTTGTTATTCTTTATTTCTTCCCAGTTTATATCGCCTTGTTTTTGGAGTGCTTTAGTATCTTCATTTTTCCAGTCATTTAATTTATTTGCAAAGAAAGAGTTGTAGAATAGATATAATTTACCATCTCTAATTTCGTAAATTTCTGGATCAACACCCATTTTAATTTTCTTTTTAGCAATAGCATAAGCACAATATCCACCGTATTGAGGTACATATTGCTCAGGATTTTCTGAAAACTTTTTTAAGCTTTCTTTACTAGCAAAAAAGAAAGTTTTTCCATTATATTCTGTACTAAACGATTCACTTCCTTTTACTGGTCCTTCGTTGAAATAAGAAACTACGTCGTATCCACCTACCGCTTTTTTATCATCTGTTTTAGAACATTGAGAAAAAATAATAATGGTAGCAATTGCAAATAATGATAAGATGCTATTTTTCATTGGAAAATGGTTTAAATTATTTGATTATAAACATACTTAATTGATAGGTTATACACAAAAATAGAAGTAAATGATTTATAATGTATTGGAATAACAGCCTTATGTATGATTAGTGTATACTTTTCCAACGGAAAATATTTGCAATTTATTACATATTGTTAGTTACTGGTTTGATTAGCCTTAATTTTTAATGCGGCAAATGCAAAACATAAAACAGGAATAGAAAGCATCAACCCTGGAAATAGTCCACCAACTGTAAAAGCTAAAATTGAATCAATTAATAGAAGAGCTGTTAATAAATAAAGAATTTTCTTTGCATCCTGATTTAGATATAATGTAACTATTCCAAATACTGAGAGTCCAATAAGATGAATTGAAGGATGAGCAAATAATACAGGAAAAATTTCTTTAAGAAATTCATCTGTGTTCGATTTATTGATTAAATCAGTGATATAAAATAAACCACTTCCATGAAATAGTGCCATTCCAGCCAGAAGAATGCTTCCAACTAATATTAAAATCTTATGCGTTTTTGATTTTGAATTTTGTTCCTCCATAATTGAGAATAATGTAATTGCGATAAATTCTACTCTATGTAAGACGTAATTGATTCAAAAATGGTTGTCTAAGTTTAATTTCAAATCTTGTAGTCAAATTAAAATATAAATTTGTAGATATTATAAAACCATTAAATTACATCCTCTAATATCTGAATGGTCAAACCTACCAATAATTTCGAAGCTATTAGTAGCTAAAACTTTACCTAAATCTTGTGTAGCAATAAAAGAGCAAGAATTATAATTTGCCAAATCAATTACGTTAATTCCTCCTGTTTTTCCTTGAGGAATTATTGTTAGTGGATCTTCAGTATCTCTTGTTAAAATCTTCATCCACGGCGGACAATCAAAAACGCCATCACCTTTAGAATATCCTTGACTCAATAATTCTGTCATACCATATTCTGAATGAATTTTTTCGACACCAAAGCCATCGGATAATATAGTATGTAATTCACTTCTGATAAGTTCTTTTCTCCTACCTTTCATTCCTCCTGTTTCCATTATTATGGTATTTTTCAAATTGAATTGATACTGTTCTACCAAATCTAACAGTGCAAAGGAAACACCGATTAATAGTACTTTTTTACCTACTTGATCAAGTTGTACCAACTTTTCAGCTAGTTCATCAGTATTATGAAGATAAAATCCACTCTCAGGGTTTTTAGATTTTTTTATAAGATCATCTACCATAAAAATTAATGAAGAACCCTTTCGTTCCAAATAACTAGGTAATAAAGCAAGAACGACATAATCTTCTATATTGCCATAAAAGTGTTGAAACCCTTTAGTATAACTTTCTATATAAAGAGAAATATCCGTAACTAAGTGTTTGCTGGTCACACTGCCTGTTGTACCAGAACTTGTAAAGGTTTCGGTAATAGATGAGGAGCTACTTACAATTTGATGTGATTTAAAAAATTGAATTGGTAAAAAAGGAATTTGATCAATTTCAGTTATATCGCTAGGGTGTACATAGAGTAAATCGCAAAAAGAACGATATACCGAATTATTTTCAAACTGATGTTTAAAAACTTGCAATGCTTTTTCCTTGAATTGCTGAGGAGTAGTTATATCAAAAATTACATCTTTCATATGGAAAAGCAAAAATAATAGGAATAGACGCAACCTTTTACTAAAAATGCATCTTAATAGTAAAAACAAATAAATTTTATAAAAATGAAAAGAACAACTACGGTATTAATATTAATGGCAATTTATATTTTTATCTCTTGCTCTGAAAATACAGATAGTAATGAGGATCCAAAAAATCCTTTTAGTGATGTTACTAAAGGAAAGGAAATGGTTGAAGCTAATAATAAGTTTGCATTACAATTTATTGAAGAAGCTTTTAAAACAGAAGAGAGTAATAAAAACATAATGCTATCTCCTGTAAGTTTATCTCTTGCTTTAGGAATGACATATAATGGAGCTGAAACGAGTACTAAAGAAGCTTTTGAAAAGACATTATGTTATGAAGGATTAGAACGATCGCAGATTAATGATGTAAATAAGAATATCATCGATTATATTTCTAGTAGTACTCAAGGATCAATTTTTGAAGTAGGCAATTCTATTTGGGCCAATACTAAATATACAATTAAAGAAGAGTTTATAGCACTTAATAAAGATTTTTACAGTGCAGAAGTTGATAATTTAGATTTTACCAACCCTGCCTCTGTAGATGTAATTAATAATTGGGTTTCACAGAAAACATATGGAAAAATTCCAACAATTTTAGATAAAGTAAACGGAAACGCACTACTTTATTTAATTAACGCATTGTATTTTAAGGCAGATTGGAAAACAAGCTTTAATAAGGATCATACAAAAGATGCGGTTTTTTATAGCCCTGAAGGAGAAAAACAAGTAAAAATGATGAAGAAAACTGATGAGGTTCTCTACACTAAAAACTCAATATTTTCTTCTATCCAACTGCCTTACAAGGAAGAAAAGTATATGATGACTATTTTTTTACCTGAAGAAAATAAAACGGTTGATGATGTTTTAAATTATTTTAAAACAAAAAAGTTGACGGAATATCTTACAAATTATAAAGAAGAGGAAGTAGATATTTCAATACCTAAATTTAAGTTTGCTTTTGAAAAAAAATTAAATCAAACGTTACAAAATTTAGGGTTAGGTATTGCTTTTACTGCTGAGGCTGATTTTTCTGGAATGACAGATAAAAAGGTAAAGATTACATTAATAAAACAAAAAACATTTATAGATGTAAATGAAGAAGGAACTGAAGCTGCTGCTGTAACTGTAATAGGAATCGAAACTACAGCTATAAAGGATAATATATCATTTACAGCGAATAAACCATTTGTATTCTTTATTACAGAAAAAGAAACAAATTCTATTTGTTTTGCAGGTAGAATAAGTACACCAGAATACGAAGAACAATAAAAGATATAATTATGAGAAGAATACTTTACAGTCTAATCATTAGTTTTTCATTTGTAGGATGTGGTAATGAAGGTGATCCTACAACTATTAATTCGCAATGTTTTGTTAATAGTCCCATTGAGAATTTTGAATGGTTAAAAGAGAAAAAGGAAAATTTTGAAAAACTAATGAATTCTGTAAGGGTAGATATTTATCAATACACATACAATGATGAACCTGTTTTTTTAATTAACGATTGTGTAAATTGTGCAGATGCTATTTCTTTAGTTTACAACTGTTCAGGTGATGTTATTTGTGAATTTGGAGGAATTGAAGGAAAAAATACCTGTCCTGATTTTAATGATAAAACAACCGATAAAAAGTTAATTTGGAGAAATTACAATGAGGTAATTGTTGATAAAGATATTTATGATAATACTACAACAGACAATTATGAAATTATTGGAGCTACTATTAAAGATCATATTTTATCGATTACTATCTCATCAAATGGTTGTAGCGGTACTACATGGGGAGTAAATTTGATTGACGCTGGTGAAATCTTAGAATCAACACCGCCACAAAGAGTATTAAAAATTCAATTAACAAATAAAGAAGCTTGTAATGCTATAGTAGAAAAAGAAATTCAATATGACATAAGTGAGTTAAAAGAAAGTAAATTCAACACATTAGTACTCAATTTGTCAGGATGGAATAAAACCATAACTTATAATTATTAAATCTAAACCATGAAATCACAAAACCATATCAAAATCATTTTACTTTTTTTATTAGGATTCATTTCCTGTTCAGATAGTAATGAGTGTGATGATTCGGTTTTCAGTACATCACCTGTCCCTGTATTATTTGAATTCAATTTTAAAAATGGTGGAATCACTACTGATGAACTAGAAATATTCTGTAAATACAATAACGAAACACATGAGTGTAAAAGTAGTTTAGAAACTAAAGAAAATAGCTTTTTACTATATGTAGACTTTCCAGAGTATATTATTAAAACTCCAGATAAAGAATATATAGTAACATTTAAAACAAGAGTTATTAATGCAACATGTTTCAGTACAGTAGAGGTTGAAACTATAAAAGTAAATGATAAAATTTTATGTGAAAATTGTAACCCAACAACTATTTATACTCTAGAGTAATTATGATAAAACTGAAAATAATATTCGTACTTTTTGCTACTTTTTTATTGAGTTGTAGCGGTAAAGGTGAAACTGAAATACAAAGTGAATCTTTAGATGGAACATGGATTATGACCGTTATACAAGGAGGTTTGTTTCCGGATATAACCTATAACAACGAAGAAATAACTTGGCATATTAATACAAATAAAAAAATAATTACAATAAGCAACACTATTGATCAATTTGATGGAATCGATAAAAACTTTGTAAATAATTATCCAGGAGAATATAGTTATACAATTATGACCGAAGAAGGTTTTGATCAATTGATTGTAGGTCAAAGAAAAGGAACAATAACGATAACCGAAGGAAAATTAATAATCGATTACGGAATTGCATTTGATGATGTCCGCTATACATTTAAAAGATAAACAACTATGAAACTACTACCACTTATTTTAACCACAGTATTTGTTTTCATTTCTTGTACAGATGAAACAACTGTTACACAAGACACTAAAGAATTAGATAAATTATTTAATGAAATTACTGAATTGGCAAATAGTAAATCTTGCGAAAATTTAGAGGAATGGTCATTTACAGCATATGGAGATAAACCGTGTGGTGGACCTTGGGGATATATTGCCTATCCAAAATCTATTGAAACGGAATTTTTAAAGAAAATAGAGACGTATAACGCCTTGAATAAAGAACTTAATGAAAAAACAGGCGCAGTTTCAGATTGTAGCCTACCAGCACAGCCTGTTAAGGTTAACTGTGTAGATGGAAAGCCTGTTCTTTCTTATGTAACCGATTAAGAATCTTTAAAATAGTTTTCGTATTAATTTAGATGTACTCATACAAAAATGTAAAAAAAATGACTTGCAAAGTCAGTCACAAGTTTACCAGCTATTTGCAGGTAAACTTTTTGCACTGAGCTTAAAGTATTGTAGAAATTATCAAGATGCAGAAGATGTATTACAAGATAGTTTTATCAATGCATTTCATAAAATACATCAATTTAAAAATAAAGGATCTTTTGAAGGTTGGTTAAGACGAATTGTAATTACTACTGCTTTACAGAAATACAAAGAACATTCACCTTTACATGTGTTGAAAGATGAAAACTATATGGAGGAAGAGGTGACTTTGGATGAAAGTAGTGTGAGTTTAGATGTTTTATTAACGTTTATTCAATCGTTACCAGATAGATACCGGTTAGTTTTTAATTTATATGTATTGGATAATTATTCTCATAAAGAGATTTCTGAAATGCTAAGTATTTCAGAAGGCACGTCAAAATCGAATTTATTTAGAGCAAAGAAGATACTGAAAAGTAAGTTAGAAGAATATCAAATTAAACTACAAAAAGCTTAATGATGGAAGATAAAAATATAGACAGGCTATTTCAGGAAGGGTTGAAAGATTTTGAAGTTCAACCTAATGAAAGAGTGTGGCAAAACATTGAGGAAAGGCTTACAAAGAAAAAGAAAAGACGTATAATTCCTTTTTGGTGGCTTTCAGGAGGAATAGCTGCAGGTATACTTATTACTTTGTTATTAGTAAATCCTGAAGAGAACAGTACCATAAGCATACCATCAGAAATAGAGAATTATACAACTCCTGTAGTTATAGATAATAAGACTATTGAAATAGACACTTCATCAGTAAACCCATCAAATTCGAGAAATAAAATAGAAAAGGTAGTTCAGGAAAATCATATTGTAAAAACGATTAAAAAGAAAGAAGCAACTACAGAAAAACTAGCCAATCAGGTTGAAAATACTGAACATATATCTAACAAAAACAATAGATTGGTTGCACATACTCCTCAAAATCTAGAAAAAGAGAAGAAGGATAGAAATAAAGCAATTGAAAAAAATAGTAATCCAGAACAAAGCAAAAAAAATACTCTAGCTGAAAATACACTTAATGATACAAAAAAGAATAGTAAAGAAACGGATAAAAAAGTAGATAATACATTGGCCTTATTGGTAGAAGAAGAACCTATAGAGAAAGAGGAAAAGAAATCACAGAAGTGGAGCATTACTCCTGTAGTAGGTGTTATCAAATCGGGATCCTTTACAGGAGGCTCTTCTTTAGATGCTACATTAAATGAAAACACGATTTCTAGTAATGAAACATTTACTTACGGAATGAGAGTTTCGTATAAATTAGATGAAAAATGGTCATTAAGAACTGGAGTTCAACTTCAAAAAACTGTTTTTAATACAGAAAATGTAGCTGTAGTATCAAACACAGTTAGGCCTAATAATTTATCCAATGTAAGTTTTAATTCTACTGAGAATTTATCCTTTTTCAGTCTAGAATCTACTAATAATTCATCAGATGCTCTAGGATCACCATCATCGTTCCCAAACAATTTCGCAAATACTAGAGGAAGTATTCAACAAACGTACAGTTATTTTGAAGTTCCTGTAGAAGTTCAATATCAAGTTTTCACCTCTAAAACGGTAAAAACACAACTAATTTCAGGTATAAGTACATTGTTTTTAAATGAAAATTCTATTGCGGTAAATTCACCTATATTTAATCAAGAATTAGGAGAAGCAAACAATATAAATTCCTTTAATTTTAGTGGAAATTTGGGTGTTAATTTCGATATTCAACTTACTAAAAGTATGTTGTTTAATTTAAATCCAATGATGAAAGCCCAGCTCAATACATTTTCTGAAAACAATAATGGTTTCAGCCCTTTTACTTTTGGTATTTATTCTGGAGTGTCTTTTACTTTTTAAATAGTAAATTAGTTCTCAAATCGTTTTACATTAGACATCGTTTAGAAGTTGTTTCATGTGGAACACGTTTTTTAAGATAATGGATTTAAGCGTTAGAGAAATAACAGTAAAAGATATAGATCTTCTTTTAGAGTATTGGTTTACTTCTAGTGATGACCACTTTTTAAAAATGGGTGCAGATGCTAGCAAACTTCCTAAGAGAGAAGAATTCTATAATATACTTGTAGATCAGATAAACTCACCAATAGAAAACAAAAAATCCTATGCCTTAATTTGGGAAGAAAATGGGAAGCAAATAGGGCATACCAACGTCAATAATATTGAATTTGGTAAAGAAGCATTTATGCATTTACATGTATGGAATACAGCTAATCGAAAAAAAGGATCAGGAGCGATTTTGGTTAAAAAATCATTACCCTTTTATTTTCAAAAACTAGAATTACAAACATTGTACTGTCAACCTTATGCTTTAAATCCTGCACCAAATAAAACACTACAAAAAGTAGGATTTGAATTTGTGAAAAAATACAGAACAATACCAGGATCTTTAAACTTTGAACAAGAAGTCAATTTATGGAAAATGACTCGTCATCAATTTTTAGAATTATAATACTACTCTTTATAAATTTTTACTTGTAGTTCATCTTTATCATTCATAGAAGCTCTGTACATACCCGCAGTATTAAATTCAAACACCATATTCCCATTCTTATCTAATGCTATAATTCCACCTGTTCCGCCTAGTTGAGTAAGCTTATTTTGAATAACTTCTTGAGAGGCTTCTTTTAAAGAAAGATTTTTATATTCCATTAATGCAGAAATATCGTGAGCCACTTGAGCTCTAATGAAATATTCTCCCCAACCTGTTGAAGATACACCACAAGTTGTATTATTAGCATAAGTTCCAGAACCAATAATAGGAGAATCTCCAATTCTATTCCAACGTTTATTTGTCATTCCTCCTGTAGAAGTACCGGCTGTTATATTTCCATTTTTATCTAATGCTACACAACCTACAGTACCAAACTTAGCATCTTTAATTTCAGGATCATAAAAAGCAGATTTAGCATCATGATCTAATTCAGCTTTCATTTTTTCTTTTACACGTTGTAATGACTTGAATCTACTTTCAGTAAAAAAGTAATTTGAATCAACCAATTCTAAGCCTTGTTCTTTGGCAAAAACAGAAGCACCTATACCCGATAATAGAACATGAGGAGAGTTTTCCATCACCTTTCTAGCCAATGAAATAGGATTCTTTACATTTTTCACTCCAGCTACAGCACCAGCGTTTAAATTGTTACCCGTCATAATTGAAGCATCTAATTCGTTAGATTCATCATGAGTAAACACAGCACCTTTACCAGCATTAAACAAAGGTGAATTTTCTAAAACATGAATTGTCTTTTCCACAGCATCAATACTTTTACCGCCATTTTTAAGAATGGTATGACCAATTTTTATGGCTTCTTCTAGTTTATCTTTATAGGCTTTCTCCTTTTCAGGTGTCATGTTTTTTTTCAAAATAGTACCAGCACCACCATGAATTATAATAGCAAATTCATTTGTTTTTACGTTGTCAGTTACTGTTACCTTATTTTCTGTTTTACAGCTGTAGATAAATATGGATAGAAAAGAAATAGTTAAAAAAGCTCTCATAAAAAAGTTTGATTTTAAACAAAAAACATCTTTTTTGTTTAATTTATTTAAATGGTGATTAATTTGTAAATTTGACATCAATTTAAACAACTAAAACGTAAATACAAAATGGCAGATTTTGGTATTCAAGAAGCACTAAGTACATTAGGCTTAAAAGATATAAATGAAGGGACTTCTACAGGTTCTAAATGGTTTTCTAATGGTGAATTAATTGAAAGTTATTCTCCAGTAGATGGTAAACTGATTGGAAAAGTTAAAGCTTCATCTAAGAATGATTATGAAAGTGTAATGAAAGCTGCAACCGAAGCTTTTAAAGAGTGGAGAGTTATGCCAGCTCCTCAAAGAGGAGAAATTGTACGTCAGTTTGGGGAAAAGCTTCGTGAGAAAAAAGAAGCTTTAGGGAAGTTAGTTTCTTATGAAATGGGAAAAAGCTACCAAGAAGGTTTAGGAGAAGTTCAAGAGATGATTGACATCTGTGATTTTGCGGTAGGATTATCTCGTCAATTACATGGGTTAACTATGCACTCTGAAAGACCAGGACATAGAATGTATGAGCAATACCATCCATTAGGTGTTGTAGGTATTATTTCTGCATTCAATTTTCCAGTAGCAGTTTGGTCTTGGAATACAGCTTTAGCTTGGATTTGTGGTGATGTTTGTGTGTGGAAACCTTCTGAAAAAACACCGTTATGTGGTGTAGCTTGTCAGAATATAATTGCAGAAGTATTAAAAGAAAATAATTTACCTGAAGGAATTTCTTGTTTAGTAAATGGAGATTACGTAGTTGGTGAATACATTTCTAAAGATTCTAGAGTACCATTGGTTTCTGCTACAGGATCTACACGTATGGGTAAAATTGTAGCTAAAGAAGTAGCAGGTCGTTTAGGAAAGAGCTTATTAGAATTAGGAGGAAATAATGCTATTATTGTTACTCCAGATGCTGATATTAAAATGACAGTTATAGGTGCAGTGTTTGGAGCAGTGGGTACAGCAGGTCAACGTTGTACATCTACGCGTAGATTAATTGTTCATGAGTCTATGTACGATAAAGTGAAAAACGCTTTAGTTGATGCGTATAAACAATTACGTATTGGAAATCCTTTAGATGAAAATAATCACGTTGGTCCTTTAATTGATACACAAGCAGTTGAAATGTATAAAAATGCATTAGAAAAAGTTGTTGAAGAAGGTGGAAATATTATTGTTGAAGGCGGTGTATTAGAAGGTGAAGGATATGAAAGTGGATGTTACGTAAAACCAGCAATTGCTGAGGCTGGAAATTATTATGACATTGTACAACACGAAACTTTTGCTCCTGTTTTATACTTATTAAAATATACTGGTGAAGTAGAAAATGCAATCGCTTTACAAAATGGTGTTGCTCAAGGTTTATCATCAGCAATTATGACCAATAATCTTCGTGAAGCAGAACGATTCTTATCTCATGCAGGTTCGGATTGTGGTATAGCTAACGTAAATATTGGTACTTCAGGAGCCGAAATTGGTGGTGCTTTTGGAGGAGAAAAGGAAACTGGAGGAGGTAGAGAATCTGGTTCTGATGCTTGGAAAATATACATGCGTCGCCAAACTAATACTATTAACTATACCACTGAGTTACCTTTAGCGCAAGGAATCAAGTTTGATTTGTAATTGTTTACGAATTATATATTCATAAAAAGACCGCCAATGGCGGTCTTCTTTTTGTGTCTAAATTACAGATAGATAGTCCCCCCGAACTTAAACCTTGTTATTTAGATACATAACTACTCTCTACATACCTAAAATTAATCAATACTTTCTAATTTTCAGAGAAAAGTCGGTGAATGGTCGCTTTTGTGAGCTTACAATGAATTGAATTTAGATGGATACTCATAATAAAAGAGGTAAAAATCTGATTCTGATGCATGAAAATGTATACGAATCTTCAAACGAATTCTATTGATTATATGCCCAGAACTACCTTTAGGGCAAGGAGTCAATTTGATTTATAATTTTTTTCTAGAATTATATATTTATAAAAAGACCGCCATCGGCGGTCTCCTTTTGTGTCTAAATTACCAGATAGTCCCCCCGAACTATAAACCTTGTTATTTAGATACATAACTACTCTCTACATACCTAAAGTTAATCAATACCCTCTAATTTTCTGTGTAAAGTCGTTGAATGGTAGCTTTTCCGAGCTTATAATGAATAGAATGTAGATGAATATTTATAAGGAAAGTGAATTAAATAACTAATAAACAATAAAAAGCCGTCTGATTAGACGGCTTTTTATGTCCCAATAAGTAATAGCCCCCTAGGCTATATTTTCTGTATTTGTTTACCAATTATACTATAAATATACTACGATCTTTCGCTG
This sequence comes from Tenacibaculum agarivorans, assembly GCF_001936575.1. GTDB lineage: Bacteria > Bacteroidota > Bacteroidia > Flavobacteriales > Flavobacteriaceae > Polaribacter > Polaribacter agarivorans. The sequence goes on from NZ_MSMP01000021.1 coordinate 69,366, forward strand.
TTTTATTTTTTTATCGACGAATGAAGAATTTTCATCGATGATTTAATTATTAACATATGTTAAGAAGAATTATATTTATTAACAAACTCTCTTTTACTTCTTTAGAATTAATGAATTGAATGTTACTTTTTAGCTTAGATTTGCAGCTAATAGTAAACAGCATATGAGTCTTAATTCTTTTTTAGAAAGATTTTTTAGCAAAAAACAAGAAACACAAGAGGAAAGAATGAAAAAGTTTTTAATCGTTGGTTTAGGTAATATTGGTGAAAAATATTACAATACTCGACATAATATTGGTTTTAAAGTAGTAGATGCATTGGTTAAAGATTATGAAGAAACATTTTCAACAGAAAAACTAGGAGATGTGGCTACTTTAAAAATTAAAGGAAAAACGGTATTCGTTTTAAAGCCTAATACCTATATGAATTTAAGCGGTAAAGCAGTATTGTATTGGATGAAGAAAGAAAATATTTTAATAGAAAATGTGCTAGTTATTACTGATGATTTAAATATAGATTTTGGTAAGATTAGAATTAAAGGTAGAGGTAGTGCAGGAGGACATAATGGATTAAAAGATATTCAAGATAAATTAAATACGGGTTCTTATCCTAGATTTAGATTTGGTGTAGGATCAGATTATAGAAAAGGAGGACAAGTAGATTTTGTGTTAGGCCAGTGGAATGCTGAAGAAGAAAGTGAATTAATCGAACGAATTCCAACAAGTGTAAAAGCTATTCAGTCTTTTGTAACGGCAGGTTTAGCGAATACTATGAATGAATTTAATGGTAAATAATTCCATAACTATTATAAAATAAGGCTATCTAAAAAGTGTCATTCCGAAAGAAATAAAGGAAAAATTAAAATTTTCCATAATGACACTTTTTTCGATAGCCCTTTTTACTTAAATATTAGTTCTATTTGGTAAACGCGTATTTGGGCGTATACGTTCCATCATCGTTTTTAGTAAAACGTAATGAAACCTGATTAATTGGATTTGTTGCAAAATCTTTTTTTAACTGTGCTAAAACCTCATCAGAAAAAACAATTTTTCTAGTGATGTTTGATCCAGTACAATTTTTAGTTTTATCACTTAAACCACTCCAAGAAATATCTAAACTTACTTCAACTATCCCTTTAGGTAATGTAGTTGTATAATTATGTACAACATCACTTTTAGTAGAAGTTCCATCTTCTGCAGTTATTTTCCATTCAGTTTTTATTAATCCTAAAACTCCTTTAGGATTTAAAATAATATTTTTAAAATCTTTAGTAAGATCCATGTGGAAATCGCCAGCATCACAAGCGTTAAAAGCAGGAGTTTTAATGTAACTTTTTGTTTTTGTAATACCATCAGTACATTCGGGAGTTTTAACTTTAAGTATAACTTCTGCATCTGTAAATCTATCAAAAGTTATTTGAACACTATTTTTAAATTTTTCAGGAATTAATTTAATAATGTCTTCCGGCAATTCTTTAATAAGATCTGCAGTAAATTTATTTTCCACAGGTTTTCCATTCACAGTCCATTCGTATGAAGTAGCATCTTTAACCAAAGGAAAATAAGCGATAGCACTATCAACAAAGTCTAAAGAAGTGATCTTTTCTCCATTGAAATTAAAAAAAATCTCAGTGGTAATATCTGTACAAGAAATACTGGTATTATCTAGATTGTCTTCAGCATTATCATTGCAAGAAATGAGTAAAAACAATCCACATAAATAATAGAGATAAGATTTAAATTTTTGAGTTATGGTAGTCATTGAAAAGTATTTTGTTTGTGAACATATAACAACTCAAAATATTTTTTTCCTACCTAAAATTTGTTTTAAATATTATCACTAGCAAACCATTCAGCATAACAGCTTTCAGTTTCTTGTAGCTTAAGAGAATGTAATTGTATATTTTCCGGTAATTTAGCTTTAATCTTTTCTGCAAAGTCAAGGATCATCATTTCACTAGAAGGTTGGTAATCTACTAATATTATATGGTGCCCATGCTTTTTTAAAATTTCAGCTAACTCTAAGTGCGGTGTATTTTTATTGAAAATAGTAGCATGATCAAAAACATCAACAATTTCTTTGTTTACTATTTTTTTCAAATCACCAAAGTCAATGACCATTCCGTACTTTACATGATTAGTATCATCAATAGGTGAACCTATTACAGTAACAGAAAGTTTATAACTATGTCCATGCACATTTTTACATTTTCCATCATAACCATACAAAGCATGCGCGGTTTCAAAAGTAAACCGTTTTGTTATTCTTATTGTATTCACTTTCTTCTGTATTTTTTATTATTTCTGTACTTATTAACAAAGTATACAATACCAACAGCTAATGCTAATCCAAGAAATATAATATTATCACCCATCATTTTCAGTTAAAATATTTTGCAAAAATACAATTTTAATTTACTAGCGCTGCATACGTTAATTTAAAAGTTTATAGCTATCACTAGTTATTTGTAGGTTGTAAGGTGATATTTTATAAAAAAGTCTCATTAAGAGATAAAGTCAAGAAAACACAAACGTATTTTTATTAAAAATGTATAGCTTTATGAAGAGAAAAAATGAATACAAATAACACACAAGTCGAAAGATATCATAAACTGGTTGAGTATTTAGAAACTGAGTTTAAAACAAATATTACTTCAGAAAAAATTGAAGATGTTTCCTTTTATTCTTATCGAAATATTAATAGAATATTTACTGCGCTACAACACGAAACCATTGGCCAATTTATTAAAAGAAAAAGATTAGAGAAAGCGGCTGAATTTTTAAAATATTCAGATGAAGAAATTTCCGATATAGCTCTAGATATTGGTTACAAAGATTTGGCATCTTTTAGCAAGGCATTTAAAAAACACTTCAAATACTCTCCATCGACATACAGAAATTCAAAGCGTATTCAACAAGAAATTACAGAAAAATTAATACAAAATAAGGAAGATAACAATGCTGAAACTATAATCTTCAATATTGAAATTTTACCAAAGTTAAAAATACTATACCTACAGTATAAAGGTTCTTACCAAGATAGTAAAGGGATAGAAAAAACTTGGAATACATTGATAAATTATGCTTTTAAAAAGAAAGTTTTATCAGGTAAAACTGTAATTCTAGGGGAAATTTTAGATGATGACGAAATAACGGATACTATACAATGCAGATATAATGCAGGAATTGTATTAGAAAACTATCAAGATATTAGAATAGAAGGATTTTTTAGAATAAAAGAAATATCTACTCAAAAATATGCGAAATTCATTCATGTAGGAAGCCACGAAAGCTGTTTTGAAACCTACAAAGCTATTTATGGGCGTTGGATGAAAGACGTTAAATTAGAGTTTGAAGATAAACCTACACTTGAGTTTTATGTAAATGATGAGGAAACAACTCCAAAAGAGAAACTGATTACCGAGATTTATATTCCAGTGAAATAATTGTCCTAAATGGACAAACGACAATTTTCGATTTAAAATACTTTTACCCAAAAGTAAATGAGTAAAAAATGAAATTGAAAGAAATAATTTATTTGTTTGAAAATGCTTCAATCGTACAATATATCGGATTGTTTTTTGTGTTCAATATGAGTATTATTTTTATAGAAACCGTTATAGATTTCTTTAGCACAAAAAAACGAAGATGGAAAGATACAGGAGCAAATATTGCAATTTTTACAATCAATCAATTACTAGAAAAAACAATCATTGGAAGTATAGGAATTGTAGCATTAGTTCCATTTCAATGGTTATCACCGCTTGAAATCCCAATGAATATTTGGACTTGGATTTTAACAATATTCGTTGCAGACTTTACCTATTATTGGATGCATCGTCTAGAACATGAACACCGAATCTTATGGGCGCATCATAGTGTACATCATTCTTCAGAAGATTATAATCTTACTATTTCTATGCGATTAAGTTTTGTAGAAGGTTTATTTGAATGGATTTTTCTTATACCCATGATTTTAATTGGTTTTAGTCCATTTCAGGCTATTGTTGGTTTAGTTTTAGTAGCACAATACCAAACGTGGATACATACTGAACATATTAAAAGTCTAGGGTGGTTGGATGAGGTTTTTAATACGCCTTCTACACACAGAATTCATCATGGTTCTAATAAAAAGTATTTAGATAAAAACTATGGCGGTATTTTAATTATCTGGGATAGATTATTTGGAACTTTTGAGCGAGAGAAAGAAAAAGTAACTTATGGACTAACAAAAAATATAAACACCAATAATCCTATTCTAATTAATTGTATTGAATACATAAATATTTGGAAAGAGGTTAAAAAATGTAGAAACCCTAAAGATAAACTCAGAATTATTTTTGGCAACTTAATTTGGAAACCAGAATATTTTGAAAAGAATAACTAAATCAGTTTCTTTTCAAAACAAAGACTTTCTTTTATTCCAGCATATTGCCCGTAATTTTCCATTAAAGAATACTTATTCTTTTTATATAAATGAACAGCTTCTACTTGTCGAATTCCAGTTTCTAAAATACATCGTTCAAAAGATAACTCTATAGCCCATTTTTCGAGTTCAGCTAAAATTTTTGATGCCATACCTTTACCTCTAGATTTTTCTGAAGTAAACATCCTTTTTATTTCCATGGTTTTGGCATCAAACTGTTTTATAGCACCACAAGCCACAGGAACTTCATCAATGTAACCAATAATAACATATTTAATATGGTCTAATTTGTTGTATTGATTATAAAAATCATGATCGTCTCCATCGGTAATAGCTAAAAAAGCATCAAGCTCTTTTACTAACTGTATAAAATGGGCGTTTTTAGCATCCGTTCTAACTATCGTGATCACTTTTTAAATTTTGATAATGCATTTTTAGTAAATTCAGAGAGGACTAACTTCCCCGTAACTCCAGCTCTTTCTAATAACAATTGATCCCAATGTTCGGTGCCTATCCATAAAGCTTTCTTCATTTCATCTAAAGCTTCAGGATTATAAGAAGCTAATTTTTCAGAAAAAAGTAGCACTTCTTTATCTAACTCTGATATCGATTCAAAAACTCTAGCATACAATCCTTTTTCTTTAGCCCAATATGCATTTTTCCAACTTGAAGCATCAAGAGTTAATTCAGCTAAACCACTTACACCAACTTTTCGCTCAACAGCAGGTGCAATTACAAATGGACCGATACCAATAGTAAGTTCTGAAAGTTTAATAGAAGCTGCTTCAGTAGCCAAAACATAATCACAGGCAGAAGCTAAACCAACACCACCACCCACAACTTTTCCTTGAACACGACCAATAATAAGTTTAGAACATGTACGCATAGCATTAATTACATTTGCAAAACCAGAAAAGAATGCTTTACCATCGTCTAAATTGGTAATAGCTACTAATTCATCAAAAGAAGCTCCAGCACAGAATGCTCTTTCTCCTTCTGATTGTAATACAATTACAGAAACATCATTATTTTCAGACAATTGATCAAATTCTTTGGCTAAACGAGCTAATAATTCACTAGGAAAAGAATTACTTGCAGGATGTCCAAATTCGATAGTTGCTACTTTATTTTCTATTTTAGTGTATAAACTTCCGTTAGGTCTCGTTGTAGTTGTCATTTATTGAGTTGTTTATTCAAAAATAGTTTTATTTTTTAAGAAATTATGAATCATAAAAGCATAAAAATTATTGAAGGAATTCCTAGCCCAAAAATCATGGAAACACTATTGTTTTTGTATGCGGCTATTTTTGAAGATGCACTACATGATTTTTTTATAGATAGAATTCAATCCAAAAAAGATGTGATTATTATCATAGCTTATGAAACTAAAAAACCTGTTGGATTTAAAATTGGATATCAATATAATGAAACTACTTTTTATAGTTGGGTAGGTGGTGTTTTACCTGATTATAGAAGAAAAGGAATAGCTCAAAAATTAGCAATTACTCAAGAAACATTAATAAAGAAAAGAGGGTACACAAAATTAAGAACCAAATCAATGAATCGATTCAAACCGATGTTGCTATTGAATATTAAAAATGGGTTTGATATTGTTCAGGTGTACACTAATGAAAGTGGACAACAAAAGATTGTTTTTGAGAAGAATATCTAATTGGAATGAGATGGTTTTACAATACATAATATTAAAATTTATATTGAAGATTATAAAAAGGTTAGTTTTTTATTATCATTAATAGTAAGTCTCTTTTTTAATTAATGCTAGCTTAATTTTTACTTAGTAATTTCGAAAATTTCTAAAAATATATTTGGAAACTTATTCATATAACCACCCAAATATATTTAAAATGAAAAAAAACTTCCTATGTATAGTCTTTGCACTATCTTTTCTTAATTTCTTACATGCTCAGAATACTTTAAAAGTAATGAGTTTTAATAAATTGTATTCAACTAGTACTAATTCCGTGTTAAATGTTGTCAGATCTTCCGAAGCAGATATTGTTGGGTTACAAGAATCTTTTGGTGCTTCTAGAAGTGTTGCTTCTTCTCTAGGATTTTATCACTATGCAATGAGTAATAGCGCAGCTATTATTTCTAGATATCCAATTACTGATACGAATTCTTCAGGAGTAGAGATTACTTTACCAGATGGAGTAAAGGTATATGTATTTAATGTACATCTAACATCATATCCTTATGAACCTTATGAAATAAGAGATAGAAATATTAGAAGTGAAACAGCAGCTATTAATTCTGCAAATAGAACAAGAGGAGCTGAGGTGACAAGGTTAATTACTACTATTGAAAACGAAGCCCCAACCAACGCACCAGTGTTTTTACTAGGAGATTTTAACGAACCAAGTCATTTAGATTGGACAGTTCGTGCTGCTAATGCTGGATTACATGCTATAAAAGTAGCATGGCCTGCAAGTACAAAAGTTACAAATATTGGAATGAAAGATTCTTGGAGGTCAGTATATCCAAACGAAATATCAAATCCTGGAGACACATGGACACCGATTAGATCTTCAAATGAAGTGTATGATAGAATCGATTTTGTATATCATAGAGGAAATAACGTAATTGCTAAACAAGCAGTTAGATTTGGTCCTAGAAATGATGAAGCAGAATTAACACTTAACGGATATACTAGCGATCATAGAGCAGTTATGGTAACGTATGATTTACCAGATGGAAATTCAGGCGATGATGGTAGTGACGATAATGATAACTCAATGTACGGAAACAATTTACTAAATCAACCAAGTGCTGAAGAAAGTAATCTAAATAATTGGATTCAAGTTTCAGGAAATAGCAAACGAGTTAGAGGAGGCCAAGGAGGATATCCTTCAGCTAAAGATGGAAATTATATCTTTTATTTAGGCAATACGAGTTCAGGAGAAATGTATCAAGATGTAGACGTCAGAAGTTATGCAAATGCAATTGATGCAGGAGTTCAATCATTTTTACTTCGTGGATTTATTCGATCATATTCAGGAAGAGATGCTGGTAGAATTAAAGTAGAATATAGAAATGATACTAATGTTGTATTGGCAACTTTTGATTCAGGTTGGAGAAGCAATCGTAGTAGTTGGGAGGTAGTACAAAATGAGAGAATAGCTCCCAAAGGAACAAGAAAAATTAGAGTATCATTATTGAGTCAAAGAAATAGTGGTAGATCTAATGATGGCTATATTGACGAGGTTAGCTTGGTTACTAAATCTAATAGGACTTTTAATAGGATTGCTGATTTCACCAAAGAATTCCAAAAAGAATTTAACGAAGTATTCATCACTAAAGTTTGGCCTAACCCAGCTAAAGATCATATAAATTGTAGTTTTAAAGAAAAGGTTACAGGAAACGTTTCTATACTGAATGTGTTAGGAGCTGTTGTTAAAAATATAGAGATCAAAGAAAAAGCTAGTGCAACAATATCATTAACAGGACTCTCTAAAGGAATTCATATGTTTCAATTTATTTCTGAAGAAGGAACAGTCCATAGAAAAAAGATAGTGATTGAATAAACATTAAAGTTTTATATAGATAAATTAAAAAGCGGGTTTAACTTTTTTAGAGTTTTACCCGTTTTTAGCTAAGGTTAAAAACTTACTTCTAAACTTAATGATTAAAGGCAATCCACGAGCAATAATCCAACCAAAAAAAGCAATCCAAATAGCATATAATTTGTAATCTAAATTATCAAAAAATAAGAGAATAGGTACAAAAACTAAAGCCGTGGTAGCTAAAAGAAGGTTTCTTAAAAATTTCATTTCTCCTAAGCCTTTAAAAATACCATCGTAAATAAAAGCGATAGCGCAAAAAGGTTGCATCAATAAGATTACCCATAACACTTCATAAAAAACAGATAATACCTCAGCTTCTTTAGTAAACAATTTTCCAAGAGGTTGATAGATTATAAAACCAATAATTGCCATAGCAATTCCTAATAAAACGCCATATATAATAAGTTGCTTTCCTAATTTAAGTAGCGTAGTATATGCTTTTGCTCCTAATAATTTTCCAGATAAAATATTTCCTGCGGATGAATATCCATCCATAATAAAAGCGCCCATTAACCACAAATTTAAACCAATGGTATAGGCGGCTATATATTCATTTCCATAAGCAGTCGCGTAAGACGTTCCAAAATATAAAGCTGTGTTTAATGCTATTGTTCTAATAAATAGATTTAATACCATGGTAATAAATCTGGGAATTTCATTATGGAAAGGTAGTTTAAACCGTAAAGAAATGGTTGTCTTTTTATATAGAAGTATTGCAGCAATTAAAGCCATTAGTATTTGAGCTATTACACTGGCATATGCTGCTCCTTGAATATGCATAGCTGGAATATAACCGTCTATTCCATAGACAAAAATTAAATCTAAAATAATATTGACTATTGTACCTACAATGGCAATAATCATAGGATAAAAAGTGTTTTGTAAGCCTCTAAAAGTTCCATAAACAGCAATTGTAAATAAGGTAAATGGAAATCCAAAAGCTCGTATTTTATAATAATCAACAGCATAATCTAAAACTTGTCCTGAAGCATTATAAAATTGAAAAATTTCCCTTGCAAATGGATAGCTTAGTCCTAAAATTAATATACTAGCTAATACAATAATTACAGTAGCTTGAGCAGGAAGACTTTTAATTTCATCTAGTTTTTTTGCACCTACATATTGAGAAACAATGGAAGAAATTCCACTACGAGTTTGTCCAAATACCCAAATTAACATTGATAAAAAAGCGCCTACAATACCTATAGCTGCAATACTTTCAGTAGCATTTTCTTTTATGTTTCCCACTATAGCTAAATCTGTGGTAGAAAGCAATGGTTCTGCAATACCAGTGATTAATGCAGGAATTGCTAATTTGTTGATATGTTTAAAACTAATATTATGTTCCATAATAAGTCAACAAAAATAGCTATTATTGAATTGGAAAGTAAAATTAAAAATTGTTATTATGTTAGAATTTATAGCTGAAATTTTAAGTCTTTTTAGCACTATAGCTTTAGATATTCAAGAGTTTTTCTTTAGAAGTAAAAGAGAAAAACGGAGAAAATTAGAAGAGGAAAAAGGTTTACCTAGAAAAAAAATGATATCTCCTTATAACAGAGTTGCCATTTTAGGAGGTTATGCTTTGTTACTATGGATAGTAGTATCCATAAGTCTTAGATTTTTTCATTTTGGAAATGAGAAAAATGACACTGAAAAAAAAGTGGTTAAAATCAAACAATTACTAGAGAAAGAAAAAAAGTTTTCAGGTAGCTATCCTGATCAATTAGAAATCATAAAAAGAGGAAATCCTATGCGAAAAGATTTATGTAACGATGGTTGGGGAACTATTTTTAAATATGAAACTCTTGAGAATTCTTATATATTAATTTCCGCAGGAGAGGATAAAGAATTTAATACTAATGATGATTTAGAGTTTAATTAGCTATACAATCTTTACATTTGCCAGTTAAAAAAACAGCCGTTTTTTCTATTGTGTAGTTTTCTATAGAAGGGATGTTAATATCTAAAGGTATACAAGTAACTTTTTTACAAATATTACATTGAAAATGTGGATGTACATCGTGATGATGATCTGAAGTGCAGCTAGTACATTTAGCATACCATTTTAATCCATCACTACCTAAAAAAGAATGCACAATTCCATCTTCTTCTAATCGATCTAATGCTCGGTATACCGTAGTTTTATTCATCTCATCCTTTAGTTGTGTAACTAAATTAGTAGCGAGTACGGCAGCGTGATTATTTTCAAAAATATTTAATAAAGTCTTTATTGCTTTCGTTTTTCTAATAACTCCCATACTACAAAATTAATAAAAACAAGAGAGTTTAAATTTTTAGTTATGTAAATAATGCAAAAATAAAGACCAATGACTTATATAGAGTGGTTAAAATGGGAAACTTCAAAATCGTTTAATAGGAGAAATTAAACGATTTTGAAGTTTAGATTAGGCAGGTATGCATTTACCTGAAGTACAAGCATTGTCGTCACATTTACATATTTGATTGTAAGGACACCAGTTTCCTGCAGAGCAAGATTCTAAATCTAATTTTCCAAAAGCACCATTAATAGATTGTAATCCTTTTTTGTCTAATACTTTTCCAAGATTTGAAATGTTTTTAATCATAATTAAAATTTTATAGGTTAATTACTTAATAGTTCAGAAAACAAATCAATTGTTACTATGAAGGAAAATCGTTTTGAGTATAAGAAGAGGTAAGGGTTTGATTTATAGTAAAAGTAAGACAACCTTGTTGCAATAAAATAATTGACGTAAATTTGTTGCCCAAAATTATATAAAAATAAAAAATCAATGCTATTAAAGCGAAAATCGGATGTTGTAGGGGCTTTTTCAAGTAGTTTATGTTTAATCCATTGTATTTTTACACCATTTTTATTTATTGTACAGTCACATTCATTAGCTTGTTGTGAAGCTGAGGGCGTGCCTAGTTGGTGGAGAAGTATTGACATTTTATTTTTAGCCATTTCTTTTTTTGCTATAAAAGCATCAGTAAAAACAACAACTAAAAATTGGATGAAGTATGTACTATGGTTTTTTTGGGGTCTACTGTTTTTTGTAATTGTTAATGAGCACTTTAATTGGGTGCATATACCAGAAGAAAGTATATACATACCTTCATTAAGCTTAGTTGCTTTACACCTGTATAATCAAAAGTATTGTCAGTGTGCTGATAATTCATGCTGTGTAGAAAGTTAATTTAAAATCAGAAAGTAATTCTTAAATAAAAAAACTCTTGAAGCTATTAAACTTCAAGAGCATTGATTAACTCAAACTTTAGGGATTGAATAGTAAAGTTTACTTTAAATTCTTCATTGAAGAATATTCTATTTTTTAAAGAAGACCACCTCTCTTTTCGTTTTTATCTCTTTTTTTACGTTTTAATGCTTTGTTTTTTCCTACACCAAATTTGTAAGAAAGTCCTAAATAAATGGCTTGAGAATCTCTTCGTAAGTCCCCTCTTTGAATAACTGTTCTAAAACTTTCAAAAGCAAATCGTTGTGTTCTAAAAATATCATTAAAGTTGATGCTTAAAGTACCTTTTTTATTGGCAAAACTTTGGCGTAAACCTAAATTGACAAAGTAATTACTCTTTAATTCATATTGTAATACTTTTTGTGGTCCGGAGAGAAAACTAAATACTTGAAATGTAGTGTTGTCGAAAACCTTAAAATTATGATTTACTTTAAAATTAGTAGCTGTGTTTTGAACGGCAACCTTTTCGCCTAGTATAGTTCCTTTTTGAGCTCTAGAGTAGATATCAAAACTAGTAGTAACACTCCACCATTTTAAAGGTTTATAATTTGCAGACAATTCAAAACCAAAAGCTTGGTTTCGATCAAAATTGTCATAATCAAGGACTAGTTTTGAAATATCATTAGGATCAAAATAAACTATCCTATTAATTTCATCTTCTATTTCTCTATAAAATGTACCTAAAGTAAGACTTCCTTTGTTTAATTTTCTAGTGTAATTGAATTCTATTGAATTGGTAAACTGAGGATTTAATCGCATGTTTCCTATGGCAATTAATATGGGTGTATTAAAAGCTCTTATTGGATTTATTTGACCAAAAGAAGGTCTATCTACACGTCTAGATATACTAAGCTGATAGGAATTTTTTTGTGATTCATCAGGTGTATATTTTAAAAAAGCAGAAGGATAAATGCTAAAGATTTCATCGTTAAATGTTTCTAAACTTTCATTTACTGCATCAAAAGAAGCATTAACGGTATAATTTTCTAAACGTGCACCAATTTGATAGGACCATTTTTTTAAATTCTGACGAAAAGTAGCATAAAAAGATTGGATATCAGTATCGTAAATAAAAGTAGAATTATTAAAACTTGCACTAGTAGTTTTATATATATTATCAGTTTTTCGTGTTCTAGATTCTAGACCTAGTTCTAACGTAGTACGATCAGAAATAGGGTATACATAATCTAAGTTAAAAGTAAGATTAGTTCTATCATCAAAAATGTCATCTAAAAAATCTTGATTTACGGTATTACCAGAAAACAAAAAGAAAGTATTGTTTTCACTATCAAAACTATTGTAGTCAGCCTCAAATTCAATATAATGACCATTAGTATTAAAATCTAATTTGTAATCAAGATTGTAAGTTTCAGTATAGTTATTTTTTTCAAAAGCATAGAACTGACCATAGTTGTTGTTACTATTATTAAAAAAACGAACATCAAAATCAGCAGAAAGGTTTTGTATAAATTTATTTTGATTGGTATAGAAAGATAAAGTATTATAGTCGTTAATGTAAAAATCGATTCCTAATTTTACTAAATGTGAATTATTGTCAACTATATTACTTTGAGATTGTTCAAAATCTTCAGTAAAGCGCTCTATAGTCCCTTGTAATGTGTTTTCTCCAGAAGCAGTTCCATAGTTAGCGTAAATATTAAATTTTCCTGTTCTATAATTAAGTCCTAGAGCACCATTTAATCGAGTTTTTCTGCCTTGCGTTATCCCTAAATTTACATTTCCATTAAAACCAGTTTTTACATTTTTATGTAAAATAATATTAATAATTCCACTCATACCTTCAGGATTATATTTTGCAGAAGGAGAAGTAATCAACTCAACTTTTTTGATAGAGGATGATGGAATTTGTTGTAATAATTGAGAAGCCTCAATATTGGTAGGCTTTCCATCTATTAATACTCTCACATTCTCATTTCCTCTTAAGGCAATTTCTCCATCTTGGTTTACGCTAACGGATGGTAAATTTCCCATGATATCAGAGGCAGTAGCGCCAGCAGTACTTAAATCTTTTCCAATAGTAATTATTTTTCTATCAATTTTTTGTTCAATTGTAGAGCGTTCAGCAACAACTACTACTTCTTCTAAACTTTCGGCAACCTCTTCTAAAAGTATAGTGTTCAAGTCCGTCTTTTTTGTTGTGAATTGTATTTCTTTAGAGTGGTTTTTATATCCTACAAACTGTACTTCAAAAATTATAGTTTGCTTTTTTATCTTAGAAATGGTAAATATTCCATCATCATTGGTAATACCACCAGTAAGTATAGTATTATCTAAATCTTTGATAACTACAGATGCATAAGGAATCGACTCTTGTGTAATTTTATCTACTATTTTACCAGTTACTGTATAGTTCTGTGCTATGGATAAAGAAGTATATAATAAAAATAGAATATGTAATATTTGTCTCATATGTAATAAACTTTTTCAGCAAAAGTGTAGGAATTACATATGTGTTTTTGGAAGTGTAGATAGAAAGAGGAAACAAGATGTTATAAATTGATTTTGCGATGCTTTATCAATTTGTCTACGAAATTGAAGATTATGTCTACTATAATTAAAGTTACGGCTACAAATCGTTTTTTAGGAGTATAAGAATTGTATTTTTAAGGACTTAAAAATGGTTTTTTGAAGAAAATAGCAAAACATATACAACATCCAGTTATCAGTTATTTTTTATTTTGGGTTGTATTCTTTGTATTTACAGCCACTACTTCGAGTTGGTATTATTCAAGCACACAAGAAGTATTAATTACTTATAGTATTCGTATTGTTTTTCAATTTATAGTAGCTACAAGCATCATTTTTGTTTTCATTCCTAAATTTTTAAATACAGATAAAAAGGGACTCTTTTTTTTAAGTGCAACACTACTATTACTTATCACTTATGTTAGTTGTACAGTAGTAAAAATAAATTACCTAGAGCCTAATTACCCAGTAACCTATAAAAATTATTTATCAAAGTTATCTGACCATTCTTTTTATGGGAGAATATTTCAGCTCAAACAATTTTTATGGGTATCTAATTATGTAGTACAGCCTACGTTTATATTACTAGCAATTCGTTTTTATAGAAAACAACAAGCACTCACAAAGTTAAACGAGCAGAAAAAAATTGCAGAGTTAACAGTATTAAAAAATCAATTAAACCCACATTTTTTATTCAATACACTAAATAATTTATATGCACTAGCGTATAAAAAGTCAGAAAAGACCATGTTGGTTATTCAAAAGCTATCTGAAATTTTAGATTATACGTTATACGGTTGCAATGATCGATTTGTACCTATTGCTAAAGAAATTGAACTGATAGAAAACTATTTAACTTTAGAAAAAGTTAGATATGACGATCGAGTACAAATTTCATTTACACATCAAATAGAAACGACAGTTACAATAGCACCACTGTTACTACTTACTTTTATTGAAAATGCGTTTAAACATGGGGTAAGCCAAGAATTAACAAAAGCAACGATTTCTATAGACCTAAAAACAGAAAAAAATCAAATTCATTTTCATATTAAAAACACGAAACCAACAACTTGTATTAAAAATACTAAAGATGCTATAGGTATTAAAAATGTAAAAAAACAGCTAGATTTAATTTACAAATCAAATTATGAACTTGTTATAGAAGATAAGGATGATTGGTTTTCAGTAGCACTTAAAATAATGACAGATGAAGTATAAATGTGTAATTATTGATGATGAAAAATTAGCTAGGGAGCTATTAGAAGCTTATGTGGAGCAATTACCTAATTTCGAGATAGTAGCTGTATGTGAAAGTGCTATAAAAGCCATAGAAGTATTGAATGAAAATGAAGTTGACCTTTTGTTTTTAGATATTGAAATGCCAGTATTAAAAGGCACAGATTTTTTTAAAAATTTACATCATAAACCCGCTGTAATTTTTACTACAGCGTACAGAGATTATGCCATTGAAGGCTTTGAATTAAACGCCATAGATTATTTACTAAAGCCTATTGTGTTTGAACGTTTTTTTAAAGCGGTTCAAAAATTTGTAGAAACTCAAAAAATAATTCCAAGCACATTACCCAGAACGAAGGAAGTAGTAACTAACGATTTCATTTTTATATCTAAAGGAAAAAAGCAGATTAAAATCTTGTTTAGTGAAGTGTTATATATAGAAAGTTTAAAAGATTATATCAGGATACATTTGTCCAATGAATCACATACTATAAAACATAGAATCTCTGTATTTGAAAATAGTTTAGACAGTCGGTTTATAAGAACACATCGTTCCTACATTGTAAACACTCAAAAAATTACTGCATATACAAAACATGATGTGGAGATAAACAAGATAGAAGTTCCTATTGGAGGAAACTACAGAACTCAAGTTTTAGCACATTTTAATGCGTAGAAACATTTTATTAGAGAAGCTAGACCCAAGAATAAAAATGTAAAACACATGTATACTTGGGTCAATTTCTCTTCATTTTATTGATTCATTAATTCTTCAATTTCTTCTGCTTCAATAGGAATATTCTTCATTAAGTTTAGAGGTTCTCCTTGCTCTTGGATAACAACATCATCTTCTAAACGAATACCAAAACCTTCATCAGGAATATAAATTCCAGGTTCTACCGTAAATATCATATTAGCTTGCATTGGTTCGTGTAACAAACCATAATCGTGAGTATCTAAACCAATATGGTGCGATGTACCATGCATAAAGTATTTTTTATACGCTGGCCAACTTGGATCTTCATTTTGAACATCAGCTTTATCTAATAAACCTAAACCTAATAACTCAGAAGTCATTAATTTTCCAACTTCAACATGATAATCTGACCAAATAGCACCTGGCACTAACATTTTTGTAGCCTCATTTTTCACACGATTTACTGCGTTATATACCGCTTTTTGCCTGTCAGTAAAACGACCAGAAACAGGAATTGTTCTACTCATATCACTAGAGTAATTAGCATATTCTGCAGCAACATCGAAAAGAATTAAGTCGCCATCTTTACATTGTTGATTATTTTCAATATAGTGTAATACGTTTGCATTTTTACCACTGGCAATAATCGGTGTGTAAGCAAATCCTTTTGATCTATTTCTTAAAAATTCGTGTGCAAATTCAGCTTCAATTTCATATTCCCAAACATCAGGCTTCACAAAATCTAACACTCTTCTAAACCCTTTTTCAGTAATGTCACAAGCTTTTTGCATTAGGTCAATTTCTATTTGATTTTTTACTGATCGTAAACGTTGTAAAATAGGATTACTTTTAGCTACAGAATGTGCTGGATATTTAGCTAATAACCATTTTGTGAATCTAGCTTCACGAGTTTCTGTTTCTATTTTTGCTCTATAATGTTCATTAGTGTTGATGTAAACCGTTTCAGCATAAGCCATTAATTCCGCTAAAACCTTTTCCAAATCTTGTAACCAAAAAACAGTTTTTACTCCGCTTGTATCAAAAGCTTTTTCTTTGGTTAATTTTTCTCCTTCCCAAACCGCTATATGTTCATTGGTTTCTCTTAGAAATAAGATTTCTCGTAAATTTTCTTTAGGACAATCTGGGTAAACTATTAAAATACTTTCCTCTTGATCTACACCACTTAAAAAGAAAATATCTCTATGTTGCTCAAAAGGTAAAGTAGAATCCGCACTTACAGGATAAATATCATTAGAATTGAAAACGGCTAAACTATTAGGCTTCATTTGAGCCATAAAGTTTTTACGATTCTTAATGAACAAGTCTTTATTAATAGGTAAGTATTTCATCGTTGTTTGCTTTTTTAAATGTTTTGCAATCAAAAATAAAAAAACTAAAGAGCAATACTATAGTAAACCGTTGTGTTTTAACAAAAATAGATTTATAAAAAGCAAATATAGATTGTGAATATTGAAACAGAAAGAAGCGGTGTAGTTTTAACCGTAATAATTTAAAAAGAGAATTTTATGAATAGTAGGGGTATATTTTTCTTTTCAATTTTTTATTTCATTTATATTAATTGCAATGGACAACAATGGGTAAATGTTTTAACAACCAAATTCGGTAAACAAACATTGTATAGAGATGCTGATGATAAAGCGCTAAATGGACATTATAAAATAGCAACAAGTTATGACGGAAGGTATTCTGAAATCAATGTAAAAGAAGGAAAATTAGAAGGTGAACGTAAAGATTTTAATAAAGACGGAGCGTTAGTAAAAGTTGAATATTATAAAGAAGGTTTTTTATATGGAGTAGTAAAAGATTATTATGTAAATGGAAAAGTGAAGAAGGAAACTACTTATGAGAAAGGAACTTTGAATGGAGTGGTTAAAGGTTATGATTTTAATGGAAATGAAGTAAGCACGGAACATTATGAAAATGGTTTAAAGGTTGGAAAATGGGTAGCGAGAATAAGAAAAGTATCTACTTCAGAATATTATACAGTTACTAAGTTTTTTACAAAAGGAAAACCTTCAGGAACATGGAAAGAAGTGAATGAAGAGAATACTCCTGTTTGGATCAAAAAATACTTTAGTTCGAATCATTATCGAAAAAGAGAATATTATGATAATGGGCAATTAAAAAAGGAAATAACTCAAAAAGAGGGAAAGACTGTAGGTGATAAAATAGAGTATTACAATACAGGAACTTTAAAGTCTAAGTGGACTTATAAAGAAGGGAAATTAAAATATAGATTGGACAATAACGAGGATGGTAACCCTAAATTTATTGGACATTACAAAAAAGGAAAATTGCACGGAGAGCATATTCATTATGATGATAATGGTCAAATAACAATGAAGGGAAATTTTTTGGATGGCAGACGTAATGGCGTATGGGAATTTAACGTGACTAGCAAAAGAATAACAACCTATAAAAATGGTAAAAAGCATGGTTTAGAAAAAATATACTCAAGTGATGGAAAACTATTTTCTGAGGGAAGCTATGCCAATAATATAAAAAACGGAGTTTGGAAATACTATAATAAAAATCAAGATGTTACCAGAGAAACTAATTATAAAAGAGGAAAGCAAGAGTATGAAAAGAAGTATTAGTATAATGAATTAAATAAACTCCTTACCTAGGTTTTCCATGAAGAAATTGATACTATACGTTATTAGAAAGCTATTAGTTATAGTAATTCCTTTATTATGCTTGTATGTATATGCACAATTGGTGTTTGCAGAAAATCACAAAAAAGAACATCCAACTGACGTTGGGTTAGGGATTGCTATTGTATTGTTTTTTATATTATCAATTTTAGTTGTTATCTTTTTAGCAGATGTGCTAAAGCATTTTAAACAAAGGGAATTTGTATTACTTGCAATCGATGTTTTCTTCCTTATTCTTTTATGTATTCCTGTATTAAATATAGATTGTTTAATGGGAGGAGATTTCTTTTTTTGTGAAGAATTATTATCTATTTCCTTATTTTAACATGAATCTTGGATAAACTTTTTTGTCAGTTCAAGAAGACCCTCGACAAAAATTTTGTGAAACAGCTATAATGACATGTTATTGAAAAAGGACCTATTGATAAGAATTTTTAAAAATCAAGGCAGCAGGGTTGGCTGAAAGATGAAAAGCTGTTTGAGCATTAGCGAGTTCTTTTCATCTGTGGCTGGAGATGTCGTAGTATTTTAAAATTCTTATCATTTCAGTCTTGATTTTTGCTCCTTTGCATCAAGGCAAAGGAGAGAAAATATA